>NZ_CADIKM010000001.1 GCF_902859895.1 Pararobbsia alpina
GGGACCGCTCGTCAAGGTCGACGACTCACTGCGCGCACAATTCGGCGATATCGAGGCATTCGATATCGAGCCCGGTCATGAACTGTTCCGGCTCACGCTCAATGCGGGGGACAGCTTCGAGTTGCCGCGCACCCTTCTCGACCGGTTGATCGGCAACCTTGTCGACAACGCGCTCGATCACGGCGAGCCGCCGGTCGACATCGCGACTCAACGTAGCGGAACCGACTGGGTGATCGAGGTTCGTGACCACGGCGCGGGGATCGCTTCGGACAAGATCAGCAGCGCGGTCCTGCCTTTTGTGCGACTCGATTCGTCGCGCGGTGGGGATGGCCACTGCGGCCTCGGCCTCGCGATCGTCAACCGGCTCGTGCAACAGCACGGAGGCGATTGCACGATTCGGAACTCGACGGATGGGGGGGTGGTTGTGGCGCTCAGGCTGCCGGCGAATCGCCGATGAGGGCCGTCCAGATCGGTCATCTCGGCTCCAGCTCGGGGCCACCAGCGCGAAGCTGAGGAAGCCGAGGAACATCGCGTCGAGCTTTTCGAAGCGGGAGGGGGTATTGGCAGCGGCTTCATTGAATGAAGCGGCTTGTGATGCCATATCTGCACGAATGCCTGCGTCCGCACCGCTGCACCGGCAGCCATCGAATGTCCTGATCCTCTTCTCGTCCCCTATTCCTCGTCATCTTCTCCTTCCTCGGCACGCGGCCGGCGCTATAGGTGACAATCAGCCGTAGGCAGCCCGTTCGAAGATGCGGCCGGAAAAAGACAGCCTTGCACGTCCGGTCGGCTATCATGCCGATCCTCTCCGAAGTAGCTCCTTATGATTTCCGTCCGTAATGTCACGCTGCGCCGCGGCGTCAATGTCGTACTCGACCGCGCGTCCGTCACCTTCACCCCCGGCGAAAAGGTTGGCCTTGTCGGCCGCAATGGCGCCGGCAAGTCATCCTTCTTCGGCCTTCTCAACGGCACGCTGCACGAAGACGGCGGCGAGTTCTCGATTCCCGCTGCATGCAAGATGGGCCAGGTCGCGCAGGAGATGCCGGAGACCGAGCAGAGTGCGACCGACTTCGTAATCGAGGGTGACACCGTACTGCTGGCCGCGCAGGCCGAAGTAGCCGCCGCTGAGGCCAGCGACGATGGCATGCGCATGGCGCACGCCTACATGGCCCTGCACGACGCCGGTGCACATGATGCCCCCGCACGTGCCCAAGCGCTGATCCTGGGCCTTGGCTTCAGTGCTGCGCAGCTTAGCCAGCCGGTCAACAGTTTCTCCGGCGGCTGGCGCATGCGACTGCAGCTGGCGCGCGCGCTCATGTGCCCGTCCGACTTGCTGTTGCTCGACGAGCCGACCAATCACCTCGACCTCGACGCGCTGGTCTGGCTGGAAGCGTGGCTCAAGCGCTATCAAGGAACCTTGGTAGTCATCAGCCACGATCGCGAATTCCTCGACGCGGTGACGCAGGTGACGGTGCACGTCGACAACGCCAAGCTCGTGCGTTATGGCGGCAACTACAGCAAGTTCGAAGACATGCGCGCTGAGCAACTGGTGTTGCAGCAGGCCGCGATGGCGAAGCAGGTGGACAAGATCGCCCACCTGCAGAAATTCATCGACCGTTTCAAGGCCAAGGCCTCGAAGGCGAAGCAGGCGCAGAGCCGGGTCAAGGCGCTCGAACGCATGGAGAAGATCGCACCCGTGCTTGCCGACGCAGAGTTCAACTTCGAGTTCAAGGAGCCGCTCAACGTCCCGAACCCGCTGTTGTCGATGCTGGACGCGAGCTTCGGCTACGCGGCGCCGACCGGCGCACCGCCGGGCACGCCGCCGACGGTCATCGTGCGGGGCATCAACCGATCCGTGCTGGCCGGGCAGCGCATCGGCATTCTCGGTGCCAACGGCCAAGGCAAGTCCACTCTGGTGAAGACGGTGGCGCACGAGCTGGCGCCGATTGCCGGCGAAATCAGCGAAGGCAAAGGCCTGAACATCGGCTACTTCGCACAGCAGGAACTCGACGTGCTGCGTCCTCTCGACACGCCGATGGAACACATGATCCGCCTTGCCAAGGACACGCCGGCGCACATGCGTGCCCCCGGCCAGAGTGGCACCGAACAATCGCTTCGCACCTTCCTCGGCACCTTCAACTTCAGTGGCGACATGGTCCATCAGGCGGTCAGCACGATGAGCGGCGGCGAAAAGGCGCGGCTCGTGTTGTGCATGATCGTGTGGCAGCGCCCCAACCTGCTGCTGCTCGACGAGCCTACCAACCACCTCGACCTGGCCACACGCGAAGCGCTAGGCATGGCACTCAACGAATTCGAAGGCACAGTGATGCTGGTCAGTCACGACCGGTCCCTGCTGCGCGCGGTATGTGACGAGTTCTGGCTCGTCACCAAGGGTGGCGTCGAGCCCTTCGACGGCGATCTGGACGATTACCAGCAGTTCCTGCGCGACGAAGCCCGTAGCATGCGCGAGCAGGCTGCCGGAGAGCAGAAGGTCATCGCCTGAGTTACCCCCTGGCAGCTCACGCGCGACAACGCGCGTCGGCTAAGTCGCGCCAGTGCGGGGACGTCCGCAATTGAAAGACGCGCCCGTGCGTAGTCCTGTGTTCCCGTAGATCGCGGTCAACTCTCAACTTGGCCAAGTTCTCTACGTCAAATATCTTGGACAAGTTGGACAACATGAAAATACTAAGATTGAGGCTGGTTCAAGTTGGCCAACTCGTCCAAGGTTTTGTGACCTAACTCCTTGGCCAAGTTGGTTGCCGGCGATAGCCCGACAGTCGGAATACCCCTTGCATGGAACCAAGCGCGGCGGGGAGCGCTGGGACATGCTAGGTCGGATCTGCCTCTTCGGTGTCGGTCCCGAGCCAGCTAATGTCATCATCCTCGCGGCCTAGCGGGCGTGCTGTAGCTGCCGTTCCAGAGCATCAACGCGCGCCGTCAGATCATCAAGTCGTTGCAACAGCTGCTGCTGCCGCTCCCGTCCCTGCTGCATGTCATCGATCCGTAGTTGAAGCGCCTTCTGTTGTGCTATCTGCTCCGTCCGATAAAACAAATCTTCCCCCCACACCCCAGTCGATGCGGCCGCTAGTGTAAGCGGGGTCAGCAGGATCACTGCAATCTGCCTCTTCATGACTATCTCCAACCACGCGGCCCTTGCCGCAATACCTCATACAGCTTTACTTCGGTACTCGTTCAATCATAGGGCAACGGGAAAGCCATCACGGAGAACTATGACGTTTGTGTGTCACCGTGCGCCGACCGCTGCACTGCCCTCCGATCTTTGCCGGCATCCGGTCGATGCCTCACCGTGCATTCGTGCGACTGTCAACCGCGTCAGAAAACTTTTGCAAAATTTTGTCAACAAAACACAAAAGTCGTCGTTAACGAATCCATGGACTCACTCCACTGTGCCTGCGGCGCAACACTCATGCGGTAAGGACATTCCGGTGGAGATGACAAGCCTGCACGCAAGCGGATAATCAAATCCACGAATGGGGAGAAGATCATGGATGCGAAGCCCAACAAGATCCCGGCGCCCGAAAAGGTCGCGTTTCCGGATCCGGAGCCATCCAATGTTGAGTTTCTGGCCGATTTGCCGGAACATGTCCGCGCGTTTTTCGAAGAGCGTCAGGGCCGAAAGACGAATTGAGCGAATGGGCCTTGCGGGCTAGACTCTTAGGGTCCCTGTGCAGGGAATCGACGGCTCCCAGCGAACCCTCGGTCTCTGGCGCCCGTCTCGACGTGGCGTCGCCCACGCTCCTTCCGCCATGCTTCCCTTGCTATCCCGCAGTTCCAGCATCTTCCGCCACCTCGTTGTGGCCGGCCTTGCCACCAGCGCACTCGCGATCGCAGCCCCAGCAGCGGCTGACGGCTCCACCGCTCTCACCAATGTGGTCGCCCTCGTGACCCAGCGCCTTGCGCTGGCGCCCCCCGTTGCGCAATTCAAATGGCAAACCGGCAAATCGATCACCGATACGTCGCGTGAACAGCGTCTGCTCGCAGACGTGGCCAACAAGGCAAAAACACAGGGTGTCGATCCTTCGTTCGCGCGCACCTTCTTCGGCGACCAGATCGAGGCAAGTAAAATCGTCCAGAACGCGCTGTTCGAGCAGTGGCGCAAGACAGGCGGCCCGAAAGAGCCGGGTACCGACCTCGCGGCCATCCGCCCGAAGCTCGACCAGCTCGATGCGGCGTTGATCCAGGCGCTCGCCCGCATCCAAGCCATTCGCGCCCAGCCAAATTGTCAGAGCGAGCTGTCACAGAGCCTCGCGAACTGGAAGCAGCTTTCGTCGTTTGACTCATCGCAGTCGGGTGCGCTGACGCAAGCCTTGAGTCATGTATGTGCCGGCGGCGGGATGTCCGTCCAGGGATAGGCTCGCACAACCGTCTCACCGCTGGCGGCCAACCGACGCCCCGACAGTGACGACTCCAGACATACGATCTGTCCGGCTATGGCGATGGTGCTGAAAACTTTCGGCATACCCAGGCTGGATACGCCCCTAGGAGGGCTCGCAAAACACCAAGCCCCCACCGCTCAAGGAACGACGGGGGCTCCACCATTTGAAAGAACCGGATGCGCTTATACCGGTCGGATATTCGCGGCTTGCTTGCCTTTAGGTCCGGTCTTGACCTCGAACGTCACGCGCTGATTTTCCTTCAGCGACTTGAAACCTTCCGACCGAATCTCCGAAAAATGCGCGAAGAGATCTTCACCACCGCCATCGGCCGCAATGAAACCAAATCCCTTTGCATCATTAAACCACTTCACGACACCCGTTTCCATATTCAATCCCGATAGTTGATGTACACAAGATCAGCAGATGATCACTGACCGAGCGAGCGCTCACGTATTACCTCCGCGTGCCCACAGCAACTTTATAGATAATCGGGAAATTTGAGTCAAGTGTTTTTCAGACAGGGAGATACCCGCGCGCCCATACCAGGCGAGCGTCGCAAACGTTAGCGCGACAACTTAGTCAATATTACACGGCCGTTTTTAATACGCTCTCCTGATTCCGAAAAAGTTACCTCTCTATCTCTAGGTGTTAACGTGTCTTGTAGCGCTCATCAGGCTAAATAGGATAAGGAATAGCTTGTATCGTTTTCAAGGAGGTTTTTCATGTTGCTCGATCTTTTAAAGCGCATGAGCGCCTCGCTCCTGCTGCATCACACTGCGGGCGAGGACCGGAACGTCGGGGCCCCTCATAATCCGAATGAACCGCTGCTGGCCGCCCTACCCGGCGAGACCAGCTGGCACGGCGATCATTGGGCCAATCTGCTTTCTTCCCCGATGGACGCGCGGCACTATGTTCTCGAAGACTGGTCGACACCGCGACCCGTGGGGTTGTTCGAGACCTGATCATTCCTCTTACTTATACAACTCCATTTTTTCGTTAGAAGTTCGACTCTAGGTGCCGCACTGTTGCAAAAATGCAATCGGCGGCATTTTTTTCGTCTTGACATCTTCGGCCTTCGAATTCGCGGGAGGCCTAGCACCTTGCCAAATTTTCAAGATACTGGAGACCACCCTCATTATATCCTTGCTTATTAGTTTAATAACTTCCCGCAACCGCACCACACTAGTTAGTAGAAAACTGTTTTTAGCTTATATAAATGACTTAGAGCGTCAGTCACTGTGACAAATCCGCAACATTCAAATATGAGACTAATCATCAGATTTCCATAAAAAGTTTAAGACCCTTCTGTGAAGGGCGTGAGGCCAAACCTGCTTTATATTTCAGCTAATTCAAAATACTAATTTCACTTTCTTCAGTGGTGACAACTCCATCACCTCACTAAGCTCGGCTCCGTCAAGAAAGCACAGGGCTTTTTGCACTGTCGCTCTTGCGACGGCATGTCAGAACGGTTTCGCTTTTTCAGAGCGTGAACCTTCCGGCAACCGAGACTAGACCCCGTATTGGAGTAGCACTAATGAAAAAGACTCTTCTGCTGGCTGGGATCACCGGCCTCTTCGCGTCGATGGCCCATGCCCAGAGCAACGTCACGCTGTATGGCTTGCTCGATGCCGGCGTCACCTACACCAGCAACGACCAGAAGCAATCAGGCGCCAATTTCCGCGCCACCGGCAACCAGACGTCGGGCAGTCGCTTTGGCCTGGCGGGTGCCGAAGATCTAGGCGGCGGATTGAAGGCGATCTTCACCCTGGAAAGCGGTTTCGACGTATTCGACGGAACCGCCGACAATGACCGCCTTTTCAATCGTCAGTCATGGGTCGGGCTCTCTTCTCCCACCTGGGGTGCCGTGACGATAGGCCGGCAGTATGACTCGGTCGTCGACTACCTGTCCCCGCTGAGCCTTGCAAACATCGACGAGAAGGGTGGTGGCCGGATGTTCAGCCATCCGTTCAACAACGACAACCTGAACGCCAGCTTCCGGATCAACAATTCGTTCAAGTACGCGAGCCCGAACTGGGGTGGCTTCTCGTTCGGCGCACTGTATGGCGCATCCAATGACGAGAACGGGATGTCATCCAACAATCGCGCGTACAGCATCGGCGCCAAGTACGAAAACGGTCCCCTGCGGCTCGCCGCGTCCTACCTTGCGCTGAACGAACCGAACGGCGCCGGGAACTCGGGCGGTGCAGTTTCGAACGACTATGCGTTCCAGGCTGACAAGCAGCAAACCTTCGGTGTCGGCGGCAGCTATGCGTTCGGCCCGGCCACCCTCGGCTTCGTCTACACGCAGACCACGCTCGACTCGGTGCAGAACTTCGGCGCCGGCTCGGGGCTGAGCACGGTCGGCTCGTCGGACATGAAGATCAACAACTACGAGCTCAATGGCAAATACTCCGTTACGCCGGCGTGGTTGTTGAGCGCCGCCTACACCTTCACCGACGCGAAGTACCGTACCACCACCGGCGATCAGAAGGGCAACTGGAATCAATTCACGATCATGTCCGACTACTCGCTGTCCAAGCGCACCGACGTCTATCTGGCCGCGGCATACCAGACAGCCGGCGGCGATGCTGACCGTGCCTTTATCGCAGGCGGGAGCGGCTATTCCGACAGCGATTCGCAGGTTGTCGTGACCACCGGCATGCGTCACCGCTTCTAAGCACATCCAGGTGGCAAAAGCACCAGCCCAAAACGCTGGTGCTTTTTTCAACACATGTCGACTCATTTGATGCGATCAATAAGACGCAATTGGGACGATTGATCCTTACGATTCTTGAAAGCCGCCGTGAGGGGGGTTAATTGTCGACAGGGAGCCGGGACATGAGCGATCTCACCGACTATGAATGGGACACGGTCAAACACCTGTTCCACGATCCACTACCGCGCAAGACGATTGGCCGTCCAGCGGCCAATCCGCGAGCCGTGTTCGATGCGATTCGCTGGATTCAAAGTTCAGGCGAACGCTGGTTGTATCTGCCCGCGAACTACCCGCCGCAGCAGACCTGCTATTCAAAGTTCCTGCAGTGGAAAAAGGATGGCCGCCTGAGTGAAGCCGCAAAACTTCTTGGCGAACAAGAAGTGGCATCCATGCAATCGGGACAGTGCGCGGCCTGACCGGCGTGGTAGCCAGCCGTTTGAATCCGAAGATGTGCCGATCGGCACGGACGCCGCAAGCGCCCGTGCCTTTTTTTTTCCGGACATCATCCTGACGAACCGACGTTCCAGGCGAATACTTGGCGCGTTGTGGAAAGGAAGCGTGGGCCTGCAAATCCAACGCTATTGCGCGCAAACGCTCGAGAGAAATTGAGGCCAGAATAGAAAATGGCCTTCCATTCGGAAGGCCATTTTGTTACTGCATAAGTGGTGCGGCTGGCAGGATTCGAACCCACGACCCCTTGGTTCGTAGCCAAGTACTCTATCCAACTGAGCTACAGCCGCACATCAGAAGCAAGATTATAGCGACGACTTCCGACTTTGCAAAGCCCCTTTTTTACACGCAACGCTCTATGCTTAAGGATTGGGCTCTTTGCCTGGACGTCGTATCGGCCTGACACCATGAACAAAGCATTTATCAAAGAATCGTCCGAGACGGACGACGACGATCTCGAGGGCGCCGCTCCCCCGATCCCGCCCGGCGCGAAAAACTACATCACGCCGGAAGGCTATCAACGCCTCAAGGATGAGCTGCTGCATCTGATCGACGTCGAGCGCCCTGAAGTCGTTCGTCTTGTCTCGTGGGCTGCATCGAACGGCGATCGCTCCGAGAACGGCGACTACATCTATGGCAAGCGAAAGCTGCGTGAGATCGACCGTCGCCTGCGCTTCCTGACCAAGCGGCTCGATATCGCCGAAGTCGTCGACGCGAGCAAGCAGGAGAACCGGGATCAGGTGTTCTTCGGCGCGACAGTCGACTATGCGACAAAGGACGGCACCGAGCATCGTCTTGAGATCGTCGGCATCGACGAGGTCGATCTGGATCGCGGCAGAGTCAGCTGGATCTCGCCGATTGCGCGCGCGCTCGTCAAAGCGAGAATAGGCGATGTCGTGCCATTGCAGACGCCGGCCGGCACCGAGCAGATCGAAATTCTCGACGTCCACTACCCGTCGCCGGGCGGCGCCGACTAGGTCCGTACCACTCGCCGTCCGTACAGCGCGCCGTTCGGCTCACCCGTCACGGGCGAGCCGCAAGACAAGTCAAGCAGGGATGCAGTAAGGAAACGTGCCGAGAAGGCGCGTGAAGGCACCACGGCTTCCTAAAAGTCGCGCCGCTCGCGATCGATCCGGATGCCACCGTCATGGCGGCCCGGGGGCTCCTCGCTGGGGCGCTCGCGGGAGATCCGCACGACATCCGGATTGCCCCGCGTGCGCCGCAGGACGTTCGCGAGATGCACGCGGTCGCTGACCTGGATGATGAAGCGGAGTTCGGTGATTTCCTGGTCGATATTCTCGTCCATCGCGACGTGCACGATGTTTGCGTCCGCAGACGTAATGTCGCCGGCCACCCTTGCGAACACGCCCTTCGAACTCTTCACGAGCACCTTGACGCCGACATCGAACAGGCGTCCGGGCTGGGGTGCCCAGGCGACGTCGATCCAGCGCTCCGGGTCGCGGCGATGAATGCGCTGTGCGACGCGACAATCGGCAGTATGGATCGCCATCCCGAGTCCAATCCCGATATAGCCCATGATCGCGTCACCCGGAATCGGACGGCAGCATGGCGACAACTGGACCGACATCCCCTCGGTGCCCGTGATCACCACCGCCGCACCGCCCGCGCCGCCCGGATGATGCGAGGGGCTGTCCGCACCGGCCAGCGCTTCTGGATCGCCTTCGCGACCGCTCATCAGCACTTCGAGACGCTTGGCCATCACGGCGGCGACATCGCGTCCGAGCCCGATATCGGCAAACAGCTCCTGGCGATTCCGATTGCCCGTCCACAACGACAGCTTTTCCCAGACCTCGGGCGTCACATCGGCCAACGACAGCCGATATCCCTTCAAAGCCTGATCGACGAGCCGCTCGCCGAGCTGCACCGACTCGTTGAAACGCATCGTCTTCAGATAATGGCGAATCGCGGCGCGCGCCTTGCCCGTTCGCACAAAGCCGAGCCACGCGGGATTCGGCTTCGAATACGGTGCCGTGATCACCTCGACGATGTCGCCGCTCTTGAGCTCGGTGCGCAAGGGCAGCAACTCGTTGTTGATCTTGACGGCGACGCACTGATTGCCCAGATCGCTATGGACGCCATAAGCGAAGTCGAGCGCGGTCGCGCCGCGCGGCAACGGCATGATCCGGGACTTCGGCGTGAAGACATAAACCGCATCCGGGAACAGATCGATCTTGACCTGTTCGAGGAATTCGGTTGAATCGCCGGCTTCGGACTGGATGTCGAGCAGTGAGCTCAACCACTGATGCGCACGCTTCTGGACATCGTTGAGGTCCGCACTGCCGTTCTTGTACAGCCAATGCGCCGCGACGCCCGACTCGGCGATCTCGTGCATCTTGCGTGTGCGGATCTGGAATTCGATCGGCGTTCCGAACGGGCCCACCAGCGTCGTGTGGAGCGACTGGTAGCCGTTCACCTTCGGAATCGCGATGTAGTCCTTAAATTTTCCCGGTACCGGCTTATAGAGCGCATGCAGCGCGCCGACACACATATAGCATTCAAGAGGCTGTTCGACGACCACCCGGAAACCATAGACGTCGAGCACCTGCGAAAACGACAACTGCTTGTCGCGCATCTTCTGATAGATGCTGAAGATCGTCTTCTCGCGGCCGTTCACATCCGCGACGATCTTCGCATCGGCGAGCGAACGCTGCACCGCTTCGAGAATCTTGCCGACGACCTCACGCCGGTTGCCGCGCGCGGCCTTCACAGCCTTTTCGAGCGTCGCGTACCGGCGCGGGTTGAAGTTCGCGAAACTCAGGTCCTGCAGCTCGCGAAACGTATTGTTGAGTCCGAGCCTATGCGCGATGGGCGCGTAAATATCAAGCGTCTCGCGCGCAACCCTGCGCCGCTTTTCAGTCGGCACGGCGCCGAGCGTGCGCATATTGTGCAGACGGTCGGCAAGCTTCACGAGAATCACGCGCACGTCGCGCGCCATCGCGAGCAGCATCTTGCGGAAGTTTTCCGCCTGCGCTTCCTCGCGATTGCGGAATTCCATCTTGTCGAGCTTCGACAGGCCATCGACCAGCTCGGCGACCTTCGGACCAAACCGTTCGGCAAGCTCGGTCTTGGTGACGCCCTGATCTTCCATCACATCATGGAGGAGTGCCGCCATGATCGACTGCGCGTCGAGCTTCCAGTCGGCGCAGATTTCCGCGACCGCGACCGGATGAGTGATATAGGGTTCGCCGCTTTGCCGGTACTGTCCGAGATGCGCCTCGTCGCTGAAGTGGAAAGCCGCCTTGACTTCCTTCAGCTCATTCTTTTTCAGATAGGTCGAGAGCGTGCCCGTCAGTTTCGCGATTGAAACGACTTCGTGCTTGCGCGGCTGCTCGGGGGTGGCCGTCGGTCCGAACAGATGTCGGAACGACTGCTCGAGAACGGCATCGATATACTTGCGCGCGGACGCGGCCTTCGATGGCGTCGGCGATTCGACGGACAAAGAGGCGGATGAGGAATCGGAACTCATGCTCGCCTCCATCAAAAAGTAAGTCGGGGAATCGCCCGGTCAATCTACAACGCGGGCGGGGAATGCGACCCCGCACGCTTCCTGAATTTGCCTGGTGCCCCTGCCGGTCAGACCGGCACCTTCTTCAACATTTCGACGCCGGTCTTGCCCGCGGCGATTTCGCGCAGGGCGGCGACCGTCGGCTTGTCACGGCTTTCGATCTTCGGCGTGTGTCCCTGCGCAAGTTGTCGCGCACGGTACGTCGCAACCAGAGCGAGTTCGAAACGATTCGGAATCTGCTTGAGGCAGTCTTCGACGGTAATGCGAGCCATGGTGTGTTCCTTCTTTATGTGCTTTGTATTCTACATGAAGCGCCGCGCGCAGCAGTGACACACCGCGAGGCTTCGCAAGCGTGTTCCGTGCATCGCCGCGCCGCGCCTCACGACTGCGGCAGGTGAATGCCCAGTTGCATGAACAGTTCGGTGTGCCGCGCGTACTGGGAAGCGCAGCGCAGGCGCGTCGCGGCGACCACACACTGTAGTTCGGACAACGCCCGAGGGAACGCCTCGTTGATCACCACATACTCGAAATCCGGCGCATGGGCGATCTCGCTTCCCGCCGCGAGCAGACGCCGCACGATCACGTTCGGTTCGTCCTGGCCGCGCTTGCGCAGACGTTCTTCGAGCACGTCGAGCGACGGAGGCAATATGAAAATGCCGACCGCATTGTGAAACTGTTTGCGAACCTGCAACGCACCCTGCCAGTCGATCTCGAGCAGCACGTCGCGGCCGTTGCGCATCTGCTCCTCGATCCAGATGCGCGATGTCGCATAGAAATTCCCATGCACTTCGGCGCTTTCGAGAAACTCGCCAGCGCGGCGCCTCTCGGCGAACTCGTCTTTCGTGCAGAACAGATACTCACGGCCGTGCTTTTCGTTCGGCCGCGGCGGCCGCGTGGTATACGAGATCGACAACCGGATCGCCTCGTCCTGCTCGAGCAGGGCATTGACGAGCGTCGACTTGCCCGCGCCCGAGGGGGCGACGACCATGAAGAGGTTGCCGGGGTAGTCGCCGGTGTATTCGAGCGGCTTCGCCTGGGCCGGCGCCGGCTCGACGATCCGCTGTTCGGCCTGGACGGCGCGTGCGTCGCGCGGAGTCTTGTCGTTCATTCTTGTTTACTCCAGGTTCTGGACTTGCTCGCGCATCTGCTCGATGAGCAGTTTCAACGTCATCGACGCATCCGCCAGTTCCTTGGCGGCCGCCTTCGAGCCGAGCGTATTCGCTTCGCGGTTCAGTTCCTGCATCATGAAATCGAGGCGTTTGCCGACCTTGCCGCCCTTCTCGATCACATGACGCGTTTCCTTCAAATGCGCGGTGAGCCGTGAGAGCTCTTCGGCGATATCGATGCGAATGCCGTACATCGTGACTTCTTGACGAATCCGTTCCGCGGCTTCCTCGCGCGTGACGACCGTCGAACCCGAGTCCGGCATGCTAAGACCCAGTGCCTCGTTGAGACGCTCGACGATCTTGGCCTGCTGCTTTGCAACGAGTTCGGGCACCAGTGGGGTGATCCGGGCCACGATGGCTTCCATTTCGGTCACATTGCCCAGCAGCATCGTCGCGAGCTGGGCCCCCTCACGCGCGCGCACGTCAATGAGTTCGCGCACCGCATCCTTGCCGCAGGCCAGCACCACATCGCGCAACACGTCCGCGGACACCGCGCTTTCCGAGAGCACGCCCGGCCAGCGGAGAATCTCGCCAACACGCAGCCGCCCCGCGCCCGGGAATGCCGCGACGATCTGTTCTTCGAGCGTGCGCAACTGCTCGAGCGCGACCGGCAGGAGCGTGCCGCCAAGCGAGGTATCGCCGCGCTGGATGTTCACGCGGATATCGACCTTCCCACGCGACAGCCTGTTCATCAGCATCTCGCGCAACGTAGGCTCGCAGACTCGCACCTCTTCCGGCATCCGGAAGTTCAGGTCGAGAAAACGAGAGTTCACTGTGCGCAGTTCGACCGAGACGCTCGCCACCGCGTCGCCCGCGTCGCTGCCTGCGTTGTCGCCCGCGAGTTCGCGGGTTACGCTGGCATAGCCCGTCATGCTGTAGATCATTGTCCGGTTCCGCGTAAGAGCGGCCAAAGCCGCCTGAAACAATCAAAGCGGGGATTATCGCATTTCGCGGCAAGGGGGCGGCCCGGCGGATCGATAGAGAACGACCCTCTTTTAGCGCTAAGATTCGGGCTCGCCGTTCGTGCCCGGCTCACGCCCTACTTTTCTGCGGATTTCACCATGTCCTCCAGCGTTTCCCGCCCCAGCGGCCGTCGTCACGACCAGTTGCGCGAAGTGCGCATCACCCGCCAGTACACGAAGCACGCCGAGGGTTCGGTGCTCATCGAGTTTGGCGACACCAAGGTCATCTGCACCGCGAGCATCAGCGAACGCGTACCCGAATTCCTGCGCGACCGCGGCCAGGGCTGGCTGACGGCCGAGTACGGCATGCTGCCGCGCGCGACTCACACCCGCAGCGACCGTGAAGCCGCGCGCGGCAAACAGACCGGACGTACGCAGGAAATCCAGCGCCTGATCGGGCGCGCCCTGCGTGCCGTGTTCGATCTCGAAAAGCTGGGCTCGCGGACCTTGCATATCGATTGCGACGTGATCCAGGCCGACGGGGGCACCCGCACGGCCAGCATCACCGGTGCGTTTGTCGCTGCGCATGACGCCGTCGAGCGGCTGCTGTCGAGCGGGAAGATCCAGGAATCGCCGATCACCGACTTTGTCGCGGCTATTTCCGTCGGCATGCACGAGGGCGATGCGCTGCTTGACCTCGACTACGCCGAGGACT
The DNA here is from genome assembly GCF_902859895.1 of Pararobbsia alpina. Taxonomy (GTDB): domain Bacteria; phylum Pseudomonadota; class Gammaproteobacteria; order Burkholderiales; family Burkholderiaceae; genus Pararobbsia; species Pararobbsia alpina. The sequence continues at coordinate 13,873 of NZ_CADIKM010000001.1, forward strand.
CGCAGTGCGACACCGATATGAACGTCGTGATGACGGGATCGGGCGGTCTGGTCGAGGTTCAGGGAACGGCCGAAGGCGAGCCGTTTTCGCGCGACGAAATGGACGGCCTACTCGATCTCGCGCAGAACGGCATCCATGAGCTGATCCGGATGCAGCGCAAGGCGCTCGAACGGTTGTACAGTTAGTGGATCGAGAGGCGGCAAAAGCCGCTTCTCAATCGTAGCCAAGTCAAGTTCAGGGTTTCACGATGGAAAAAGCCGATCCGGTCTCAACGATTCGCTGCGCGCGACAGCGTGTCGTGGTGGCTTCGAACAACGCAGGCAAGCTCCGCGAATTTGCGGCGCTGCTTGGCGAAGCCGGCTTCGATCTGATTGCGCAGGGCGAACTCGGCGTGCCAGAGGCGGACGAGCCGCATGCGACGTTTATCGAGAACGCGCTTGAGAAAGCGCGCCACGCATCGCGTCTGACCGGGCTGCCGGCTCTCGCCGACGACTCAGGCCTTTGCGTGCGTGCCTTGCAGGGCGCGCCGGGGGTCTACTCCGCGCGCTATGCCCTGCGTGCCGGCGGAGAAAAAAGCGACGCGGCGAATAATCGTCACCTGCTCGCCGAACTGGCCGACAAGGACGACCGGCGCGGGCACTATGTCTGCGTGCTGGCCTTCGTCGAACATGCGGACGATCCCGAGCCGATCATCGGCGCAGGCCGCTGGTTCGGCAAGATCGTCGAGGCGCCGCGTGGGGAGCATGGCTTCGGCTACGACCCGCTGTTCTATCTGCCCGGTCATGGGAAGACGGCGGCCGAGCTGTCACCCGAGGTCAAGAATTCCGTGAGCCATCGGGCGATCGCGTTGCGCCATTTGATGAAGCAGTTGAAGGAACGGGAATGAGTAACGTCACCCAGACTTTTCTGGCTCCCGGAAGAATCCGGCTGCCCGCGATGCCACCGCTGTCTTTGTACGTGCACTTTCCGTGGTGCGTGCGCAAGTGTCCCTACTGCGATTTCAATTCGCACGAGTGGAAAGGCGAAGGCGATTTCCCGGAAGATGCCTACCTCGACGCGTTGCGCGCCGATATTGAAGTTGCGCTTCCACTCGTGTGGAGCCGCAAGATCCATACGATCTTCATCGGTGGCGGTACGCCGAGTCTGTTGTCGGCGAAAGGGCTTGATCGCTTGCTTTCGGACATCCGCGCGTTGCTGCCTGTCGATGCCGACGCTGAAATCACGCTCGAGGCCAACCCTGGCACCTTCGAAGCCGACAAATTCAGGCAGTTCCGTCAGAGTGGTGTGAATCGTTTGTCGATCGGCGTGCAGAGCTTTAACGACCGGCACCTGAAGTCGTTGGGGCGCATCCATGATTCGGGCCAGGCGAGACATGCGATCGAGGTTGCGTCGAAAGTCTTCGACAATTTCAACCTCGACCTGATGTTCGCGCTGCCGGGGCAATCGCTCGACGAGTGCAAGGTCGACGTGGAAACCGCCCTGTCGTTCGGTTCGTCGCATTTGTCCCTGTATCACCTGACGCTCGAACCCAATACTTACTTCGCGAAATATCCGCCGCCGCTGCCCGACGATGATACGTCTGCCGACATGCAGGACTGGATTCATGATCGCGCAACTGCGGCGGGGTTCGAGCGCTATGAAGTCTCCGCGTATGCGAAGCCGCATCATCGGAGTAAGCACAATCTGAACTACTGGCGCTTCGGGGACTATCTCGGAATCGGCGCAGGCGCGCATGGAAAGCTGTCGTTTCCGGAGCGAATTATCCGGCAGGTGCGATTCAAGCATCCGACGACGTATATCGAGCAGGCGCTGAAGCAGAAGCCTGTGCATGAAGAACATGAGATCGGCACGGCGGATCTGCCGTTCGAGTTCATGCTGAATGCGCTGCGGCTCAATGAGGGGTTTCCGGTTCACAGTTTTCTTGAGCGGACTGGGCTGACGATGAACGCGATCGAAAAGCCGCTGTTGGAGGCGGAAAGACGAGGGTTGATTACGCGGGATCATCAACATATCGCGCCGACACCGCTGGGGCAGAGATTTTTGAATGACCTGCAGGGCTTGTTTTTGAAGGCGTAGCGGAGACGATGCGGGGAAGCGCGCTGCGCTGCTCTGCGCCACCTCGGACCCGCCTATCGCTGGCGGTAGGGGGATCGTTGGGCGTGCGGTGAGGGCGTGGCGCGGAAGCGCTTTTGGAAGCTTGGCGCGAGCGTGAAGTGCCGCTCTGACGCTGACTCGAGCCTTGCCTGTTCCAAAGCGGCCATTTGGTCGGTTACAATACGCCCCTTGCCAGCATTGAGGCGCGTCTCCCCGACGCAAAGTGCCCCAGTGCCGACGCAGGAGGTGTGGCCGAGCGGTTTAAGGCACTGGTCTTGAAAACCAGCGAAGGGGTAACCCTTCCGTGAGTTCGAATCTCACCGCCTCCGCCAGAAGCACCCCGTCAGACAAGGCTCTGACAGCCCCAAACCCCAGTAACGGCGGGGCTTTCCGGGGAAACAACACTCCGATAGACACCGATGCACTCCAGTTGATTCCGTGGTAACAATCGTGGTAACTCGTTTACCACGATTGTTACCACGATGGCCAAGGACCTACTCTCCGCTGCCGAATGCAAGAACGCCACGAGTGGCGATAACGCCGTGCGTAAGCTCCCCGATGGTGACGGTCTGTATCTCTGGGTGTACGCCGATGGTCGCAAGTACTAGCGCATGCGCTATTGGCAGGGAGACAAGGAAAAGGCGTTGTCGGTTGGTGTCTATCCCAAGGTCACGCTCGGCCAAGCCCGCAAGAAGGCCGAGGAAGTACGCGCCCAAATTCAGGCCGGCGACGATCCTTCGAAGGTCCGCAAGGACACTGCTATCAAGAAGAAGGTCGCGGCCGAAAACACATTCGAAGTCATCGCCCGTGGGTGGTACGCCAAGCAGGCGCACACGTGGGCAGCCAGCCACGCAGTAGACGTAAAGCGCCGCCTTGAGAGCAACATCTACCTACGCGGGCTACGCCAATGCCTGCCACAAAGACGGCGGGCCAATTTAACCATCCATCGGCATTCCACCCTCGCCCCTTGGAACGAAACCGCAGCAATTCATCAAGACGGTGAAATCGCACAATCGCGTCATCACTCTGGTCGTCGCATCGCAATGTTACGTCAGTGCCAATCCAGCCAAGAGATTCGACGCTCAGCCTATGGTGCACGTCCTTGATATAGATTTGGCTGTGACCATTCACGCCTAGGAACTCAAGTAGCTGCTCGATCCAGACGGTGATCGGCTTCGGTAGTGACCTGTACCCATGTTATGTGTGGGGAGGGTCCTCCTCGGAGAGTGGCGCCATGCGGAGCACAATACTCGCAATATTCGGCCAGCCATGAACTTTTAGATTTGCTTAACACTTTTTGGAGCTTAACAAATGACACTGGTTTCTCAGGCCGAATATGCCCGCCGACTGGGTATTACGCGCGCTGCTGTCGCACAGTGGAAAAGCGCTGGGCGCCTTGTGCTGGAAGGCTCCAAGGTCAATGTTGAAGCGTCAGACGCACGCCTAAAAAAATACCGGCGCGCCGGATTGCCGGAAGACAACGAGGCTGCGAAAAGTGTTAAGCGTGGCCGCCCAAGTGTTAAGCAAGGTCAAGAAAGTGTTAAGCAAGCCGGACGACTCAACGCTGAACCGGTTTGCTTAACATGTGTAGAGGTGATGCGACGCCTGGCCGAACTGGATTGGACGCAGACTTTCGACTGGTCCGAAGCGGCGCAGGACGAGCGCGCACGACTGGCGGCGCAGTGCCTCGGCTGGCAGGCCGTCCGATCGGATGTGCGTGATGATGGTCATTGGGGAGGCTATCAGTTGCGCATCTCCTCATATGTGGCCGCGCATGGTCTGACCGAAGATGCGATACCCGCTGGCCACGGATTCGAGCTCGACGTGTGGGCCGTGCTCAAGGCGTGCCGCGCCGAGCTGGAGCCGATAGACGATGGCGAAGAGGTAAAGGTACGGCTGGACCTATTGCACCTGCTGGCGCACCCATTCACCGAGTACGACAAGCGGCTCTGAAAGCTCGCCCCAGCCGGCGGTGGGCAGAAACACCGGCACCTGTCGACGAAATGGAAGCGGTGTTCCTTCCTGGTCATGGTCAGGCCTTCACCGCGGCGGGCGACAGAATCTCGACCTCAGAGGGGGCATCACTTTGGACACCCCTTTTGCCTTAACTGCCGGGAATCCGGTAGTTTTCCACTTTGAGGGGGAATGACCTTGGCGACCCGTCATTCCACTCTGAGCCACGCGACTGGCGTTTGTCGATAACCCGGCAACGTTGCCGCCTTTTAAACGGTGGGCGGGCCAATGCGCCGTTGGCAGGCGCGCATTTATGGGGCACAACCCCACGTGCCATTAAGGGGCATTGCGGTTAGATTGGTTTTGCCTCTTCCACACGGCAGAAGCAAGCAGTGTTAGGCCCGCTGGCCCGTGCGGGCTTTTTTTCGTCCAGAGTCTGTGTGCCCCGTTCCGACGAATCGGCGTTCGGAGAGACCTACAAAGGGTGCAATTTGAAATCTCACCCAATCGGTAGCTCCCCGGAAGGAAGCAAATATGATGGTAGGGTGCCTTTAAGAAAAGGAAATGCAAGACCGCGCCTTGGTCAATCTCGCAACCTACAACGGCCAGAAAAATTAGAACCCATCGAAACTAAAGAAGTTCGCGTAACCTGCCGTAATCAGGTTTGACTTAATGTCGTCACGCGCACCGCGCAGCAAGCACGTCCGATCCCACTACGACAACAATCCATGGGTATTCTTTTGCTTCGCCGCTCCAGTGTCGGCGCCAGGCTCGCGATACTCGCGTGCGCACTCGTCGCGGTGATCTTCGCCGCGTTCACGTGGTCCCTGACCCGCTCGGCAAGCACCCTCGTCAGCGGACAGGTGCTGCTACGCATTGCCGAAAAAGATCGTTCGCTCGCCGCGATGATCGAACTTTTCGACAAGGGTCTGTCGACTGAAGTCGGCCACTCGATGTCGCTGTTCGCCAGCTTTCTGCCGGCCGACTATTCGCTTGACGAAGCCCAGAAAGTCGACATCAATGGCGTCGCAACGCCGACCATCAAAGCCGGCGACAAGCCGCTCAATCTCGATTTCTCGATCCCCGACCAGTTTCTCGAACGCAGTGGTGCGATCGCGACCGTATTCGCGCGCAGTGGTGACGACTTCGTGCGCGTCACCACGTCCCTGAAAAAGCAGGACGGCTCGCGCGCGATCGGCACGCAGCTCGACCGCCACGGCCCGGCGTATGCGCCGATTCTCGCCGGCAAAACGTATACAGGCATTGCCGCGCTCTTTGGCAAACAGTTCATCACTCAATACAAGCCGGTGAGCGACGCCAGCGGCAGGGTGATCGGCGCGCTGTTTGTCGGCGTCGACCTGGACCCGCAGATCCAGTCCATTGAAGACAGCATCCGCCAGTTGAAGATCGGCGACAGCGGCTATTACTTCGTGCTCGACGCGTCGAACGGGCCGGATCGCGGCAAGCTCGTCGTGCACCCGGCCGCGGGTGGCCGCCACGCCGACGAGGCGAACGCACCGTATAAAGCGATGCTCGAGGCGAAGGACGGGCAGCTCGCGTACACATCGAAGGACGCGACACTCGGCGAAAGCACTGCGCGGGAGAAGTATGTGTCTTTCGTCACGGTGCCCGAATGGCATTGGCTGATTGGCGGCGTCGTGCCGCGCGACGAGGTGATGGCGGAAGTCATTACGACGCGCAACCGTTTTCTCCTGATTGGTTTCGTATTGGTTGCTGCATTCGCGGCGGTTTTCCTCCTCGCCGTGCGTCGGCTCGTGAGCCGTCCCCTCAACGATGCGGTAAAGGCATCGGAACGCTTCGCATCGGGGGACCTTAGCGTGCGTATAGGCGGTGGCCGCGCCGATGAAATCGGCCGGCTGATGAATGCGATCGACGGCATCGGAGAGGGTCTCGCGCGCATCGTCACGCAAGTGCGAGGGGCGTCGGCGGACATGACGAAGGGCACCACGAAGATCGCCGCGGGCAGCGGCGACATCGCCGCCCGTGTCGCGACCCAAGCGAGCAGTCTCGAGGAAACGGCCGCGAGCATGGAGCAGATCACGTCGACCGTGCAACAGAACGCCGACCATGCCGCACAGGCGAACACACTGGTATCGAGCACTTCGGAAGCAGCACTTGAAGGCAGTCGCGCAGTAGAACGCGTCGTGTCCACGATGGGTGACATCAGCCGCTCGTCGCAGAAGATCGCGGACGTCACGACGGTTATCGAAGGCATTGCGTTCCAGACCAACATCCTCGCGCTGAATGCGGCCGTCGAAGCGGCGCGCGCTGGCGACCACGGCAAGGGCTTTGCCGTGGTCGCGTCAGAAGTGCGTGCGCTGTCAAAGCGCAGTGCGGCCGCGGCGAAGGAGATCGAAGCGCTGATCGGGGAATCGACCGCGCGGGTCGAGTCCGGCTTCCGGATCGCCGAAGAAGCGAGTACGGCGATGCACGGCATTGTCGAACGCGTCGATCAGGTGCGGGCGATCATGGTCGAGATCAGTGCGGCTTCGCGCGAGCAGTCCGGCGGTATCGAGCAAGTGAATCTCGCCGTCACGCAGATCGGCGAGGCGACGCAGCAGAATGCGACGATTGTCGGCGAAGCGGAGCGAGCCGCCTCCGAACTGCGCGCTCAGGCCGAGCGGCTCGCGCAGGTGGTCAGCGTGTTCAAGCTGGACACGTCCGGGCACGGCTGACGCATCGTTGCGTCACCTGATTGCTGCGACGTCTCGGACGTTGGATCTACGTCCGCACGGTGCGCGGAATAACCAGAAACTTCCTTATCCCGCACGGGCTACGCCGGCACCTGCACGGCCGCACGAACTATAGGGGTGTCCGGCGCTTACAGCGACAGCGGGCCCAGACTCCGGTAGCACGCCCCTCCGAACAGAAGGCGAGGGAATCGCATCACGGCGCCTATCCAAACATGTCGGGCACCCCATCGTTTGGCAATCGCGTTTGCGCGGCGCGATCGCCAACTTCGCGGATACGAGATGCAGACAATCGAATCCAATGCGCAAACGAGATGAGCCACATTCCTAGCGCCGGCGGCGTTCGTGCTCAGTAGAAAGCCCCCGCAGTTCTTATTACGATACGTGGGAAGGAACTGTCCTCGCGTGGAGAAATGAACAGGCACATTGACATGGGGGCCATAGCATGACGCTTTTTGTCATCATCCCGACCGATCCAAACGTCATCGATGTTGAGGCTGAGATCGCCAAGTTGCTTCCTAACGATTCGTATCGCTTACCTCAGGGCGAATGGATTGTCAGATATTCGGGAACTACTCAGGAATTGTCGAACGCTTTGCTGATCACCGACGGAACCTCGGGGAATGCCGTCATCTTTGCGATTTCTGCATATTTCGGTCGCGCTCCCACGAATATTTGGGAATGGATAAAGACTAGATGGGGTTGATATGGCAAGACCACAACCGGCGCGCAATAACCGGAATGGCGGGTGTTGCCCGGGCCGTGGCTCAACTTAGCCGATCGCTCACTTAAGGTGCTCTGAGTAGCACTTCAAAACGGCTCGGATCAGCGAGCTGGCGTGGCTGACGCCCCTGCCTGAGCCTCCCTGTCACGCGGACATAAGCTCCGTTTGTCATGTGAGCACGATCCGCCTCTGCGTAATCATCAGCCGAGAGCACGGTCCTTGCTCGAACAGTCTCCCCCTCTTCCGCGAGCAATAGGGAAAGTACCACTGCACCGGATCGCCGCCCGTCTGCGCCCATCTCGCCGTCAAGGCGTTCGACGGTACCAATGAAGGTCTCCTCATGGTAAAGCTCGACAGCTCGCAGTTCTCGCCGTACCTCTTCAATGCGCGAAAAGTAATCGCGTTGAATACGCACCGTACGGGAAGCCAGACTACTCGCAACGCGTCGCAGCACTGACCAGTCAAACCCAACATCAAGAGAATTGTCCACCCGCTCGTCATGCATGGCGGAAATAGCCTCGCACAGGTTCGCCGATATCAGCGGTACGGGGGACCGCTTCAACTCATCGACCAAGCGATCCAATGCGTCAGCCTCAATCGCGGTGGAAAGTTGCGATAAGGCGCGCTGCAAGACCAGCGTTACCTGCCGTACAAAAGGCGCGTCGCTCGCCCCCAACTCCGAGCTTCCATGGACCTCCATGGCGTTGATCGGACAGGCAATCCGCAAAACGAAGCTGCCATTCTCCGTTTGGCCGAAGCGGGCGGCATCCACAAACTGCGTCGCCTCGATCAAGGTTAGGCGAGGGTGGTTAATCCGTGGCAGCAGTACTGTGCAAGCCGCGGACTTCAGCAACTTCTCGGCGCTATTGACGAGCGTCGAGGCAAAACTCAATGGCAGCGCGCCATCGTTGCCATCAAAGAAGACGCGAATACGTAGAACGTCATCCCTTAGCGAATAGATTCTAGATATGAGTGTGTTACTGGATTGACCCGTCAACTCGGCCATTTTTTGTACGACAGCGAATACGGACTCCGCATAGTCAGGCGCGGTGAGGTCCATGGGAAATACCAGCTGTCGCCTGGCGAACCGTTCATTCTCCAGCACATACAAACGGTCTTTCAGAGCCTGCTCCAGCACGGCCCACCCTTGCGACTTGAGGAAATCGCGGAGATCTGTCGGGGCGATCGCTTTTCCCCCGTTCACGTTATTGCCTCCCTATAGCAGGGGATGTCGTTTCGGGAAATGCAACTCATCAGTTCGATGAGCTGTGGTCCATCAAAACGCTGAGTCCTCGGCAAATACACCGTTTGGGCCGTCCTATTGGCGGACGCTTCGGCACCGCGAAGGCTCACCCAATACGCACATTTGTGCAATGAAAGCGCATCGTCCGTGTGAGTAATTGACCCAAACAGGCTCTAATGGGTCACGCGAGCCGTAGTGTCACGGCGCTTTTGCGGTCCGATGGTCTGTAAGTACCATGTGCTCGCCAATAGTATGGGCCGTAACCATCGATCACCCCTGCGGCAAAAAGCCGCATGGCGTGCCTCACGAGGATCCGCGCGATGCCAATGCCAACACTCTCCCAACACAGCGATTCATCAATCATTCGTACGCAACGCCCCCCCACTCCACCTCGCCTTAATCCACGCCCAAACATTCGCCGGCGCGAAGCCGAAATACTCCTCGATCGCGAACACGAGCGCACGCCCCCCTACACCAACCGCAGACGTCTCGAGCTTAATCGACAGTTCCTCCGACGTCCCGTCGAACCTGACGAGCCATTCTCCGTTCGGCAACCGGTAGTGATCCTGCGAGAACGTTTCGTTGAGGGTGCGTTCAATCCCTGCAACATCCTTGGCTGTCGGAATGACGATGAACATCCTCATCGCCGCGCCGCCATGTGTTTTTTGAAGGCCATATGGGGTGTGACACTTGTATCAATATCAACCCCATCGTACAAGAAACCCCTTTCGGCATATCACCCGCAAGCGTTAATCGACGACATCGATTCATCCTGAAAAGGTGTATCGGCGATCGCGCCGCCCTAACCTCTTCGACGACGCACGATGGGCCTCAAACGGCTCATCCAGGCACTTGGAAAGGCGCTCACACCTCGTAGCGCCGAAGTGCTTCGCTTATAGAGAAAGCATGAGACCGACAGATACACGCAGCTTGTCGCGATCGATTTCGCTACTGCGCTGACGAGCAAGCGGTATTTTTCCGACAACGAACGATTCAGGTGACCTAACAAGACGTGGCAGCTTTCCGACATCTATTGATGCCGACGTCAAACTCGCTGAGATCGCGCCTGGGGACTACGGGCATGTATCGAAAGGCGAAGCCTTGCTAGATAGACTTGCCACGCGTCGTATGAACTTGCCACGGATGTCCACCCAGCCGACGCGTTCCCGCACAGGTTCCGCTACGGGGCTGCCTGGATCGAAAGAGGCCGCGGCAGTCCATCAAGCCTCTTCATTTCACCCCATCAAACCGCCAAGCGAAACACCCCGACCACGTCACTCATCCGCACCGCCTGCTCCTGCAGCGAAGCCGCCGCCGCTGCAGCCTGCTCAACCAGTGCCGCGTTCTGCTGAGTCACTTCATCCATCTGGGTGACGGCCTTGTTGACCTGCTCGATCCCGTCGCTCTGCTGTTCGGACGCAGCGGCAATCTCGACCATGATGTCGGTCACGCGCTGCACGGCCTGGTTGATCTGCGTCATGGTCACGCCCGCGCGTTCGACGAGCTGTGTCCCATTGCCGACTCGCGTGACCGATTCGCTGATCAGCGCCTTGATCTCCTTCGCCGCAGACGCACTGCGCTGCGCAAGCGTGCGCACTTCGCCCGCGACGACGGCGAAACCGCGCCCCTGCTCGCCCGCACGAGCCGATTCCACCGCGGCGTTCAAGGCAAGAATATTGGTCTGGAACGCGATGCCTTCGATCACGCTGATGATGTCCGCGATCTGCTTGGAGCTCGCGTTGATCTGATGCATCGTCGTGACGACTTCCGAGACCACCTCGCTGCCCTCATGCGCAACACCAAACGCGTTACGCGCCAATTCGGATGCCTGCTTCGCATTGTCGGCGTTCTGGCGTACGGTCGAGGTCAGTTCCTCCATGCTCGATGCGGTCTCCTCCAGCGAGGCCGCCTGCTCTTCGGTCCGTTGCGACAGATTGGTATTGCCCGCCGAGATTTCTGCCGTTGCTGTGGCAATCGACTGCGCTCCATCACGGACGGACTCCATCGTCCCGGTCAGTTTGGCTTGCATCGTGCGCAGCCCTTCCATCAGTCGGCCCATTTCGTCTCGCGAACGGACTTCGATATGACGACTTAGATCGCCGTCCGAAATGGCATTGAAATGACTGAGCGCCTCATCAAGCGGACCCGAGATCGATTTGCGCAAGGCGTTCCATGTATAAGCGGCCATTAACAGGCCGATCAGTAGACCCACTGCAGCCGCGCCGAGAATGAAATGGAAGCGGGTTTGTGCCGCCTCGTACAAGGCACTCGCCTGTGTAGCCTGCAACGCTTCGAGCGCAGCCGTGCGGTCGGAGACCTCATTGAACGGAACCGTCATTTTGTTGGAGATCAAATCGCCCAATACGGTCGTGTCATGGCGATGGATCGCGGCAAAAACCTGGGCGACCGGGCCAGACATGACGACCGCGCGCTTCGCTTCAACTTCTTCGCTCAGCTGCTTTTCCTTGGCCCCAGCCGGCAAGGCACGATAGGTCCGCCAGGCTTTGTCGGCAATATCGAACTGTTCTCGCGCATGCTTTTCGAGATTCGCAATGTCCGGACGATCCGGCTGTGCCGCAATCCGGTCGAGAACCAATCGTCCCCGAGCGATGAAAAAGTCGACCTTACCCAGTGCCGTGGCTGATACGAGTTGATTCGTGTAGAGCTGTTGCTGGTCTGCATTGCTCAATGCGATCCCTATTACGCCAAGCGCCGCCCCAATTATCAGTAGCACGCTGAGAAAACCCATCGCCAGGGCGAGACGGGCGCGGATCGTAATATTCCGGAACATAATATGCCTTAAATCAGATCTAGAGCCCGAGGGATGCTGACAGCAGCGCGACAAACGCAGTTGTCCGGGTTTACGGCAGATAAAGTCGGATTTGAAGGGTAAGTCTCACTCGAATATGGCAGATCTTCCGGCTACTCGCGCAGCTTGCTCACATTCGATCAAACGCCATTTCCCCGGTCTATTCCGCGCCTTGGCCGGTTTCGGGTTCGCTCATACTGGCGGCATTTGCACGCCGCATGACAATTGTCGTCCGGCTTGAGTGTCCTCTTCTCCACCGCAGCCCCGGAGCGGTCCGCCGCATGAAGATGCAACAGACTCACCGAAACGGAGCCCGCCGCATCGGCCCGCCAGCCCGCGCGCTTGCCGTGCTCGTCGTCGCCCTGGCTGCGCCCGCCAGCCACGTGCTCGCTTCATGGCTGACGATTGCCGAAATCCCGCGCCTCCAAGTCACCGTGAAGATGCAACCGGAAGGGCGAGTGCCGAAGCCCAAACCCCAGTCCCTCTGGAGCTCGTGGTTTGAAAATCCGCCTCCGCCCGCCTCAGCGTGGTTCATGTTCAACTACCCACGGCCAGTCGCGACTTCGGAGTCGTTTACTTTCAAATCCTACAAGGAGCATGTCGTCGCGGACTGTGAGCATCGAGCGATCGGACACGACCAGTTCCTCGCGTTCGGCGGCCCCGACGGGGAAAGCAATGGGGTCACGAGCTGGACCGCCCCCGATGCACCGCTCGATATGCGTCCGGTCGTTCCGGGCACCATCGGCGCAATCTTGTTCGGATACGTATGCGACGGGCTGCCCCCGTTCCCGACGCGCGACGTACTCCTGCAATCCGGCGCAGCGCCAGCGCCCATGGCTACGCCGGCCGAACCGGCTTCGTCGACGGCAGTTCCCACACCCGAGCCCTCACCCAAAGCGACTCAATTGAAGTGATTGCCGGGGGAAGTGATTGCCGGGGCCTGAGTGTTGGAACGGCCTTGGCGACCACGTCCGGCGAGCCCTATCTCATCCTTCAGGCGTACCTCATCCTCGAGCCGTACCTCAACATGGAGGCTCGAGCCGGGTTGATTTATCGGCGAGACTCACCGGCAAAGCTCAGCCCACCGGCGTCTCCCCCTCACCGCTCTTGTGGCCCGGACGATCGTTCGGCGCCTGTTTGCGGTTCTCGTCGCCACGGTCGGGCAATTTGCTTTTGTCGCTGTCACTGTGTTCGACCGGTTCGGGATGCTGAACCTCGCTTTTCTCGGACGGATTGGCGCCCCCGGCAACGCCCCCCTCCTGCGTACTTGCAACTTCTCCAGCCTGCGGCGCGGTATTGCCGCTCTGAACGGCGTTCTCGGGGTGATGCTCCTCGGTGAGCGGCGCGCCATGCTCGCGCGGGTTCCGGCCTGCGTGATGCCGGTTCTGAGCATGCATTTGAGCGTAGGTTTGCGGCATGTTGAACTCCTCCGGGTCGGGTGACCCTTTCCCTCTCCGAGCAAATACCGATCCTGAACCTGCTACCGGTTTCGCGTGGACTCGCTATGATTGAGACAATGCATCGGCCGGTGCCACACAATGTATTTGCCCAATGCGTTACGCCCCGGAGGCGTGCTGTCCACGATGGCCGCCGCGGCATGCGTGTGCCTGCTGGCGCTCTCAGGGTGTGCCGAGCCGCCTGCGGCAAAAGCCTTCTTCAAAGCGCTGGACCTCGGCCCGAGTGCGACCGAGGAGCGCAAGCAAATAGATTACAAGACACAGGTTGCCCAGCGGATAGAAGAGGTCAACGCGGCCGCGATCACGCCAGGGCACCCGCAAGCGATGCTGCGCTCGGTCGTGGTGCTGACGTTCCTGATCGGCAAGAGCGGCCAGATCCTGAAGGCATCGGTTTACCGGACGAATGGCGACGACCTCGCCGAGCGTGTCGCAATGACCTCGCTCAAACGCTCCGCGCCTTTCCCCCCTCCGCCCAAGGCCTTGCTGAACCGCGCCGGGCAAGTGGAATTGATGGAGGCATGGCTGTTCAATAACGATGGCCGCTTCCAGCTGCAAACCCTGGCGTCCGCCCAGAAGGACGAAGCGGCGGAGTAGCCGCACACGCAGGGCGAGGCCGTCGCCGGGATGGTTCTCCAACACGACCCATTCGCCGCATCCCAACCCCAACGACTGTCAGCCATCCGAAGGAATACGGAGCAAGGCGGAGCGGGAAAATCCCGAGTTGCTTGGCGAAATATCGAGTTTTGGCGACCGTTTTGTCGTCCTATACTCGAATCGAGTTTGACGCGGGTTGAGTGTGCCATGCCTGTTCACTGCCAGGAGTCGGCCATGATGCTTACTCATCTAAGCAATTCGCATATCATCACGATGAGCGCGCTAGCGTTGCTCGGCACGCTGGTGGTCGCGCTACGCTCGCGACACCTGACGCTGTTCGGAATCTGCGTGAGGGCGCTGCTGGTCGACATCGGCGCCGTGGTGGTCGTCATGCTCGCCCTGCTGCTTCCCGAAATCGTTCTCTAGCACAGCCTGAGCCGCTCGCAGTTCCTGGAAGCCCCTGGCAAGGTCAAGCTTCTATAATCGGCCTTTCCTTGCCCGGCCTCTCCCCGCGCGATGCTCGATCTTCTTCAGCAGCTCCCAAACCGCACTTATCGCCAGGCACGCCGGCTCACCCGCAAATACGGGGTCTTCTGGTTCGGCGCCATCGTAGTCGGTCTGGTCGCCGTCCTGTACGCGCGCTTGATCGATTTCGGCTTCGGGATCTTCCAGCAACTCGATCACCGCCATTTCTGGCTGCCGCTGCTTCTCTCGCCTGCCGCAAGCGCGCTTTCGGTCTGGCTCACCCGTCGCTATTTCAGAGGATCGGAAGGAAGCGGGATTCCGCAAGTGATCGCGACGCTGCAAGTCGGCGGCAGCGAGATGGGCAAGCGCCTGCTGACGCTGCGGCTCGCCCTCGCGAAGATCGGTATTTCGTTCATCGCGATCCTCGGCGGTCTCACCATTGGCCGCGAAGGGCCGACGGTACAGGTCGGCTCGGCGATCATGTTCAATCTGCGGCGCTTCTATCCGCGCTCGAACCAGCTACTCGACCGCCAGTTGGTGTTGGCCGGCGCCGCGGCCGGTCTTTCGGCAGCGTTCAATACGCCCCTCGCGGGGATCGTGTTCGCGATCGAGGAACTGAGCCGCAGCTTCGAACAACGTGCGAGCGGCGTGGTGATCACGGCGATCGTCTTCGCCGGCATCGTCGCCCTGAGCCTCAACGGCAACTACACGTACTTCGGCGCAATCAACATCATCGGTCCGTTTCCGAAGATGACGGCGGTCGTCGTGGTCGTCACGGCGATCGTCACCGGCCTCGCCGGCGGGGCGTTCGGCTGGCTGCTGCTCAATACCAGCCGCTGGATCCCTCAACCGCTCCAGCAGATGCGCGTCGCGCGGCCGGTCGTGTTTGCCGCGCTTTGCGGCCTCGCAGTCGCGGTCCTCGGCATCGTTGCGGGCGGCGCGACATTCGGCAGCGGTTATTCAGAAGCGCGCGGCCTGCTCGAAGGCGGTCAACCGTTGTCGATGTTCTATCCGTTCATGAAGTTTGCATCGATGATCGGCTCGTATCTGCCGGGCATACCAGGGGGTATCTTCGCGCCGTCGCTATCGATCGGAGCGGGCATCGGCAACGTGCTGCATGAAATCTTCCGCGAAATTCCCCTGCCGATGTTGATCGCACTGGGTATGGTCGGCTATCTCGCGGGTGTCACGCAATCGCCGATTACGGCCTTCGTGATCGTCATGGAGATGATCAACGGGCATGCGCTCGTGATCTCACTGATGGCGACTTCGCTGATCGCGAGCCGGGTCTCGCGCCTGTTCGTGCCGCCGCTCTACGAGGCGCTCTCCGAACGCTATGCGCCGTCGATACTGGCCGCGGCGGTCGCCCCGGCGCCCCCAACGGCAAGCGCAGCGACGACAGACACGCCCACGCCGACGGCAAGCGCAGCAGCAGCAGCAGACGCGCCACCCATGGCAAGCACAGCGGCGACAGACCCGCCCTCAA
Source organism: Pararobbsia alpina (assembly GCF_902859895.1). Taxonomy (GTDB): domain Bacteria; phylum Pseudomonadota; class Gammaproteobacteria; order Burkholderiales; family Burkholderiaceae; genus Pararobbsia; species Pararobbsia alpina. Next base: position 29,409 of record NZ_CADIKM010000001.1, read on the forward strand.
AGACGGGCACACAGGTGATGGACACGCCACCGGCGCAGACGCCGGCGGCAACTGGAACCAGGCACGACACAGATCCCGCGAACTGATCATCACCGACCATCACCGATAGTAGTAGTAGTCGTGGTGATGTCCGCCGCCGTAGTAACCACCGGGCGGCACGACGATGCAACCGCCGAGCAGGGAAACAAGCAATGCGGTCGCGGTCAACATGACGATCTTCTTCATAGGGTTCTCCACTTTCAACAGGTATCCGTCGGAGACGGTCATGCCTATTTAATGCGAGAACCCCCTGCATGGTCGACACCCCAACTATTACGCTGCCGCCTCCTTTGTGAGGATTTGTTGCGCGGGATGGCCATTCGTCTCAAAAAAGGTCGAGCAAACAATGGACCACATCGAAACCAAGCTTTGAACCACGAACGATTGGTTACGAATGCTGGGCGTCCGCTCAGGCCTGCGGTATCTCGATCTTGACTTCGAGCACCTCGAGATTGTCCTGCCGCTCGAGCGACACACGAATGTCCTCGGTCGAAATCTTGACGTACTTCGAGATCACCGCCACCAGCTCGCGCTGGAGGGCCGGTAGGTAGTCGGCGCTCGTATTGCCCATGCGCTCGTGCGCAATGATCAGTTGCAAGCGTTCCTTCGCAACCGTGGCCGACTTCTTCTTTTCACCCAACAGAAATGAAAGTATCGACATGTGTTCCCCTTACTTGCTGCCGAAAATACGCGACAGCAGCCCGGGCTTTTGATAGTCCGTGAAACGCATCGCCTTGTCTTCGCCTAGGAACCGCGAGACGACGTCCTTGTAGGCGTCGGCCACATCGGAACCGTCGAGATGGACCGCCGGCACGCCCTGGTTCGAGGCGTGCAGCACGGATTCCGACTCGGGTATCACGCCGATCAGTGGGATGCGCAGGATTTCCTGGATATCAGTCAGCGACAGCATCTCGCCGTCGGCAACCCGCTTCGCGTTGTATCGCGTAATCAGCAGATGTTCCTTGATCGGCTCAGCACTATCGATCGCACGCTTGGTCTTCGACGACAGGATGCCGAGAATGCGGTCCGAATCGCGTACCGACGACACTTCGGGATTGGTCACGATCAGTGCCTCGTCCGCAAAATACATCGCCAGCAAGGCACCCGACTCGATGCCGGCCGGCGAATCGCAGACGATGTACTCGAAGCCCATGGTTTTCAGGTCTTCGATGATCTTGCCGACGCCTTCCTGGGTCAGCGCATCCTTGTCGCGGGTCTGCGACGCGGGCAGGATGAACAGGTTCTCGCACTTCTTGTCCTTGATCAGCGCCTGGTTCAGATTCGCCTCGCCCTGGATCACGTTGATCAGGTCATAGACGACGCGCCGCTCGCAACCCATGATCAAGTCAAGGTTGCGCAGGCCAACGTCGAAGTCGATAACCGCGGTCTTGGCGCCCCGCAAAGCAAGGCCCGATGCAAAACTCGCGCTGGTGGTGGTCTTGCCGACACCGCCCTTACCCGACGTCACCACAATGATCTTTGCCATTCCTGGTCCTGTAATTTGATCGATAAAATCGAATGCGCGCCGCCCGCAGCCGGCGCATCCAGCAAAGACGTATTCAGTTGAGACGCAAAGGTTCGAACAACAGCTTCTCGTGATCGAGCCTCACCTGCACCGGCTTGCCGCGCACATCGTCGGCGAGCGGGGTATCGGTGGTCCGGTAGATGCCCGCGATCGAGATCAACTCGGGCTCGAGACAGGTGCAGAAGATCCGCGCCCCATGGTTGCCGTGCACGCCGGCGAGTGCCCGGCCGCGCAACGGCGCATAAATATGGATATTGCCTTCGGCGATGACCTCGGCGCCATAGCTCACAAGGCCAAGCACGACGAGATCGCCCTTCGAGTACACCTGCTGGCCCGACCGCAAGGGTTTATCGATCACCAGGGTGGGCCGGACGATCTGCGCGCCGTCGGCTCCGGCCGAAGCCGCCGTGTCCGCGGCGAACGCGGGGCCGGCTGGGGAGATACCTGACTCGCTTGATATCCGGGACGCACCGGACATACCCAAGCCATTTCCTACGCCTGCCTCTGCCGTATCGCCGGCACGCTGCTCGCCGTTGCGCGCCGCAGGCGAACCGATTGCGAGTTCGGCCTGCACGCCCGCTTCAGCTCTGGCATCCGCCCGCGAGGCCGCTTCTGCCTCTTTGGCGCCACGCCGGTCACGCGACTCGACCAGCGGCAGGCTGCCTGCGCCGGCCCATTCGCGCTGTGCCTCGTGAGCCACGATGCCGACCGGGCGCATGCGCACCCGTTCGAGCAAGGCGACGAGCGCTCCCATTTCGATCCGCTGACCGGCCTCGAGCCGCCTCAGATCGATCGCGACGACGTCGTTCGCGAAGAACTCCGGCGTCGCCTCGAAGCGCCGCGTGAGTTCCTTGCTCAACGCGTCAAGGTCAGTCGTTTTGACCGAAAACAGTAAGGTGTCGACCGAGCCGCTGCGCAGCTCGAAGTACGGCGTCTTTTTCTGCGGCATAGGAAGGTTCGAAAATTTGCCTCGTATTTTACCGTTGTCCGCCCTGGTTTCCGAAAAAACCCGCGCACGGCTCAGATGTCCCCGCATAAACCCTTATATCAAGGCGCTACAGCGGATTGTCGATAACCGAAAGGCGGGCCAGCGTTGTCTGACGTTGGCAGGAACGCTAACGGGGACAATAAGTATGCTAAAGAACTTAACGATTCGCGGGGGCTTGACGCTGGTCATCGGGATTTTCGTGGTCTTTCTGCTGGTGGTCATCGGCGTGGGCTATGCGGGTCTGAAAATGACGAACAGCGGACTCCATGAGGTACAGCGCAATTCCGCCGCACTATCCAACCTGAAGACGAGTTCCGAAAAGCTGCTCAAAGTGCGTCTCGATCTCAGCAGCTACGAGACGCTGTTCAGCGTGGGCAAGCAAACGGACGATCTGCTGCCCGCCGCGCACAAGATGCTGGTCGAATCGAACAACGACTTCGCCCACTACATGAACACACCGACGGGCACCGCACAGGAAAAGCAGCTCGCCGAAGCAGTCGCAAAGGTGCGCAAGACGCTGGTCGACGAGGCCGTCGAGGTCGAATTCAAGGCCCTCGACGACAACGATTTCACGACGTTTCGCAAGGTCCAGGGCGAAACGGCCAACGATCTCTATGCGACCTATTCGAAGGCGATCAACGCGCTCGAGTCCTATCAGGCCAACAACGAGCAGATGCAGGCCGATGTCGCCGCACGCCACTTCGAGACTGCCTCGATCCTGTTTCTCGCGATCGGCTCCATCGCCATCATCGTTGCCTTGCTCGCGCGCGTGATGCTGTCGGCCGCGCTGATCAAACCCGTCAACCGCACGATAAAGCATTTCGACATGATCGCTGCGGGCGATCTCACCGTCGAGGTCGAAGGCGGCGGGCGCAACGAGATGGGCCTGTTGACGCTCGCGCTGCGCAAGATGCGGGTCGGCCTCGTCGATACCGTTTCGCAGGTCCGCGGCAGCACGGATGCGATCAATCTTGGCATCAACGAAATCGCATCGGGCAATATCGACCTGTCCCGCCGCACGGAGCAGCAGGCCGCCGCGCTCGAGGAAACGGCGGCGAGCATGGAAGAATTATCAGCAACCGTCAAACAGAATGCCGACAATGCGAAACAGGCCAGCAAGCTCGCGCACAACGCATCGGATACGGTGACGCGCGGCGGTGCAGTGGTCGGTCGCGTGATCGAAACGATGGACGGCATCACGGAGTCGTCGCGCAAGGTCGCCGAGATCATCAGCGTGATCGAGGGGATCGCTTTCCAGACCAATATCCTTGCGCTCAATGCGGCGGTCGAGGCAGCGCGGGCGGGCGAACAAGGCCGCGGCTTCGCGGTGGTCGCATCCGAGGTACGCAGCCTCGCGCAGCGTTCGGGAACGGCAGCGAAGGAAATCAAGGATCTGATCGGGGCTTCGGTCGCACGCGTCGAGCAAGGTTCATCGCTCGTCAACGAGGCGGGCGCGACAATGAAGGAAGCGATCCGTTCGGTCGAGCGCGTGACCGACATCATGAGTGAGATCGAAGCCGCCGCACGCGAACAGAGCGAGGGAATCGAGCAGGTCAACAAGGCCATCACGCAGATCGACGAAGTCACGCAGCACAACGCGGCACTCGTCGAGGAAGCCGCAGCCTCGGCGAAGTCTCTCGAGGAACAGGCCATCATCCTGCGCGAGGCCGTGTCGGTGTTCCGGCTCAAGAGCGATCAGCAAGTCAACGCCGCACCATCGGAGCCTCGGGCAGGCTCGCCCAAGGCGCCCGAAAGCCGCGGCACTGCGCTCGACCATCGCTCAATCAAGCCCGCCTGACTCTTGCGCCGCTCGCGATAGCTGAACCCAAATGGAGCGCTCAATCCGGCCTCGACTTGTCCCCAGATAATGTTGACAGCTCTGTGGACAAGCGCGCACAAAAGTCCTCAAGTCATTGATCGCATGAAGGAAACATGAGGCGGCGCAAATTCGGGCTGGCGCATGCGCAGGCCTTTCACGCGAAGTTGTCCCCAGGAAATGTTGACAGTCCTGTGGACAACCCCGGGCATAAGTTGCCAAGCGCCTGATCCAGCACGCAAAACGGGTGGCGGCACAAAATCGTGCTGCTCGATGCGACCGATGCGCTACGACCGCTACGACCGCTATGCCCGCCACGAGCGAGGCGTCGGTCTGTCCCACCTCTTTTCAGCGGAATGCAAAACCGTTCGGGTCGGCTAATATCCAAAAACCGCGGACTCACGAGGAGCCGCCGGTCGATGCCAACGGAAGGAGTGAACCGATGTCCCTGACGATGTACCAAACCTCAGTGCCCGTGTTCGTGCGCGGGCTCAAGATCCTCTCGACCCTGCTCGGCAAGGCCCAGGCCTACACGATCGAGCACGGCCAGGATCCCGCGGACCTGCTCAACGCGCGGCTCGCGCCCGACATGCTTTCGCTGATCGGACAAGTGCAGCGCGCGAGCGACACCTCCAAGCTCTCTGGCCAGCGGCTCAGCGGTGTCGCCGCCCCTCGCTTCGAAGACACGGAAACGAGCTTCGCCGAACTCGAGCAGCGCATCGCCAAATCGATCGCCTACCTCGAAACGCTTCAGCCCGCGCAATTCGAGGGTAGCGAGTCCCGGACCATCCAGTTGAACTTCGGTGAATTCAAACCGAGTTTCACGGGCAACAGCTATCTGCTCACGTTCGCCCTACCCAACTTCTTCTTCCATATCACGACCGCGCACGACATCCTGCGTCACAACGGCCTGCCGATCGGCAAGCTCGACTATCTCGGCACGTTCAACTAACACGCACTGTCGATCGGAGATTTGCATAACGGCATCTGGGGTAAATCGCAAACTGCCGCGCTTCCGAACGCCACGTGCAACGCTTAACATTGTCGATTCATGTGAATGCCGGGAGGCGTTCACATGGACATCGCGTCCTCTCCCACCTTCTCCGATCATTTCGAAAGCGACCATGGGCAAAACAATTCGTTGGGGCATTCTCGGCGCAGGACACATCGCCGCGCAGTTCGCACAGGGCATTCAGGCCGCGCCGGATGCGGAACTTGTCGCGGTCGGCTCGCGCTCCATCGACACTGCAAATCGCTTCGCCGAGCGCTTCAATATCGAGCGGCGCCACGCCGGCTATGCGAACCTCGTCAATGATGCGAATGTCGACGTGGTCTATATCGCTGTGCCCCACCCGCTGCACATCGAGGCCGCGCTGCTCTGTCTCGATGCGGGCAAGGCGGTGCTCTGCGAAAAGCCGTTTACCGTAAACGTGGGGGAAGCCGAACGCGTGATCGCCAGGGCACGTGAGAAGAAACGATTCCTGATGGAAGGACTGTGGACACGCTTCATCCCCGCAGTCGTCCGCGCGAAAGAACTCGTTGACTCCGGTGCGATCGGCAGGCCGAAAATGGTGCAGGCGGACTTCGGCGCAGTCTTCGGTGTCGACGACTCACATCGCGTGATGGATCCGATGCTCGCGGGCGGAGCCCTGCTCGATATCGGCATTTACCCGATTTCAATGGCGACGTTCTTTCTCGGCGCGGTCGAAGATGTGCAGGCGACTGCGGCGATCGGGCATACGGGCGTTGACGAGCAAGTGGCCGTCAGCATGCGTCACATCGGCGGTGGTGTCAGCCTGTCGGCGGCCACCATCCTGGCGGCATCGCCCTTCGATACGGTGATCACCGGCACCACCGGCCGGATTCGCCTGAACGGCGATATATGCCGGCCGCGCGGCCTGACCATCACGCGCGGCGATAGCGAGGAGCGCATCGAACTGCCTTTTGAAGGCACCGGCTTCCAGTTCGAGGCGGAGCATGTGGGCGAATGCCTGCGGGCGGGCAAGACTGAAAGCGACCTGCTGCCGCTCGACCATACCCTCGCCACGATGAAGGTGCTCGATGCCGCTCGCGCGCGGATCGGCCTGAAGTACCCGTTCGAATAAAGCGCGCACCCCATACCCCCGGGGTGCATCGAGCGCGGCGAGCCTTTGAAGGCTCGCCGCAACCTTCCCGCTTCAGGCGCAATTACGGCGCCGGGTTCGGCTGTTTCTCATGCAATGCATCGATTGCGGCCAGCACGTCCTCGCTTAGCGTGAGCGCGGCGCTGTCGATGTTCTCCTTGAGCTGCTCGAGCGTGGTCGCGCCGATCAGGTTGCTGGTCACGAACGGCCGGCTGTTCACGAAAGCGAGTGCCATCTGCGTCGGCGACAGGCCATGCTCGCGCGCGAGTGCAACGTAGGCACTGATCGCCGAGACCGCTTGCGGCTTGCTGTAGCGCTGGAAACGTTCGAACAAGGTGATGCGCGCACCCGCCGGACGTGCACCACCTTCGTACTTGCCCGACAGCCAGCCGAACGCGAGCGGTGAATACGCGAGCAGGCCGACGCCGTCACGGTGGGTGAATTCCGACAGCCCGGTCTCGAAGTTGCGATTCACGAGGCTGTACGGGTTCTGGATGCTGACAATCTTCGGCAGGCCCAGTGTCTGCGCCGCATTCAGGAATTGCGCGACGCCCCATGGCGTTTCGTTCGACACGCCGATATGGCGGATCTTGCCTTCCTTGACGAGGTCCGCCAGCACTTGCAGCGTTTCGACGATCGGCACCGTATAGGCATCGTCGATCCACGGATAGTTCGAGCGGCCGAAGGTCATCGTGCTGCGATCAGGCCAGTGGAGCTGATACAGGTCGATGTAGTCCGTTTGCAGACGCTTGAGGCTGTCGTTGACCGCGGCCGTGAGGTTCTGGCGATCGAACTGGTTGTTCTTGCCGCGGATATGCGTCGGGTTGTGCGGCTGGCGCGCGGGGCCCGCGATCTTGGTCGCCAGCACGAACTCGCCGCGACGGCCGGCGTTGGCCTTGAGCCAGGTGCCGATATATTGCTCCGTGCGGCCTTGTGTCTCGGCCTTGGGCGGAACCGGATACATCTCGGCGGTATCGATCAGTGTCACGCCGTGCGCGAGCGCATAGTCGATCTGCTCATGCGCCTGCGCTTCGGTGTTCTGCTCGCCCCAGGTCATCGTGCCGAGTCCGATTACGCTGACCTCAATATCCGTATTGCCCAGCTTGCGCTTTTCCATCTTTGTCGCCTTGCTCGTCTAAAACTCTCGATGTTAGCGCAGCAAGATGAATATCGCTTGCGCAGGCAACCTTTCAATTTCCTGCGCTGTGCGGGAGCAGCCCCGGCGATCCGGTCGGACGGGCCGCGGCCGCCCCCCGCGGGGCTCTCAATCAAGGATTCTTCGAACCGTCGTTGGCGTCGCTGGCGTCGTTGACGTCGTTGATGTCGTTGGCGTCACCACCGTCATTCGTGTCGCCGGTATCCGCAGCTTCAGACGCCTCAGTCGCATCCGTGGGCTCGGGCGCAATGCCGAGCGCCTGATCCCATTGCGGCTCGCTCTGGAAACGCGAGCGCATGAAATCGACAAAGACCTTGACCTTGCTTGTCGAGCGATGCGAGGTCGGATAGACGGCGGACAGCCAGAGCGGCGGCGCCGCATATTCAGGCAGCACCCGCACGAGCCTGCGTTCGAGCAGATCGGGAGCCGCGACCATCGTCGGCAAATAGACCACTCCCGCACCCGCTCGCGCGAATTCGAGCAACAAATGCACGCTATTGGTCTTGAGTACGGGCGAGAGCTCGATCTGGAAACACTCGTTGCCCTTCATCAGCGGCCACTTGTCGCCCCAGGGGTAATACGCATACCGGGCAAAGTCGTGGCGAATCAGGTCGAGCGGCGTCTCGATCACCGGCTCGTCCTTCAGATATTGCGGCGCAGCACACAACACGCCACGCACCGGGAAGAGCTTGCGCTCGACCAGCGAGTTCGAAGCCGGCGGATAAATCTGCAGCGCGACGTCGAACCCTTCCTGGACAGGGTCGACGACGCGGTCGCTGACGGTCACCTCGAATTCGATGCGCGGATAGATCGCGCGGAAATCGATCAGCGTGCGCGAGAAATGGCCGAGCGCGAAACCGGGCAGCACGTGGATATGCAACGTCCCGCTCAGTGCGAGCGTCTCGATCTGCGAGCGCGCCGAGAGGTCGTAGACCTTCTTGAGCAGTTCCGCGCAGTCCTTGTAGTAGCTCTCGCCGATTTCGGACAAGCGCACCGACCGGGTCGAGCGGTGAAACAGCGCGACGCCGTAGTGTTCTTCGAGCTGCTTGACGCGCGCGGTCACGAGCGACTTGCCGATGCCGAGCTGCCGCGCCGCGTTGGCGAAGCTTTCTGCTTCGGCCGCTTTCACGAAGGCTTCGATGCTGAGGAATAGATCCATGGTCGCGCGATTGTGGGAAGGCGGCGCGAACGATGTCAATTAGCGCCGGCCCTTGTATCCCGGCGAGGGTTCATTTTTCCCGCCGCCACCGTTCAAGAATCCTGACCCTCGATTGATTGCTTACGCGAGCGCCAGTCACTACTCTTCCCTTACAGCAATGTGCTTCGACACAGACACCATGGAGGACGACATGCAGCAAACCGTATTCGGCAGCCTCGACAGCTTTCGCAAGGGCTCGATCGAGATCATCCAGGGCAAGGCGGAGAACTACGCGTTCTCGAATGTCTTCGAGGTCGCGAGCCTCGCCCCGCCGTACCAGAAGACGGTGGTCGGCAAGAATCTCAAGTTCGTCGTCGAATCGTTGCGCGCCGAGGGCGATTCGCCCTGGTTCGCCGCTGCGCACGACGAATTTACGGTCGTCATGGACGGCGAGGTCACGGTGCACTTCATCAAGCCGGCGACACCGGGTTCGCTGGCGCCGGCAGACTCGGAAGGCACCGTCAAGCTGGACGGACAACCCGAGGGCCAGTCGATGGGCTACGTCAAGCTCAGGCGGGGCCATCAGGCCTTGCTGCCGGCGGGCATCGCCTACCAGTTCCGTTCGGTCAAGCCTGGCGTCGTGCTGGTGCAGACGATTCTGGGCCCGAACTCAGTCGAGAAGTGGGCCGAGATCTGCCTGCACTGATCCGGCTGAATTGGGCGGTCTGCACGGAGCAGACCGCTGCCCCCTCCCCGAAGATGCAGAGACAGACACGGCGGCCATACACGACAACGCGACGACAACGCAACGACAACGGCAAGCGATCTTGCAAGGACCTCGCAGAACCGTTGCAACGACGTCGCAGCAACCGCCCCACAACGAGGTGCATACGATGGACACGGCTACTCTCCCGCAAAACGTCAGCGCCAGCCAGCCCGACGCGATTACCGGATACCGGACCTTCCGGCTCGGCAGTTTCGAATTCTCCCGCGACGCCTATTTCGCGACGATCAGGTGGCCTGTCAAAGGCACGCTCCACTCCCACCAGATGCATGCCGACGACTTTCTGCGCGCGATGATGCGGGATATCGCATGGGGCTTCTTCTACGGCTGGGTCAACTTCGACGAAGTGCTCGGCACGCGCAACCACTACGGCAAGGTCGACCTCTACGCGGGCAGCTTCAACGCGAGCTACAAGGATGCCGGGGTCGACTATCTCGAACAGTTCGAGACGCCGGTCATCATGGCGACCTTCAAGGCGATCATGCAGGACTGGGTCAATGAAGGCTTCGACCCGTTCGCCGCACCCGAAGAAACCGGCACGGCATTCGGCGTGAAGCATGGCGACAATCTCGCCGCGATCGATCGCACCCGCATCGCGACCAAACGCATGCCGGGCCTCGACGGCGATTCGCCGCTGCGTGACGATTTCCCGATCAATCGCCAGTTCGTGGACGTCGCCCAGGACGAACCCGAGATCCATGCAGAACCGGGCTTCGAAAAGGAGCTGCATGCGTTCAACCTGTTCAAGTACCTGTCTCGCTCCGACGTGACATGGAACCCCTCGGTCACCTCGGTCTGCAAGGAAAGCCTGTTCTGCCCGACCACCGAGGAATTCGTGCTGCCGGTGTTCCACGGCAACGACCGCGTCGAGTGGTTCCTGCAGATGTCCGACGAGATCGTCTGGGATGTCGGCGACAAGAACACGGGCGAACCGCGCGCACGCGTGACGATGCGCGCCGGCGACATCGCCGCGATGCCCGCGGATATCCGCCACAAGGGGTACTCGCAAAAGCGCTCGATGCTCCTCGTCTGGGAGAACGCCACGCCGAACCTGCCCAAGCGCTACGAAAGCGGCGAACTGTCACCCTACCCGGTGCAGTTCTAGCCCTGCCTGAATGACAGATGCATCCGCCCGGCCAAGCCGGGCGGCGGATGGCGCTCGTCCCCGCGCCATTCATTCGAGTTCGACGAGACCGCTTATGAACACCGCCCTGAACGCTGAGATCGACGATCGCACGCGACACATGCAAACCCAGTTGTTCATCGACGGCCGCTTCGTCCCCGCGCTTAGCGGCGAGACGCTGGCCGTGATGAACCCGCACGACAACTCGAAGATCGCCGACATCGCGCTCGCGGGCAAGGCCGATGTCGATCGCGCGGTCGCGGCCGCGAAGGCCGCTTTCCCGAAATGGAGCCGTATGGCGGCGATGGAGCGCGGCCGGCTGCTGCTCAAGCTGGCCGATGCGATCGAAGCGAACACGGAGCGCCTCGCGCGCCTCGAGACCCTCGACACGGGCCATCCGCTTCGCGATACACGTCTGCTCGACGTGCCGCGCACGGCCGCGACGTTCCGCTATTTCGGCGGCATGGCGGACAAGTTCGAGGGTACGGTGATCCCCGTCGAGCAGGGTTTCCTGAACTACCTGCTGCGCGAACCGGTCGGCGTCGTCGGCCAGGTCGTGCCGTGGAATTTCCCGCTGATGTTCACCAGCTGGAAGATGGCACCCGCGCTGGCCGCGGGTAACTGCGTCGTGATGAAGCCTGCCGAACTCACGCCGCTGTCGAGCCTCGCGATCGCCGAACTGATGGCGGAAGTCGGTTTTCCGCCCGGGGTCGTCAATATCGTGCCGGGGCTCGGCCATGTCGCCGGTCAGCATCTCGCCGAGCATCCTGACGTCAGCAAGATCGCATTTACCGGTTCGACCGCGATCGGCCGCGAAATCGTGCGTGCCTCGGCCGGCAATCTCAAGAAAGTCCAGCTCGAACTCGGCGGCAAGGGCGCGAACATCGTGTTCGAGGATGCGAATCTCAGCGCGGTGATCCAGGGATCGGCGTTCGCGATCTTCCATAACCAGGGGCAGGCCTGCATCGCGGGTTCGCGGCTGATCGTGCACCGCTCGCTTGCCGATGAATTCGCCGAACGGTTCATCGCGCTCGCGCGCTCGATCCGCGTCGGCAACCCGCTCGATCCCGAGACCGAGATGGGACCGCTGACCTCGCCTCAGCATCGCGACCGCGTGCTGGCCTATGTCCAGGTCGCGCGCGAGCAAGGCGGCGAGATCCTGCTCGGCGGCAAGGCGCCCTCGGAGCCCGCATTGGCGAACGGCTGTTATGTCGAACCGACGATCGTGCGCGCGAAACCCACTGACCGTGTCTGCCAGGAAGAAGTGTTCGGCCCCTTCGTGACGATCAATACCTTCGACACCGAAGACGAAGCGCTTGCGATCGCCAATGGCACGGAATACGGTCTAGGCGCGGGTTTCTGGACGCGCGATATCCAGCGCGCCCACCGTCTCGCACGCGACATCCGCAGCGGCATGGTCTGGATCAACACCTACAAGCGAGTCAGTCCGGCTTCACCGTTCGGCGGCGTGGGTGCGAGCGGCTACGGCCGCGAGATGGGGTTCGAGGCGATGCGTGAATACACGCAGGCGAAGTCGGTCTGGGTCAACGTCGACGCACAGACGCCGCCGTGGTATCCGCGCTGAAGCATCACAGCAGTCGCGACAAACACAATAATCAGGAGACAGCCATGAACCAGAACGACGTGAAGACGCGCCTCACCGACGAGCTCAACGCAGCACTCGCCGACGGGCTCGAAGCCGGACGCGACACGGCAGCCGCACCTTCCGACGGCCGGCGCCGCCAAATCCTCAAGCTGGGCGCGGGCGCCTTGTTCGCCGGCAGCCCGATGCTTTCGACGCTCGCGCGCGCGGCATCGGGGCGCACGTTGAAGATCGGCTACGTCTCCCCGCAGACCGGGCCGCTCGCGCCGTTCGGCGAGGCCGACCGCTTTACGATCCAGCAGATGCAGACGGTGCTCAAGAACGGCATCAGCGTGGGCGGCAAGATGCTGCCCGTGAGCATCATCGTCAAGGACAGCCAATCGACCCCGAACCGCGCGGGCGAAGTCGCGAGCGACCTGATCCTGCGCGACAAGGTCGACATCATGCTGGTCAGCGGCACGCCCGAAACCGCAAACCCGGTCAGCGACGCCTGCGAGCTCAATGAAGTCCCCTGCATTTCGACAGTCGTACCCTGGCAGCCCTGGTTCTTCGGCCGCAAGGGCGATCCGAAAAAAGGCTTCAATTTCACCTATCACTTCTTCTGGGGCCTCGAAGACGTGATCGGCGTCTTTACGGGCATGTGGCAATCCGTGCAGACCAACAAGGTCGTCGGCGGCCTGTTCCCGAACGACGGCGACGGCAACGCCTGGGGCGATCCGAAGCTCGGCTTTCCGCCCGTGCTTGCCCAGAAGGGTTTCACGCTCAAGGATACGGGCCGCTTCCAGAGCATGACGCAGGATTTCTCGTCGCAGATCTCAGCGTTCAAGCAAGTCAACGCCGAGATCGTCACAGGCGTGGTGATCCCGCCCGACGCAAAGAACTTCCTCGTGCAGGCGAAGCAGCAAGGACTCAAGCCGAAGGTGGTATCGATCGGTAAGGCCCTGCTATTTCCCAGCACGCTCGAAGCGCTCGGCGATGTCGGCGAAGGGCTGTCGACCGAAGTCTGGTGGTCGCCGGTTCACCCGTTCAAGTCGTCGCTCACGGGGCAGTCGGCCCGCCAGCTCGCCGACGACTACGAGAAAACCACCGGCAAGCAATGGACCCAACCGATCGGCTTCGCCCACGCGCTGTTCGAAATCGCGGTCGATGTGCTCAAGCGCACCAAGGACGTCGATTCGAACACCTCGATTCGCGACGCACTCGCGGCGACCCGGCTCAACACCGTTGTGGGCAATGTGAGCTGGGGCAAGGGGCCGGTGCCCAATGTCGCGAAGACGCCGCTCGTCGGCGGACAATGGATCAAGGGGCAGAAGACGCGCTTCGATCTCGCGATCGTCAACAACCAGCTCGCGCCGTCGATTCCGCTGACCGGGCCACTGAAACTGCTTTCATGAACGCGCTGCTATCACTGCGAAACGTCTCGAAGCGCTACGGTGCGCTGTGCGTGACCGACGACATCAGCTTCTCGGTCCGCACGGGCGAGACGCTCGGCATCCTGGGGCCCAACGGTGCGGGCAAGACGACGCTGTTCAATCTCATCAGCGGCGACACGCGCGCCGACTCGGGCACGGTCGAGTTCGACGGCCAGGAGATCGGCGCGATGGCGCCGTACCGACGCTGCGTCGCGGGAATCGGCCGCTCGTATCAGGTGCCGCGCCCGTTCGGCAATATGACGGTGTTCGAGAACCTGCTGGTGGCCGCGACGTATGGTGCGGCGCTCAGTGAGGCCGAGGCCTGCCCGCTGTGTGTCGAGGTGCTCGACCATACGGGTCTGCGATCGAAGGCGAATCGTCCGGCAGGCGCGCTGACGCTGCTCGATCGCAAGCGCCTCGAACTCGCGCGCGCGCTGGCGACGCGTCCGAAGCTGTTGTTGCTCGATGAGATCGCGGGTGGTCTCACCGAAGCCGAGACGCATCAGCTCGTCGCCGAGATCGGCCGGGTCAAGCAGCAGGGTGTGACGATCGTCTGGATCGAGCACGGGGTCCATGCACTGCTTGCGCTCGCGGACCGACTGCTCGTGATCAACTTCGGCAAGCATCTGGCCGAGGGTGTGCCGGATCAAGTGATGAATGATCCCGAGGTGCGTCGTGTCTACCTGGGGCTGGAGGCGCACGCATGAGCACGCTGCTTGAAACCCACGCGCTGACGGGAGGCTACGGCGACTTCCAGGCGCTGTTCGGCGTCGATCTCAAGGTCGATGAAGGTGAGATCGTCGCGTTGATCGGTGCAAACGGCGCGGGCAAGTCGACCCTGCTCAAGACCGTCACAGGCCTGCTTCCCGCACAAAAGGAACAAGTCACTTGGCGCGGTGAGCCGATCGGCGGAATGGCCGCCGAGCGCATCGTCGGGCTCGGTCTTGCGCTCGTCCCTGAAGGACGACGGCTGTTCCCGAGTCTCAGCGTCGAAGAGAACCTGCTGCTCGGCGCCCAGGCGACTCGCAGGCGTAGCCGGCATACGGGCATGCATGCTGGTGCTGGTGCTGGTGCTGGTGCTGGTGCTGGTGCTGGTGCTGCAAGCACTCGTCAAAAGCCCGGGAAATGGAATCTCGCCTCGGTATTCAAGCTGTTTCCGATACTCGAAGAGCGCCGCCATCAGCCCTCCACGTCCCTGTCGGGCGGCCAGCAACAGATGGTCGCGATCGGCCGCGCGCTGATGAGCAACCCGAGTCTGCTGATGTGCGATGAACTTTCGCTGGGCCTGGCACCGATCGTCGTACGCGAGATCTATGCGGCGCTGCCAGCAATCGTCGAAGACGGCATGAGCGTACTGATCGTCGAGCAGGATGTGCAACTCGCGCGTCGCGTGTCGCAGCGCTTCTATTGCCTGCAGGAAGGACACGTCTCCTTGAGCGGTGCATCGGCAGACGCGTCGGACGCAGACATCGCCAATGCCTATTTCGGAGTCGCCGCATGATTGCGCTTGCCAATATCATCGTGCAGGGCGTGCTCCTCGGCGCGCTCTACGGCCTGTTCGCGATGGGCCAGTCGCTCGTGTTCGGCGTGATGCGGATGACCAATACGGCGCATGGCGACTTTATCGTGCTGCTCGTGTTCGGCCTCGTCGCACTGACCGGCTACGCACACCTGCCGCTCGGCATCGCGATCACGCTGCTGCTCGTGATCGCATTCGGTTTCGGTTACGCGCTCCAGTATCTCGTGCTGAATCGCGTCGCCGTGCGCGACCCGCTACCCTCGCTGATCGTGACCTTCGGCCTTTCGATCGTGATCCAGAATGTGCTGCAGGAGATCTTCTCGGCCGATCCGCGCTCGATCGCCACGGGCGGATTCGAATCGGCCAGTGTGAGCCTCGGTAGCGGGTTGACGGTCGGCTATCTGCCGCTGCTCACCTTGCTGGCCACCATTGCGATCACCTTCGCGATGCAGTGGCTGTTCGGCAAGACTGCGCTCGGCCGCGCTTTCCGTGCAACCTCGGACGATCGCGAGATCGTCCGGCTCATGGGCGTTTCGCACCGCCGGACGTTCGCGCTCGCGATGGCCGTCGCCTTCGTGCTGATCGCGATCGCCGCGACGCTCTACTCGATGCGTACCGCGGTCTCGCCTTCCGATGGACCCGCCCTGCTGCTCTATGCGTTCGAAGCCGTGATCATCGGCGGCATGGGATCGTTCTGGGGCACTTTCGCGGGCGGCATCTTTCTCGGCATTGCGCAGCAGATCGGCTTTCATATCGATCCCGGCTGGGGGATCTGGCTCGGCCATGTCGTGTTCCTCGCGGTACTCGTCGCCCGGCCGCAGGGCCTGATGCCGAAGACTCGCTAGCCGCCCCTTTCGTGGAAACCGACACCATGCCGACCACCGTTCCTCTGTCTTTCGAAGTCCGCCGCACAACCCGTGCAAGCCGGATCGCCAGCCTCGTGCTGATCGCGCTTGCGATCGTCGTCGCGACCATGCCGTTCTGGGCCGGGCGCGACGCCTTGCGTGACTTCACCCAGATCGCCTGTTACCTGGTGTTCGCCATGATGTGGAACTTGCTTGCCGGTTACGGCGGGATGGTTTCGATCGGGCAGCAGGCCTATCTCGGCCTCGGCGGCTACCTGATGCTGATGCTCTCGAACCTGGGCGGCATCTCGCCATTTGTCGCCGTGCCAATTGCTGCCTGCGTCGCGGCACTCGTCGCGCTCCCGGTTTCGTGGGTCGCCTTTCGGCTGCAGGGCGGTTATTTCGCGATCGGGACGTGGGTCATCGCGGAGGTGTTCCGGCTTGGCTTCGCGAACGTCTCGCTGCTTGGCGGCGGTTCGGGCACGAGCCTGACCGGCCTCGCGGGGATTTCGCGCAGCACGCGCGAATCGATCACACTCTGGCTCGCGCTGGCGATCGTCGTGCTCACCATCGCGCTCGTCTATCGCTTCCTGCGCTCGCGCGCGGGGCTCGCCCTGACGGCGATCCGCGACGATCCGGTCGCCGCGAGTAGCCAGGGTGTGCATGTGGCGGGCACGCGCCTGCTCGTCTATGTCTGCTCGGCGGCCGGCGCGGCGCTCGCGGGGGCACTCTATTTTGTCGGCAATCTGCGGATTTCGCCCGATGCGGCGTTTTCGGTCAACTGGACCGCCTTTGCGATCTTTATCGTGATGATCGGCGGGCTCGGCACCCTCGAAGGGCCGATCGTCGGCACGCTTGTGTTTTATCTGCTCAACAAGTTTTTGTCCGACTATGGCACGACCTATCTGATCGGCCTGGGCCTGCTTGCGATCGTCGTGACGATGTTTTTTCCGCAGGGGCTCTGGGGCTGGGTGTCGCAACGCTTCGGCATCCAGTTCTTCCCGGTCGGAAGGCGGCTCGTTTTCCCGGACGCCGAGGCGGACACGGCGTCAAGCGGCCGCAGCCCGGCCAATGGCGCGCAAGCGGGCGCAGTGCGGCGAGTCTGAGGGCTGATGCTCGAGATTCAAGATCCAAGGTTCGAGATTCGAACCGGCAAACGAGAGAACGACTGCTGATGTGCGTGGAACCTGCAACCCGGCGGCTGTGCGGCCTGGACGACATTCCCGATGGTGGAGGCCTCGAGGTGCAGGTCGACGCGACGCGATATGTGCTGCTGCGGCGCGGTGCGCAGGTCTGGGCCTATCTGAATCTCTGCCCGCACTTCTCGATTCCGCTCGACTATGAGCCTGGCGTGTTCTGCACCTACGACGGGGCGCTGCTGATGTGCGCCCACCATAGCGCGATGTTTCGTTTCGAGGACGGGCATTGCATCGACGGCCCTTGCCAGGGCGCGGCGCTGACCGCGGTCGATATCGTGGTATCCGGGCAGGACGTATGCCTTCGCTGACTACGGCAGCTTGAACCCCAGCGCGCCGAGGCCCTCGATCTCCCCGGCGAAGCGTCGACGATACGGGCAGGCACGAGCGCCTCGGGCCACCCGGCAAGCGTCGTCCTAGTACATCGTGCGTTCAGCAGCAGACCCGAGTTGTTGCATCGGCTCCGGTGAGCTCATTGTCACTTGGCCGTGTTCGCCAACAGCGACAGGAATTCGCGACGCAGAACCGAATCCCGCAGAAAGGATCCGCGCATCACACTGTTCACCATTTTCGACTGGCTGTCCTTCACGCCGCGCCAGTGCATGCAGAAATGCTCGGCTTCAAGCACGACCGCGAGGCCATCGGGCTGAAGCTTGTCCTGGAGCAGGTCGGCGAGTTGCGCGACGGCCTCTTCCTGAATCTGCGGACGGCTCATGACCCAATCGATCAACCGTGCATATTTCGACAGGCCGATCAGGTTCGAATGCTCATTGGGCATCACGCCGACCCAGACCCTGCCCATGATTGGACACAGGTGGTGCGCGCAGGCACTGCGCATCGTGACCGGCCCGATGATCATCAGCTCGCTGAGCTTCGCCGCGTTCGGAAACTCGGTCACGGGGGGCGGGGCGTGATAGCGGCCTTTGAACACTTCGCGGATGAACATCTTCGCGACGCGCCTGGCCGTGTCCTGCGTGTTGTGATCGTTCTCGATATCGATCACCAGGCTTTCGAGCACGCCGTGCATCTTGCTTTCGACCTCCTTCTGCAGCAGCTCGAGTTCGCCTTCGCGGATGTGCTCGGCGATATTGTCGTTGGCGAAGTACTGCCCGCCCGACGCGAGCACACGTTCGCGGATGCGCACGGAAAGCGGCGTGCCGTCATCCTCTGCGGCGCTCACTGCGTTCGCATTGGGGTTGGCTTGTGCCTGCGCCTGTTCGACCGGTGCGTGCGGCGCAATCGCCTTGGCGTCGTCCATCTATCATTCCTCGGTTGCGGGGCCGGCGGTCCATTTGTGCCAGCCAATCTCGCATGCTAGCCGCGCGGCGCCATCCGGTCAAAGCGCAGCCGCAATACGGTTACTCAAAAATGAAGGTCATTGCGTTGGGGCGGACCGGTGGCAACGTTTTCCGGCACGCCCCGGCGCAAGACCGCCTTTCTTCGCTTTTCCTGTCGCTGCAGGCCTCCGGCTGCGGCCGACGGTAACACGTCGCAATATGTGTCCCCTTCGGATTTCCGGGCTCGCCGGGCACAGTAGGGAATTGCATTCAACCTGCGGCCGCGGTCACGGCCCGTTCTTTCCATGCGTTTTGCGATTGCGACCATCGATCGGTATCAGATCGTACTCGAGGCGTTTCTCCAGGCCGGCTGGTCTCCCGTCAAGGTTTTCTCAACCACTTTACTCTCCCCCTACGACAGCAATGCCGAGTTGCTTGCCCGCGCCGAAGCCCTGAGCGTGCCCGTCCAGCTCTCCCCGATCCGGGCAGCCGATTTCGTGGAGCTCGGCGAGCTTGGCTGCGAGGCACTGGTGGTTGCCGGCCATCCCTGGCGGATCGGCGAATGGCGCAACGATCTCTCCTACGCAATCAATTTTCACCCATCGCCGCTGCCCGAGGCTCGCGGCCCCTATCCGCAGATGCGCGCCATTCTCGAACAGCGGCGCGAGTGGGCCGTGAGCTGCCACAAGCTCGATGCCGCCTTCGATACGGGCGACGTGCTCGCCCAGCACCATTTTCCAATGCATGCCGCTGAGTCGCACGAAACGCTCGACCTCAAGATCCAGCTCGCGACCGCACAACTCGCGGCGCGAGTCGCCGCCGATCTTCCCTCCCTGTGGTCGGATGCTGCGCCGCAGCAAGGGGGGACTTACTGGCCCTATATGACCGAGGCCGAGCGTACGCTCGATTTGACCTTGCCCGTCGAACCGTTGCTGCGCACCGTCCGTGCGTTCGGTCTGACCGAGTGCATGGCCCGGGTCGGGGGCGGCATGGTCTTCGTGCGGCGTGCCGAAGGCTGGATCCAGCCCCATCGCATCGCACCCGGTACCCTGGTGCATCGCAGCGGAGAAAGGCTGCTGATCGCCGTCGCGGACGGCTTTGTGGCCCTACTCGAGTGGAGCCCGCTATCGCCGGAAATGCGGCGCAGTCAGGCTCGGAAGTAAGACTCCGATTGAGCTCTTCGAACGCCTCGAACAACCATGTCGAACTGCAACTGAACCCTTCGAACGCCTCGAACAACCACGTTGACAGCTTACTTGGCCGATTTGAGAATGGTTTCTCGCACCGCGTTGAGGAGATGATCCGATGAACAAGCCATCGCAACGTCCTTCGCTTGGCTCCGCAGTCTGCTACAAGGACCCGTGGGCCGCGCTCGACTGGCTCGAGCGCGCGTTCGGCTTCGAGCGCACCATGGTGATCAGCGACGCCGAGGGCAGGCTCGCACACTCCGAGATGAGATTCGGCGACAGCTATCTGATGGTCGGCTCGGAATGGGCCGAATTCACCGCCAGTCCTTCGTCGACGAACGGCAAGAACACGCAGACGATCCATGTGCATCTGAACGAGGACATCGACGCGCATTGCGAACGCGCTCGGAGCGCGGGCGCGACGATTCTCCAGGAGCCCTCGGACCAGTTCTACGGCCACCGCACGTACCGGGCGCGAGACCCGGAGGGGCATGTCTGGACTTTCGGGCAGACCGTGCGCCATGTCACGCGTGAAGAGGCCGAGACGGCGAGCGGGCTCAAGATCGAAGGCTGGCTCTGAGCGCAGCGGCACAGCTCGCTGAGATACCGGTGACCCTCGCAGATCCGAGCAGGCGCGGGGTGGTCGGGCTTCTGCGAAAAGCCGCTACGCGCGGGCGAACTCGCAAACGCGGTCGACCTGTCGACGCCCCTGTCTGGTGCTTCGGATCGTACTCCGTGGCCTAAAAAGGCAGCTTTAAGTAGCTGGATGCCGGGTGCGGCTCTATCCAAAACGCAAGCTCTACGCCACCACGCTTCACGCCGACGCCATAGTCCCAACGAGACGAATTGGGCTCGCTCGACACAAAGTGTGCGTCCATATCGACGCTTTCCGTGTTCACCCACGCTTCCTGCACGTTGACTGCCGCGCGATACTCCGCCTTTAAAGCCCCCTTGCCGGCGCGGGGAACAACTCCGGCAGACGTAGCGGCTCTTCCGAATCTGGACCGCTCCTCCTTGTTGCCAGCCCTCGTTTTCTTCACTGCGTTTCTAACCATCGCCATCCTCTCCGGCTTCGTGCATGGATATTTACGCCCGAGATCACACAGGCTCAATTAGGCTCAATTCGAACGGGTACGACGACGTCTTGTCTTGACCTCGGCATCGTTCACGGCATGCGCGACGGCAGAGTTTGTTTTGGAAGCGAAGCCAACGAGACCGCCCCACTCCGACTCTTCGATCTCTGCGGCAGAGGGATCAAGATGAGAGATATCGCGGACTGCGTTGTCGCGGTCAAAGAAGTACACGCGGTAGTCCTTCTTTAGAGCTGTACTCGACAGTTCTTTCGCATTTGGAACCGCGGGCAGGTCGAACAGCTTGCGCACCTTGGATTCATCGGCCTTCAGTTTTTTCAGCTCCTGCAGCGCCCACACCATTTCCAGTACGACCGGTGAATGGGTCGACACCACTACACGGTAGCCGCGCCGAAGCAATTCAAGGACAAGCAACAACACCGCTTGAATGCCCTGGGGGTGCAATCCCATCTCGGGCTCCTCGATGACAACCCAATCGATGGTCTCTTTCGCGTTGCGTCCCGACCTGCGTTTGGGCGTGACCGTGCACAACCAGTAGAGGCCCATCAGCAGCGGAGTGAATTCCCTCTGTCCCGCGGACCAGGACAGGAAGCCAAGCGACTTCTTCTGACCGGGGACTCGCAAGGCCAGGCGCTTTGTGAATTCGCTCTCGTCAATGATGAGGCTCGTACCGCCAAACAGATGCTCCGCGATCGGAGAACGAAGGGTACTGTTCAATCGATTCGGTGCAGGAAACAGTTCACCTTTTGCACCAAACTCGTTCTGGATCAAGTCGTGCACGGCATCGCTGAAGGCTCGCAACGAATACGGATCGCCGTAGTTGAAAGTACCGAAGTTCTGCGAGACTCCACTGGGAAGACTCATCACCCGCTGGGCGGGAATGTAGAAAAGCCTTTCATGCCGTGTTTTGCGTTTGCTCGGCTTGGTCAACTCGACCAGATCGATCTTCTTGTCGTTGTAGACCATCGACGACTTGGCACCCCATCCACTCGCGATTCCACGGCCGAAATAGGCGTCGAGAAACGCCTCGGGACGGCTCCCGAACGACATATTGTGATGAGTGAACATGTCGTGGATCTGATCCCGATCGATCAGCAGCTTGAGCGTCTGGAGAAATATGCTCTTCCCTGTGGCCTGGGGACCCACGATCACCGACAGGTCGCCAAAGCTGACATCCGCCGAGCGTATCGGACCAAACCGAGAAAGGGTAAGGCGGGGAAGCTTTGCCTGAGGCACTGGATGCTCCTTGAGCGCGGGTACGTAGCGCCGCCATTCCGGTGCCGGAAGCGGCCCATGATTGTAACGTGTCCTTGACACCGGCTGGCTGGCAACCGCCGTGAACGAGATTGTGGTGTTGCGCTCGCCGCCGCGCCGTCGCCAGTCTGTAACACAGACTGCAACGCTTCGGCCCTGCTCTGGGAACGCGTCTCTCCGAGACATCGTCGAACCGCCAGATACTTATCGGAAATGAGCTCACGAGCTCACCAACGCAGTCAAGGAGAGCCGCGCAGAGATGCAAGCGCTGATCGACATGGCGCATGTCATCTGTCCTTATGCGAACACGACGCGTCCCGTGAGTCCGATGAGGAGTGTAGTGACGACGATCGATTGAGTAATTGCCGCAGTTGCCAACTGATATATGACAAACTAGCATTAGCGGAAAGTTGGATGCAGGCTAAGCTCAATCCGGACGCGCGCATGCGGGGCCGGCGGCATCGTACTCAGCGGGGGAGTGTCCGTGAAGGCTCTTGTAACCGGCTTCGAGGCGTATGGCTCTCGCGCCGTCAATCCTGCGGCCGAGATTGCGCGCATGCTCGACGGCGCAAGCTTTGGGACGCTGCAGGTGACGGGGAGATGCTTGCCGGTGACTTTGGCGGAGGCGCCGCAGCGCGTCGTAGCGCACATCGAGGAACTGGCGCCCGACATAACGCTCTGCCTTGGACTGTGGCCGGGCGAGCCGATGATCCGCCTGGAGCGGATCGCCCTTAACTGCGCCGACTTCGAGATCCCCGACCAGGCCGGCTCCCTGGTTCAGAATGCGCCGCTCGAGTCCGGCGGCCCGGACGGCCTATGCGCCACGCTGCCGCTGCATGGTGCCCTGACCGCGTTGTGGCAGCAGGGCATTCCAGCGCGCCTTTCGGGAACGGCGGGCACCTACCTGTGCAACGCGACCATGTATCGGGTCCTCCGGCACGCGCAATCTCATCGGCCGAAGATGCTTGCCGGCTTCATGCACCTGCCCTACCTCCCGTCCCAGGTCGCGGCCCTGATAGAAGACCTCTGCAGTGCGCAAAGCCTCGAACTGCACCAGCGGGCCGACCTCGCGAGCATGGATTTGCAGACCATGGTAGCGGCGGTCCGCACCACCCTCACCGTGAGCGCTGCAGCCAAGGCGGGCGCATGAAGAGCACGCCGCAGCTCGAACTGATCAACATCAACAAGCGTTTCGGCTCCGCGGTCACAGCCGACAACTTCTCGCTGACGATCGAACAGGGCGAGTTCTTCACCTTCCTGGGACCGTCGGGCTCGGGCAAGTCGACCATACTGCGCATGGTGGCGGGGCTGGAGCAACCCGACTCCGGCAGCATCCGGTACGGCGGACGCGACCTGGCCGGCGTGCCGCCGTGGAAGCGCGATCTCGGGATGATGTTCCAGCAGTACGCTCTTTTTCCCCACATGACCGTCGCGCAGAACGTGGCCTACGGCCTGAAGGCGCATCGCATGCCGACCGACGCGCAACGCACGCGCGTCAAACAGATGCTTGAACTGATCGGCATGTCTGGCAAGGCCGACAAGAACGCGACACTGCTCAGCGGTGGCGAGCAGCAACGGGTCGCATTGGCGCGCGCGCTGGCGCCCGCGCCTGACATGCTGTTGCTGGACGAGCCATTGTCAGCGCTGGACGAGAAGATCCGCCGCGAGATGCAGCTCGAATTGAAGCACATCCAGCGGCGCACGGGCACCACCTTCTTCTACGTCACCCACGACCAGGAAGAAGCGCTGACGATGAGTGACCGGGTCGCCGTGCTGAACGGCGGACGGTGCGTGCAGTGCGATGCGCCAGAGCGCATCTTTACACGCCCCCGCACGCGCTTCGTCGCCCACTTCTTCCGGGGCTGCAACGTGGTCGATGCGACGCTCGAGAACACGGGGCCGAATGCCGCGGTGCGGTTCGGTGGCGTCCAGCTACCCTTCCCAGGCCCCACGACCTCAGGCGCTGCGAAAACACGGGGCCTGGCAATTCGCTCAGAAGATCTGCGGGTTGGCGCGCAAGCTTCCGGCCTCCCTCTCAAACTCTCCGCCACGCTGGAGGAGGTGGTCTACAAGGGGACCACGGTCGATCACTGCCTGCGCCTGCCGGATGGCCAGCGCATCGTCGCAACCGCGACGCAGCGCGAGGCCGACACGCTTGGGCAGGTGGTCCCCGTCGGCCTGGATCCGTCGCGCGTGGTGTTTCTGGAAGACTGAACCAGCCGGTCCTATCGTTTATTCACTTGCGCCATGCCAGGAGTCAAATTGACCCATCCTTTCGATCGCAGAACTTTCATCTCGGGTGCCGGCGCTGTGGGCGCTGCGCTGCTTGCAGGCGGCCTGCCCACATTGGCGCGTGCGCAGTCGCTGAAGATCAATTTCGCCGACATCGGCGTCGGGGACCCGGGTGACTGGTCAAAATTCACCGCAGCCAGCGGCGCGGGGGTGAACCTCGTCGCTATCGGCAACGCCCCCTCTGCGGTCGTCAACGTGCTGCTCGCCGGCGGCGGCAAGTCTACGTACGACGTCATCAACATCGTCGGCGGCATGCAGCAGCCGCTGGTGGAAAATGGGCTCATCGATCCGATCGACGTCGCGCGCATCCCCAACTGGGCCAAGGATACCTACATCCAGCAGTTCTTGGCGCAGGGCAAGCCAGGCTTCAATTTCATCGGCTACAAGGGCAAGGTCTATGGCGTGCCGACGGTGCTGCAGGGTGACAGCTTCGCCTACCTGCCGGAAGCCACCGGCGTGCTCGATTCCTACGGCGCCCTGTTCGACCCGAAGTTCAAGGGCTTCGTCGCGCTGGAGGACAACTACACCACCGCGGGCCAAAAGACGGCGCTCTACCTGAAGGCAAACAAGCTGGCCAGCATCGAGAACCCCAGCGACATGACCGCGTCGGAGTTCAAGACCGTGGTCGATTTCCTGATCGAGAAGAAGCGAAGCGGGCAGTTCCGCACGCTGTGGTCGAGCTTCGAGCAGGCCGTGAACCTGATCGTCAGCAAGGAAGTACACGTGATCGACTGCTGGGAACCGATGGTCTCGGCTGCAGAAGCCAAGGGGGTGAAGGCCGTCTATGCACAGCCCAAGGAGGGCTACCTCCTGTGGGCGATGGCGGCTTACATCGTGCACAACCCGCGCCGCTCGCCGGAGCAGACCAAGGCCATCTACGCCCTGCTCGACTTTCTGCTGGGCCCTTGGTACGGCGCCAAGATCACACTCACCCGCAATTACATGACGAACTCGCAGGCGGTTGCCTACGCCAACGCCACGCCCGCCGAATTCAAGCCGGAGGAGGCGCGCAAGATCGCTCGCATTGACGAGGGCGTGAAGACCAAGTTCGAGCACGGCGGCGTGTGGCAGAATCGCTGGCCCACCGCCGTCGAAGCGTATGAGAGCGAGTGGGCGCGTTTCAAGGCCGCCCCGAGCCGCTGAGCAATGCGCACTCGGCACCTGACGCTGCGGGATGCCTTGCTGGGAATCCCGCTGGCATTTGTCACGGCGTTCCTCGTGGTGCCGCTCGCGCTCACCGTCGTCATCAGCTTCTGGAAGCGGGTCGGCTTCGGCATCAGGCCCGACCTCTCACTGGTGTCATACGCTTCCTTTATGGGCGGGCTGCGCCTCGAAGTCCTCGAGCGCAGCCTGATCGTCGCGACTGAGGTGACGCTGATCGGCGTGCTGGTTGCGTATCCTATCGCGTGGTTCCTCGCTATGAAGACGTCGTCGCGGGCTACACGTGTGGTGCTGATGCTGTTCACCATTCCCTTCCTGGTGAACTACGTCATCCGCACCTTTTCCTGGTCGTATCTGCTCAGCCGCACGGGCCCTGTGAATACAGCGCTGATGGCGAGCGGCATCACCGCTGCGCCACTGGACTGGTTGCTGTACAGCGACTTTGCGGTCCTGATCGGGCTGCTGACCTCGT
This sequence comes from Pararobbsia alpina, assembly GCF_902859895.1. Classification (GTDB taxonomy): domain Bacteria; phylum Pseudomonadota; class Gammaproteobacteria; order Burkholderiales; family Burkholderiaceae; genus Pararobbsia; species Pararobbsia alpina. The sequence goes on from NZ_CADIKM010000001.1 coordinate 55,410, forward strand.
ATGTCCCATTCATGATCTTTCCGCTGTGGCTGTCGCTCAGCGGGATCGATCGTCGCCTGATCCAGGCAAGCTGGCTGCTGGGAGCGGATCCCACGCGCACCTTTCTGCGAATCACGCTGCCGCTGTCGATGCCCGGTGTGTTCGCCGCGATCATCTTCGGCTTCGTCGGCTCGTTCGGTGACAGCGCGGTGCCGGTCATCCTCGGCGGTACGGGTTACCAACTCATCGGCAACGAGATTACCAGTACGCTGGACGTGCTGAACTATCCGCTGGCTGCCGCGATGTCCACAGTGGTCCTCATTGCGATGCTGCTATTGCTGGGCCTGTGGTTCGGCCTGTTCGACCTTCGATCCTTCCTGGGCAAGGCCTTAAAGAAGTGAAGCATTCCCGCCACCACGAAAGCGCCGCGATGCGGTATGTCATGTGGGCATGGACGACAGTCGCGCTGATCCTCCTCTACCTGCCCATGGTGCCGCCGCCGATCTTCTCGCTCGGCGACAAAGGCGTGGCCTACGCGCTCACCCATCCGTCCTTGGCTGCCTATGGCGAGATCTGGGGCCAGCCGGTGCTGCTGCAGGCGATCTGGAACTCGCTGGGCGTCGCACTGGCCGTCGGTCTGGTAACACCGACGCTGGCGGTATTGGCCGCCATGGGGGTGCGCGAACTGCACATCCCACGTGTGGTGCTGTTGCTGACCCTGCTGCCCCTGTTCATCCCGGGAGTCAGCATGGGGCTGGCCACCGCCTTCCTGTTCCAACGCATGGGACTGGAACCGTCGCTGCTGAGCATCTGCATCGTCAACGTGCTCTGGGCACTACCCTTTGCCTTCCTCATCGTGCTGACGGTGATGAGCACCTTCGACACCGTGCAGCTGGAGGCCGCATGGATGCTGGGAAGCAATCCCTGGCGCGCGTTCTGGGATGTCGAGTTCCCTTCGATCCGCCCGGGCATCGTCGGCGCGTCCACGTTCTCGATGATCCTGTCATTCAACGAGACGGCGCGGACCTCGCTGGTGCAGGGTGCCAACAACACAGTGCAGACGTATATTTGGTCGTCCTACAAGCAGGTCGGACTGTCACCCACGCTGTACGCGCTGATGACGCTATTGATTATCGTGACCCTGGCGCTCGTAGTCGGTTTCTGGAGCGCGAGCGGTGCTCAGGCCCGATCCCGAGCACGGGCTTCATCGCGAGACGGGTAGTCGGGCGTGCGCTTCCAGTCGATGCAATCCCAGCTCGCAGCCCCAGCAAACGTGAGGGTAAGTTGCAGAAGTAACGCGCCAAATCGGGCGAACTTTCAGTTGCTCTCTCCGCTGCCGTAGTCTACAAATCTAAGAATCAGCGCGGTTATACATGCAACACTGTACGCACCGACAGGAGATCCGATATGCCGCCCTACGACGGCATTGGTGGCGCGATCTCAGACTCTAGATAAGCAAGGAGAGTCCCATCATGGGTATGCGCCTGGATCCCACGTTCCACGCATCGCCAAAACTCGCGATGGATGCGCCGGCGGAAGACTTCGCCTACACGCTGCTCCTCAGCCCCGATTTCTCGCAGCCCGACGCGCTCGCCGTCGTCGACGTGAAGCCCGGCTCACCCACCTACAGCCAAGTGGTTCACACGGTGCCGATGCCGAACAAGGGGGACGAATTCCACCACTTCGGATGGAATGCCTGCTCGTCCTCATTGTCGCCGCTGAGCGGCCACGCCTTCCTGGAACGACGCTATCTGATCATTCCGGGGATGCGCTCCTCACGCATCTACATCGTGGACACCAAGCCCCATCCGACCCAGGCGCGGATCCACAAGATCATCGAACCCGAGGAAATCTTCCGCAAGACAGGCTACTCGCGTCCGCACACGGTCCATTGCGGGCCTGAAGGCATCTACGTCAGCACGCTTGGTGGCGCAGGGAAAGATGGCACGGACGGCCCGCCAGGCATCTTCATCATGGACTGCGAGACTTTCGATGTGCTCGGCCGCTGGGAGATCGACCGCGGATCGCAGGAGAAACACTACGATTTCTGGTGGAACCTGCCGCGCGACTACATGGTGTCGAGCGAGTGGGCGCTGCCGCCGCAATTCGAGAACGGGATCGTCCCCGAGGATCTCCTATCGAACAAGTACGGGCACCACATACACTTCTGGGATCTGCGAGCCAGGCGCAACGTGCAGACCATCGACCTCGGTGCGAACCACCAGATGGCGCTCGAAGTGCGGCCTGCGCACGATCCCAGCCGGGAGTACGGCTTCATCGGCGTGGTGGTCGACACGACGAACCTCGAAGGGTCGATTTGGACTTGGTGGCGGGAGGATGGAAAGTTCCACATCGAGAAGACCGCGACCATCCCGCCCGAGCCCGCGGCCGCGGAACGGCTTCCACCGTTGCTTCAAGGATTCGGTGCAGTGCCGCCGCTCGTCACCGATATCGATCTCTCCATCGACGACAAATTCCTGTACGTCGCCTGTTGGGGAACGGGCGAAATGCGCCAGTACGACGTGACGGAACCTCGGCAGCCGAAGCTCACAGGATCGGTCCACCTCGGCGGGATCGTACGGAGGACGCCGCACCCGAACGGCAAGACCTTTGCGGGTGGCCCGCAGATGGTCGAGATCAGCCGCGACGGGAAGCGGGTCTACTGGACCAACTCGCTCTACTCGACCTGGGACAATCAGTTCTACCCGGACGGTGTACCTGCGGCACAGGTCATGGCCCGGGCTGAGCCTGCTGGCGGCCTTGCGCTGGCCGACGACTACTGGGTAGCCTTTCCCGAGGGATACCGGGCTCACCAGATCCGGCTCGAAGGTGGCGACTGTTCGACCGATTCGTTCTGTTACCCGTCGGTGGGGACTTGATGGGGAACGTCTGGCCGCAGATCGGCCTTTGGTTAGCTGTCGTGGCGAGCGGTCTCTATCACGGCGTCAACCCGGCCATGGGATGGCCGCTGGCCGTTTCGAGCGGGCTGATGGAGAGACGTGCACGGGCGCTGCTCTCCGCGCTCCTCTATCTCGCGGCCGGGCACGTGTTGGCAATGTTCGTGGTGATGGTGCCTTTCGCCCTACTTGCGATGCTGCTCGCCTGGCAGCGCGAGATCCAGATCGGCGCGAGTGTGCTCGTCATCGGCTTCGGTGTCTTCCTTCTGACCTGGAGACGCCATCCGCGCGTACTCGCGCGAATCCCACCGTCGCGGCTCGCGCTCTGGTCCTTCGCCGTTGCCATCGCGCACGGCGCAGGTGTGATGCTCATCCCGATCTACCTCGGACTCTGCCAGTCTCGCGACATGGATCAAGGGCATCAGGCCGCGCAGGCCCTGATCAACGCCAATCTGGGCATGGCGCTGCTTGTCTCCGGCGTCCATGCCACCGCCATGATTGTGGTCGGCGGACTCCTGGCCTGGTTGGTTTACCGCTACCTGGGGCTGAAGTTCGTGTCGCGGAGTTGGTTCAATCTGGATGCAATCTGGGCGTCAAGCCTCGTCCTGGTTGGCACCCTCTCATTGGCGTTCAATGCCGTGGCACCAGGTGGCATGGGGCGATAGCAAAAACCGAGCGTCTGAGCGATTGCGAGGGTCCGCTTTTCGGCGGACGGCAACAATAAGATAATGGCTTCTGTACCCGTAACCGTCACAGTTGCCCCATGGCGCGTTGCAATCGCTGTCCTGTGGTCGACAGCATTTCGAGCAATGGTGGGTTCTTTGGCGGGTAGAAACGAAATACGGGCCTAAAGGCCCGTATTCATTGTTCTGGCGGAAAGGGTGAGATTCGAACTCACGGTACCCCAAAGGGTACACCGGATTTCGAGTCCGGCGCATTCGACCACTCTGCCACCTTTCCTGGGTGCTTCACTCTACGGTGCCGATCCAGCCCGACCGCATTGATACTGCTTGAGCCCGTTGCATGGAGGTCTGCTGCAACAGAAACGAGATAATAGCAGAGCTATTTGAGCTTTCCAAGCCCCCAACATCGACCAATCAATGATTTTTCAACCGGCCAATGCGGGCGCCTGGAACGCCCTTCAGCGCGTCCACGCGGCCCGCCCCCCGCCTCATGCAGTCAGCACATCCCGTCCGCCCATATACGGCCGCAGCACGGCCGGCACGGTCACCGAGCCGTCGGCGTTCTGGTAGTTCTCGAGCACGGCGACGAGCGTGCGGCCGACCGCAAGGCCCGAACCATTGAGCGTGTGGACGTTCTCGGGCTTGCCCTGTGCATTGCGGAACCGAGCCTGCATCCGTCGGGCCTGGAACGCCTCCATGTTCGAACACGAGGAGATTTCGCGAAACGTGGCCTGCGCGGGAATCCAGACTTCGAGGTCATAGGTCTTGGCCGCCCCGAAACCCATGTCGCCCGTACACAAGGTGATGACGCGGTATGGCAGTTCGAGCTTTTGCAGAATGGCCTCGGCATGGCCGACCATCTGCTCGAGCGCCTCGTATGAAGTATCAGGCGTGGTCACCTGGACCATTTCAACCTTGTCGAACTGATGCTGGCGAATCAGCCCGCGCGTGTCACGGCCATATGCACCGGCTTCAGAACGGAAGCATGGCGAATGCGCCGTCAAGCGGACCGGCAATGCCGCGGCATCGAGGATGCTTTCGCGCACGGTGTTCGTCAGCGTGATCTCCGAGGTCGAAATCAGATACTGCGTGACGAGGTTCTCGCCACCGCCCTTCTCGACCCGGAACATGTCGTCGGCAAACTTCGGCAATTGCCCGGTGCCGACCAGGATCTCGGGGTTGACGATATACGGCGTATAGCACTCGGTATAACCATGCTCGCCGGCGTGGGTGTCGATCATGAACTGCGCGAGTGCGCGGTGCAGCCGTGCGATACCACCGCGCAGCATCGTGAAGCGCGCACCCGACAGCTTCGCGCCGGTCGTGAAGTCGAGGCCGAGCGGCTCGCCGACGTCGACGTGGTCCTTGACCTCGAAGTCGAAGCTGCGCGGGCTGCCCCAGCGGCGTACCTCGACGTTGCCGGTCTCGTCGTCGCCGACCGGCACGGATTCGTGCGGAAGGTTCGGGATGCCGAGCAGGAAGTCGCGCAACTGGGTCTGGATCTCGTCGAGACGCGCGGCCGACTGCTTGAGCGTGTCGCCAATGCCGCCGACTTCAGCCATCACGGCCGACGCATCTTCGCCCTTCGACTTGAAAATACCGATCTGCTTGGACAAGGTATTGCGACGCGACTGCAGGTCCTCGGTGCGTATCTGGATCTCGCGGCGTTCGGCCTCGAGCGCGCTGAAAGCGGCGGCATCGAAGGCGAAACCACGGTCGGCGAGGCGGCGCACGACGCCGTCGAGGTCCTTGCGGAGAAGTTGTAGGTCGAGCATGTAGAGATCGCGGCAGGCTTTTTTTGAATTCGCCGATTTTAGCTTAGTGGCGAGGGCGACCCCGCGTTTTCATGGTGGCCCGACCAGAAATTCAGGTCGGACTCGAACGGAAATCAGACGGGATCCAGACGGGATGGCCGCGGAGGATGACCCATCCCACCAGGCGGCGGCCGCGGCGCCCGGCGCACATGGCCCTACTCGTCCTTGCTGCGTGCCTCGTCGTCAAGGCCGCGCAGCCACGCGAGCTTTTCGGCGATCTTGGCTTCGGTGCCGCGCGGGACAGGCCGATACCAGCCCGGCTCGTCGATACCGTCGGGAAGATAGGTCTCGCCGGCCGCGTACGCATGGGGTTCGTCGTGTGCGTAGCGATACTCGTGACCATAGCCGAGTTCCTTCATCAGCTTGGTCGGCGCATTGCGCAAGTGCACGGGGACCTCGCGCGACTTGTCCTGCCGGACAAACGCGGCGGCCTGATTATAGGCCGTATAGCCGGCATTGCTCTTCGCCGCGATCGCGAGATAGATCACGGCCTGGCCAAGTGCAAGCTCGCCCTCGGGCGAACCGAGGCGTTCATACGTCGCCGCCGCATCGTTGGCTATCTGCATCGCGCGCGGATCAGCGAGGCCGATATCTTCCCAGGCCATACGCACGATGCGTCGCGACAGATAGCGCGGGTCGGCCCCGCCGTCGAGCATCCGGCACAGCCAATACAACGCCGCATCGGGATGCGAGCCGCGCACCGACTTGTGAAGCGCGGAGATCTGGTCGTAGAAATTGTCACCGCCCTTGTCGAAGCGCCTCACACTGAGCGTCAGCGCGTTTTCGACAAGCGGGCCGTCGACCCGCGTCTTGCCCGATGCGCCGGCCGCGGTATCGGTCTGCTCGAGCAGGTTCAGGAAGCGGCGCGCGTCGCCATCGGCATAGCCGATCAGGGTCGCGATCGCGGCTTCGTCGAACTCGAGATGCGCGAGCACGCTCGCCTGCGCACGCGCGAGCAGCTGGCGCATCTCCTCGTCGCTGAGCGCCTTGAGCACATACACCTGCGCACGCGACAACAATGCCGAGTTCACTTCGAACGACGGGTTCTCGGTCGTCGCACCGATGAACGTGACCAGCCCGGACTCGACGAAAGGCAACAAGGCATCCTGCTGCGCCTTGTTGAACCGATGGATTTCGTCGACGAACAACAACGTGTGCTTGCCGCTTTGCGCGAGATATTGTTCGGCCTGCTCCATCGCCGCGCGAATGTCCTTCACGCCGGCAAACACCGCCGACAGCGCGATGAACTCACTATTGAACGCGTCGGCCGTCAGGCGCGCGAGTGTCGTCTTGCCGACCCCGGGCGGCCCCCACAACAGCATCGAATGCGGCTTGCCGGATTCGAACGCAAGCCGCAGCGGTTTGCCCGGGCCGAGCAGATGGCTCTGCCCGATCACCTCATCGAGCGTCGCGGGCCGCAACGCTTCCGGAAGGGGCCGGCGCGGCTCGACTTTGAACAGGTCGTTCATCGGTCTTCCTGGCGCGCCCGCTCAGCCATCGATCACATCCGCGCCCTTCGGCGGGGTGAACTTGAAAGTACCGGCGGGCAGCGACGGGTTCTTGACGACATTGGTGAAAGTCAGCAGCGTCACATTGCCAAACACATCGTGCAGTTCCATCGCGGCCAGCATGCCATCCTTGAAGCCGATCCCGACTTGCTGGAATTGCGTATCCTTGCTCTTGGGTGTCATTTCGAGCCAGTCGATGCCATCCTTCACGCCGACGTCGCGCAGATCGAAGCTCTTCTCGATATCGTTGCTGCCGAACAGGATCGCCGCGGGGCTTGCGCCGAGCACATTGCCGAGCTTGCGATGGGTGACCTGGTTGAGGTCCTTGTCGTACACGTAGAAGTTCTCGCCGTCGGCCTGCAGCAACTGGTCATAGGGTTTCGTATAGGCCCAGATGAACTTGCCCGGACGCGCGAACACGAAGTTGCCGCTTTGCGTGCCGCTCGGCCTGAACCCTTGCACGCCGCTTGCAGGGGCTTTCGGCGCATTGACCTGTCGCTGGACGAAGTCGCCCTTCGCCGAATGAACCTGCGCGACAAAGGCCTTGAGGTCGTCGATGCCGCCGGCGAATGCAGGCGACACTGTCATCAACGAGGCCAGCAAGGACGCCAGCAGAACAGCACCACGGAAAACTGATTTCATAGTCTCGCTTGGAGTCGAAGGAGCGTATTTATTCGGCATCGCCACGAGCCGGCACGAGAATCTCGCGATTGCCGTTCGACGACATCGCAGAGACCATACCCGACTGCTCCATCTGCTCGAGCAGACGCGCCGCGCGGTTATAGCCGATGCGCAGGTGACGCTGGACCAGCGAGATCGACGCGCGCCGATGCTTGATCACGACCTCGCAGGCCTGGTCATACAAAGGATCGGACTCGCCGCTCGCACCGCCGGTTCCCGCCGCGCCCGCCTCCGCATCGTCCTCGCCGGCGATGCCGCCTTCGAGGATGCCCTCGATATAGTTCGCGTCGCCCTGCTCCTTGAGCTTGTCGACGACGCGATGCACTTCTTCGTCGGAGACGAACGCCCCGTGCACACGCACCGGCAAACCGCTGCCTGGCGGCAGATAGAGCATGTCGCCCATGCCGAGCAGCGACTCCGCGCCCTGCTGGTCGAGGATGGTTCGCGAATCGATCTTCGACGACACCTGAAAGGCCATGCGGGTCGGCACATTGGCCTTGATGAGTCCGGTGATCACGTCGACCGAGGGTCGCTGCGTCGCGAGGATCAGGTGGATGCCGGCCGCCCGCGCCTTCTGCGCGATCCGCGCGATCAGCTCCTCGACCTTCTTGCCGACGACCATCATGAGGTCGGCGAGCTCATCGATCACGACCACGATGGTCGGCAGGCGATCGAGCGGTTCGGGCGCATCGGGGGTCAGCGAGAAGGGGTTCGGGATCTTCTCTTCGCGCCGCGCGGCTTCGTCGATCTTGTTGTTGTAACCGCCGAGGTTACGCACGCCAAGCTTGCTCATGAGCTTGTAGCGGCGCTCCATCTCGGCCACGGTCCAGTTGAGCGCATTGCCGGCCTGCCGCATATCGGTGACGACCGGGCACAGCAGATGGGGAATGCCTTCGTAGACGCTCATTTCGAGCATCTTCGGGTCGATCAGCATCATGCGCACCTGATCGGGTGTCGCCTTGTAGAGCAGCGACAGGATCATCGCATTGATCCCGACCGACTTGCCCGAGCCGGTCGTACCGGCCACCAGCAGATGCGGCATCTTGGCAAGATCGGCGACGACGGGCTTGCCGCCGATGTCCTTGCCGAGTCCCATCGTCAGCGGCGAAGACGCGTCCGCATAGACTTCCGAACCGAGGATTTCCGACAGGCGCACCGTCTGGCGGCGCTGATTCGGCAATTCGAGCGCCATGAAGTTCTTGCCCGGAATCGTTTCGACCACACGGATCGAGACGAGCGACAGCGAGCGCGCGAGGTCCTTGGCGAGCGTCACGATCTGACTGCCCTTCACGCCGGTCGCGGGCTCGATCTCGTAGCGGGTCACGACGGGGCCCGGGTAGGCGGCGACCACGCTGACTTCGACGCCGAAGTCCTTGAGTTTTTTCTCGATCAGCCGCGAAGTGAATTCGAGCGTGTCGGACGATACGGTTTCCTGAACGGCGGCCGGCGCATCGAGCAAGGCGAGCGGCGGCAGCGCGCTGTCGGGCATCTCGGCGAACAGCGGCTGTTGTTTTTCCTTTTCGACCCGTTCGGAGGTCGGCACCGTCGTGACCTGCGGGACGATCTGCACGGGTTCGTGCTCCTCGATCCTCACCCGGCCGCGCTCGACCTTGTTCTCGCGCTTGACCGCCGCGACCTCGCCGGCCTTGCGGTCGCGTTTTGCTTCCTGCCGGAGCCGTGCGAACGTGACCGCATTGACGATCGCCTCGCCGACCCGCTCGGCGACGCCGAGCCATGAAAACTTGAAATAGACCGACAGGCCGATTGCAAGCGCGAACAGCATCGCGAGCGTGCCGCCGGTAAAACCGAGCGAACGCGACACCACACTCGCGACCGCATCTCCGAACACGCCCCCGGCCGAGCGCGGCATCGCGAGCTTGAGCGACCACATGCGCAGCGACTCGATGCCCATCGACGACAGCAGGACGAGCATGAAAGCGCCGATCTGCACGACCCAGCCCTCGCCGAAGTGCGGCGTGTCCCGGGCATCGTCCTCGTCGTCACGGTCGTCATGACCGTCGCGTGGCTGCGCAATGCGCTTGTAACCGCCCGCCACGCCGCGCGCGAGCAGCACCACCCACCAGTAGGCGGACAGACCGAACAGCAGGAACAGCATGTCGGCCGTCCACGCGCCGACGCGGCCGGCCCAGTTCGAGATATGGTCGAACTGGATCGCGTGGGTCCAACTCGGGTCGCGCGGGCTGTAACTGACGAGCGCCATCACCAGGAATAGCAGCAAGGCGGCCTGCACAAGCCAGCGAATTTCCGAGAAAAGCCGCGACATCCGGTGCGGCAGCGCCTGCGCGCCAGGGGAATATGTCGTTTTCGCCATTGCGATGCATTTGCGGCGCGGAGCGCCCGTCTTTCGATGCGGCCTATTGTAAACCGCTGGGATGCCGATAAATCAGCCATCTGGACGCGGTATCCGAAAAAAACTGTATCGAAAAACCTTAAAAATCGAGCATACATTCGAATCCGGTTGAGCTACGGGCAAATGCCCGCATATACGGGGCAGAAGCAGGGCAAACTGCGGACGAACCCAGGGCGAACGGCTTGCCGGGCGCCCACTGCTGCCGCCACGCGCCCTGGGTGGGCAGTCTTGCCGACCGGCCGGGCAAGCGCTGGGCGGGCCGCCGCCGCCGACTATCAATACGATAGAAAGGGATGATCCGGCCTTGCAGCGTCGCCCGCTATAATTGCGGGTCGAAAAACAGTCTGCCGAAGCTCGTTGGGGATAGATCATGTCGCAAGCTAAACACGCCAAAGTGTTGATTCTCGGTTCCGGCCCCGCCGGCTATACCGCCGCCGTCTACGCCGCGCGCGCCAACCTCGACCCGGTCCTCGTGACGGGTCTCGCGCAGGGCGGTCAGTTGATGACCACGACCGACGTCGAAAACTGGCCCGCCGACGCAGGCGGCGTGCAGGGCCCCGAACTCATGCAGCGCTTTCTCGAACACGCCGAACGGTTCAACACCGAAATCGTGTTCGACCATATTCACACGGCCAAGCTCGACGAACGGCCGATCCGCCTGATCGGCGACGCGGGCGAATACACCTGCGATTCGCTGATCATCGCAACCGGCGCGTCGGCCCAGTATCTCGGGCTGCCGTCCGAAGAACTGTTCATGGGCAAGGGCGTGTCGGCCTGCGCGACGTGCGACGGCTTTTTCTACAAGCAGCAGGAAGTGGCGGTGATCGGCGGCGGCAATACCGCGGTCGAGGAAGCACTCTACCTGTCGAATATCGCGAAGAAGGTCACGGTCGTGCATCGCCGCGACAAGTTCCGCGCCGAGCCGATCCTGATCGATCGCCTGATGGCCAAGGAAAAGGAAGGCGCGATCGAGATCAAGTGGAACCACGTGGTCGATGAAGTGCAAGGCGACCAGAGCGGCGTGACCTCGCTGAAGATCAAGCATCGCGACACGGGCGAAGCCACCGAGATCGCACTCGCGGGCGTGTTCGTCGCGATCGGCCACAAGCCGAACACCGACCTGTTCGACGGCCAGCTCGAAATGAAGAACGGCTATATCGTCACGCGGGCCGGACTCGGCGGCAATGCGACGGCGACCAGCGTGCCGGGCGTGTTCGCGGCGGGCGACGTGCAGGACCACGTCTATCGCCAGGCCATCACGAGCGCCGGCACCGGCTGCATGGCCGCACTCGACGCCCAGCGCTACCTTGAAAGCCTCGAAGGTCACTGACCTCGCCGGCCTCGCCAAGCTTCGCTCGGAACTCAAGGCGCAAGCCGAGAAGAGCGAACGCGAGCGGATCGAGGCCGAGCGGCGCGCGCGCGAAGCGGCGGCGGAGGCCGATATTTTCCGGCGGACCGTCGGTGAAGTCGCGCCGCTCGTCGTGCCGCCGCGCGCGAAGATCGCGCGGGACGTGCCGCAGCCTCTCCCGCTGCAAACGCAGCAGGACGAGAAGGCGGTGCTCGTCGAGGCGATCTCCGACGAATTCGACCCTGAAACGCTGCTCGATACCGACGAATCGCTATCGTTCTGCCGGCCGGGCGTGCGCGGCGATGTCGTGAAGAAGCTGCGCAGCGGCACGTGGATCGTGCAGGCGCAACTCGACCTGCACGGCCTGCGCAGCGACGAGGCGCGCGAAGCGCTCGGCGCCTTCCTGCGCGAGGCGGTCAAGCACGGCTTGCGCTGCGTGCGGGTGATTCACGGCAAGGGATTGGGCTCGGTCGGACGCGAGCCGGTGCTCAAGGGAAAAGTGCGGCGCTGGCTCGCCCAGAAGGAAGAAGTGATTGCTTTCTGCCAGGCCCGGCCCCATGACGGTGGAGCGGGCGCGGTCGTCGTACTGTTGCAGCCGTCGACACAGTTCGCGAAAGAAGGCGAAAAACTGCAGAGCCCGCCCCGCGACCCGGGCAAGAACCGCTAACCGGTTGCGCCCACCCGAACGGACATCCGTCCGGGCCGAGCGGGGCAAGGCGGTCACCAGGGCCGCCGTGCCCTCTCCCATCAGATCGCGGCTTCGTTCTCTTCGCCAGTCCGGATCCGGATCACGCGATCGATCGGCGACACGAAGATCTTGCCGTCGCCAATCTTGCCCGTGCGCGCGGCACCGACGATCGCATCGATCACCTCTTCGCACTGCGCATCGGTGACGACGACCTCGATCTTGACCTTCGGCAGGAAATCGACCACGTATTCCGCACCACGATAGAGCTCGGTATGCCCTTTCTGGCGGCCGAAACCCTTGACCTCGGTCACCGTCAATCCGGTCAGACCGGCTTCGGCAAGGGCCTCTCGTACTTCATCCAGCTTGAACGGCTTGATGATCGCGGTTATTCGTTTCATGGTGATCCCTTTGCTGATTCATTCGATCCACTAGTGGACCCGCCGGGGGCGGCCCATTGGGCCGATTCGCCACGACGAGCGCGCACTCCGGTGTGCCTGCTTGCATTCTACCTGCCCATCGCCCGCGGGCGTCACTCCTCGGGGATATTGGCCAGGTCGTTGAGCCAGACCGTCGATTCCGAATCGCTCGGCGCGCGCCAGTCGCCGCGCGGCGACAACGAACCGCCCGAGCCGACCTTGGGCGCATTCGGAATGCACGAGCGCTTGAACTGGCTCTGGCGGAAAAACCGGTCGAGGAAAATCGCAAGATTGCGCTTGATCGCGAGCAAGCCATATTCACGCCGCGCCACGTGGATGCCCTCGGGCCATGCGCCGATCGTCTTGTCGCGCCACGCCGCCGAAGCCAGGAAGGCAACCTTCGAGGGGGCGAAGCCAAAGCGCAGGGTGTAGTACAGGTTGAAGTCCTGCAACTCGTACGGCCCGATGACGCTCTCGGTCTTCTGCTCGGGTTCGCCGTTCGACTTGCCAGGAATGAGCTCGGGACTGATATCGGTGTTCAGGATGTTTTCGAGCACATCGGAACCGCCCCCGCCGATCTGGCCCGTTTCCGCGACCCATCGCACCAGATGCGTGATCAGCGTTTTGGGAACGCTCGCGTTCACGTTGTAGTGCGACATATGGTCGCCCACGCCATAAGTACACCAGCCGAGCGCGAGTTCGCTCAGGTCGCCGGTGCCGATCACGATCGCCTGATTGAAATTCGCGAGCCTGAACAGGTGATTCGTCCGCTCACCCGCCTGGACGTTCTCGAACGTGATGTCGAATGCTTCCTCGCCCGCCGCATACGGGTGACCGAGGTCCTTGAGCATCTGTTCGCAGCTCGGCCGGATATCGATCTCGGAAGCCGAGCAGCCGACGACCTCCATGAGCTGCCGGGCCTGGTTCAGGGTGCGATTGCTCGTGGCGAAGCCCGGCATCGTGTAGGCCAGGATATTCGCGCGCGGCAAGTTCAGGCGATCCATCGCCTTCGCGCAGACCAGCAAGGCATGGGTCGAATCCAGGCCGCCCGAGACACCGATCACGACCTTCGAAATCCGGCTCGCCGACAGGCGCTGGACCAAGGCCTGCACCTGGATGTTGTAAACCTCGTTGCATCGCTCGTCGCGCCGGCGCGGATCGGCCGGCACATAGGGGAAACGCTCGACCTTGCGTTCGAGCGGCAGTACGGCATCAGCCGGCACATGGGCGTCGAAGCGGACCACCCTGAACTTCGAGACTTCATCCTGATGGCGCCGGATCGACTGGGCGAATGTCGTCTGGTGCATGCGTTCGTGAGACAGGCGCTCAAGATCGACGTCGGCGAACAGGAGATGCGAGGTATCGAGAAAACGTTCGGATTCGGCGAGCAGTTCGCCGTTTTCATAGATCAGCGCCTGACCGTCCCATGCCATATCGGTCGACGACTCGCCGCGGCCAGCCGACGTATACAGATAGGCCGACAGGCAACGGGCCGATTGCTGCCCGACCAGTTGATGGCGATAGCCCGACTTGCCGATCACGACATTCGATGCGGACAGGTTGACGAGCACCGTCGCGCCCGCGAGCGCCGCGAACGAGGACGGCGGCACCGGCACCCATACGTCTTCGCAGATCTCGACATGAAAACGGAACAGCGGCATGTCCACCGCTTCGAACAGCAGCGACGAACCGAAAGGAACCGTCTCGCCGAGCAGCCGCACCTCGGTCGTCGAGGCGCAATCGGCCGGACTGAACTGGCGCGCCTCATAAAACTCGGCGTAGTTCGGCAGATAGCTTTTCGGAACGACGCCATGGATGCGGCCGCCCGACACGACGACCGCGCAGTTGAACAAGGTATGTCCGACGCGCAGTGGAAGCCCCACGATCATCGTGATGGCGATGCTCGTGGAGGCGGCCACGACCGAGGCAAGCGCGTCTTCGCACGCATCGAGCAAGGCGCTTTGATGGAACAGGTCGTCGCAGGTATAGGCCGATAGACCCAGCTCGGGGAAGGCCACCAGCATCGCGCCATGTTCGGCGGCCTGCTTCGCGAGTTCGATGGTCTGTTCAGCATTGAACGCGGGGTCCGCGACACGGCAGCGCGGCACGCCGACCGCGACACGCGCGAAGTCATGGGAATACAAGTTGAAGAAGGGGCTTTTCATCTCGAACAATTCCTTGAACACCCAGGACTTCCCGGGCCAGCGTGTGGCACCGGCCGCGCCGCGACCCCGCTATTCAACGCGAACGACCGTCGAGTGCGCGCGCGGCCGCCGGTCCGGGGACCAACATGAATCGAGCGAACGACAGAGTCCTTGCATGGTGGCGGGCAGACGACGCCGGTCGGCATATACGGCTAAGATAAGTACCTCATGCATCGCTAGAGACGCTGACGGATCACTTCGTGACCGAGCGTCTGCGAGGCTTACGGAATGATTCTGGACTGATGGATTATCGCACGCGCATCGTCGACTCACCGGCTGACATCGACGCCGGGGCATGGAATGGCCTGCTTGCGAAACAGCAGCGGCCGACTCCTTTTCTACGGCATGAATTCCTGAGCGCCTTGACCGAAGCCGGATGCGCCACGGCGCAAACGGGCTGGGCGCCGCGTTTCGTGACGCTCTGGCGCAGCCGCGGCGCAGTGTCGCTGCGTGCGGGCCCGGGCGAGCTCGCGCTCGCGGTCGATGACACGGTCGAGACGTACGACTTTCCATCGCAACACGTCAGCCGCGAACCGCATGCCGGTCGCGATAGCCATGACGCGGACAAGACGCAGGAAGAGGCAGACGATGCGGAAGCGGCGAACGGGCTTTGGATCGATGACGACGAAGAACTCGTCGCCGCATGCCCGCTCTATCTGAAAGGCCATTCGTACGGCGAGTATGTGTTCGACTGGGCCTGGGCCGATGCCTACCGGCGCAACGGTCTCGACTACTACCCGAAGCTGCTCTGCGCGGTGCCGTTCACACCGGTCGCCGGTGCGCGCCTGCTGGCCCTCGACGAGGACAGCCGGGTCGCCCTCGCGGCGACCCTGCGCGGGCTCGCCGAAGAGTCCGGCGTATCGTCGCTGCATGTGCTCTATCCGGACGACGAGGAAGCCGAAATTCTCAGCGCGGTCGGGATGATGGCGCGCCGCGGCGTGCAGTTCCACTGGGAAAACAATGGCTACCGGCACTTCGACGATTTTCTCGACACGCTCGAGCAGAAGAAGCGCAAGAACATCCGCGCCGAACGCCGCAAGGTCCTCGAGGCAGGCGTCACGATGCGTCGCGTGAAGGGCCCCGACATCAGCGACAACGAGTGGCGCTTCTTCAATCGCTGCTACCAGCAGACCTATCGTGAGCACCACTCGAGCCCCTACCTGAATCTCAACTTCTTCCGCACGATCGGGCGAACCATGCCCGAGAACCTGCTGATGGTGATTGCCGAACGCGACGGCCGGCCGATCGCCAGTTCGCTGGTTGTCTACCAGCGCGAGTCGGAAGGGGGCACCTTGTATGGGCGCTACTGGGGGGCGATCGAGCATGTGCCCTGCCTGCACTTCGAAACGGCCTACTACCAGCCGCTCGAGTTCTGCATCGAGGAAGGCATCCATGCGTTCGAAGGCGGTGCGCAGGGCGAGCACAAGATGGCGCGCGGTTTCCTGCCGACGGTCACGCACTCCGCGCACTGGCTCGCGCATCCGGCATTCTCGGACGCCGTCGAGCACTTCCTCAAACAGGAGACCGAGAATATGAGCCACTACGTCGACGAACTGCGCGAGCGCGATCCGTTCAAGCGGGCATGACGACCCGTCATAAGCAGCGGCCATGACGGGTGAGCGTGACAGGCGGGCACAGCATGGCCCGCTGCTGCCTGATTACTTGTTCGCGTTCGCGAAGCCTTCCGAGATTTCCTTGTGGGCGTCGTCGATGCCGAGCCAGCCTTCGACCTTGACCCACTTGCCCTTTTCGAGCGCCTTGTAGTTCTCGAAGAAGTGCTTGATCTGGTCCTTCAAATAAGCCGGCACATCCTCGAGCGACTTGATGTTCGCCGTCATCGGGCAGACCTTGTCATGCGGCACGGCGATCAACTTGGCATCGACGCCCGACTCGTCGGTCATCTGCAGCATACCCAGTGCGCGTGCGCGGACGACCGAGCCCGCGAGCAGCGGGAACGGGGTGATCACGAGCACGTCGACCGGGTCGCCGTCGCCCGACAGCGTGTGCGGGATAAAGCCGTAGTTGACCGGATAACGCATGCCGGTGCCGACAAAACGGTCGACCACGAGCAGGCCCATTTCCTTGTCCGCCTCGTACTTGACCGGGTCGCTTTGCGCAGAAATTTCGATGATGACGTTGAAGTCGGACGGCAGGTCTTTACCAGCGGGGACGCGATCGAAGCTCATGGTGTTCTCTGTTTCAGGGTCTGTCGGTCAGCACGCAAGGCGCGCCGGATTGAAATCTTGCCGGCCGCAATTATATCGGCAACCGGCAATGGCCTTATGTCAGCTTGATGGCCAGCGCGCTCTCCCGATAGTGCGCGCTTGCCTCGCCGGTGTGGCCGAGCTCTTCATGAAGGCGCGCGAGCGCCCGATGGCAGCGGACCTTCAGAATGTCGTTGTCGCCCGCGAGCGCCAGCGACTGTTCGAGAAAAGCCTGGGCCTTGCCCCAAAGCTGCTGATGCAGGCACAGGCGACCGAGTGTGAACTTGAGGTCGGCGTCGTCGGGATGATCGGTCTGCCACGCCTCGGCGCGCTGGATCAACGGCAGCGCCTCGGCACCCGCGCAATCGGCATAGCGGCGCAACAGGCGAGCATCCCATTGCTGGGCAAGCGCATCCTCGACGATCTTGCGGGCCTCCTTGGGACGCTCGAGTCGCAACAGCAGTTCGGCCGCGAGATCGGCGATGCGTGGAGTCTGGCGCTCGGTCAGCGGGAGGCCGTCCCAGCATTCGAGCAGTGCGACGGGATCGTGGCGCCGGTCGCGCAGCAGGTTCTCGGCCGCCAGTTGGCGCAACCGCAGCGCGACCGCCGGGTGAATCGCCTCGCGCTTCTCGAGTTGCTTGACGAGCTTGAGCACCTCGGGCCAGTGCTTCAACTGCTGGTGTGCACGTAGTGCAATCTGCTGCGCCTGAAGGCGACGCACCCCCTGAGACTCGAGCTGCGCCAGTGCATTGAGTGCACCTTCGGCATCGCGCGCATCCGCGCGCATTTCGGCGCTCGTCATCAGGCGCGCATCCTGCCAGTCCTTGTCGCCGATCTTCTCGAGCCATTCATCACGGCGTGCATACTCATGCATCTGATGGGCAGCAAGCGCGCCGATCACGGCGGCCGGCGCGCCGTTTTCGGTGAGCAGGCGCGCATCGTGCGCGGCTTTCTCGGCACGCGAGAAGCGGCCCGAATACAGGTTGGCGAGCGCGTCGCGCAAAGCCGCATGTGCCTTCGAAGCCCGTGCACGCGCGCGGTAGGCGGCCACGCGCTCCGGCATCTTCCAGAGATTGCGGATCGCACGAATCAGCACATGCAGAACCACGAACGTGACGATGATCGCGAGCACCGCGAAGTTCAACGACACGTCGATCCGGTAGGGATCGTAGACGATCAGCACATGGCCCACATCGAAGTGGCCGAGAATCGCGATCGCCACCGCGGCCGCAAACAGCAGCACCAGCCAAAACAGTCCACGCATTGCCATCGCGTCAGTCTCCGCTCTTGTATTGGTGGACGGCTTCGAGACTGGCATTCAGGTTCGGCAGATCGACCGACGTCGATGCATGGCGCACCTGGCTCACGAGGTCGCGCACCGTCTGCGTCGACTTCGCGGCGGGATCGAAGTAGCGGGCGAGCGCGTCGTCGGCCGCGTCGAGATCGGCCGCCATCGTCCGCTGATCACGCGAGAGCAGGGACAGGCGGGCTGACAGCAGGCGCAGCTTCACGTTTGCACGCAGGTACTGGCCCTGGTCCGGCGCAACCAGCATCGCATCGGCATTGTCGATGCGCCGCACCTGCACCACGTCCGCGAGCTGATGGCCGAGCCGCGCGCCGAAGTCGCGCCACCAGGCTCCGAACCGGTCGACCGCGTTGGCGAGCGCACCACTCGCCGCAGGGGCCGCGGCGGCGGTCTGCGTCGTGCCGCCGGCCTGCATCGCGTTGGTGCTCGTGCTCGTGCTCGGCGATGCGCCGGCGGCGCTGGCGGCGCCCGTCGCCCAGCCTCCGGCCGCCGCATTGCTCACCGGATGATCGAGCCGAGCTTCGCCAGCGAGAGGCAGCGCGTCGACACGCGCGATCGCGTCATCGAGCTTGATCGCGAGGCCCGGCAGGTCGACGCTGGGCGTCGCCTTGAACTTCTCGATGTCCTGCTCGATCGCCCTGCGCACGACCAGCACCTGCGGGCCTTCCGCCTGCGCGAGGCGCTTATCCGCATTTTGCAAGGCGAACAGCGCCAGTTGCACATTGCCCGTGAGCTGGAGCTGCTGGCTTGCGCTCGCCAGCATCTGTCCGATCTCGGCGAGCGTCCACTGCACGCGATTGCGCGCGAGATCCTGGTACATCGTCTGGAGCGCCTGCTGCTGCCCCTGCGCGTCGGCGAGCTTGCCCTCGAGCTGCGAGATCCGGCGATCGGACTGCTGCACGCCATCGAGCGCCTGCTGGCTCTGCAATTGCGTCGCCGTCGCGACGCGCTCGCCGCTTTGCTGGTAGTCGGCCGCCACGCTTTCGAGGCGATCGAGCTTGTGGTTCAGCACGAAGCCGCCGGCCACGGCGCCCAGCGCGATCACGAGCGCGAGCCAGCCCAGCACGAGGCGGCCGCGCTGGCGAGTCACCGGAGCTGCGGCCGGTGTCGAGCGGTCGGCGCCGCTCGTACTGAAGCGTGTCGGCGCAACGGAGGGATGCGGGGGCAGGTCTTTCGAATCAGTCATGCTCGATGAAGCTCCGCGAGGAGTCGATGAGGCGGCCGGTGAATCCCCGGACCGTGCGGTCGGACCGCTGGCGGCCGGTCCATCCGTGGCTGAAGTGGCTGAAGTGGATGATGCAGGCGAACCAGGCGACACCGCGGAAGCCGCGGACAATTTGGCGGACGACATGGCAGGTGCCGTTGCCGATGCGGCAGATTCCGCGTCTGCGGTTCGGGCGGCCTGCTCGCATACTGCTTCAACCAACGCCGCGTCGCCCGCGCCGCAGGTCGCAACTCTATCAAACCCGCTTGCGCGCGCCGACTCCGCAATGCGCGGATGCGAGACGATCACGGGTGCGCGATGCAGCGCGGCGCGCTCGGAATCGTTCAAATGAATCGAAGCGAGCGTTTCGAGATTGCGCACGCCTTCGGAACTGGTCAAGACCCAGACATGCGCCCGGCCCGCAAGCAGGCGGCGAATCGAGGTCAGCGCGTGCGGATCGGGAATCGGCACGCTGCGCTGATAGGCCGTGACAGTATCGACTTGCGCCCCCTGTCCGCGCAGGGCGTCGGCAAGCAACTCACGGCCGCCATCGCCGCGCACGAGCAGCACACGACGATCGCGAAACGACGCAAGGCCGAACTCGCGCTCGAGCGCGGCAAGCAGCGCCTCGGAATCGAAACGGATCCGCTCGGAATCGACGGGTGCATCGGTCGATGTCGACGTGGCGGCGGTGGATGGCTTCGACGCTGGAGCGGCGGCGGCGGTCGGCGAATCCCTTACCGGCGCGTCAGCAAAAAGATTATCCGACGACGCATATTGCGCAGCCGTGCGCTGAATGGGTCCCACCGGCGTCGCAGTCCCGGTCGGTATCGGTGCCACCGCCGGCGACATCGAAGTCGAAGTCGAAGTCGAAGTCGAAGTCGAAGTCGAAGTCGATGATGGCATGACAGCGTCATCGTCCGCGCCCGCCCCCATCGCGCGCGCCTGTTCAAGTGCCCCGGCCGGCGCGATCACACGATATTCCGGCGCCACGATGTCATGACGGGCAAGCGCGAGGACACTGCCCGGGCCGACTACCGCAACGGGAACCTCGACGGGCCACGTACTTTTCAGGCGAGCAAGGGCCCGGTCGATTGCGTTCGGTGACACGAAGACCACCAGCGCATACTCCGTGAGCCCGGCCAGCGCGGCATCGAGCTCCGCCGGATCGATGGCCGGCGCAATGCCGATCAGCGGGAAATCGATGACGTCGAAATCCGCGGCACGCAACGACGCTTCGAGCCCCGCCGACTGCCCGGCCGGACGCGTCAGCACCACGGTCAGCCGCGTGCCGTCGACGTCGCCCGGCGTCGCGTTGCCTGTGCTCATACGTCCGTGGCCGGGCTGACCCGGGCGCCGGCACCGCGCACCGTCTGCACGATATCGTGCGCGCCCTGCTCCGCCAGCGCATCGGCGACCTGGCGGCCCAGCACCTCGGCCGCCGCCTCGCTGGCCGGCGTCGAGCACGCTTCGGCACGCAAGATCCGGGAACCGTCCGGCATCGCGACAAAACCGCGCAACAGCAAGCGCTCACCGTGCCAGTCCGCATAAGCTGCCAGCGGCACTTCGCAGCCGCCGGCCAGCGCACGCGATACCGCGCGTTCGGCACTCACCGCATAGGCGGTGCGCGCGTCGTGCAGGGGCGCGAGCCAGGCGGCGACATCGTCGCGATCATCCGCAGTCTCGATGCCGAGCGCGCCTTGCCCGGCAGCCGGCAGGCTCACTTCGGGCTCGAGCACGCTGCGGATGCGATCGGCCAGACCCAGACGCTTGAGGCCCGAGGCAGCGAGGATGATGGCCGCGTATTCACCCGCATCGAGCTTGCGCAGCCGCGTGTCGAGATTGCCACGCAGCGGGCGGACGACGAGCGAAGGGTAGCGCGCACGCAACAGTGCCTCGCGCCGCAAACTGGAGGTGCCGACCACGCTACCGGGAGGCAGCGCATCGAGCCCGTCATACTGATTTGAGACGAAAGCATCGCGCGGATCCTCGCGGCTCAGAATGGCCGCGAGCGCGAAGCCAGGCGGCAGATCCATCGGAACATCCTTGAGCGAATGCACCGCGAGATCGGCGCGGCCGTCGGCGAGCGCGGCCTCGAGTTCCTTGACGAACAGGCCCTTGCCGCCGACCTTCGAAAGCGTGCGATCGAGAATTTGGTCGCCGCGCGTCGTCATTCCAAGGATTGTGACGTCGCAGGACGGATATAATTTTTGCAGTGCAACCTGAACATGTTCAGCTTGCCACATTGCCAAGCGGCTTTCGCGCGACGCGATCACCAGCTTCTTCGGCGGCTGGAAAGACGATACTCCCGCAGTCATCGGAGCCCCTGACAAAATGAAGCCCGGCCGCACAGGCGAATGGGCGGGTCAATTGACATGGCGAGCGGTACGGCCAAGCCGCGCGACGGCGTGTAGATCATTTTGTCAGGGGTTCTGGACCCAGGGTTAGATAAGAAAACATGGTAGCACGCACCCATACAGCGACATTGCCCATGCACATGGAGGAAACATCGTGACGCCCCCCGGTAAGGACCGCCCCCGCGCTGCCAAGACCAGCACTACCACCGCCCGTAAGGCAGCCGCCCGCCCAATACCGGTTCCGGCCGCCGCCGTGCCCACCGCGGTATCCGCCAAAATCGACGGCCAGGGCGGCGCCCCGCGCGCGCGCGACGACAAGGACCAGCCGCTGTTCGAGGACATTCGCTTTCTCGGTCGCCTGCTCGGTGACGTCGTCCGCGAACAGGAAGGCGATGCCGTGTTCGACGTCGTCGAATCCGTGCGCCAGACCGCCGTGAAGTTCCGCCGCGAGGACGACCGCGAAGCCGCCCGGAAGCTCGACAAGATGCTCACCCGCTTGACGCGCGAGCAGACCAACTCGGTCGTGCGCGCGTTCAGCTACTTCTCGCATCTCGCCAATATCGCCGAAGACCGCCACCACAACCGGCGCCGGCGCTTCCATGCGCTCGCCGGCTCGGCCCCGCAGCCCTCGACGTTCGGCCATGCGCTCGAGCGCCTGAAGGAGGTCGACAGCGACAGCGGCGCAACGCTCCAGCGCTTCTTCGACGAGGCGCTGATCGTGCCGGTGCTGACCGCCCATCCGACCGAAGTCCAGCGCAAGAGCATTCTCGATGCCCAGCACGATATTGCACGCCTGCTCGCCGAGCGCGACCAGACGCTCACGCAGCGCGAGCGCGCACAGAACACCGAGCTGCTGCGCGCCCGCGTGACCTCGCTGTGGCAGACGCGCATGCTGCGCGACTCCAAGCTGACGGTCAGCGACGAAATTGAGAACGCGCTCTCGTATTACCGGACCACTTTCCTGAGCGAGATCCCCGCGCTCTATGACGATATCGAGCAGGCGCTCGCCGAGCATGGGGTCAAGGCTGAGCTGCCCCCGTTCCTGCAAATGGGTCACTGGATCGGCGGCGACCGCGACGGCAACCCGAACGTGACGGCCGCGACACTCGAGCTCGCGATCACGCGCCAGGCCGCGACGATCTTCCAGCACTACCTGGCCGAAGTCCACGCGCTCGGCGCCGAACTCTCCATCTCGGATCTGCTCGTCGGCTCGAGCGACGAGCTCAAGGCGCTTTGCAACGCGTCGCCCGACCACTCACCTCACCGGACCGACGAACCCTATCGCCGCGCGCTTGTCGGCGTCTATGCGCGCGTAGCCGCAACCGCGCGCGCCTTGCTCGGACCGGATGTCGTGGCCGCGCGCGAGACGCCTGAAGCACTGCCCTATGCACGGGCCGCCGATTTTGCGCACGACCTCCAGATCCTGATCGATTCGCTCGCGGCGAACCACGGCGCTTCCCTCGCGAAGCCTCGCCTGATCCCGCTCGCGCGCGCCGCCGAAATCTTCGGTTTTCATCTCGCAAGCATCGACCTTCGCCAGAGCTCGGACATCCACGAAGCGGTGATAGCCGAACTGTTCGAACAGGCGGGTGTGATCGCCGACTATACGGCGCTGACCGAAGCCGAAAAGATTCGGATCCTGCAGGCCGAGCTCGCGCAGTCGCGCCCGCTGCGCTCGGCGTGGCTCGACTACTCCGCGCGCACGACCGGCGAACTCGCGGTGTTCGAAGCCGCACGCGTGATTCGCGAACGCTTTGGCGCACGCGCGGTGCGCAACTACATTATCTCGCATACGGAAACGGTCAGCGACCTGCTCGAAGTGATGCTGCTGCAGAAGGAATGCGGCCTGCTCGAAGGCCGGCTCGGCGACGACAAGGCCCCCGCCTCGGTTGGCATGATGGTGATTCCGCTGTTCGAGACCATCGCCGACCTGCGCGATGCATCGAACATCATGCGCGATTTCTTCGCGCTACCGGGCATTGCCGAAGTCGTCGAAGACCAGGGCGGCGAACAGGAAGTCATGCTCGGCTACTCGGACAGCAACAAGGACGGCGGCTTCCTCACGTCGAACTGGGAGCTTTATCGCGCCGAACTCGCGCTCGTCGCGCTGTTCAAGCAGCACGGCACCAAGCTGCGCCTGTTCCATGGCCGCGGCGGCACGGTTGGCCGCGGCGGCGGTCCGACCTACCAGGCTATCCTCTCGCAGCCGCCGGGCACCGTGAACGGACAGATCCGGCTGACCGAGCAGGGTGAGATCATCGCGAGCAAGTTCGGCAATCCCGAAATCGGCCGCCGCAATCTCGAAACGGTGGTCGCGGCGACCCTCGAAGCCTCGCTGCTTCCCGATCGCAATGCGCCGGACAAGCTCCCGCTGTTCGAAGCCACGATGCAGACGCTCTCCGATGCGGCCATGGCGTCCTATCGCGCGCTGGTCTACGAGACCCCCGGCTTCAAGGACTATTTCTTCCAGTCGACACCGATCTCGGAAATCGCCGAACTCAATATCGGCAGCCGGCCGGCTTCGCGCAAGCTCCAAGACCCCGCGCAACGCAAGATCGAAGACCTCAGGGCCATTCCATGGGGCTTTTCGTGGGGCCAGTGCCGCCTGCTGCTGACGGGCTGGTACGGTTTCGGCAGCGCGGTCGAGGCCTATCTGAACGCGGCCGCGACACCGGCCGAACGCACGCGCAGGCTCGGCACGCTGAAGAAGATGCACAAGACCTGGCCGTTTTTCGCGACCTTGCTCTCGAACATGGACATGGTGCTGGCAAAGACCGACCTTGCCGTGGCTTCGCGGTATGCCGAACTCGTCATCGACAAGAAGCTCCGCAAGAAGGTCTTCGAGCGGATCGTCGCGGAATGGCATCGGACCTCGTTGGCGCTGTCCGAGATCACCGGTCACGCGCAGCGGCTCGCGACCAACCCGCTGCTCGCGCGCTCGATCAAGAACCGCTTCCCCTACCTCGACCCACTCAATCATCTGCAGGTCGAACTGTTGAAGCGGCACCGCTCGGGCGCCGACGATCAGCGCGTGGGACGCGGCATCCACCTGACGATCAACGGCATTGCGGCGGGCTTGCGCAACACCGGTTGATCGATCGGTACCCTCAGTACCAGTAGGCGAGCTGGAAGCCGACCGTGAGGTTCGCGGTCTGGAAGCCTTCCGGTTTCCAGACCGGCGCGCCCGCATAGAGGTCATAGGTCAGCACGCCCGGCAGCGATGCCGACGTGAAACCGGACCCCGTTTCGGCGCCCGGCGATGCCGCCGTCGCCGACACCGCGCCTGCCTGGCCGGTGACCGGCGCCGCGCCTTTCATGCCCCGGTCCGACTGCGCGGGAAGCGCCGCCGCGGCGCGGCTTGCCCCGCCCTGCGACCCGGCCACGCCGCGCACACCAAGCACGGCACCCGCCAGGCGCGTGCCGCGCAGATAGTGGGTGTTCGGACCATAGAGCTGGCCATAGTCGACCCCGACATAAAGTGCATGACTGCTGCGACCGAGTGGCACCGCAAGGTCGTTGCGCCAGTAGAATCCGCGCTCGGCACTCAGGATCTCCTCACCGTCGAAACCTCGCACGCTCCAACGCGTGCCCAGTGCGATATCGTCGACGCGAAACAGCCTGTTGCCGGTCGTCTGGCCATGAAATGCGGACGTGTAAAAGAACGGGCGCGTGCCGAGTGCGAACGGCACGCGCAGGTTCGCATCGAGCAGGCCCATCCGATAGAAATAGGTCGCACGGAAACCGGCCGGATCGTTTCGCGCGCCGAGCCAGGGGACGCCCTGCCGGTACGAGAGCGCCGCATCGAGGCGCGCCGCACCGAAGTAGTAACGATGGTTCACCCCGAACTGCACGTAGGTATTGTTGCGACGCTGGCTCCTGAGCTCGAAGTCTTCGATAAAGCCCTGGCCGAATCGCTTGCCGAGTCTGAATTCGAGGCCGAGCGTCATCGTGCGTGAACGCAGTACGTTGCGCGCAAGCTGCCACTCCACGTTTTCCGACTGGCCGCTCGACACGAACGACGAATTGTGTCCGGAGATCCGCTGGTAGTAGTGGCTGCCCCAGCCGCTCAGCGAGGTCGTCCAGTACCCCAGGGGAACGGCATAGAACCCGCTCCAGCCATACGAACCCTGGGCACGCTGGCCGAACATCAGGTCGTGGCTGAACGAGGCACTCAAGCGGTCGTTGATGCCGAGCGGATTGTCGAGACTCGCGCCGAGCGTGCCGAGCACCTTGCCGGTCGCATAGCTGCCGCCATTGTCGATCACCGCACTGAGCCGCCAGGGCCGCCTGCGGGTCAGCGTAACGAGCACATCACTTTGCCCCATCTCCTCGGCAGGCGCGATCGAGATATCCGCGGTCTGCCCCGGCACCTGTTCGAACTGGACGAGTGCCTGTTCGAGATCCGAAAGTTTGAGCAGATCACCCGGACGGCCCGCAAAGGCGTTGCGCCACGATGCGCGCGTCGACTCGTCCGTGAAACGGACCACGTGGATCGTGCCCGGCGTCAGGGCGATCTTCATGACGCCACTCGAGAGGCCCTGCTCCGGGATGCGTACTCGCGTGGTCAGATATCCGCGCTTGACGATCTCGCGCGTGAGGCCGGCAATCAGCGTGTTGATCGCCTGCTCTCCCACACATTGGCCGTTGTAGTGGGCCAGCCATTCGGCGGCAAAAGCGAAGGGATCCTGCGGCAACGTCGATGCGCCGGCCCGGTGCGCAGCGGCGGACATCGTCTCCGGCACCGCGAGTTCAAAGCGCGCGATGCGCAGACAGGGGGTCTCTTTCGGCAGGACAGGGAAGTCCGCCGGATCCGGCTCCGTTTTCAGACCGGAGGCGGAGTCCGGTTCGAGACCCGATTGCGGCGTGGTGGAAAGCTCCTCATCCGCGGGAATGTCGCCGCGCACATCAGGTTCATCGAGAGTGCGGGCACGCGCCTCGGCATCGCGCTGTTCGCGTTGGCGCTGCTCGTCGGCAGCGGGGTTCGCCATGGCGTTCAGTCTAAGCATGGGTCTCGGACGCTCGATCAATTCGATAGCGGATGCGGGCATCGCAACCGCGCACGCCAGCACCATGCCGAAAGCGACGGTCAAGCCATGCGAGCACGAGGCGCGAGCGCGCACGCGGCGTCGACACGTTCGGTTCATATGCAATCCTTGTATTCGAAATCTGTATGGGGAAAACGGGTAAGGGTTCTGGTCTCTAGCTGGGCGAGCCAGCGGTGACCGGCCAGGTGAGATGATTGACGTGACCCGCGGCCGAGGACGAAAACACGCCATGCAAAATCACGTCATGCCCGTGTTCAAAATCGCTCGCATCGTATGAACGGCGGCGCCTCTCGGGCAGCAGTTGTTCGCTGGCTATTCGTTGCTGCCTGAAGCTCTCGTCCACGCGCGCGATCGTCGTGCCGGGCGCGGTCCGGGGTAGTGTGAACAGACCGGCGTTTGCGGAGGACTGACGGGTTTTGGCAGTGATCGCGCCGACGTGCGTCAGATACTGAAGCAATGACGACAAGCCCGTGGGCAACCATTGAATCTGTGAAAAGTGCTGGATGAGCGTACTGGCAGATTCAGAAGCCGCAATCGCCGCCTGCATTCGCTCGTTCGGCATCGCGCTGGACGGCAGCACGCTGACGATCTCGGCCGGCGCCTTGGCCAAGTGACCAGCTTCACCCCTTCCCTGCGGCGGGATAGCGCCCTCGGCCCCACCGCCGGCAACTGGCGGGCCTTCTGCACCGGAGCCTGCGCCAACCATCGGTGATCCACTTGCTTCAGCACCTCCATCGGCCACCTGGGATCCGCCTGTGCCAACACCTCCGCTGGCTACCTGCGATTCGCCGCCTCCAGCATCTCCACCGATCGCCTGTGACCCGCCTGCTTCAACATCTCCAGCCGACACCTGTGATTCGTCTGTTCCAACACCTCCACCGGCCGCCGGTGACCCGCCTGCTTCAACACCTCCAGCCGACACCTGTGATTCGTCTGTTCCAACACCTCCACCGGCCGCCTGCACGCCGGCTTCAACACTTCCGCCACTCACCTGTGACCCGCCGGCCCCAGCACTTCCACCGGTCACCGGTGATCCGCCTGTTCCACCACCGCCGTCGGCTACCTGCGATTCACCTGCTCCAACACCTCCACCGGCCACCTGTGATCCGCCTGCTCCGACACCTCCACCGGTCACCTGCGATCCGCCTGTTCCAACACCTTCGCCGACCACATGGAGTCCGCCCGTTCCGTCACCCCCGGCTACCTGCGACCCGCCTGCATCGCCACTTCCATTGGCAGCAACTGAAGCAGGCGGCGGGCCGACTTTCGCCGAACTACCCGCCCTGATGACTAGCGCACCGCTCGAACTCAACGACCCTTCCATGTTCAAGCTGTCTGCGCTCACGATCTCGAGATCGCCGGCCGAACTCGCGAGCTTGCCCGCCACCCTGACGCCGATACCGTTCTCAGTACTGAGCAGCCGGATCTTGTTGGCATGGATACCACCGAGTGTGGCCACGTCGATCCCGTTCGGTTGACGCTTACCCTTCCCGATGAATATCATTTCCACTTCCTCCGCCCCATCGGCCCTTTCCTGCTTCGACAGATAGCGAATCCGATTCCCGCCGCTAATCACCCTCACGTCCATCGCGCGAAGCTCGCCATTGATCTTGACCTTGCGGCCGATCAGGTCGAGTTGTGCGAGATCGGGCGCGACGAGCCGTTCGATGTTGATCTCTCCTCGGGTCACGTTGAATGCATCCATCTCGATGTCCCCGCTGTCCACCCGGTGCCCCGTGGTCAGCACGACACGATCCGTCGAGATAAAGCCACAACCCGAGCAGACAATGCCGTTCGGATTGGCAATGACCACATCGGCACGCGCGCCCGCCACCTCGATCTTGCCGCTCAGGACGCTTGGCTGGCTGCCATTGACTTCACTGACGATGATCCGAGCGGCCTGCTCACCCAGCTTCGGATTCCGCGATATGTTGTAGGCGAGTTCGGTCCCCACGGGCCGGGTCGAATTGTTGAACACCACACCGCCCTCACCGACTCCGAAAGCCTCATAGGCATTGAAACTGACGCCCGCACTGGAAGGCGAGTTGATCGCAATCACCGGCACGCCGTTGCTTGCCTCGCTGATGGTCGGCCGACCACTAAACGTCGTGTCGGGGACGATCTGAGCATGCACCGTTGGCGCTCCGATCAAGCCCAACATCGCACTTGCCGCCAAACGGGCCGCCCGCAGGCCCAATGCAAAATTGTTCCGGCAACGTCTCATCCGGCAGTCCTCGCAAAAGTCAGGTGGATCAAGAAATCACGTCCGACTCTAGCGGGCAAAGGCTGCACAGAACCGCCCTTATCGCCAAATACGAATTGCCTGTATACCGCCAGGTATCACTCCCCCATCCCAAAATGAACAATGGTGGCGACCGGTAGGAATCGTGGAGTCCAGCTCGGCGAATCCATGATCGAATGAACTCAGACGCATCACTCTTCAAGAAAATGAAAAAGCCGGGACACGAAACGACGGCTCGTGTCCCGGCCTCCCGGAAAAGCGAATCTCAACAGTAATCGCAGCGCTAACAGATCATGCGTGCGCTTCGATCATCAGGGCATCGAGCTCGAACGAGCCGTCCGCCTGGACCTTGAAATAGGTCCTGACCTCGTCGGGCGCCACGGCCCATATCGCACGAATCGCCTCGACATTCAACGCAGGGGTGCGCATCCGCGCGACCCAGCCGGCGAACTCGATCGGCAGGCGCCAACGTTCGCGTACCGTCACCTGGGCAAACCCCGCCAGGGTGAAAAACGCGAGCCATTCGTCAGCCCGGTAGTCGCGAATGTGCGAGGCATCGCGCAACAGTTCGACCGACTGGATATGCGTGTCGTGCAGCGGATGATCGGCGCCCGCGATGTCGATGAACAGCACGCGGCCGCCGGGCTTCACCACGCGCCGGACTTCCGCGAGCGCGGCCGGCACATCGCGCCAGTGATGGGCACTCATGCGGCTGATCACCCAGTCGAAGCTCCCGGCTTCGAACGGCAGCGTCTCGGCGGGCCCGTGGCGCGTCGTGACGCTGGCGAGGCCGCGTTCGCGCGCGGCGGCGGCCACGACGTCGAGCATCGGTTGAGCGATGTCGTAGGCGACGACCTCGCGTGCATGCGGCGCAACCGCAAAGCTCGCATGCCCGGCGCCGCAGCCGAGATCGAGCACCCGCGCTGCCGGTGTCGCCGCAATTTCGGCGGCGAGTGTCTTCAGGTCGGCCCCGCTCGCATGGACCGCGCTCGTCAGATAGGCAGCGGCCGTCGCGCCGAACTGGTCGGCCACCAATGAATGATGTTCCATCGTGTTCTCCTTGTTGTGTGGGATCCGGCCTGGTGGGGTTTCGGCGGCCGTGTCCCGTTCCGCGGCTCGCCTGCCAGCGCAGGAAACGGTACGATAGGCTCGGCCGGCTACCGGTACAAGACAAGCATTTATCCTGTTATCAGAATTACCATGCCCACGCCGACCTCGTTCCCTGCGCCACGTGGCGCCCAAGAAGCCGACATCCTGCGCTCCCCCGCCCGCGAGCTCGGCGACTTCATTCGCGCGCACCGCGAGCGTCTGACGCCCGATGCCGCCGGTTTGCCGGCGGGCAACCGGCGCCGCACGCCGGGCCTGCGGCGCGAGGAAGTCGCCCAATTGTGTGGCGTAAGCCCGACCTGGTACACGTGGATCGAACAAGGCCGGCCCGTCTCCGCCTCGCCCGACGCGCTCGCGCGCATCGCCGTGGCCTTGCGGCTGACGCGCGCCGAACGGGCCTACCTGTTCGAACTGGCCGCCCTGCGCGATCCCGCCGAACCCGCGCCGGGCACGAGCGACGCGCCCGCGGCCCTGCTCGCGAGCATCGCCCTGCTCGATGCACCCGCCTACGTGCTCGACCGACAGTGGACCGCGCTTGCCTGGAACGGGCATGCGAGCGATCTGTTCGTTGGCTGGCTCGCCCCGGACGACGATCACAACTTGCTGCGCTATATGTTCACAAGCGAGGCGGCGCGGCGCCTCGTGGTCGGCTGGGAGACCCGTGCCCGGCGGCTGGTCGCCGA
The DNA here is from genome assembly GCF_902859895.1 of Pararobbsia alpina. Taxonomy (GTDB): domain Bacteria; phylum Pseudomonadota; class Gammaproteobacteria; order Burkholderiales; family Burkholderiaceae; genus Pararobbsia; species Pararobbsia alpina. Next base: position 86,147 of record NZ_CADIKM010000001.1, read on the forward strand.
GTTTCGCGCCGATTCGAGCCGCCACCTGACCGACCAGCCGACGCGCGCGCTGATCGAGAATTTGCTCAAGGCGAGCGACGCGTTCGCGCTTTTCTGGCGTTCGCAGGACGTCGGCGAGCGCGAAGGCGGCCTGCGTGAGTTCGACCATCCCGTGCGCGGCCATCTCCGCTTCGACCAGATCACGCTGACGCCGGCCCTGCGCGAGGACCTCAAACTGGTCGCGCTGATTCCACGCACCGTACCGGAGGGATGAAGGCAAGACGGGCGGCTGGCCTCGAGCAGCCCTTCGCATGACGATCGAAACCCGTGCGGGGGACGCGCATGACCCACCATCCGCCGTTCCCGGCGAGTTCTTGGTTACTATTAGCCGAGCCAACTAATCCTCGACCTCAATCTATGCCTGCGACCCGCCTGGAACCCACGCCGGACACGCTTGCCGACCTGCTCGAACGCATTCAGGGTTCCGACCCGACAGCACTGCGCTCGCTCTATGAGCTGACTTCCTCGACACTGTTCGGCCTTGCGCTGCGTATCCTGGTCAAACGGGAATGGGCGGAAGACGTCTTGCAAGACAGCTACGTCAAAATCTGGCGACACGCCGGCGACTACCAGGCAAGCTTGTCGGCCCCGATGACGTGGCTCGCCGCGATCGTGCGCAACCGGGCGCTCGATCACTTGCGGCGGGTTCGCGCGAACGGCGAAGGCGAGTGGGACGAGACACCCGGCGAGATCCTGCCGTCCAATGAACTCGCCCCGCCCAGCGCGCTGGAAAACAGCCAGGAAGCACGGCAGCTCGCGCATTGCCTCGGGCGGCTCGAACCCGAGCAGCGCCAGGCAATCGTGCTCGCCTACCTGCGCGACCAGAGTCACAGCGAGATCTGCACGTCGCTGCGGGTCCCGCTCGGCACCGCGAAGTCGTGGACCCGCGGCGGCCTCGAAAAACTCAAGTCCTGCCTGGGGGCGCCATGAATCTGCACCAGCGTCCCGAGCTGCTCGACCGGCTCGCCGCCGAGTATGCGCTCGGCACCCTGCGAGGCCGCGCCAGACGCCGCCTCGATGCTCTCGCGATCGGCAACGACGCCGTGCGGCAGGCGATCAACAGCTGGCAGCGACGGCTCGACACGATGGCCGAACTCGGCCCGGCAATCGAACCGCCGGACTCGGTCTGGCTCGCGATCGAAGGCCGTCTCGGCCTCGCCTCGGAAACACGCGGCCGCCTGGAGCGCACGTCGCCGCGTCCGGTCTCGCCGGCCCGCCCCGGCGAACACTGGTGGGACACGCTCGGCTTCTGGCGCACGTTCTCGAGCGTGGCGCTCGCGGTCTCGATCATCTCGATCGCCTTCGCCCTGCATACCGTGAGGCCGTCCCTGCTGGCGGCTGCACCCGGCGAGCAGCGTGTCGCTTATGTTTCCGTGCTCCACGACGACCAGTCGAATTCGACCCTGCTCGTGACCTGGGACGACGCGCACAGCACGGTGACGCTGCGCCGGCTCAGCGATAGGGCTGCACCCGATGGCCACGACCTTGAGCTCTGGGGTATCCCCTCGGGCGGCGCGCCGGTCTCGCTCGGCGTCTTGCCAAAGAAAGGCCCGGCGGCCTTCAAGGTCGCGCACCGGCCGCAGAACTATGGCGTGCTCGTGGTCTCCGTCGAACCAGCGGGCGGCTCACAGACCCCGAACGGCCCGACCGGTCCGGTGATCTATACCGGCAAGCTGGTGCAGGCGAGCTGATGAGGGCCTGCCGGCGCGCGGCGCGCCGGTTGCCGGAGCCCGCATGGGTATAATTCGTCTACCCCGACGACAGGCGGGCGGCTTGCGCCGCCGGCCTGTCGCGCAAGCCCGCGCCCCGCGCCCTAACTTCATTCACGATGACGTCCCAACTTCACAAGAAAGGCGAAGCGTGGTCTGCCCGCTTCTCCGAGCCGATGTCCGAGCTCGTCAAACGCTATACCTCGTCGGTGTTCTTTGACAAACGGCTCGCCTTCGTCGATATCGAGGGCTCGCTCGCCCACGCCGACATGCTCGCCGCACAAAAGATCATCGGTACTGACGATCTCGCGATGATCCAGAAGGGCATGAAGCAGATTCGCGAGGAAATCGAGCGCGGCGAATTCGAATGGCAGCTCGATCTCGAAGACGTCCACCTGAACATCGAAGCGCGCCTGACCGCGCTGATCGGCGATGCGGGCAAGCGCCTGCATACAGGCCGTTCGCGCAACGACCAGGTCGCGACCGACATCCGCCTCTGGCTGCGCGGCGAGATCGATCGAATCGGCGTGCTGCTCGGCACGCTGCGCGGCGCTCTGCTCGACCTGGCCGACCAGCACGCGGAGACGATCCTGCCCGGCTTCACGCATTTGCAAGTCGCCCAGCCGGTCACGTTCGGCCATCACCTGCTCGCCTACTTCGAAATGTTCAGCCGCGACGCCGAACGCATGCTCGACGTGCGCAAGCGTGTGAACCGCCTGCCGCTCGGTGCGGCTGCCCTCGCGGGCACGAGCTATCCGATCGACCGCCTGCGGGTCGCGACGACGCTCGGCTTCGACGGTGTCTGCGCCAACTCGCTCGATGCCGTCTCCGACCGCGACTTCGCGATCGAATTCACGGCGGCTGCCGCACTCGTGATGACCCACGTCTCGCGGCTCTCCGAAGAGCTCGTGCTATGGATGAGCCCGCGCGTCGGTTTTATCGATCTCGCGGATCGCTTCTGCACCGGTTCGTCGATCATGCCGCAGAAGAAGAACCCCGATGTCGCCGAACTCGCGCGCGGCAAGACCGGCCGTGTAAACGGCCATCTCGTCGCCTTGCTGACGCTCATGAAAGGCCAGCCGCTCGCGTACAACAAGGACAACCAGGAAGACAAGGAACCGTTGTTCGATACGGTCGACACGGTGGCCGACACCCTGCGGATCTTCGCGGAAATGGTCGCGGGCATCACCGTCAAGGCCGATGCGATGCGTGCCGCGGCGCTCCAGGGTTTCGCGACCGCGACCGACCTGGCCGACTATCTGGTCAAGCGCGGGCTCGCGTTCCGCGACGCCCATGAAGCCGTCGCCCACGCCGTGCGGATCTGCGAGACGCGCGGCATCGATCTCGCCGATCTGTCGCTCGAGCAATTGCGCGCGGATTTGCCTTCGGCGGCCGCGCTGCTCGGCGACGATGTGTTCGGCTATCTGACGCTGGAAGGTTCGGTTGCAAGCCGCGACCATATCGGCGGCACCGCGCCGGTACGGGTCCGGGCGGCCATCGCCGAAGCGCGCAAGGCGCTCGGCTGAGGTCCGACTAAAGACCCGGCTCGCGCAGGGCTCGAAAACGGCTCGGCCCGGCTGAAGCCGGGCCGGTTCCAACCTTAGTCGCGCACACAATCCACGAAGTACTCGACCTTCCCGTCGACCATCTCCGCGACGAGCCCGTGGATATCCGTATGGAAACCCGGGAACCGTGCGTTGAATTCGCGCGCGAACTGCAAATAGCGCACGATGATCGGGTTGAACCGCTCGCCCGGAATCAACAGCGGAATGCCCGGCGGATAAGGCGTCAGCAGGATGCTCGTGACCCGACCCTCGAGCTCGTCGATCGGCACCCGGTCAATCTCGCGGTGCACGAGCTTCGCGTACGCCTCGGTTGGCTTCATGGCGGGCACCATGTCCGACAGGTACATCTCGGTCGTCACGCGCGCCACGTCGTTGGCCTTGTAGATGCTGTGGATCTGCGCGCAGAGGTCGCGCAGCCCGATGCGCTCGTAGGCCGGGTGCTGGGCGACGAACTCGGGCAGCACGCGCCAGAGCGGCTGGTTGGTGTCGTAGTCGTCCTTGAACTGCTGGAGCTCGGTCACCATGCTGTTCCAGCGGCCCTTCGTGATGCCGATCGTGAACATGATGAAGAACGAATAGAGACCGGTCTTCTCGACGATGATGCCGTGCTCGGCAAGGTATTTCGTCACGATCGCGGCGGGGATGCCGGTTTCACCGAACTCGCCGTCGATCTCGAGCCCCGGCGTGATGATCGTCGCCTTGATCGGGTCGAGCATGTTGAAGCCCTCGGCCAGATCGCCGAAACCGTGCCAGCGATCGCCCGGCTTGAGGATCCAGTCCTCGCGGTCGCCAATCCCTTCGTCGGCGAGATGCTCGGGACCCCAGACCTTGAACCACCAGTCTTCGCCGTACTCGGCATCGACCTTGCGCATCGCGCGGCGGAAATCGAGCGCCTCGGCGATCGACTCCTCGACCAGGGCCGTGCCCGCCGGCGCTTCCATCATCGCGGCCGCGACGTCGCAAGAAGCGATGATCGCGTATTGCGGGCTCGTCGAGGTATGCATCAAATACGCTTCGTTGAAACGATGCTTGTCGAAGTTGCCCCCCTCCGAGTCCTGCACGAGGATCTGCGAAGCCTGCGATATCCCCGCGAGCATCTTGTGCGTCGAGTGCGTCGCATACACAGTCGCGCCGGTCCGCGCACGGCCCGCGCCGATCGCATGCATGTCCTGATAGAACGAGTGGAATTCGGCATGCGGGAGCCAGGCTTCATCGAAGTGCAGCGTATCGAGCAGGTCCCCGAGCAGGTCCTTGATCATCTCGACGTTGTAGACAACGCCGTCATACGTGCTCTGCGTGATCGTCAGGATGCGTGGCTTGATCTTCGGGTTCTTCGCCAGCGCTTCGCGCGCGAAGGGGTTCGCCTCAATCTTGCGGCGGATGTTCTGCGGCTCGAATTCGCTGCGCGGGATCGGTCCGATGATGCCGAAGTGATTGCGCGTCGGCGACAGGAACACCGGGATCGAGCCGGTCATCGTGATCGCGTGCAGGATCGACTTGTGGCAGTTGCGGTCGACCAGCACGATATCGCCCGGCGCGACCGTCGCATGCCAGACGATCTTGTTCGACGTCGAGGTGCCGTTGGTCACGAAAAACAGGTGATCGGCGCTGAAGATGCGCGCGGCATTGCGTTCAGACGCGGCGACGGGCCCCGTATGGTCGAGCAACTGGCCGAGTTCGTCGACTGCATTGCAGACGTCGGCGCGCAGCATGTTCTCGCCGAAGAACTGATGGAACATCTGGCCGAGCGGGTTCTTCAGGAACGCGACGCCGCCCGAGTGGCCCGGGCAGTGCCATGAATACGAGCCGTCGGCCGCATAGTGGGTCAGCGCGCGAAAAAACGGCGGCGGCAGCGATTCGAGATAGTTGCGCGCCTCGCGGATGATGTGCCGCGCGACGAATTCCGGCGTGTCCTCGAACATGTGAATGAAGCCGTGCAGTTCGCGCAGGATGTCGTTCGGGATATGACGCGAGGTGCGTGTCTCGCCATACAGGAAGATCGGAATATCGGCATTGCGGCGCCGGACCTCGGTGACGAATGCGCGCAGGGCGACGATCGCGAGCGCCAGTTCACCGTCATCGTTGCCATTGTCAGCCGTGATGAACTCGTCATCGTCGATCGACAGGATGAAGCACGACGCCCGGCTCGCCTGCTGGGCGAACGAGGTCAGGTCGCCGTAGCTCGTGAGGCCGAGCACTTCCATGCCCTCGCCTTCGATCGCCTCGGCTAGCGCACGGATGCCGGAGCCCGAAATATTCTCCGAGCGGAAGTCTTCGTCAATGATGACGACCGGAAAGCGAAACTTCATGAGCGCTGCTCCAAAAAACGATGGCCCGGCGAGCGGGCCTGATTCCTACTTCAATTCAACTTCGTCGCGAATCCGGGCCGAACCTGACCCCTAACCGCGTGCGGTGCGCGCGAGGCGCGCCCGATGCCCGCGAAGCCGTACCGCACGAGCGCAAGCACCGTACCAGACCCGCATGAACGCTATGTGTTCACGCCTTGGGCAAGGTCACGCCTTGCTGGCCCTGGTATTTGCCGCCGCGGTCGGCGTACGAGACCTCGCACACTTCATCGCTTTCGAAGAACAGCACCTGCGCGACGCCCTCGTTCGCGTAGATCTTGGCGGGCAGCGGCGTCGTGTTCGAGAACTCGAGCGTCACATAGCCTTCCCACTCGGGCTCGAACGGCGTCACGTTGACGATGATGCCGCAGCGCGCATAAGTCGACTTGCCGAGGCAGACGGTCAGCACATTGCGCGGGATCTTGAAATACTCGACCGTACGCGCGAGCGCGAACGAATTGGGCGGGATGATGCAGACATCGCCCTTGAAATCGACAAACGACTTCTCGTCGAAGTTCTTCGGATCGACGATCGTCGAGTTGATATTGGTGAAGATCTTGAAGTCGTCGGCACAGCGGATGTCGTAGCCGTAGCTCGACGTGCCGTAGCTGACAAGCTTGCGGCCGTCGACCGACGTACGGACCTGACCCGGCTCGAACGGCGAGATCATGTCGTGCGTTTCGGCCATACGCCGAATCCACTTGTCGGATTTGATGGTCATGTAGCAATCGCGGGAAGAAAAGGAGAGGCAAGACCGGCGTGCCCGAACAGGCGGCCGTCGGGGAAAAGTCGCGCCATTTTACTTGATCGCGCGGCCAGTACCCCAGACGGACTGCATCGGCCCGGCGCTAGCGTTCGATCACACCGCACGCGAGGCGCGGCCCGTCGGAAAAATTCGGCACCATCGTGTAGGGATCGTCGGGATCCCGATGCACGACGAGGATACGGCCGATCACCGAGCGCACCCCGTCGAGGGAGAGATCCGGGATCACGAAGAAGCCCGCCGCCACGCCGTTCGAATCGGCATGGATGTCCGGCAGGTCGCCTTCGGCATGCACGAGATTGCGCCCCGCGCCGACCGGCGCCGGCAGGGGATTGAAAATCGGCCCGAGCCCCGCCGGCCCCGCCGCGATGCAGTCGCCACGCTCATGGATATGCAGGCCGTGATCCGAGTCGGGCGGCAGGCCCTGCAGGTTGTAGGTCACCTGGACCCCATCCGGATTGTCCACGAAGGTCACGATCCCGCGCGTGTTCGTCCCGGGCGCGGGGTGCAACACCGCTTCCGCGCGCCGCGGATGGTCGGCGAACATTGAACAACCCGCGAAGCTGGCAAACAGCGGGCAACAGCCAATGAGGATGATCAGCGGAAGGGAGCGGGGCTTCATGCAGTTCTTGTCTAGGTGTTTTGCACGACGATCGAGGGGAACTTCGAACTCATGTCACGCGACTTTTCCGCGATGGTGATCGCAATCTTGCGCGCAATATCGCGATAGATCTCCGCGACCGGTCCGTCCGGGTCCGCGATGACGGTCGGGCGGCCCGAATCGGCCTGCTCGCGGATGCCCATCGACAGCGGCAGGCTGCCGAGCAGCGTCACGCCATAGTCGGCGCACATCGCCACGCCGCCGCCCGAGCCGAAGATATGTTCGACATGACCGCAGTTCGAACAGATGTGCACGCTCATGTTCTCGACGATACCCAGGATGGGGATATCGACTTTCTCGAACATCTTGAGACCCTTGCGCGCGTCGAGCAAGGCAATGTCCTGCGGAGTCGTGACGATCACCGCGCCGGTCACCGGAACCTTCTGCGCGAGCGTGAGCTGGATATCGCCGGTACCGGGCGGCATGTCGACGATCAGATAGTCGAGATCTCGCCAGTTCGTCTGCCGCAGCAACTGGTCGAGCGCCGAGGTGACCATCGGACCGCGCCAGACCATCGGGTTGTCTTTCTCGATCAGAAAGCCGATCGAGTTGACCTGCACGCCGTGTGCGACGAGTGGCTCCATGGTCTGGCCGTCGGTCGATTCGGGCCGGCCGTCGACGCCGAGCATGGTCGGCTGCGACGGACCGTAGATATCCGCGTCGAGCACGCCCACGTTCGCGCCCTCGGCCGCGAGCGCCAGCGCGATATTCGCGGCGGTCGTGCTCTTGCCCACACCGCCCTTGCCCGAGGCGATCGCGACGATGTTCTTGACGTTGGGCAGCAGCTTGACACCGCGTTGTACCGCATGGGCCACGATGTCCTGCGAGACGCGAACCGTCGCGCCGGCCACACCCGGCAGCGCGGTCAACGCATGTTCGACCGAGGCGCGCAGCGCATCGTGCTGGCTCTTCGACGGATAACCGAGCACGATATCGACGTGCACGTGCGCGCCATTGATCGTGACGTTTTTGAGGGTCTTGCTCGCAACGAGATCGCGGCCCGTATTCGGGTCGATCACGCCCGCGAGCGCGGTGTCGATGCTTTGTCTGTCAATCGTCATGAATATAGAACTCCCGGGCGTCGCCGGCTCTCGAAATTGCAAAAAGTTGTTGCGGCGGTTGCTTCGCAGTTCGCCGCACGGCACGCTTCTCGGACTCCACTCAGGACCCGCGTCGAGCGAGCGGCACACCAAGCATGCGGGAACGGACGAGAACAAGCGAGCGGCGCCTGCACCTGTCCCCCATTGTAGCGTTTCGCGGCGCTGTCTCGTGCCTGCCGCGGCGGGCATGGCGCCGTTCCCGCAGCATCTTGTATTTGAACAGGCAATCTGGAGCAATACGATGCAAACAAAACTGATGACCCAATTATCCGTCCTCGCGATTGCCGGCGCGCTGCTCGCAGGCTGCGCCACCGAGCAGGGCACCAACACGGCGGTCGGCACGGGGATCGGCGCCGCGGCCGGCGCCGGAATCGGCGCACTGCTCGGCGGCGGCAAGGGAGCCGCAATCGGCGCCGGCGTGGGCGCCGCGGGCGGCGCGATCACGGGCTACAACTGGCAAGGCATCAAGAGCAAGCTCGGCGGCGCCACACAGGGCACCGGCACGCAGATCACCGAGCAGCAGGACGGCTCGCTGAAGGTCAATATTCCGAACTCGATCTCGTTCGACACGAACAGCTATCTGATCAAACCGACATTCGCACCCGTGCTCGACCAGGTGGCGCAGACGCTCAATGAGCACCCCGAACTCAATGCCGAGATCGACGGCCACACCGACAGCACCGGCTCGCCACAATACAACCAGACCTTGTCTCAAAATCGCGCGCAAAGCGTGGTCAATTTCCTGATCGGGCGCAGCGTCAATCAGACGCGGCTCAACGCGATCGGCCGGGGCCAGAGCCAGCCGATCGCGGACAATGCGACCGAAGCGGGACGCGCTCAGAACCGCCGTGTCGAAATTTACCTCCGGCCAGTGCAGCGTTGAGCGAAACCCCGTGCAAGGGCTCGCGGGGAGGTTGCGCGAGGGCTGTGCGGAGATCCGCGAAACGCGCCAGCGATCATTGTGCGTCTCAGGACGGGTTCGCTGAAAACATTTCGAAATTCTGCGAACTCGGCCGGTGCATTGCTGTCTCTACATACGGTACGCGCTTGGTGACCTAGGCGCGGCACCATTCTCCTCTTGTCGTTGTTGCTCCGGGGCTCACCGCCCCGGTTTTTTTGCCTGCGTTTTGGCATTCCTGGGCGCACGTGCCGTGGCATGCACCGCACGACGCCCTTGTGCGCCCTCGCTTGCATTGGCTGACAACGCCGCCACATAGAGCAGACTGCTTCCCCGCACTGCTAAAATCGCTTTCTTGGTGCCAGTTCCATGGCGCCTCTATCCCGCGTCACCGCAAGTTCAACCATCGCAGACCTGCCACGCCCTATGCCCTCCACAGCCCCGCGCCGCATCCTCGTCACGTCCGCCCTACCCTACGCGAATGGGCAAATCCATATCGGCCATCTGGTCGAATATATCCAGACCGATGTCTGGGTGCGGGCGCTGCGCATGCACGGGCATGAAGTCCACTACGTCGGCGCCGACGACACCCACGGCACGCCGATCATGCTACGTGCGGAGAAGGAAGGCATTACCCCGCGCCAGCTGATCGAGCGCGTCTGGCAGGAACACAAGCGTGATTTCGACTCGTTCGGGATCTCGTTCGACAACTACTATTCAACCGATTCGGACGAGAACCGCGTGCTCTCCGAACAGTTCTATCTCGCGCTCAAGCAAGCCGGCCTGATCGTCGAACGTGACGTCGAGCAGGCTTACGATCCTGTGCGCGAAATGTTCCTCCCCGACCGGTTCGTCAAGGGCGAGTGCCCGAAATGCGGTGCCAAGGACCAATACGGCGACTCATGCGAGGTGTGCGGCTCGACCTATGCGCCGACCGACCTCATCAACCCGTATTCGGTCGTCTCGGGCGCGACGCCCGTGCGGCGCACGTCGACTCACCATTTCTTCAAGCTGTCCGACCCGCGCTGCGAGGCTTTCCTGCGCGACTGGGTGGCGAAGCTCGCCCAACCCGAGGCGACCAACAAGATGCGCGAATGGCTCGGCGATGCGGGCGATGCACAGCTCTCCGACTGGGACATCTCGCGCGACGCGCCCTATTTCGGCTTCGAGATTCCCGGCGCGCCCGGCAAATATTTCTACGTCTGGCTCGATGCGCCGGTCGGCTACTACGCGAGTTTCAAGAACCTCTGCGACACGCGCGGGCTCGACTTCGAAGAGTGGGTCCGACCGGGTTCGGACACCGAGCAATACCACTTCATCGGCAAGGACATTCTGTATTTCCATACACTGTTCTGGCCGGCGATGCTCGAGTTCTCCGGCCATCGCACGCCGACCAATGTGTTCGCCCACGGCTTCCTGACCGTCGACGGCCAGAAGATGTCGAAGTCGCGCGGGACGTTCATTACCGCGCAAAGCTTTATCGACACCGGACTGAATCCCGAGTGGCTGCGCTACTACTTCGCCGCGAAGCTCAATGGCTCGATGGAGGACATCGATCTGAACTTCGGCGACTTCATTGCGCGCGTGAACAGCGACCTGGTTGGCAAGTACGTCAATATCGCGAGCCGGGCGGCGGGCTTTCTCGTCAAGCGCTTCGAGGGCCGGATCGACGACGCGGCCATGGCGCATCCGTTGCTCGTCCAGTTGCGCCAAGCCGCGCCGGTGGTGGCCGGTCTCTACGAACAGCGCGACTACAGCAAGGCGTTGCGCCAGACGATGGAACTCGCTGACGTAGTCAACAGCTATGTCGATACGGTCAAGCCGTGGGAACTCGCGAAGGACCCGGCACGTGGCGCGGCCCTGCATGAAGCCTGCAGCGTGTCGCTCGAAGCATTCCGGCTGCTGACGCTGATGCTCAAGCCTGTGCTGCCCTCGCTCGCCGCTTCGGTCGAGCGCTTCCTCGCGATCGCACCGCTCAAATGGTCGGACGCGACGACGGCGCTGTCGTCGCGGCAACCGGTCAATGCATACCAGCACCTGATGACGCGGGTTGATCTGAAGCAAGTCGAGGCGCTGGTCGCCGCCAACCGAGAGTCGCTCCAGGCGACGCCGGGGACGAGTGAAGCGGGTGGCGAAAATGCGACCGGTGCGGCCAAGAGCGCCGGAGCCGACAAGGCGGCCAAAGCGGGCAAAGCCGCCAAGACCGCCGGCGCGGCCGGCTCGGGCGACGAGGGCGATGTAACGATCTCGATTGACGATTTTTCGAAAATCGACCTGCGCATTGCCCTGATCGTCGATTGCAAGGCCGTCGAAGGCTCGGACAAGCTGCTCCAGCTCACGCTCGACGTCGGCGAAGAGAAGACCCGCAACGTCTTCTCGGGGATCAAGTCGGCCTACCAGCCCGAACAGCTGGTCGGCAAACTGACCGTGGTGGTCGCCAACCTCGCGCCGCGCAAGATGAAGTTCGGCATTTCCGAGGGAATGGTGCTGTCCGCCGCAGGCGATGAGAAGGTGCAGCCAGGCCTCTATCTGCTGGAGCCGCACAACGGCGCGAAGCCCGGCATGAGAATCCGCTGAGAAACGCGCCGGACATTTGCGGGCGCCGGGGTCAATCCCCGGCCACCGCTCAGTCAAAGCGCCGGTTGAACGTCACGTCCACGCCGTTCAGGGTCCCGCTGTGGACCGCGAGCGACCAGTTGCGCGACAGGGTCCAGGTGACCTTGAACAGATTCTGCGCGGTCTGGAGCCCTTGCTCATAGCCGAACGTAAAACGCTCGTTGATGGCCTTGGCGATCTGCACGACCTGCGGATCGGTCAGGCCATTTTCGCTCTGGCCGATCGAGAATTCGTCGAGGCCAAATGTTTGCGCGATACGCTTGCCGCCCACTCCGCCCAGCAAGCCAAGCGCGGACGACATCGTGTTCTGCTGGCCGAGATTATTGCCCGTATCGGTGCCATGGCCGAACAGCAGCCATGACAGCTTCTCGGAATCCGGAAGATCGGGTACCGAGACGAGTTTCGCGATCGGTGAGCGCAATGTGCCGGTCACCTGCACGCCGGCCTCGTATTCCTGATTGCGCCGCATCGCACGAATATTGATCCCCGGATTGTCGACCGGTCCGTTGAAGGTGAAGTAGCCGTTCTCGATATCGAGCTTGCGTCCGAACGCCTCATAGGTCGAGCCTGGTTCGACGCGGATATTGCCTTCGCCGTGCAAAGGCTGGTTCGGCGCGCTGATCAGGTTCAGCGTGCCGCGCAGCGAAAGGTTTGCACCACTGCCCTTGAAACGGAAATCGCGGCCGAGGTCGATCGCGATGTTCGCGCGCGGAGCGAACGGCCCGATCGATTCATGGCCGCCGGGGACGGTCTCGGTTTCGGCCTGCACGAGTTCGCCGTCGGTGCGTACGATCTTCACATCGTCGCCGAGGCTCGGCGCCGCACTTTCGGGCATATCGAACAAAGCATGATCCACGGTGAACTTGCCGTTGATCGCAAGCCCCCCGGCCGGCCCCGAATGCTTGAGCTCGGCACTGCCCGACAGCGACAGTTGACGCTCCGGCGAGGCAAAAAGCTGGAGCTTGTCGGCGACGATCTGTGCTGAAATCTCGGGGTCGTCGCGATCGAGCTGAATCTGCCCCGTGGCCTTGAGCAGGCCGTCGGCACCATGGAACTCAACCTGGCGCAGTTCGACGCGGTTCTCGTCGAGTGCGATCCGGACGACGCCGTTCTTCAGCGTGATGCCCTGGTCGACCATCGTGGCTGCGAGATCGTCGCCGGTCAGCGTGCCGGTGAGCTTCGGCCTGCCCAGCAGACCACCGACGGTGAGCTGCAGCGCGGCACGGCCGGCAACGATATAGGCCGGGCCGAGCAGTTCGCCAGTCGTCTTGAGCGCCGGCACGTCGGCCGATATCTTGCCGCTGACGGGGGCTTCGGTGGAGATCGTGAGCATGCCGTCGCGCGCGACGAGTCCCGTCGAGAGATCCGCATTCGCGGAGCCGAGGCGGCTTGCATCCGCGCCGGCGCTCAGACGCGCGCGATTGCCGTTCTCGAAATCGACGCGCGCCTCGAGCCGCTTGAGCCCGAGCGGGACGAGTCCACGACCCGCGTCGATCTGGAGGTCGCCGCTGCGCCGCTTGATCTGCACATATCCCGAAGCGGTATTGGACAAGGTGAAATCCCAGGCGCCGTCGAACACGAGATCGGTCTTGAGTGTCGGCGGCGGTGCACCCGTGAGCCGAGCTTCGAGCGCGAGCGAGCGGGCGAGCCCGACATCGGTCAGCGAACCGCTCGAACTGATCCGGCCGTGGTCGAACTCGAAGCCCCGCAACGCGAGCACCGCCGTGTCAACGGACAACTGGGCGGCCCCGAGCGATACCTTCTGGTCCGCCACGGCGATCTGCACGGGCGAGCGCAAGGCGATCGCCAAGGCACCCCGGTTTTCGAGTTTCGAGACCGTGCCGCTCCAGGCCATGCCGGCTCGAGTCTCGCTTAGCGCGCCGCGCCCCGCAAGCGTCACGTCGAGCGGTCGGCCCTCGACCTTGCCCACCGCGCTTGCATCGAACTGGTGAGCGGCACGCGTGCCACTCAGGTGTGCGGATACCGCGGCGAGATCGACACCCGGGACCGCGACCTCCTTTGCATCGAGGCTGAAGGTCATCGCTCCCTGCGCGCCGTCACGCAGTTCGGCACGCCCCTGGGCGTGGCCAACGCGGTTCTCGCCGAACACGACATGATCGGCTTCGTAGCTCGCGACCGCGTTCGGATGGGCGAGCGTGCCCGTGAGATCGCCGTCGAGCTTGAGCACACCGGCCACGCCGAAGCCCAGCCCCTCGAGCACGGGGGCGTCGACGTGCACCTGCAGGCGGTCGCGCGGCGTGCCGAAGCTGCCCTTTGCATCGACCTGATTGCCAGCGACCGACAGTTGGACCGAACTCGGCAGCAGGCGCGAACCGGCCAGCTGGATCGTGCCTTCGCCCGTCATCGGCAAGTCTGCATAAACGGCGTCGTGCAGCGTAAAGCGGGCCTTGACCGAGCGCTGCGGCGCAAGTGCGCCGTCCGCGCTCAACGTGCCGGTGATCCGGACGTCATGCACATCGCCGCCGACGGCTGCGTCTTTGCTTTGGGTACCGGACGCAGGCGGCCGCGTGCTCGCGTTGGGGGGGGTGCTTGTGCTCGCATGCTTGGTCGAGGAGACCGGTGCGGGGGCATGCGGCGCCTTGGTGGGCGCTTTGCTGGCCGATTCGGCGGCCAGCAACGGGAAAGGGTTGAAATCCGTGAGGGTCCCCTTCACCGTAAACGCAGACGCAAGGTCGTGCTTGAGCACCCCCGATGCGTCGACACGGCCTTTACCCAGCTGGAGTTTCAAGGACTCGATCCGCGTCTGCGCCGGTGTCAGATTGACTGCGGCCTGCGCTCGCAGGGCCAGCGCCGGGTCGGCGAGCTGGGCGTCGATGTGCTGGCTGCCGTCTTGCAGCACGATGCGCACGGGGCCGCTCACATGCGTCGTGCGGACAGCCGGCGTCAGCGTGCGCAGATCGAAGTTTGCGACCTTAAGGTCGAACTGGCCGAGGCCGTCCTTGAGGCGGCCGCTGCCCGTCACGGTCGCATCCTTGACCACCCGGATCTGCAAACCGTCGATCGCCTGCTCGCGTTCATTGAGGTTAACGTTTGCCCGTGCGTCGATCAGTGGCACCTTGCCTTCGTCGAGCCGGCCCGGTATCGCGTTGACGATCGAGGCGGTCCCCGCGACCACGAGCGCACTGCTGCCCGACGGGGCCGGCACGGGATGGACCTCGGCCTGCACGAGCAAGTCGGCCTGGGGGGCGCCGGCGCTGAAGCTGCGCGGATCGACATGCTCGAACCGAAGCGCGAGCGTCTTGAGCGGGACCTCGCCGAACGGCATCGCTACAACCTGCGCATGGCCCGTGAGTTTCATGCCGGTCGCGTCGACATCGGCATTCAATTGTTCAAGCGAGCCACCCAGGCGGGCGCCGAGTCGCACCGCCTGGTCGGCCACCTGCCCCGAGAAACCCGCATCGCCCTTCAGGGCGAACGGCCGCACGCCATCGAGCGCGAGCGCCGCGTTCACATCGCCGAAAGGCGTGGTGAGCCGGTCGAGTCCCAGCTCGTGATGACGACCGTCCGTACTGCCATGCAGTGCGAGCCGCGAGAATTCGGTCGTCGACGCGCCATCGTGAATCAGGATCTGCGCGACGCGCACATCGCCGATGACGAGTTGCAAGGGCAAACGCAGATCCTTGGGCAAGGTGAGCTTGCTGCTCGGCGTCGTGGACGCGGCGAGGCGCACGTCGACGGTTTGTGCGTGAATGAAATCGATGGTGAATTTCAACGGCGTGCTCTGGAGCCGCCATTGCCCTTCGACATGGTCGATCCGGATATCGGTGCCGGCGTCGTGCCAGCGCAGGTTCGTGAAACGCACGCCGGTCGCGAGTTCGCCGCCGTCGAGCGTTCCCGAGAGCCGCCCCCCGAGCAGTTCGACCGCTGCCTGCCAGACGTAGCGCGTGCCGCTCTCGGTCTGGAGCGCCGCGAACAGGCCGCCGAGCGCGATCGCAATCAATGCGGCAAGCGCGACGAGCGGCCAGACGGCCGCGCGCAGCCAGCGGCTCCGGCGGCGGCGTCGGGCGCGGCGCAACGCTTCTGCGGCTTCGGCTGTCTTGTCGCCGCCGCCATTGCCGCCATCACTACCGCTGCCGCTGGGGCCCCCGCCACCGCCACCGCTACCGCTACCGCTACCGCTACCGCCACCGCTACCGCTACCGCCACCGTCGCCAACGCCACCACCACCGTCGCCACCACCACCACCGCCGTCGTCACCACCACCACCGCTACCAACGCCAACGCCACGGCCACCGCCGCGACCGGCGTCGTTTGCCTGCTCGTCTTCCGAAAGGGGCTCGTGGTTCATCAGTTCACTTTAGAACGCGATACCCAGCGTCAGATACGGGCGCCATGAGCGATTCTGGATGCCGTAGGCCACATCGAGGTTGACCGGCCCGACCGGGCTGCGCCATCGCGCACCCACACCCACGCCGGAATAGAGCCTGCGTTCCGGCCAAGTATCGGTCGCGGTTCCCATATCGTAAAACACCGCGCTGCCCCACTCGCGCGTAAACCAGTGCTGGTATTCGCTCGATGCCGTGACCATGTATTTGGTCGGAAGGACCGAACCCGAAACGGTGTTGCCAATGCTGTTGTAACTATAGCCTCGCACCGAATTCGCACCGCCCGCCCGGAACAGCAACGAGGCCGGTACCTCATTGGTACTGCCCGAAGTGAACACGCCGCCCATCTCCAGACGCAGCAGCAGCAGATCCGCCTGGCCAATCGGGAAATACTGGCGTCCGGTCGCATACAGGCGCGCGAAGGTTTGTTCACTCAATACATGCTTGACCGCAAAGCCCGCTGACACGGTAACGAGATTGCCTGAACGCGGGAACACGAGATCGTCGACGTCGCGGCGCGTCCAGGTCCAGTTGGGCACGAGGGCGTGACTGGTGGTCGGCGGCCCGACATTCTGCGAAAGCCGGTCGTTGTAGAAAAGCAGCGAATACGTGTAGTCGTAGAGTTGCGAGACGCGCACTCGCTGGACACCGGCACGCAGGCTGTTGATGACGGTGTCTTCGATGTCGGTGCGCGTATAGGAAGCGAGCACACTATTGACCCAGCCTTTACGGCCTGGCGGCATCGAGATCTGGATCGCGCCGACCTCCTGGTCTCGTTCGAGACGGCCCGTCACATTGAACACCCAGGCGCGGTTGGCCAGATTGAAAAACGAATAGCTACCCGCAATATACGGCCCCGTATCGGAGCTGAAACCCACGCTCGTGCGCATGGACTGATAGGGATACTCACTGACCTTCAGCCGAATCGGCGTTAGCTCAGGATTTGCGGGATCATTTCCCACATTAAGCGCGACACTCGCGAAGTAAGGCGTCGCTTGAATCTGTTTTTGAAGTTCATCAATCCGGGCGGTCGAATAGATTTCTCCGACATTGAGCGGATTGATATTCGAAATGATCCAGGCCGGATAGCGGCGCGTACCGTCGATTTGCAGCTCGCCGAGCGTGAAAGTCGGACCGCTGTCGAAGTCGACGAGCAGTGCGGCCTTGTGCGTGACGGGGTTGATGCGCGCCTCGGAACGCGTGATCCTGGCGCCGAGATATCGTTCGGCTTGCAGGGTTTTGAGCGCGGCATCCTTCGCGGCATCCCAGGCCTGCTGGCTGAAGGGGTCGCCTTCGCGCAGGGTCCATGCCTCGCGCGTGGCCGTCTCGCGGGCCGGCGCTTCGGTCAGGACTGCGCCCTTGAAACTGAGGCTCAGCGCGCTCACTTCGGTTATTGGCCCGGGGGTCACCGTGATATCGATATGCGGCTTGCCGTCGACGACGCGCTCATCGGTCGTTACCGCCGGCGTGAAATAACCTTGGGTTTCCAGCAGATCCGTGACCTGGCGTGGCACGGCCGAGACCAGGAAACGGAATTCGTCGTCGCTCAAATCGTCGCGATCGGCAAAACGGGCGAGATCGAGGTGGGCCTCGAGCAGCTTGCGCAATTCGCGTGGCGCCTCGATCCTGACTTCATATTTCGCGTAGGCGGACATCGGCGCGAACGCCAGTCCCAGCAAACCGATCAACCCGATTATCGGGATCGCCCGCAGCCGGACCGCCGGCAGTCCGGACAGCCGGTCGCCCTGCTGCGGACTGCGCGAACGGAAGCGGATTTCGGGGACGCGATCCGGCAAACAGGCTTCTCCATCTAGTGGTTGAAGCCGACAAGTGCCGGCCGCCGTTATTTCACCACGGAAAGAGACTGCGGTGCGGATGGGCAATGCGGTAAAATCGGTAGCGCGCATTCCCGCGCTTAGACGATAACCGTGCTCCGCCCAGCCATGTACCAGTCGGACATTACCCAATTCCTCAACAAGCTCAAAGCGGACAAGCCCTCGCTCGAAGAAGAACAGCGCAAGGGCCGTGCGCTGCTGTGGGACAAGCAACCGATCGACCTCGAGGAGCGCGCCGAACAAAGGGCATCGCGCGTTGCGCAGACGCCTTATTCCTACTACCAGAACTTCTGAACGCGCACGCGTGAGCCAAGCAGAGACGCGCCTGAGTGCCGACGCGCTGGAAAAGCCGGCGGCCGACTCCACCCCGGATGTCGTTGACGGGGTGGCTTTTGCGCGTCTCTATGGCGAACCGTTGTTCAAGCTTCCGCAGGATCTCTATATCCCGCCTGAGGCGCTCGAGGTCTTTCTCGAGACTTTCGAAGGTCCGCTCGACCTGCTGCTCTACCTGATCCGCAAGCAGAACTTCAACGTCCTCGACATCCCGATGGCTGAGGTGACCACGCAGTACCTCGGTTATGTTGAACAGATCCGCGGGAGCAATCTTGAACTCGCGTCGGAATATCTGCTGATGGCCGCCATGCTGATCGAGATCAAGTCGCGCATGCTGCTGCCGGTCAAAAAGGCCGACACCGGCGACGAGGTCGAAGACCCGCGTGCCGAACTCGTGCGCCGGCTGATCGAGTATGAGCAGATCAAGCTTGCCGCCCAGAAGCTCGACCAGTTGCCGCAGCTCGGCCGCGATTTCCTGCGCGCCGAGGTCTATATCGAACAAGCCCTCGCGCCACGCTTCGCGGATGTCGAACTCGACGAACTGCGCCTCGCATGGGCCGACGTGCTCAAGCGCGCGAAGCTCGTCGCCCACCACAAGATCAGCCGTGAGGAGCTCTCGGTCCGCGAGCATATGAGCGTGATTCTGCGCAAGCTCCAGAATGCACGTTTTATCGAATTCGCCGATCTGTTCGATGTGACGCGCGGTGTGCGGGTGCTCGTCGTCAACTTCATCGCGATGCTCGAACTCTCGCGCGAGTCACTGATCGAGATAACGCAGGCGGAACCCTTTGCACCGATTTACGTGCGGCTGGCCTACTCGCCTACGTGAGCGCTTCTTCGAGCCTCTGCCACGGCGGCGGGCCGAGGCGTCGGACACCGTCCCGAGCGCCATCGGCGCGCGCGCCGATACCGCGTGTGCCGTGGCCAGCCCCCTCTACTACCGAACCTCCGAAGGACATCTGACCCGATGAAAGTGATCAGCTCGATTCACGAACTGCGTGACCAGCTGCGCGGCCAGAACCGCGTGGCCTTCGTGCCGACCATGGGCAATCTGCACGACGGACATCTGTCCTTGATGCGGCTCGCGCGCCAGCATGGCGACCCGGTCGTCGCAAGCATCTTCGTGAACCGGCTCCAGTTCGGGCCGAACGAGGATTTCGACAAGTATCCGCGCACGATGGAAGCGGATATCGAGAAGCTCCAGGCCGAGAACGTCTATGTCCTCTTCGCGCCGACCGAGCGCGATCTCTATCCGGAACCGCAGGAATACCGGGTCCATCCGCCGGCGGATCTGGGCGATATCCTCGAAGGGGAATTCCGGCCGGGCTTCTTCCAGGGTGTGTGCACCGTCGTCACCAAGCTGTTCTCATGCGTGCAGCCCCGTGTGGCCGTGTTCGGCAAGAAGGACTACCAGCAGCTGATGATCGTCCGGCGCATGGCCCAGCAGTTCGCGTTGCCGACGGAAGTCATCGCGGCCGAAACCGTGCGCGCTGAAGACGGGCTCGCTCTGTCGTCGCGCAATCGCTATCTGTCGCCCGAGGAACGCGCCGAGGCGCCCGCGCTCAAGGCCTTGCTCGACGATGTGCGGAATCAGGTCCGGGGTGGCCGGCGCGATCTCGTCGAACTCGAACGCGAGGCGCTCACCCATCTGGCTCAGCGCGGCTGGAAGCCCGACTACGTGTCGATCCGCAAGCAGGCCAATCTCAAGGCGCCGGGCGAAGGCGAAGCGGATGCGCCGCTGGTCGTGCTCGCGGCAGCCAAGCTCGGCCAGACGCGGCTGATCGACAACCTCGAAATCTGAATCTGACGGAACCCTCCATGCAACGCATCATGCTGAAATCGAAGATCCACCGCGCGACGGTGACGCATTGCGAACTCCACTACGAGGGTTCATGCGCGATCGACGAAGACCTGCTCGAGGCGGCCAATATCGCCGAGAACGAACAGATCGACATCTGGAACATCAATAACGGCGAACGCTTCACGACGTATGCGATTCGCGGCGAACGCGGCTCCGGCATCATTTCGCTGAACGGCTCAGCCGCCCGCCGCGCCCAGCTGGGCGACCTCGTGATCATCGCGGCCTTCGCGCTGGTCGAGGATGCCGAAGTCCGCGCGGGCAGGGTCAAGCCCGATCTCGTGTTCGTCGATGCATCGAACCGCATCAAGGGCACACGCGATCACGTCCCGACGCAGGCATTCGAGACGATCTAGGCGCCGTCGAGCCAGGCGATGATGGGTTCCCATTGCTCGAGGTCCTTGGCGACGCGACTGGCCGTGACGTCCCAGAGCGTGAGTCCCTGGGCCGCGAGCTGGACGTAGTTCTGCGTGTCGCGCAC
This sequence comes from Pararobbsia alpina, assembly GCF_902859895.1. GTDB lineage: Bacteria > Pseudomonadota > Gammaproteobacteria > Burkholderiales > Burkholderiaceae > Pararobbsia > Pararobbsia alpina. The sequence continues at coordinate 106,696 of NZ_CADIKM010000001.1, forward strand.
ATAGCCGAGCACGGGCAATCCGAGGCCCTCGACAAAGCGATGAAGCTGGTCGGCCGACTTGGTTCGCGCATCGACGCGCATGCCGACGATGCCGATCTTGATGCCGCCCTTGCGGACGACCTTTTCCTTGGCAAGCCGCGCGAGAAAGTCGCGCGTCGCGAGGATGTCGAAGATCGAAGGCTGGAGCGGCACGATCACGCGCTCGGCAAGGTTCAGCGCGATGTCGAGCCGGTTGCCGTGAATCCCGGCCGGGGTATCGATGACGATCTGCTCGAGGCCCTTGGGCGGCTTTTGCGGCTGTTCGAGATCGATCTTCCAGGATTCGATCGGAGGCAGGCCAGCGGGTCGGATATCCAGCCAGTCATGCGCCGATTGCTGGCGGTCGAGGTCGGCCAGTGCGACCCACTCGCCGCGCGAGGCATAAAGTCCGGCCAGATTGGTCGATAACGTGCTCTTGCCCACGCCGCCTTTCGGATTCGCGACAACGATCACCGCCATAGGGTCTCCCGAAGCGAGGTTGTAGTCTCTACTGCGAATGGGTGAATATCGGTACCGGGGTGCCCACCTTGCGCGATCGGCTTCGTATCAGCCTCGATTGCACACCTGATGCACTGCCTGATTGACGAGCGGCTCGCACCCTCCGACTTACGCCATCGGTGATCGCAGCCCGGCTCCGTGCAGTTATTATCGACCAAACCGTCAGCGGACGGTGCATTGTCCCCTACGAGTCCTTCCCAACTGGCCATGACCCTTATGTCACAGCGTGATTCCGAATGGGCACCCGCTCGCACGACCTTCGTGCTCGGCGGGGCACGCTCGGGCAAGAGCGCCTATGCCGAGCGGCTTGCGGCGGCGAGCGGCCTGCCCGTCAGTTATCTCGCGACGGCAGCTTCACCCCAGCTTGACGGCACGCCTGTCGATGCCGAATTTGCGAAACGCATCGCCGTGCACCGTGCGCGCCGCCCCGCCCACTGGCGCACCATTGAGACCGGTATCGACCTTGCCGGCGCGTTGAACCGGGCGCAGCTCGAGATTCAAGCTGAAGCTGAAGCTCTGGCTCAGGCTCAATGTGAGGCTCAAGCCGAAGCCCAGGCCTATGCCAAGGCCGAGGCCAAACACGAGGCCAAAGTTCCCATACCGGCCGTTGGCGGCTGCATCCTCGTCGACTGCCTGACGCTCTGGTTGACCGCCCTGTTCTACTCGGATGGCAAAGACGGACCCTGCGCCGACTGGGCCGCACGCATCGACGCATTCGATGAGGCGCTCGCATCGAGCGGCTCGCGGGTGATCGTGGTCAGCAACGAGATCGGGCTCGGCGTCGTTCCCATGGGTGCGCAGACGCGCCAGTTCGTCGATGAACTGGGCCGCCTGAACCAGCGCATCGCCGCGCGCTGCGACGAAGTCGTGATGATGGTCGCGGGAATCCCGATGAGTGTGAAGCCTTGAAACGCACCCTGATGCAAATGCTGGCGCCGGCTCCGCGATCGGTCTCGCGGTGGATCGCATTGCGGGTCTCGCCGCGAAAATCGCTGCTCTCCCTGCTCATGACACTCGCGGCCTCGCTCGCGCTTGTTCGCGCGGCTTCGGCCGCTGCGATCAGCGTCGTCGACGACAGCGGCGCGACGGTCACACTCGACGCGCCAGCGCACCGGATCGTGAGCCTGGCACCGCATACGACCGAACTCGTCTACGCGGCCGGCGGAGCCGACTTGATCGTCGGCGCGGTGAACTACAGCGACTATCCGCCGGCCGCGCGCCAGTTGCCGCGTGTCGGCGACAATCAGGCGCTCGACCTCGAGAAAATCGCCGCGTTCAAGCCCGACCTGCTCATCGTCTGGCGGCACGGCAACGCCCAGCGCCAGATCGGCGCGCTGCGCGCGCTCGGCATTCCCATGTTCTTCAGCGAGCCGAAGCAGTTGCCCGATATCGCCGCGAACCTGCACAAGCTCGGCGAGCTGATGGGAACCGTGCCCACCGCCGACAAGGCCGCGCAGGACTTCAGCGCGAAGATCGCGCGCTTGCGTGGACAGTATGCGCGGCGGCCCGTTGTCAGCGTGTTTTACCAGGTTTGGGAAACACCGCTGATGACGCTCAATGGCGACCATATGGTCAGCGACGTGATGCGACTATGCGGCGGCCGCAATGTCTTCGCCTCGCTCACGCCGGTCGCGCCGACCGTCTCGACGGAAGCCGTGGTCGCCGCAAACCCCGATGCGATCGTGACCGGGCGTTATGGCGATGCGGACCCCGCCGCCTTGCCCAAGAGTCTCGATCGCTGGAAATCGTGGACTGAATTGACCGCGGTGTCGCATCGCAATCTGTTCGCGGTCAATGCCGACTGGCTCGACCGCCCGGCGCCCCGCCTTGCCGACGGCGCGGCACAGCTGTGCGAAGCGCTTCAAACGGCTCGCGAGCACCTGGGCCGTTGAGCGAGCGTCGGAAGCGCACGGGTCGGACACAAAAATCACTAAGCGTCCCAGTCCTCGAGTTTCCAACCGACGAGTTCGGCGCCGTGCCCAGGCACGCGAACAAAACGGCATATCGCCCCGTAGGCAAGCGGCCGACGAAGACTGACGGCAATGGGTTCACCAATCAGACATGACGCAAGCATGCGAATCACGCCCGCATGGGTCACGGCGAGTACCGAAGAGGACAGTGGACACACCGCTTTCGCACGCTCCAGCCATCGATCGACCCGGGCCGCCAGCATGGCCGCACTTTCTCCGCCATGTGGCCTGCCGTGTTCGAGATTGGCCGCCCATGCATCGAGCTGAGCGCGCTCGACCGCATCCCAGTGCGCCAGTTCCCAGGCTCCGTAGTCGAGCTCCATCAAATCGGCGTCCTCGCGCACGGACAGGCGATAGCGGCCCGCGAGCAGCGTGGCGACCGATGCGCAGCGGCTGAGCGGACTGGTATCGATCCGATGCGGTCTGACGGCCGTCAAATGTTCGAGACGCCGCGCGAGATCGGCTGCAAACGCCTCGGCAGGCGCGGCAAGCGGCACATCGCTCTGCCCATAGCAGATGCCTGGCTCAATCGCGACGGCCGGATGACGAACCAGGATCAACTCCATTTCAGACAGCCTGCGACGCGAGCGCGCATAGATAAATCGCGACCTCGAAAACCTGTTGGGCGAAGCCAAGGCAATCGCCCGTATATCCGCCGATGCGCCGCTTGAACCAGCGGCCCAGGCCGAACCTCAGCACAGCCAGTACACCGAGCGTCGCCAGTCCGAGCCGCCAGTCGGGCAAGAACAACCAGGGCAAGCCGGTCAGTGCGACCCACACCAGGGCGGGACGGCCGAGCCTGCGCGCCACGGCCTTCGCCTTGCCTTCTGAGCGCACATACTCGTGAGTCGCAAGGAAGCTGATCGCAACCGCACGGCTCGCCGCATGCGCAGCGATCGATACCCACACGACCCGCATCGGTGACAGCGCGGCGAGGGTTTGCCACTTCAGCAGCAGCGCGACCACCAGGCCGATCGCACCGAAGACCCCAATGCGCGAGTCGTGCATGATCCGCAGCACGTCTTCGCGCGCGTAGGCGCCGCCGAATGCATCGCAACTGTCGGCGAGGCCGTCTTCGTGAAACGCACCGGTCAACAGCAGGGTTGCGGCCATCGAAAGCAGCACCGCGACCGGCTGCGGGAACACGCGGATCGCAATCGCGAACACGAGCGCCGCGACTGTTCCGACCAGCACGCCGACCAGGGCAAACCATCGCGCGGCCGCCGGCAGGTAGTGGGGTTCGAAGCCGACCCAGCGGGGCACGGGCACACGCGTGAAATAGCCGAGCGCAGTCAGCAGATAGCGCACCTCGTCCAGCACGCGGTGCGCGAGCGAACGGGGGTCGGCTTTAGCCGGCATGATTGTCGGCTTCCGTGCGTTCGCTGACACCCGCCGATTCGAAGCTCGCCATTTCGCTCAAAAAAGCCGCTGCCGCGCGCACCAGCGGAATCGCAAGAGCGGTGCCGGTGCCTTCGCCGAGCCTGAGACCCAAGCCGAGCAGGGGCCGTGCGCCGAGCCGATCAAGCATGAGCCGGTGCCCTGTCTCGCCCGACGCGTGGGCGAACACGCAATAGTCGAGTACCTGAGGAACCAGCGCATGGGCGGCGAGCAGTGCCGCAGTCGCGATAAAGCCATCGACCACGATCGTCATGCGTGCCTGCGCGGCGGCGAGATAAGCCCCCGTCATCATCGCAATTTCGAAGCCGCCGAATGTCGCGAGCGTCGTCAGGGGATCGCCCGACACCGGATGACGCGCGAGCGCCGCGCCGAGCACCGCCTGCTTGTGCGCAAGGCCCGCATCGTCGAGACCCGTGCCCCGGCCAACGCACGAATCGATCGGCAAGTTGCACAGGCGGCTCATCAGGCACGCCGCCGCGGACGTGTTCGCGATGCCCATCTCCCCGAAACCGATGGTATTGGTGCCCAGCGCCGCGTGGTAGGCGACGCGCTGCGCGCCCGCGGCCATCGCTTGCGCAAGCTGGACGGCATCCATCGCCGGTTCGAGCGAAAAATCGCGGGTGCCGGGGCCGACGGAACAGTCAACCAGGCCGGACGCCTGCGCCAGCGGCGTCGCGATCCCCGCGTCGACGATTTCGAGTTCGATGTCGCCGGCGCGCGACAGCGCATTGATGGCCGCGCCCCCCGCGAGGAAATTCATGACCATCTGTGTCGTCACGGCCTGCGGGAAAGGGCTCACGCCCTGCGCGGCAATGCCGTGATCGCCCGCGAAGACAATGATGACGGGCCGCCGTACCACGGGCCGCAATGATTGCTGGATCAGGCCGACGCGCAAGGCGATGTCCTCGAGCATCCCCAGGCTGCCCAATGGCTTGGTCTTGGTATCGATGGCATGCCGTAAGCGCGCGATCAGCGCCTCGTCTTCAGCGCCCCCCAGCGACGAGAGGGAGGGAACGGTGTACGGCGCGAGAGACGGGTGAGGAGTCGACATGGATTTGGCTGAAATAGGAATTGACGGTTGCGGTTGCGGTTGCGGTTGCGGTTGCGGTAGCGGTTGCGGTTGCGGTTGCGGTTGCGGTTGCGGTTGCGGTTGCGGTTGCGGTTAGTAAATCGGGCGCATCAAGTCGATAAGTTCCCCGGACCAGGGCCGGCCGACAAACGCGGCACGAGCACCTCGTGTTCCCCGTCGCGCAGCAACACCAACGCGAAACCGAACGCCCGGCTCGCGTGTTCGGCAGACAGGACATCGGCAACCTTGCCGGCGATCACCCTGCCCGCGCCGTCAAGCAGCAAGGCATGGGTCGCGAAGCGCCGCGCGAGATTCAGATCGTGACACGAGAGCAGCACCGTCCGTTCCTCGGGCCGCGCCGCGACCCAGGCCCGCAAGACTTCCAGGCATTCGACCTGGTGACGCAAGTCGAGATGCGCGAGGGGTTCGTCCAGCAACAGCAGCGGCGCCTGTTGGCAAAGCGCAGCGGCGAGCGCGACACGCTGCCGCTCGCCACCGGACAGCGAGGTCACATCGCGCATCGCGAACGTTGCCATGTCGAGCGCGTCGAGCGCCGCGTACGCGGCTGCCGTATCGGCCTCGTTTTCCCACCCCCAGCCGGACAGATAGGGATGGCGCGCGACCAGCACCGTCTCGAGCACGGTCGCCCCGAATGCATCGTGGGAAACCTGTGGCATCAGCGCACGGCGCCGTGCGAGCGCTTCGACCGGCCATTCGCCCAGTGTGCGCGCGTCGATCCCGACCTGCCCCGCCGCGGGCTTTTGCAAACCTGCGATCACCTCGATCAGTGTCGTCTTGCCTGCTCCGTTGGGACCGGCAATGCACCAGAGTTCGCCACCGCCGAAGCGATGGCTGAAGTTGTCGACCAGCACACGCGTGCCGGCCGTCAGGCGCACATCGGCCAGTTCGAGACGATCGTTCATCGCTTGCGTCCAAGCAGAATGTAAAGGAAGGCCGGCGCGCCAATCAGCGCGGTGATGACACCCACCGGCAATTGCGTCGGGGCCACGACGGTCCGTGCGGCAAGGTCGGCGATCATCACGAGCGTACCGCCCGCGAGCGCGGCGGCTGGCAGCAACATCCGCTGGTCATTGCCGAACGCAAGTCGCAAGGTATGCGGAACGATCAGGCCGACGAAGCCGATCGTGCCTGCCGACGTCACGGCAACCGCCGTGGCGAGCGAGGCGATCAGATAGATTCTCCGACGCAACGGCGGCACGTCGACACCGACCGCATGTGCAAACGCGGCGCCGCGCAGCAGGGCGTTGAGCTTCGGAGCGAGCGGCACGGTCGACGCCATCGCGACCAGCAACGCAAGCCACGCGGGCCACGCACGCTCCACGCCGTCGAGGTCGCCCGACAGCCAGAACACCATGCCGCGCAGACGGCCATCGGGTGCAAGGCTCAGCATCAGCGTGATCAGCGCGCCCCAGCCCGCCGCGAGCACGGCGCCGGTCAGCAACAGCCGCGGTGACACATCGCGAGGCTCGGCGCGCCAAAGATCGCCTCGCGTAAGCGCGAGAACCAGCGCGATCGAGACGAGCGCGCCACCGAATGCGGCCGCATCGACACCCCACCACGGCCACATCATCAACATCGCGGGCAGTGCGAACACCGCGGCACCGCCGGAGACGCCCAGCACATAGGGATCGGCGAGCGGATTGCGCAGCAGCACCTGCAATAGCGCACCGGCCAGCGAGAGCAAGGCGCCGCAGGCAAAGCCGGCAAGCGCGCGTGGCAAGCGCAGCGAGAAGACGATCTGCCGCGCGAGCGCATCGTCGAGCGCATGCGGTCCGATCCCCACACTGCCAATACCGATGGACGCCACGAGCACGATCGCCGCGAGCGCGGCGAGCGAGGCCCAGATCAGACAAGCACGGCGGGCGGTCATCAGCTGCACGTAAATTCTCCCTTCGATTCAAGCCCGCCTCAGAAACCCGCGGCCCCCCCCTTCTACACCCTGCTCGATACCCGCTCGACCTGCTCTGAACGCACTTCGAGCCTGCGCGCCGCGACCCGCCCCGGGGCCGTTTTTACTCCACTTCGCGTCCGCTCACTGCGGCTGATATCCGAGCGTCACATACGCACCGCGACCCGGCGTGTTGTAGCCCGAAGCAAGCTCATAGCGTTTGTCGAGCAGATTCTCGAGCCGGACCGACACATACCAGTGACGGGTCATGTCGTAACGCCCGAACACCCCGAGCACACCATATCCGCCGAGCGTCGTGCCATCGGTATCCGTGCGCGCACCGCTGACGATCCAGTCGCCGCCGATGCGCCATCCGGCGATACTACGCGATGCCGAGACCGTCGCGAAGCGCCGCGCACGCCGCGCCAGATCCTCGTCATTGCTCGTGTCGACCGGATTTTGCAGCGTCCCCGACATCCGGATATCCGTACCGCCGAGCTGCCCCCGCCACGACAGTTCGAACCCCTGAACCTTGGCCTGCCCGACATTTGCCGCGTAGTAGAGATAGTCCGGCCCGGCCACCGCCTCGATCAGGTTCGAATACCGTGTCTGAAACAGATTCCCTCGAATGACCCCGAGCGTATCGGACGTGTACTGCAACGCCAACTCGGCCGAATGGCTACGTTCGGGCTGCAGCGCCGCGTCGCCGTAGCCCGGGTAATAGAGGTCGTCAAAGCTCGGCGCGCGAAACGCGTCGGACAGGCTCGCAATCACCTTGAGCGCCGTGGTGATCCGGTAACCGTATCCGAGGTAGTAGCTGTTCGCCCCGCCGAAATCCGAATACTGGTCGTGGCGGACATTGGCCTGGAACTGGTTGCGGCCCAGCGTACCGTCATAGCCCGCGAAGACCGAATTCACATGCCGTTCGGGTGCGCTGAGCTCGTCGCTGTCGAGCTGCTCGCCCATGTATTCATAGCCGAACATCAGCCTGTGATGCTCGGCGAGCTGGTACTCGTTCTGCCAGGTCAACTGCTGCGTGCGAGTGTCGAAGCGGCTGTCGAACGCGCCGTTCAGGGTATTGGTCTCGTGATCGGTGCTCTGGCCGAGCGTCAGGTGCGTGGTCCACTGGTCGGTCAGCCGGCCGTCGACGAAGACGGTTGCAAGCCGCACCTGGCTTTGCTCGAGATGATTGTCGGTCGGCAAGCCATAGGCCTGGTCGAAACTCACATCGCCCGTCGAATTGTAGAAGCGGATGCCCGCATCCCAGTCGGCGCCGAATCTGTGCTTGAGCGAGAATGATTCCGAGGTGTTCAGATAGCCGTTCGGGCCGGGGTTCACGCTATAGGATCCATCCGGGTAGCGATAGGCGAGGTTCGGATCGAGCGCCGAAAAGCCATCGGTCTTGTAGCGCGAGAGCGAAAGATCGAAGGTCGTGTCACCGGACTTGTCGAGCGCACCGTTGACGTCGAACGACTGCGTTTGCGTGTGATAACTGCCGTAGCCCGCCGAGAACGAGACTTGTGCAGGATGATTGCCGCCGTCCCGGGTGAACACCTGCACGACGCCGCCGATCGCACTCGAACCGTATAGCGCGGACACATTGCCGCTGACGACTTCGACGCGGTCGACCTGATCGAGCGTCAACTGCGAGAGCTGCGCATAGCCGAGCCCCACATTGTCGACGCGCATGCCGTCGATGATCACGAGCGACTGCGTGGTGTCGGCCCCGCGCATGAACATCGCGGCCGACGAGCCGGGGCCGCCGTTGCGCGTGATCTGCACGCCGGGAGCGAGGGCCAGCAAACCGGCGAGGTCGGATGCGCCGCTGTCGGCAATGTCCTGCGCGTCGAACACCGTGCTCGCCGGCAGTGTGTCGTCGAGGGGCTGCACGCTGCGCGTGGCCGTCACGACCACGGGTTCGAGTGGCACGATGCCCGTGGTGGTGTCGGCGGATACCTGTGCGTGAGCACGCACGGCCAAGCCAGCACACGCGAGCCAGGCCGCGCGCGTGATCGAAGAATACTTCATTTGAAATCGGTCGAAATGGCAGATGCCGGTCCGCCCCTCGCGGTCCACGCATCGAATGGCAAGGCTCGCCGCGTTGAACGATCCCGCAAGATCGTTCAACATATACGGGCCTCCCCGCTGCTCTGGCCGGTATCCGGGCTGGCGATCGAACCGGGCCGCCTTCCCACGCGAACCGCTGCGCAGTGGCTATCGACTTCGCGCGTCCGACTGGACACACGAAGCGCTGGACCGGCTTGCATCGACGACGATGCATTCGCTTACCGTTGCGGGGGCAGCACAGGTTGGCCGATGTCCGGGCGGACGCGGCTCCCTGTTTCCCGTTTAACCCGGCGCGAGAGACGCGCGGGGCACCAAAGTGCCGCCAGTGTAGGCAGGGGCATGAGGTGCGTCAAGAATGTCGAGGCGCAAATACGAACAGGCGGCGCGACCGGGTGGTCGCGGGCACGCCAGTGATGAGTTGCCGATGCACAGATCGTGTACTACTGGCGCCGTCCACCCATGCGCTGCGGCCACCACGCGAACTGCCAGTCGCTATAGTGTTCGGACTGCGCGAAAGCGCGTGACGCATCGCTGAAGTTCTGCTGCTTGAGCGGCTTGACGTCCGATTTGCTATGCACGCCGAGGAATCCCCCTCCTGGTGCTGAAATATAGCTCCAGTCTTTACCTGTCATCGGATCCATCCACGCCTGCCGCAGAAAATGGCGCGCGGGCAAACTGCGCCGGTCCTCGACCAGGTCCTCGAGCGAGCGGGGATACTCGCCTGTGCCGCGTGTTACGTACAGCTCGATGGCGGTCCGGATCTGGGTACCAATCTGCAGCAACGCTTCCTCGCGTTGCCGCTGCTGTTGGGTTTTCCAGATCGTGGCCAATTGCATGAGATAGATCCCGATCACCATCACCGCGAGCATCGACCACAACAGCGCAAATCCGCGCTGGCGTCTAATAGTCCGCGAACGGCGTGCCATCATGTCCCTCTCCCCCGGCGCCGCTGCGCACATCGAACACACTTTGTTCATCGGCTGCGGCATCGTTCATGGCACGCGACTCATCGGCCGACGGCGCGACGATCTGCCACGTGTCCGCACGGGCCGTGATCGGATCGAGCGGAATCTGCCGCAGGTACGCCTTCCCGACGAGCTCATCGAGCGATGCCGGAAAGCGTGCGTGATCGGCATGAAACTTGTCGATCGCGTCGCGCATCGTCATGAGATTGTGCTTGAGCACCGTTTCGGCGGCCTTGTCCGTCTGCTTGAGATAGCGCGGCACGACCAGCGTCAGGAGCGTGGCCATGATCGCCAGCACGACAAGCAGCTCGATCAATGTGAAGCCGCGGCTGCGTCGCCGCCTTGGCGCGTCGCGCGTGATCATTCGTGTCATCGAATCCTCCTCACCAGTCACGGTAGGGCCGGCTATCCAGACCGGCGGACGGCGACCGGGAATAGACATCGAATACATCACGCCCTTCCTGGGGATCGTCAGCGCTGCTCGCGTACGAGCGTACCCCCCATGTTTCCTCGTTCCTGAGTTCCGGGCACGCGCACATCGGATCGCGCGGCACGCGGCGCAGGAAATAAAGCCGTTCGCCAGCCGGGTCCTTCGCATCGACGACGCCTTCGGCAAGCACGAACAGCGAGGCCGGGTAGCCGCTGTCATCGATCGACTTGCTGATATGCCCTGCATCAGCGGCGACCTTGTACTGATCGAGGGCCGATCGGATCTGTGCGAGACTACGTTGCAATTCAGCCTCGCGGCTGCGTGTCGCGGTGATGCGCGTGATCGGCACGGCGACACTCGCCAGCAGTGCGAGAATGGTCAGCGTGACCATCAGTTCGATCAGCGTGAATCCGCCATGCCTGCGTGGTTCCATCATGGCGCGTCCTCACTCCGTGAGGTGGGTGGAGTTGTTCGGCTCGATATCCGCAGGGAGCGGTACGTTCGCGGGCACCGGGTAGTTGGGCGCAGGCGCGGCGTGCACACCTGAGGCTTGAGGCAATGGCATCGTCGCTGGGATGGCCACTGAAGCGGGTGTCGTATCGATCACCGTAGCCCGGCCGTTATTCTGGCGGATGCCGCTCGCCGCGCTACTACCGTTGTGAAGGAACAGCGGCGTTGTCGTGATCGCTCCCTCCGGACCGCTGTTGAAGCGCGTGATATGCCGCGCCGGCACGGCCAGATTGCGAATCACATGGGGGGTGATCAGCAGCACCAGCTCGGTCTTAATCTTGTTGGTCTGCTTGCTGCCGAAGATGCGATCGAGGATCGGGATGTCGCCGAGACCGGGGATGGCGTTGCCCGACGTCTGTTCGCTGCGCGATAACAGACCGGCAAGCACCTGGGTTTCTCCATCGTGCGCGCTCATATTGGTCTCCGCCTTGCGTGTGCCGATCTGGTAGGCAATCAGGCCCGTGTTCGTTTCGATGGTATCGACCACCGACGAGACTTCCATGCTGACCTTGACGCCGATCTCGCCCTCGAGCGATAGCGTCGGCTCGACGTTGAGGGTGAGGCCGACGTCCTGGTACGCAATGGACTCGCTGACGACGCCGTTCGAATTGGTCGTCGTGACGACCGGCAGCCGGTCGCCGATCACGATCTTGGCCTTGTCGCGATTCTTGACGCGAATGCTCGGATTCGCGAGCACGAGACCCTCGGTCGTGTCGCGCGTGAAATTCGCGGTGATCGTCGGATCGCCGAGATTGAGCAAGACATTGCTCTTGTTGAGGTTCTTCAACCGATCCAGCGTCAGGCTGCCCGGCGTCGCGCCCGTGCCCGTGACTGTTGCCGACACGCTCGACGGATAACGAATGCCGAGATTGAGCAGGTTCGAATTGTTGACCTCGAGCACTTGCACGTCGAACATGACTTCGGGTTCCGGCAGGTCCTGCGTGGCGATCAGGCGTTCGGCAACGGCTATCGCTTCGGGTGTATCGCGGATCATGACCGAATGCAATCGCTCATCGACATACATGTCCTTGCTTTTGACGATCTGCTTGAGCATGGTCAGAATGGCTTTGGGGTCGGCGTTGCTCAGGTAGAAGGTGCGAGTTATGAGATCCTTGTACTCGCGTGACTTCTCCGGCGTCTTCGGATAGACGAGCAAGGTATGGTCATTGAGGATCTTCTTGTCGAGTCTGTTGCTGGCCAGTATCAGGTTCACGACCTCCTCGACAGAGGTGTCTTGTGCAAAGACCGTTGCACGCAGGCCGGCAGGCACGTCGCGATCCATCACGAAGTTCATCTTCGCCATCGTTGAAATGGTCGAGAAAATGCTCGAGATCGGCTGGTCGACGAACTGCATCGAGACCGGGGTCTTGAGTGCGTCCGCGAGGCCTCGCTCAGCGGCCTGAGCCCGGCGCGCCTGGTCGGCATCGATGCTCGCGCGCAGTTGCATGGCCCCCGCGTGTGCGGGATCGACGGCCTGGATATCGTCGAGCAGCGCGAGTGCCTTGTCCGGTTGCGTCAGGCTTAGTTGCCTCACCTCCACGAGTTGCGTGCCGAGTTGCCTGCCAAGTTCGGCGCGCCGCAATCCCTCGGCTGCACGTGGGTTGGCGGCATCAAGGGTCAGTACTTCCTGATAGCGAAGCGCAGCAGTCTGCGAATCGCCACGCTCCAGAGCCTGGTCGGCCTGCGTCAGCAGCACCTGGACCCGGCGCGCACGCTCGGATTGCTCGAACGCCGACATGCCATCCGGAGGGGCTTTCGCTGCAGAGCCGGCTGGCGACGTGGCCGGCGCCACGAGGCGGTCGCCCGTCGTGGTCGCGACCTCGCCGGTCCGCGATGCTCCGCTACGCGGTGCATCGTCAACCGCACATCCCGCCAGGGCAAACGCGCCCGCTACCACGAGTACCCCATTCTTCAATTTCGCTTTCACAATGACCATTCCTGCTACCCGGCCGGTCATGCACCGGGACACTTCAACATTCAAGGACGCTGGCACGACACACCGCGGACCGCTTCATACTCGTACAGACCTACGGTGTGCCAGGCAGAACGGGTAACGCGACACGCTGCTTTTTCCTGGCTGGCAGATAGGTGAAGATCAGCGCATCGTCATCGATACGCTCCAGTCGCCACTTGTGTTCAACGAGCTTGCCGGGCAACAGCGCATCGGGAACATTGCAGCGGTTGCACGCAATGCGGCGCACACCCTTGATATCCAACACGACTGCGAGCCCCTCGAGGTCCCGCCAGGTGCCGGCAACAGAGACGGGCACGAAGGTGTCGCCAGGGGTCGCGGACCGGCCCGAGCCTGCCTCGGGCGTGCCCGGCGACGTAGCCCGTTCCTGCGGTTCGAACGCCGCCTCGATCGCCGTCCTGCCGGTACGCCAGTCTTCGGCAGCGAACAAGTCGACTGCCTGCGGCACCGATGCGCCGGACGGGGCCACCGAACCGGGCCGCCCGTACTGGCCACGTTTACCGGTGGGTGAGCCGGGTGCGTCGGACACACTGGCCGGGGTCTTCGGGCGCTGCGCAATCGGCCGGAGTGCCGCCGGATCCGTGCGATGCTCGTTCCATGCGACGTAACCCGTGATGCCGATCGCCGCGAGCAGGCCAACCCGCAAGGGACGTGAAATCCTCATTCGCCGGCCCTCTGCAAATAACTCAGCCGGACCTGCACCGTCGTACTTCGCCGGTCGGACGGATTGCGTACCAGCGATAGCGTCTCGATCCGCACGCCGGGAAGCTGCTCAAGTTCCACGAGGTAGTCGCGGATCGGCGCGTACCCGCCTTCGAGCGTGTACTGAAGGCTGTAGCGCATCAGCTTGCCGCCTGCTTCGGCGCGCGTGCTGAAGTCGATGGCCCTCAGCGCAATGTCGTGTTTTGCCGCGAGCGCCGTATTCCGGCGCATCAAGACCGTGAATGTGGTCGGCCCCGGTACATCTGCCGCGATGGCTGAGGCCGCGCCCGAAGCAGACGACGCGCCCCCCGCGGCGGCTTGGCGCGGTTCGCGCATGAGGGTGCGCAAAGTGTCCTCGAGCGCCACCTCGCGCGGCGCGATTCCGAAGACGACGCTCACCGTCGCGATCACGGTGACGACCAGGCCGGCTACGCCGACCCATCCGATCTGCTGGCGCCAGCGGCGCAATAACCAGCGACAACGCGCGCCGTTCATCGCCCCCCCGCCCGCCATTGCAGTTGCAATGTCGGCTGCACCGCATCATTTGCCGACTGCTGCCGCAGCAGCGTCACCTGCGATATCTGCGGCAGCTTCAACAAGCTATCCATCAACCCGTATAGGGTTTCCGAGTCGTGCGCGACGATTTCGATTCTTTGCGTGCGGCTTGTGTTATCGACCTCGATGCGCTCATAGATCACGTTCTTGTTCCAGGTGCGCTCGAGCCACAACAAGCTCGGCATCAACGCGTGGCCCTGCGCAGCAATCACGATACCCTCCTTGCCCGGTGCTGCAGGCTTGCGTATCGACGTATCCTGCCGTCGCTGCTGCGTACGGCGCGCACGCTGCTGTTGTTCGATCTGGATCTCGAGCGCGCTCACGCGTGCCTCGGCCATCAAGGCCCAGGCGAGCGCGAGCATGCCAAGGCCGGCAAACAGCATGCCGAAAGGCGCGGGACGATAGGGCGTTGCGCACAGATTGATACTCAGATACTTCATGCCATGGCGTCCTGCGGGGCCAAAGCGTGGAAGGCAACGCTGCTGTCGGCAACACCGACGGTCTTTTCGATACGGTAGTAGTTCTCGGGCATGGGCGATCCCGTGAGAATCGCAGTCTCCCTCAGGCGCGCCTGCACCAAGGCTGGCGTCAGTTCCTCGCAGCGCCCCGGAAAAGACAGAATGCCGTGCCAGTCATGCGCGAGCCGCAACCCGATGCTCAATGTATCGGGTTCGACGAGGCACACCGCCGCGCCGGGCTCGACAATCGTGCAGCGATGTTCGTTCGTGTGGTGGACCAGGCTCGAGTCGATCCGCCATACGCGCAACTTTCTTGCCGCAGCCCGTCGCCGGAGATCATGGACCACGGTGCGCTCCATCAGTACACATAGCCGTGGCGCCGCAAAATGTGCCGTCTCGAGCGCGAGCAGGGGATCCGTGAAGCACAGACCCTGGTCCTCGGCGAGCAGCGCCGCCCACGCAAGCCAATCGGCTTCGAGAATCAATGCGGGCTGCCAGGGCACGATGGTCTGTTGCAGCCATGGACTGCTCGCATGAATCGCCAGCGGTTCATAGGGGAACCGGCTGCGAGGGGCCGCGGCGAGCAATGCGTCGACGGCCGCCAGCGCGTCGTTCCCGATCTCGGTGATCGCGCTGCTGGAAGTGCGCGGCCCGCGGCAGAACCATGAGGTCGTCTCGAGCGCGACGTGACCGCGAAACAACCACAGTTGATGACTATTCAACAACGGTGACACGATTGACCTCCTGCAATGTCGTGCTGCCTTGCGCAACGCGTCGCAAAGCGGTCTCGCGGACCGACGCGAAGCCATGTTGGCGCGCCAGCGCCTTCTGTTCGGAGATCGGTGCGCGGGCGAGGAACAACTCCTTGAGTGGATCGTTGAAGCGCAACACTTCCGCGACCGCGATGCGGCCGAGATACCCGGTATGCCGGCACGCCGCGCAGCCGCGGCCGGCGCGGAAACGCCATGCCGCGACCTCGGTGTCCGACAGAGCTGACTGATGCAACAACGCGTCGTCGGGCCGCGCGTCGTCGGCGCAATGAGGGCAGATCTTCCGGATCAGCCGCTGCGCGACGATGCCGACCAGCGCATCGATCAGGCCATGCGGTTCGACACCCATATGCAGGAAACGGTCGAGCACCGAGAACACGCCGTTCGCGTGTACGCTGGTCAATACCAGGTGGCCGGTCAAGGCAGCCTGCACCGCGATCGCCGCGGTTTCGCCGTCGCGGATTTCGCCGACGAGGATTTTGTCAGGGTCGTGCCGGAGAATCGAGCGCAGTCCGCGCGCAAACGTCAGCCCCTTCCTGTCGTTGACCGGGATCTGTAGCACGCCATGCAGTTCGTACTCGACGGGATCCTCGATCGTGATGATCTTTTCCTGACCCGTGTTGATTTCGGACAGCGCCGCGTACAGCGTGGTCGACTTGCCCGAGCCGGTCGGTCCCGTGACGAGCAACAGCCCGTATGGCTCGGCCGACAGGCTGCGAATGCCTGCCATCGTCGTTGCGTCGTGCCCGAGCGAATCGAGCCGCAGCGGCTCGGTGCCGTTGTCGTTGCGCCTGTCGAGTACGCGCAGCACGGCATCTTCACCGTGGATCGACGGCATGATCGAGACGCGGAAGTCGACGTCACGTCCATTCGCATTCACCTTGAATCGGCCGTCCTGGGGCGTGCGCCGCTCGGAAATATCGAGTTCGGCGAGCACCTTGACCCGCGAGATCACCTGTTCGGCCACCTCGATTCCGCTGGCCGCTCCCGCGTGCAGCAGGACGCCGTCGATCCGGTACTTGACGGTCATGCCGCTTGCCGAGGTCTCGAGATGGATATCCGACGCCTTGGCCTTGAGCGCATCGTACAGCGTCGAATTGATGAGCTTGATCACCGGATTGCTATCGAGCGCAATGCTCGCGAGCGATATCTCGCTCGATCGGTCGAGCGCACCGGCGACCAGCGCGCCGAAGTCGAGTTGACTCATCGCGCGCTGGCTCGATTCATAGTACTCGAGACGATCCGCCACGATCGACGGATGCGCAACGAAGCGCTCGAACGGCACGCTCAGGCATCGCGCAATCGCGTTGCGCGTTCGCAGATCGAAGGGGTTGCCAAGTGCGAGCTTGTACCGACCCTCGGCGACATCGAGCAGCAGGCATTCGTGCGCGAGGCAGTCAGCGTAGCTGAGCAGGTCGAACCGGGGCTCGGCGT
The DNA here is from genome assembly GCF_902859895.1 of Pararobbsia alpina. Lineage (GTDB taxonomy): Bacteria > Pseudomonadota > Gammaproteobacteria > Burkholderiales > Burkholderiaceae > Pararobbsia > Pararobbsia alpina. The sequence goes on from NZ_CADIKM010000001.1 coordinate 123,442, forward strand.
TTTCGAGCGCTGCAGCATCGAGCGCCGGCAAATCGAGCAAACCCGAGACGACGACCAGATAGCCACCATCGTCGAGCGCAAGCTCACGCTGAATCACAACGGGCAGCGGCTCATCGGCAAAGCGTCGACGCAGATCGTTGAGCCCGTCGACATCCAATGACCGCGGCGATGTCTCAAACGGCTTCATTGCATATTTCCCGCAAGCTGGAAGATCGGCATATAGAGCAGAAACACGATGCCTCCGACCAGGATGCCCACGACAAGCATGAGCACCGGCTCGACGAGTTTGGTGACCATGTCGATCGCCTTGTCGAGTTCGTCGTCGCAGAACAGCGCCGCACGTTCGCACATGGTCGCGAGTTCGCCGCTTTGCTCGCCCACGCGCAAAAGGCGCTCCGCCACCGGCGTCGTGAGTCCGTAACGCGGCAAGGTCGACGATAGCGACTGACCTGCGCGGACATCCTCGATTGCGTTGCCAAGCCTTTTTCGCATGGGCGCCGGTAGCAGCTGCGCGGCCATCGACATGGCCGTCACGACCGGCAGTCCGCCCGCGAGCAGCAGACCGGTGGTCCGGTAAAAGCGGGTCAGCGAGAACAGATGTTGGTAGGCGCGCAACTGCGGGATTCGCCAGAGCTGCCGGGCCATCCATGCCCTGCAGGCGGGGTGCAGGAAAATGGAAACGACCGCCGCGAACGCGGCGGCAATTCCCAGCGCGATCCATCCGCCATGATGCTTGACCGCGATGCCCCACCAGAGCAGTACCCGCGCGGCGGCGGGCAGCTCGCGCATGGAAGCGTAGATCTCGCTGAAACGCGGAATCACGAAGAACAAAAGGAACACCATGATGCCGCCGCCGATCGCGATGACCACCGCCGGATAGATCAGCGCGGATACGACCTTCTTGCGAACCGCCGACAGCCGCGTTTCGTAGTGGTGGTAACGGCCAAGCGCCTCGGCCAGATGGCCGGTCCGTTCCGATGAACTCACTGTCGCGGCATACAACGCCGGAAAGTACAGCGGCATCTGCCCGAGCACGCGCGACAGCGGCAGGCCTTGGTACAGACCGTCGATCATTTGCGTGAGGACTTCTCTCGACTCGCCATCGGGCGACTTCTCCCTCAGGGTTTCGACCGATTCGACAAGCGACAGCCCGGCCTGCAACAGGGCGATCAGTTCCTGCGTGAACAGCGCGAGCGAAAACGCGTGCCGGCGACGGCGCGTGCGCGGCACTTTCCTGCAGGCGAGCACGCGCGAGCCTTTCGCCTTCATGAGGCGATGCACTTCCGGTTCATCACGCGCATCCACGCTGACTGTCTGGAACTGACCGGCGTCAAAAACAGTGACCTTGAATAGCATGTCCGGATTCCCTACCAGACGATGTCTGCGTTCATGCCCGAGCCGCCCGGTTTGCCATCGGCACCATGCGACATCAGATCGAATTCACGCTCCTGCGTGCCGGGAACCTGGTAGACGTAGTCACGTCCCCAGGGATCGTCGGGCACGGCCTTGTTCAGGTACGGGCCTTGCCACTGTGCATCGGCATCGGCCGGGCGGTTCGTGAGCGCTTCGAGGCCGTGCTCGGCGCTTGGATACTGCCCGACATCCAGACGGTAATGGTCAAGGGCGTCGGCGAGCGACTTCATCTGGCTGCTCGCGGTCTTGATCTTGGCCTTGTCGACCTCGACAAATAGTCTGGGCCCCACATAGCCGGCCAGCATTGCAATGATCAGCAGCACCACAAGCAGTTCCAGCAAGGTGAAGCCGCGCTGCTTGCGGGCGCCAACCGGTCGATTCAGTGAATGACACATAGGGAAATGGCTCTGACGAGCTGTTTTCAACAGTAAGCAAAAAAACCCAGCGAGACGCCGCTGGGCTCAAGTGACGACAACCCTTATTCCACAGGATCGCCACACTGCTTGTTAGGAATATCCTTGCTTCCCGGCAGCAAGCTACTTGCCGGCCGAACCACGGAACGTGCCGAGCACCTTCGTCAGCTCCCCCTTGTCGTCCCCGTCGAGTTCCCAGCCGAACACGCCGGCCAAGCCTTCCTGCTTCGCGAAGTCGACCTTCCATTGAGCGACGGTAGCGTCGTCGTAGGTCCACATCGTCGTGCCGTCATAGCCCCAGCCCGCCTTGACGTTTGCATCGCGGTGGTACGTGCCGCGGTTTTTCACGAGCTTGTAGTCTTCGATACCCGATTCGTACTTGCCCATCGGAATCGAGGTCCGCGTCTGATACAGGCCGTAGTTCGCGCCAGCCGATACGTTCCAGCCTCGACCGTAAAACGGTACACCCAAGGTCAACTTGTTCATGGGCATGCCCAGTTCTTTCAGGCGTTTGACGGCGTCACTCGCGTTGTATTGCTTGAGAGTCGGATTCGATGCGTTCGGCCCCTTGGAGTCGGCGTGAATCGCAGCCTGATGGTTACTCTTCTCGTCCCAGGCGCCGTGGAAGTCGTACGACATGAGATTCGCCCAGTTGAGGTACTTTGAATACTCGGCCGGTTCTGTCATGTCGATCTTGTCAACACCCGCACCCAACGCGACCGTGAGCAGATACGGCGTGCCCGTCGTGCGGCTGAGTTCGTCGAGCTGCTGGCGGAATTCCTTCAACAGCAGCGTGTAATTCTGCTTGTCGTTGGGATCCACCAAGTTGCCCTCGAGACCACCGCCCCCCGGGAATTCCCAGTCGACGTCGATGCCGTCGAACACGCCCTTCGCGACGCCCTGCCCCCCTCCGGCATCCCCTGTGGCTGTGAGGTTGCCCTTGATGTAGGTATCGATACAGGTGCGCGCCAGTTCCTTACGCTTCGCATGCGTATTGGCCGCGTCGGCGAAATGCTTGGACCAGGTCCAGCCACCCAACGAAATCAACGTCCTGATGTTGGGATACTTCGCCTTCAACTCCTTGAGCTGATTGAAGTTGCCCTTCATCGGCATGTTGTATATGTCTGCAACACCGTCGACCGAATGCTGGGCATCCATCGTCTTGCCGTAGTCGGCATAGGCATCACCCCCATCGCCCTTGCCTGTTTCGGCCTTCACGATGCCGCTCTTGCAGCGGTACAGTCCGTCGCCGTCCTTATAGACATTTCCAAAACCGTAGTTGATGAACGTCAGGTTTTTGGCCTGCCCTGTCGTATCGACATCCTTCAGGTAATAGTTGCGGTCATAGATACTCCATGCCGCGAAGTAGCCGCCGACCTGCTTGGCCGTGGGTGCCAGCGTGTCCGGCATTTCGGCAAGCTGGAGGTCGAGCTTGAGGCGAATGTCCTTGACTACGCCACTGTCACCCGGGTTCTGCGTCCCATGCCACGCACGGGCGGCGATCATGACCGGTTCCTTCGTGTAGTAGTGCGCGCCCGTCAGGCCAGGATTGTCAGCTTTATTGAACTCCACAACGAGCGAACTCGGATGCACACCTTCGTTGTATCCGCACTCGGCTGCCCACAGGCGGCCTGAACCATCGAGCGTGCCGGGATCCCGGTACGCACGCAACTTGACCGTTGCCGGCCGGCCTGCCTCGTCAAACGCGGGGACATGCCAGGTAGCGACCGACCCGCACGACCAGGTTCCGACTGTGGGCCCAACTGCCGGGTCATACGGTGTGAAGTACGATCCGAACGCCGTGCTCGTTTCATTGATCGGTACAATGACACGCGAACCCGGTTTGGTCACGGTCAGGTCCACCGCGTGGGTATCGCTTGGCGTGACTTCAACCCCGACCCGCACGGTCTTCAACACAGGATCGAGCCCCGTAACCGGATCGTTGGCGTAGTGCCATGCGTGCGCGTTGACCGTCACCAGATCCGAGGCTTGACTCGTGACGTAACGGACCCCGGCCTTCAGATGCATGTTGTCGCCGCGCTCAAAACTGAGAATCAGCGCGCTTTTTCCCATGCCGTAGCCGCCTACCGTCACGCCGTCGTTCATGGCGTAGAGATAGCCGCTCCTGCCGTCGCTCGTGGCATTCCTCACGGCACGCAGATAGACGGGCTGACGGGTGTTGTCGCTGCCTAGCGCATAAACGGTGAGCATGGCAGGCTGCCCGGAGCCGGACCAGACTGGCGTGGTCGGCCCCAGGGACGCCTGCGATTTGGGCACGAGGAAATACGTCGACGTATCGGTATAGCTCGGCAACGGCACCACACTTGAGCTTTGCGACTCGCTGTTGAACTTCACCGTCACGTCCGCCTCAACAGGTTGCGGCATCGCACCCAGATCAGCCCATACTTCATTGACACCCGGCTCTTCGCCAGGGTTGGCCCACCACTTGTTCGACCAGGTGTGCGCATCGTGAGTGACGCAGACCGGCGGAGTGCCCGGATAGCTGAACTTCGACTCCCAGACCGAAATCGATGGGCAAGCTGCAACGTTCGGATAGGCATCGGCTTGCGCGGCGGATGAGGCACTCATGGCCATCCCGAAAACCACACCGGATATAACGATCGGCAACGGCTTCATCTTGATTCTTTTCACGTTCCATTCCCTGTTGCAGATTCATGAAAACTGGCTGGCCCGTCGCACCTTGCGAGTGGCGAACGAGCAGCGCCAGTATGTGAAGGTTGGTGGGAACTGAAAAACTAGGATTGTTCTCATTCCATGAACGACATCACCCCGCTGAACGGAGGCACTTGGCACATCAGGTTTCCGCGCCGGAACATCGCGGTCTGTGCGCAGAATTCGTAACCACGCGTATCGGAACTCTGACAACGCAAAGATTGGAGTTAGAATGACAAGCCTTATGAGGACGCAGCAGACATGCTTAACGAACTCGACCTTTTGTCACAGAATATCGGCCGCCTGATTGCGATCAGTGGTCAGCATCAACAACGCTTGCTCGATCTCGAGACGCAGCTCGCGCACGCCCACGACGAACGCGACACGCTGCGTGCCGAGGTCGAAGCGCTGCGTGGCGAGCGCGATGCATTGCGCAGCGAACGTGATGCCTTGTCGTCGAAGATCGACGACGCACAGGTGCGCCTGAACGCGATTCTCGAAAAGTTGCCGCATAGCCGCGCCGACGAAAGTCAGCTCGACCTGCTTGCGCCGTCGACGCCTGCGGCCCCCGCCCAAGGAAATGCCGGATGAGCGCAAAACAAATTGAAGTGCAGATTCTCGGCCAGGCCTATCGTCTTTCCTGCGCACCCGAAGCCGAGGCTTCGCTGCGCGAGGCGGTCGCCCGCGTCGATGCCGAGATGACCAAGGCGCGCGACAGCAGTGCGGTGCGCGGGACCGACCGCGTTGCTGTGCTTGCGGCACTCTCGTTGGCGTCGGAATTGCTTAAGCTGCAAAAGAGTGTGCGGCACGGAGAAGCATTTCCGGTCGAGGAAATACGGCGTACAATGAGCCACATGAACCAGCAGCTAGATGCAGCGATTGGTCAGTTGAACGTGCAGCCGTAGTTAGGTTGCGCGGGCTCGCCGACCGCTTCGCTTCTCGATGTAGGTTTCACAAGTTTCAAAGCTTCCCTGCCTGGTTCGCCAAGGCCATAAATTCCTTGAACCAATGCCATGTGCAAGGTTGTGGAAATTGGAGCGCGGGCGTGCGCGTCACTCTGTCTGATGAGCCCAACGTGCTTCTGACTACGACCGTCTTGAACTCCCGGTTCAGGATGCCGGCCTAGCGGCCAAGGTGGGGACCTACTCGAACGGCGTTGGCTTCTGGCCAGCGCCGTTTTTCTTTGGGCGATCGGACATGCATTACTGGCTGATGAAATCCGAACCCGACGAGGCCAGCATCGACGACCTTGCCGGGGCTCCGGGACAAACCCTGCCGTGGACCGGCGTGCGCAACTATCAGGCGCGCAATTTCATGCGCGACCTGATGAAGGTCGGCGACGGCGTGCTCTTCTATCACTCGAGTTGCGCGGTGCCTGGCATCGCCGGTATTGCGCGCGTCGCGTCGACGCCCTATCCGGATCCGACGCAGTTCGACGTACAGAGCGTTTACTACGATCCGAAAGCGCGCGAAGAAGAGCCGCGCTGGATGCTCGTCGACGTCAGTTTCGTACGCAAGACACCGCTGATCACATTGCCGATGCTACGTGACGAACCACGGCTTGCCGACATGCGCGTGCTCGCGAAGGGGAATCGATTGTCGATTACGCCCGTTACCGCGGACGAGTGGCGCGTGATTACGAAAGACCTCGCGAAAGGCTGACGTCGGACACGTCACCTCCAATCCTGTTCCTGTCTCCCGGAGCTTGAGCATGACCCTTCATCAATCGCTTGCAGGACTTGTCGTGGGCACGGTGTTCGCGTTCGGCGCCTGTCACGCTTCGGCGCAGACCGTCCCACCACCCGCCGGCGTGCTGAATCTCGACGCCAGCGCGAGTCTCGACGTTCCGCAGGATGTCGTCCATGTCACCCTCTCGTATGAACAACAGGCGGATGATCCGGCGACGCTCGCCGGCGCACTGAACGAGCGGACCGAAAAGGTGCTGCTCGCGGCAAAACGCCAGAGCGGTGTGACGGCGCAGACAGGGGCCTTGTCCGTCTATCCTTCGACCGACCGCGACGGGCATATCAGCGGATGGCGCGGACGCAGCGAAGTCCGGCTCGACTCGCACGATTTCGCGGCGGTCTCGAAGCTCGCGGGCAGCCTGTCATCGCAGATGCAGATCTCGAACGTGACGTTCTCGCTGTCACCCGAATCGCGTGATGCGGCGCAGAAGAAGTTGAGCGGCGAAGCGATTGCCGAGTTCCGCCAGAAAGCCGCGGACGCATCGGCCGCCTTCGGCTTCGGTGGCTTCACGATTCGCGAAGTCAGCGTATCGGCCGGCGAAAGCAGCCCGCCGCGTCCGATGATGATGGCGCGCATGTCCGCCCAGGGCGCCCCGAAGATGGCCGACGTGCCCCTCGAAGCCGGCGACTCGACCGTCACGGTCCACGTCAACGGCTCGGTGCAGATGACGCATTGACGCAATGAGACGGCCGGGCCAGCGGCCCGGCGTCACATCAGCGGTTCGGTGCGGACGATGACGTCGCAGCGAGTGGCGAGCGCGCAGCTCGCCGGTATGAATGGATCAGCAGCCAGATCCCGGCGATGATCATCGGCAACGAGAGCCACTGCCCCATCGACAGGCCAAACGTGAGCAGGCCCAGAAAGTCATCGGGCTCGCGGGCGAATTCGACGATGAAGCGCGCGAGACCATAGCCGATCAGGAAGACGGCCGATATCGCGGCGACCGGCCGCGGCTTCTTCGCGAAGAACCACAACACGAAAAACAGGGCGATCCCCTCGAGCGCAATCTCATAGAGTTCGGAAGGATGGCGCGGCAGCAACTGATAACGCAGGAACACGTCCTGCAGATGCCATGCGTTCACCTCGGCGGGATGCGCGAGCAGCCATGCCCGGTCGTCCCGAGCCGCGCCCGGGAACAGCATTGCCCAGGGCGCGTCGGGGCGCGTGACCCGGCCCCAGAGTTCGCCGTTGATGAAGTTGCCGAAGCGCCCGCACGCGAGGCCCGCCGGCACCATCGGGGCGATGAAGTCGGTCACCTGCATCCAGGTCCGCCCGCGCTGCCGCGCGAACAGCATCATCGCGAGAATCACGCCGAGAAAGCCGCCATGAAACGACATGCCGCCTTCCCAGACCTTGAACACGTCGAGCGGATGCGCGAAATACCAGTCGGCCTTATAGAACAGCACATAGCCGAGCCGGCCGCCCAGGATCACGCCGATCACCCCGAAGAACAGCAGGTCGTCGATGTCCTTGCTGGTCCACCCCTGCGCGGCGACATGCGGCAGGCGCAAACGCAGCCGGCCGACGACGATCGCAAGAATGAAGGCGAGCAGGTACATGAGCCCGTACCAGCGGATCGCAAGCGGACCCAGATGAATCGCGACGGGATCGAATTGGGGATGAATCAGCATCGTTAGGCGAGGTCCGGGATCAGGATCAATCAGATTAACAAAGGGGCCGGCACGCGATCGTCCGGCGGCTGCCAGCCGCGTGCGACTTCGACAAAGCCACCCAGCACAGGGCTCACGTCGTCGCTGCGCCAGAGCAGACCGGTTTCGACGAGCGGCTCCGCATCACGCAGCGGCCGGTAGACAACCCCTGTGCGGCGCAGGTTACACAAGGAGCGCGGCACCAGTGCGACACCCATGCCCGCCGAGACGAGGCTTACGATTGTCTGCATCTGGATCGCTTCCTGGCCGATCCTGGGCGTGAGCCCGGCCCGCGCATAGCAATCCATAATGATGTCATAAAAGGCGGGCGCCAGACGCCGAGGAAACACCACGAGCGGCAAATCGGCGAGCGCCGCGAGCGGGACCTCGCCGCCGAGCTGCCGCGCCGTGTCGTCCGACATCGCGACGATCAGGGGTTCACGCATGAGCGGCAGGTAGCTGAGCTGCCCCGCATAGCGCGGCGGCACGGGCGGAATCATCAAGCCCGCGTCGATGCGCCCCGCGATGAGCTCCTCGACCTGGATATCGCTCGTCGATTCGACCAGTTGGAGTCGTACGCCCGGATAGCGCTCGGTGAACGCACGCATCAGCTGAGGCAGCAGGCCATAGTCGGCGGTCGACACAAAGGCCAGCGACAGCTCGCCGGCCTCGCCACGCGCCAGGGACTGCGCCAGGGCAGGCAGACTGTCGGCCAATGTGAGCAGGCGACGCACTTCGGGGAGCAGATCGCGTCCGACCGGTGTGAGCTCGACACTGCGTCGCGTGCGCGCAAAGAGCGCTGCGCCGAGCGTCTCTTCGAGCGCCATGATCTGCTGCGAGAGGGGCGGCTGCGTCATGGCCAGCCGGCTCGCCGCCCGCCCGAAATGGCGTTCCTCGGCGACGGCGACGAAATAGCGAAGCTGGCGCAAATCAAGTCCCATCGGTGCGTTCCTATTGAGATGTTTCACGACCTAATACATGCAGAATAATATATTTGACACTCAATTCGTGAAAGGCCATCCTGCGCACTCACGAACCCAGTACGAATCACCGTGACCCGCCCGGTTTCCAGTCGAGGCGGGCACCCCTCACCCGAGATCACCGGAGAGTTCCCCATGCCGTTCAATCGCCGCTCGAGCAATATCACCCAGGGTGTCGCGCGCGCGCCCAACCGCTCGATGTACTACGCGCTCGGCTATAAGAAAGACGATTTCGATAATCCGATGATCGGTATCGCCAACGGTCATTCGACGATCACGCCGTGCAACGCGGGCCTGCAGCGGCTGACCGACGCAGCCGTCAACGCGATCAAGGAATCGAAGGCGAACCCGCAGACCTTCGGCACGCCGACGATTTCGGACGGCATGTCGATGGGCACCGAGGGCATGAAGTATTCGCTCGTCTCGCGCGAAGTGATCGCCGACTGTATCGAAACCGCGGTACAAGGCCAATGGATGGACGGCGTCGTCGTGATCGGCGGCTGCGACAAGAATATGCCGGGCGGCATGATGGCCATCGCGCGCACCAACGTGCCGGCCATTTATGTTTACGGCGGCACGATCCGCCCGGGCAACTGGAAGGGCAAGGACCTGACGATCGTCTCGTCGTTCGAGGCAGTCGGTGAATTCACGGCCGGCCGGATGAGCCAGGAAGATTTCGACGGCGTCGAGCGCAACGCCTGCCCGTCGACGGGCTCGTGCGGCGGGATGTACACGGCCAACACGATGAGCTCCTCGTTCGAGGCACTCGGCATGTCGCTGCTGTACTCCTCGACCATGGCGAACCCCGACGACGAGAAGGTCGATTCGGCGGCCGAGTCGGCCCGCGTCCTGGTCGAAGCCGTCAAGCGGGACCTCAAGCCCCGCGACATCATCACGAGGAAGTCGATCGAAAACGCGGTCGCGCTGATCATGGCGACCGGCGGCTCGACCAATGCGGTGCTCCACTATCTCGCGATTGCGCATGCGGCCGAAGTCGACTGGACCATCGACGATTTCGAACGCATGCGTCGGCGCGTGCCGGTGATCTGCAATCTAAAGCCGTCGGGCCAGTATGTCGCGACCGATCTTCACAAGGCCGGCGGCATCCCGCAGGTGTTGAAGCTCCTGCTCAACGCGGGCCTGCTCCATGGCGACTGCATCACGATCACCGGCAAGACGATCGCCGAGGAACTCGCCAGCGTGCCCGACGTGCCGCGCGCCGACCAGCAGGTCATTTTCCCGATCGAGAAGGCGCTCTACAAGGAAGGCCACCTCGCGATCCTCAAGGGCAACCTCGCACCGGACGGCGCGGTCGCGAAGATCACCGGCCTCAAGAACCCGGTGATCACGGGCCCCGCGCGCGTGTTCGAAGACGAGCAAAGCGCCATGACTGCGATCCTCGGTGACAAGATCAATCCGGGCGATGTGCTGGTGCTGCGCTACCTCGGTCCGAAGGGCGGCCCCGGCATGCCCGAAATGCTTGCGCCGACGGGTGCGCTGATCGGCAAGGGGCTCGGCGAATCGGTCGGCCTGATCACGGACGGCCGGTTCTCCGGCGGCACCTGGGGCATGGTGGTCGGGCACGTGGCGCCCGAAGCCTATGTGGGCGGTTTGATCGGGCTGGTTCAAGAAGGCGATTCGATCACGATCGACGCGCATGAGCTCAAACTCGAACTCAACGTCGACGCGGCCGAGCTCGAGCGCCGCCGTGCTGCATGGAAGCAGCCGGCCCCGCGATATACGCGCGGCGTGCTCGCGAAGTTCGCGGCATTGGCCTTGCCGGCCAATCGTGGCGCGGTGAGCGGCTAAGGTCGGTGGTTGAGCTTGCTTAAGCCTGAGCAGGCTAGTTGGGCTGGTCAGGCTGGTCAGGCTCGAAAAAATCAGGAAGGCCGGTGGCGGACAAGTTCCGTCACCGGCCTTTTTGCTTCGGCGTCGTCCGCATGTGCCTGCGTACGAATCTGCATGCGGGCCTGCCCATGAGAACGACGGCGAACGGCAATTGCCGGGCCCTATAATGCTTGCGGATACATCGTGCGCCGTGTCCGCGTGATCCGGTCAGACCGCCGGAAACGCATCGGAAGTTCGCTTCGCATCGAGAAGGCGCACATCGGCGAAGAAAGCGCGCTCAAGGGATACCCATGCAAGCCGCCATACCTACGTTGCCGTTGCGCAGACGATCCAGGCTGAGGCTGGCAGTTGCCTGGACCATGCTGGCCCTGCCCGTGGGCGGCGTGCTCGCCCAGTCGAACGATGCGCAGATGCTGGCGCGCAAGCTCAACTGCATGAGTTGCCACGCGATCGACCGGCCCCTGCTCGGCCCCTCATTCGCCGACATCGCCGGCCGCTACAACGGCAACCCCGAGGCGCGCGACTACCTGGAGCAGAAGATCCGCGCAGGCGGAGTCGGTGTGTGGGGATCGGCGCCGATGCCCGCCAACACACAAGTGGACACGCAACAGGCCTATCTGCTGGTCGACTGGATCCTGCAAACGAAACACTAAGGGGCGTTCAGCGCGGCGGCAGTCGCTTTTGCAGCGCCTCGTTCAAGGCGTCCTGAACCCACTGGCCGATTTCGCGCTCGAGTGTCGCGGCGATCTCGCGCGTAATCCTGTGCGCGAGCCAGACAGCCTGCTCCTGGCACCGCGATTCGATCAGCGCATGTCCCTCACTGGCCAGGTAGCGCAACGCGCGCGCGCGTACGTCAGCGGCGACATGGTCGATCTCCGTCTGAGCCGGCACGATGGCAAGCGGCGACAGGTATTCGGGTTGCGGTTGATTGAGTTCCGCCGCAACCGGTTCCGGCTGCGACAGCATCGCCGCCAGGTGATCCGCGTCCTCCGCGCTCATCGCCGGTGCGCTGAACTCCGCCTCGGGCTGCACGACTTCCGCTTGAAGGGCTTCCGGTTGAAGGGCTTCCGGTTGAGCGACTTCGGGATCAACGGCTTCCGGTTGAACCGCTTCCGGCTCAGCGACTTCAGCCTGTGTGACTTCGGCTTGTGCAGCCTCGGGCAACGGCTCCGTGGCAATCGGCTCGAATGGCACGGGGTAAGCGGAGACGGTGTCGGCATCCGACGACTCGGGCGCGATCACGGCGCGCAAGGGTGTCGGATCATGGGCGAACGCCTCGGTCTCGGGGCTTTCCTGCACCGGCACTTCGGGCTCGCCCGAGCCGAACGGCAGCGGCACCTTGTCCATCGGCCAGGACGGCGGCAGCGCGGAGTCGCCGACGTCGATCGGAGTCGGCGCCGGTTCGCCGGGAAACTCACCGTAAGCGCGGAATGGTAACTCCGAGTCCAACAGATTCGCTTCGATCGACGAGGCCAACGCGCTGAGGTCGATCGGCGAGTGGGTCGAAACCGGCGGCTCGGTCCTTGCCTCATGCCACTCCGGCGGGGCGTGCCGTTCGACGGGCGCGGCCTCATCGACCGAGACATCCGGCAGCGGCGGCACGTCATCCAGTTCGAATGCGAACGGCTTGGCCGACAGATTTGTCGCTTGGGCTTCCGCCCGAGCACCTGCCTGGGCCTCGTCCTCCACGACCGCTTCGTCAAAATCCGCGATCACATCAGTCAGCATCGGGATCGGCGCGCCACGAGTCTCGTCATACGAGAGACCGGTGACCGGGTTGTGATCGCTGAGCACTTCCGTGAGCAAGGGAATTGTCAAACCCGAATCGGCCGGTGGCGGCGAGTGCTGCGCGCGTGCCGAGTCGCCCGGCACGAGCACGTCGTTGAGCATCGGTATGGCGGCAAGCGGCTCGCCATGGACTTCGCGCGCCAGCGCATCGGTCCACGCATGATCCATGGGCCGGCGCGGAACCGCGGGATCGGCCTTGGCCGGATCGCCTGGCTCGAGTATGTCGGCCAGCACGGGAATCGATAGATCGTCGTCTCTCAATTGAGGCACTCCGTCAGACGTCGGCCCATCCGCCCGATCCAGAAATTCTCCGGCAGGGACAATCGGTTATCGCGCATCGTGCGGTTCACAGCGGCCCCACACATGGGTGACAGTCCATGAGGCCCGGCCTATGCGTCCTGTTTATGGTTGGCGAGAGGATAACCCCGATCGCGATAAAAGCGATAGCGCTCGCGGCCGGCCTGTAGTTCTTGCGCGTCAGTCCCGACGAGCTCCAGCAGGCGTTCGAAGCTCGCAAAACTGGCAGGCAATGCCTGCCCGAGGTTCATCAACACCTGATGGTGAGGTGCGCCGTCGAGCGATGCACACAACACGACTGGCGTCTGCGCGGCGAGCGCGCTATCGGCCATGCAGTGCGGCACGAACTCGAGCGCCGCGAAGGTCCACAGGCGTTCGTCGAACGCCTTCAGGACCGCCGGCTCACCGAGCACGACGAGCGGCTGCCCCGCCAGATAGGCCTTGCGCGCGAGCCGGCAGGCGTAGCCGAGCTTGTCGGCCACGTTGGTGTGGAAATCGACGCGCGTCACCGCTCGCTCAACCTGCGCGATCGATCAGGAACTGCGAGAGCAGCGGCACCGGCCGGCCGGTCGCGCCCTTGGCCGAACCACTTTTCCAGGCCGTCCCCGCGATATCGAGGTGAGCCCACGGATAGGCCTCGGTAAAGCGCGACAGGAAGCAGGCGGCCGTCACCGAGCCCGCGCCCGGCGTGCCGATATTGGCGACGTCGGCGAAGTTCGACTTCAGCTGTTCCTGATACTCATCGTCGAGCGGCAAGCGCCATGCGGGGTCGCCGGCCTTCTTCGCAGCCGCGAGTAGTTCGTCGGCGAGCGCGTCGTCCTTCGAGAAGAGTCCGCTGTTGTGATGCCCCAGCGCGACGATGCAGGCACCGGTCAGCGTGGCCACGTCGACCACGGCCGCGGGCTTGAAGCGTTCCGCATAAGTCAGCGCGTCGCAGAGGATCAGGCGGCCTTCGGCGTCGGTGTTCAGCACTTCGATGGTCTGCCCCGACATGCTCGTGACGATATCGCCCGGTTTCACCGCATTGCCGGCCGGCATGTTCTCGCAGGTCGGAATCACCGCCACCACATTGAGCTTGAGCCCCATCTCGGCGACCGCCGACATCGTGCCGAGCACCGAACCGGCGCCGCACATGTCGTACTTCATCTCGTCCATGGCCGCGCCGGGCTTGAGCGAGATGCCGCCCGTGTCGAACGTGATGCCCTTGCCGACCAGCACGACGGGTGCCTGCTTCGCGGCGGCGCCCTGGTAATGAAGCACGATAAATTGGGGCGGCTCGGACGAACCTTTCGCAACGGACAGGAACGAGCCCATCTTGAGCGCTTCGATCTGTTTCTGACCGAGCACTTCGACCTTGAGCTTGTACTCTTTTGCCAGCTTCTTCGCGGCATGGCCCAGGTAGGTCGGCGTGCAGATGTTCGGCGGCAGGTTGCCGAGATCGCGCGTGAGGTCGCTGCCGTTGGCGATCGCGATGGCCTGCCTGAGCGCGACCTTGGCGGCCTTCTCGTCGGCCGGATCGACCACCAGCGTGACCTTCTTCAGCGTGCGTTCATCCGGTTCGGGCTTGCTCTTCGTCTCGGTGAAGCGGTAGGCGAGATCGCGCGCAACCGTCACGGTGACGCGCGTCGCCCAGTCGGCGCCGTAGCCCTTGACCGGCGTCTGCGCGAGCAGCCACGTCACCTGGGCTGCACGGGTCGTCGCGAGCGCGCGCCAGGCGGCGCGTGTGGCGTCGGTGAAGCTTTTCGCCTCGAACTTGTCCTGCTTGCCCAGGCCGACGAGCAGCACGCGCGCGGCGCCGATGCCCTCGACCTCGTGCAGGAGGAACGTGCTGCCGCTCTTGCCCGTCATGTCGCCGCTCTTGATGAGCCGGGCCACGAGACCCTTGCTCAGCACGTCGAGCTGGCGCCCGGCTCCCGACAGGGTCTGGCCTTCGAATATCCCGATGACGACGCAATCGGATTTGGCAGCCAGCAAGGACGGCACGCCCGCCTTGCTCCAGTCGAAAGCTTTTATGCTAAAGTCCATCGCTCTTGTCCTTGGATATATTCACAGCCCGTTTCCTCTTCGGGCAAGCGCCGATTATCCGCTATTTTTATTCCGGCGGCGCCCTCTGCCGGACGCCCGAATCCTCCCGGACATGATTTTCGAACGATCTCTACAACGAGAACTCGCGTACACCGCTGGCGCAGTATTCCTCGTTTTGCTGACCATCATGCTGTCGACGATGTTGATCCGCATCGTGGGCTTCGCCGCCTCAGGCGAGATCGACCCGCGCGATGTGCTCGTCTTGATCGGCCTGACCGTGGTCGGCTACCTGGCGGTGATGCTCGTCGTCACGATGTTCGTGTCGATCCTGTTCGTGCTCACGCGCTGGTACCGCGACTCGGAAATGGTCGTCTGGTTCGCGTCGGGCGTCAGCCATACGCGCCTGATCAAGCCGATCGCGAAGTTCTCGGCCCCGCTGATCGTACTGATCGTCTTCTTCGCCTTTGTCGGCTGGCCTTGGTCGAACGAGCAGAGCAAGCTCGTGCGCGAGCGTTTTGCGCAGCGCGACGAGGTTTCGCTGCTCGCACCCGGCCAGTTCCGCGAGTCGCCCACGAGCCATCGGGTGTTTTTCATCGAGAAGATGTCGCCCGATTCGCGCCGTGTCAGGAACGTGTTCGTGACCGGCACCGAGAACGGCAAGATCAATGTCGTGGTGTCGGCCGAGGGACAGATCGAGACCCAGCCCAACGGCGACCGCTTCGTCGTGCTCGAGAACGGGCGCCGCTACGACGGCGTGCCCGGCCAGCCCGATTACCGGATTATGGAATTCAAGCGCTACGGCGTGCGCATCGAAAGCCATGACATCATCGATACGCCAAGTTCGCGCGACCTTTACACAGGGGAGCTGATCGCCTCGCCGACCCCCGCGAACCTCGCGGAACTCGCCTGGCGCATCGGCCTGCCCCTGCTCGCGATCAACCTGATGCTGCTCGCGATCCCGCTCGCACACCAGTCGCCGCGCCGCAGCCGGACGACCAATCTCGTGATGGCTGTCCTCATCTACCTGACCTATTCGAACTTTCTGAACCTCGTGCAATCGTGGATCGAGCAGGGCCGCGTTCCATTCGTGGTCGGCCTCGTGGCGTTGCATGTCGTCGTGTCGGTCATCGTTGTCGTGCTGTTCAAGATCCGTGCACGCAACCGGCCGCTGTTCCCCCGCCTGCGCGCCAAGTTCACGCCCCGGGCCGCGCAATGAGGATCTACGAGCGTTACTTCGCGCGGCAGATCTACCTGACCTTCCTGTTCGTCCTGTTCGCGTTTTCGGGCTTGTTTTTCTTCTTCGACCTGATCAGCGAACTCGACGCGGTCGGCAAGGGGTCGTATGGATTCGGCTTTGCGGTGATCCGCGTCGCACTGCTGACCCCCTCGCGCTTTTACGAAATCATTCCGGTCGCCGCGCTGATCAGCGCGATCTATGTGTTCGCGACGATGGCCGCGAATTCGGAGTTCACGATCTTCCGCGTCTCGGGCCTCTCGACAGGACGGGCGCTCGGTTCGCTGATGAAGATCGGCATTCCGATGCTGTTCGTGACCTATCTGATCGGTGAGGTGGTCGGCCCCTATGCCGACCAGTTGTCGGAGCGTGTGCGGCTCGAGGCGCTCGGCTCCTCCGTGTCGTCGAACTTCGAGTCCGGCGTCTGGGTCAAGGACACGCTGACCAATGACGGCGAGGGGCGCCCGGTCACGCGTTTCGTCAATGTCGGCGAACTGCTGCCCGATACGACCATTACCAAGGTGCGGATCTACGAATTCGACTCGCAGTTCCGGCTCTCCGATGTTCGAACCGCCGAGCGTGGGCGTTTCCGGGGGCCCGATCACTGGGCGCTCGACGATGTCACCGAGACCAAGTTCCAGAACGTCGTACCGAATCCGTCCGATCCGAAAGACGCGCTCAATCCGGTCTACCGCTCGACGCTCATCCATCTGCCGCACTACCTGATGCGTTCGCAGCTCACGCCGCAGATCCTGTCAGTGCTGCTCGTGTCGCCGGACCGGATGTCGATCGTCAATCTGTACTCGTATATCCAGCATTTGCAGGAGAACCATCAGGACACGCAGCGCTATGAGGTCGCCCTCTGGAACAAGTTGCTCTATCCGTTCGCGATCCTCGTGATGCTGGTGCTCTCGCTGCCGTTCGCCTACCTGCATACGCGCGCGGGCGTGGTCGGCATCAAGGTGTTCGGGGGGATCATGCTCGGCATGAGCTTCCAGCTCGTCAACACACTGTTCTCGCACGTCGGTACCTTGAATACCTGGCCACCCGTGGCGACCGCAGCGGTCCCGAGCCTGCTTTATCTTGTGGTGGGGCTGATCGGCTTGCTCTGGGTAAATAGAAACTGAGCAGGCACTGAGTCAGCGCTGATCCTGCTCTGAATCGATACTGACCCTGCACTGGGCGGTCCGCCGAGGCCGCTCAGCCAATCCGCATTTGAATCTGAGGACGCACTGGAAACACGCTATGGCGCACGGCATCATTTTGTTCGGCCATGGGGCGCGCGACGCGCGCTGGAAGGCACCGTTTGAAAGGCTCGAAGCGCTGCTCAAGCATGCGCATCCGGGGCCGGTGTCGCTCGCGTTTCTTGAACTGATGGATCCCGATTTGCCGGCCGCCGTCGACTCACAGGTCGCGCAGGGGTGCGAGCGGATTACCGTGATTCCGGTTTTTTTCGGCCAGGGCGGTCATCTGAGGCGTGATTTGCCCGAGATCGTCGAGCAATGCCGCTCAAGCCACCCTCAGGTGGATATCCGCTGCACCGGCGCGGCTGGCGAGGATGAAGGCGTACTCGCGGCCATCATCGATTTCTGTCTCGACCAGACGCGCGACTAGCCCTTCGGGCAGTCGGCGAACTCAGGCACGCAAGTAAAGCGTAGCGACGCACGCAGGGTGCGCGCGGCTTTGCGTGCGTGTGTCTCGCTCAAGCGGCGCGCTGTCCCGCTTCGCCAGCCGGTGTTGGCCCGGCGCTATCGGGCGCATCCGCCTCCGGCACGGCACCATCGCCCTGCTCGTTTCCGACCTGCGACGCACGCGCCGCGAAGGCCGTACCGATCATCACGAGGCTTGGCTGTGTCGGATCGAGCCAGATCTGCGCCGCGCCGCCGGCAAGCTCGGCGAGCGTCAGCGTCAGCGTCCGCTCCCGCTTCGTGCTGCAGGCTTCGACCAGGGCAACGGGCGTAGAACCGGCACGGCCCGCATCGATCAGCTCCTGCGCAATGGCTGGAGCGCTGTCGCGTCCCATATAGAACACCAGCGAGTCGGCCGAGGCGCTTTCGCGAATCTCGTCGCTATCCGGCGCCCGGCTGTGGGTCGCGAACGCGACGCTGCGCGCGACGCCGCGCAAGGTCAGCGACCGCCGTAGCGTCGCCGCGCCGGCAAGCGCCGCGGTAATGCCCGGCACGATCTCGTATTCGATCCCCGCCGCCTCGAGCGCGCGCATCTCTTCATCGGCACGCCCGAACAACATCGGGTCGCCGCCCTTGAGCCGCACCACCACCGCGTGCTCGCGCGCCGCATCGACCAATTGCTTGTTGATGAAATGCTGGGCGGTCGAACGTTGACCGCACCGCTTGCCGACTGCAATCTTCTTCGCGAGCGGGGCGAGTGCGAGCATGTCGTCTTCGATCAAGGCGTCGTGCAACACCACGTCGGCCTGGCCCAAAAGCCGTGCACCACGCACCGTGATGAGGTCCGCTGCACCAGGGCCCGCGCCAATCAAATACACCTTGCCCATATTCCTGTCCTGTCGATGCGTCTCTAGTTCGAGCCTGTGCGGCTCTCAGGCTGAAAACGCACGAATCATGCCGGCCGCCACCGTATGGTTGGTCGCTTCGTCGATCAGCACGAAGGCACCGGTCGCGGGCTGTGTCTCATAGACATCGGCAACCACCGGCTTCTGCAAGGTCAGCGAGACCGCCCCGATATCGTTCATCGACAGCGACTGCCGGTCGCTCGCCTGCAGGAGCGTTTTCACGTCAAACACTTCGCGAACCGCCGAGACGCGCGCGAACACCGTGTTGCTGGTCTGCTTGAGCAGGTACTTACGCTGCATCGACAGCGGTTCCTCGTCGAACCAGCAGAGATCAGCATCGAGCTTGCGCGCGGGCTGCGGCGCGTCGCCCGGCGCGACGAAGGTGTCGCCGCGCGAGACGTCGACGTCCTCGCTCAGGCGCAGCGTCACGCACTGGCCCGCAAATGCGCGGTCCACCGATG
The DNA here is from genome assembly GCF_902859895.1 of Pararobbsia alpina. Classification (GTDB taxonomy): domain Bacteria; phylum Pseudomonadota; class Gammaproteobacteria; order Burkholderiales; family Burkholderiaceae; genus Pararobbsia; species Pararobbsia alpina. Next base: position 142,502 of record NZ_CADIKM010000001.1, read on the forward strand.
CCGTACCGCCCGTGACCGGTGCGACGATCTCGGCGACCGTCGCTTCCCGATTGGCGGGCAATACGACAATCGTGTCGCCGACGCTGACTTCGCCGCTCTCGACCCGGCCCATATAGCCGCGGAAGTCATCGGCCTGATGACCGTCCTGGCGTGCGACCCATTGCACCGGGAAACGCAGCGCATGTTGCGCGCGGCGAACCGGCAGCGCCTCGAGCAATTGCAACAGCGGCTCCCCCGCGTACCACGGCATCCGTTCGCTCGCCTGCACGACATTGTCGCCCTTGAGCGCCGAGACCGGCACGAAGCGCACATCGGCCAGCTTGAGGTGCGCGGCGAGTTCGACATAGGCGTCGCGGATCTCGTCGAAACGCTGCTCGCTATAGTCGATGAGGTCCATCTTGTTGATTGCGACGATCACGTGCTGCAAGCCCAGCAGCTTGACGATCGCGCTATGGCGCTTGGTCTGCGCGAGCAGTTCGGTCTTGCCGTCGACCGTCGTCACGCGCGTCGGGTCGATCAGGATGATCGCCGCATCGGCTGTCGACGCACCGGTCACCATATTGCGCGTGTACTGCTCATGGCCCGGCGTGTCGGCGATGATGAACTTGCGGCGCACCGTCTGGAAATACCGGTAGGCGACGTCGATCGTGATGCCCTGCTCGCGCTCGGCCTCGAGGCCGTCGGTCAGCAGCGACAGATCGATTTCGTCACCGAGCGTGCGCTTGTTCTTCGCACGCGAGAGCGCCGAAAGCTGGTCGGACAATACCGCCTTGCTGTCGTAGAGCAGGCGCCCGATCAACGTGCTCTTGCCATCGTCGACGCTGCCGGCGGTAATGAAACGCAGCACGCCGAGGTCTTCAGTCTGATTCTGGATACTCATGATCTTTTTCCCTGCGCGGCTTAGAAATAGCCTTGTTTCTTGCGTTGTTCCATCGCGGCTTCGGAGGTCTGGTCGTCCATCCGTGTCGCGCCACGCTCGGTGATATCGGTGACCGCAGTCTCGGCGATGATCGCGTCGAGATTGTCGGCATCGCTCTCGACGGGGCAGGTGCAGCTGATGTCGCCGACCGTGCGGAAGCGGACCGTCGCGACTTCGCTCGTTTCACCCTCGCGCATCGGCGTGAGATTCGTCACGGGCACCAGCAGGCCGTCACGGCGCACGATCTCGCGCTGGTGCGCATAGTAGATCTGTGGCAGTTCGAGCCGTTCGCGGGCGATGTATTGCCAGATGTCGAGTTCGGTCCAGTTCGAGATCGGGAACACACGCAGGTGCTCGCCCTGATGGAGGCGTGCATTGAAGATGCTCCAGAGCTCGGGGCGCTGGGCCTTCGGGTCCCATTGGCCGAATTCGTCGCGGAACGAGAAGATGCGCTCCTTCGCGCGAGCCTTCTCTTCATCGCGGCGCGCGCCGCCGATCATCGCGTCGAAGTGATGTTCGGCGATGGTTTCGAGCAGCGTGACAGCCTGTACGGCATTGCGCGAATCGGTTTCGCGGCGCAGGCGCACGGTGCCCCGCTTGATCGAATCCTCGACATGACCGATCACGAGGCGCGCACCGATCTCGGCGACGCGGTGGTCGCGGAACTCGATCACTTCCGGATAGTTGTGGCCGGTATCGATGTGCACGAGCGGGAACGGCAGTGTGGTCTTGCGGCCGCCGCCGAGGCCGAAGGCCTTCAAGGCGAGGTGCAGCACGACCACCGAATCCTTGCCGCCCGAGAACAGCAGCGCCGGATTGCGGCACTCCGCGACGAGTTCGCGCAGAATGTGGATCGATTCCGCTTCGAGCCAGTCGAGATGGTCCATCTTCTGCGCAGCGATATTCGATTCGGTCTTTGCCGGTGCGTTGAGCTCGGTGCTCATAATTCGGTCCTTCGTTTGCGTGAGCAGCGCCGCGGAGGCGGCTGGGCTCGTTTGCTCATTACGGCGACGGAGCGCGGCTCCGTCGCTGGGATCATATGGCGGCGTGCCTTCCGGGTTTCAATCGGGGGCCCGCTTGTCCGCTTGTCATCTGCTTGCGCTAGATGCCTCGCCTGCGCCGCGGTACTCAGCTCGCCGGCAAAACCGACGACTGTGATTCAGCAGGCACGATCGTGATGTGCAGCCCGCATTCCTTCGTATCGCGTGACTCCCACCACCAGCGGCCCGCACGGCTGTCTTCGCCGGGACGGATCGCGCGCGTACACGGCTCGCAGCCGATGCTCGGATAGCCCCGTGCATGCAGCGGGTTCACCGGTACATCGAAGTGCCCGAGATAAGCCCAGACATCGGCCTCGGTCCATTCGGCGAGCGGATTGTATTTCTCGATGCCGCGTGCCTCGTCGTGCTCTTGCTCATGCAGCTCGGTGCGCGTGACCGACTGCTCGCGGCGCTGCCCCGTGACCCAGGCTTCGAGACCTGAGAGCGCGCGATTGAGCGGCTCGACCTTGCGAATACCGCAGCATGATTTGCGCAACTCGACACTGTCGTAAAACGCATTGAGGCCGTGATTCTTCACATAGGCCTCGACCGCCGCGGGGTCAGGCAGCCACTGCTCGATTTCGTAGCCATAGCGCTCGCGGACCCGGTCGAGCATGCCGAGCGTCTCGGCGTGCAGGCGGCCCGTGTTCAGCGAAAAGATGCCGATGCCGAGCTTGCGGGAGAGGATCGCGTGAGTCAGCAACATGTCTTCCGCGGCGAGGCTGCTCGCGAGCTTCACACGCTTGTGACGGCCCGCGATCGCATCGAGGCGTGCGTCGAGGCGTTCGATCTTTGCGAGCAGTTCAGCGCTCAGCGGCGCGCCTGCGTCGACCTTGGCCGACTGACCGGCAGCCGTACTCGCTGTCGGCGCACGCAGCGCCGAACTCGGTGCGGACAGTTCGCTGAGCTCGCTGCCGGCGCGCGTGCTCATGCGGCCGCCCCGGCTGCTCCGCGACGGCGGAACAGCGGCAGCTTCTCGTCGTTCGCGGTCTGATAGTGGACCGTCAGCTCGCCGAACGCGCGCAGCGCGTATTGAATGTCCTTGTCCGCACGCAAGGCAAATGCATCGAAACCGCAACGGCTCAGATACGCGAGCTGGTCGTGCAGCACGTCGCCGATCGCACGGATCTCGCCCTTGTAGCCGTACCGTTCGCGCAGCAGGCGCGCGATGCTGTAGCCACGGCCGTCGCGAAACACGGGAAAGTCGATCGCGATCAGCGCGATCTCGTCGAAGTCGACGACGAGGTCGGCCGGTTCGTCATCCGGGGCGAGCCAGACGCCGATCTGCTGCTTTGTGCGAACGCCGGGCAGCGTGTCGCGCGAGGCCTTCCAGTAACTGAATGGCACCAGTACCTTGCCGGCCGGCAGCGCGTGCGGGGGCGGCAAGCTGCCGTCTTCGGCAGCGCGCACGACAAGCCAGTCGTCGTCGACAATCGCCTGGTTCTTGATGATCTGGGGCATAGCTATTCTTTTCCAATGCGGCGGGCGCCCGTCGGGCTGCCCGCCAAAGTCTTGCATTCCCGCTCGGACGCCTTGCTTCAGGTGCTTCGAGTCAAGTGCTTGGCCAGACGCCTTGACTCGGGCACCCTGCCGCAAGCGGCCTCTCTCAGGCGTTTTCGCTCAGGCGTTTTCAGTATCCCGTGCGTAGACCCGTTCCTTGAACGGCGCGATCCCGATGCGCTGATAGGTATCGATGAACAGCTCGTCGCCGTTGCGATGCGCGACAAACGTCTCGATCACCTTCGACACCACATCCGGCATCTGCTCGGCCTTGAACGACGGGCCGATCACACGTGCGAGCTTGGCACCCTCGCCTTGCTCGCCGCCAAGCGACACCTGGTACCACTCGGCGCCATCCTTGTCGACGCCGAGCACGCCGATATTGCCGACGTGGTGGTGACCGCACGAATTCATGCAGCCCGAGATATTCAGCGACAGTTCACCGAGGTCGTAGACATAGTCGAGATCGGAGAAACGCTCCTGGATCGCCAGTGCGATCGGAATCGACTTCGCATTCGCGAGCGAGCAGAAGTCGCCACCCGGGCACGCGATGATGTCGGTCAGCAGGCCGATATTCGCGGTCGCGAAATTCTGCGACTTCGCGAGTTCCCAGACCGCATACAGATCGCGCTTCCTGACGTCGGCGAGCACGAGGTTCTGTTCATGCGTTACGCGAATCTCGCCAAAGCTGTACTGATCCGCCCAGTCGGCCACCGCGAACATCTGCGCGGAGGTCGCATCGCCCGGTGGGGCGATGCCCGGCTTGAGCGAAAGCGTCACGCTCGCATAGCCACGCACACGGTGCGGGCGCACATTGCGCTCGACCCAGCGGGCGAACTGGCGATTCTCGAGCAGATGCTTTTCGTAGACCGGATCGGTGTCGGTGAGCTTTTCGTAGGCCGGCGGCGCAAAACCCGCTGACACACGTTCGAGCTCTTCCTGGGTGATCGTCGCAGGGCCATCCTTCAGGTGCGCCCATTCGGCTTCGACTTGTTCGGCGAACTTCTCCGGACCGAGCGCCTTCACGAGGATCTTGATCCGCGCCTTGTAGATATTGTCGCGCCGGCCGTAGCGGTTGTAGACGCGCAGCACCGCCTCGGCATACGTCAGCAGGTGTTGCCAGGGCAGGTTTTCCTTGATCACCGAACCGATGATCGGGGTGCGGCCGAGGCCGCCGCCCGCGAGCACCCGCGCGACGACCTGGCCGTTCGCGTCGCGGCTCAGATAGACGCCCAGATCGTGGATCAGCACGGCGGCACGATCCTGTGCCGTGCCCGAGACCGCGATCTTGAACTTGCGCGGCAGCCAGGCGAATTCAGGGTGGAATGTCGACCATTGCCGCATGATCTCCGCGTAAGGCCGCGGATCGACGATCTCGTCGGGCGCCACGCCCGCGAACTGGTCGGAAGTGATATTGCGGATGCAGTTGCCCGACGTCTGGATGGCGTGCATCTGGACATCCGCGAGCTTGCGCAGGATGTCCGGTGTCTTTTCGAGCTCGATCCAGTTGTACTGGATGTTCGTCCGCGTCGAGAAGTGGCCGTAATCGCGGTCGTAGTCGCGCGCGATCTCGGCAAGCGTGCGCATCTGGTCGCTGCGCAGATGCCCGTAGGGAATCGCCACGCGCAACATGTAGGCGTGGCGTTGCAAATACAAGCCGTTTTGCAGACGCAGCGGCCGGAACTCTTCCTCCGACAGCTCGCCCGACAAGCGCCGGCGCACTTGGTCGCGGTACTGCTCGACCCGTTCGTCGACGATGGTCTGGTCGAACCGATCGTATTGATACATGTGGGCAACCTCAGTTTTTGTTCGTCCGCCGCGTGCAACCCGTATCGCACAACGGCTGGGATCATCTCAATTCAGTCCGGGAGCAAGGAGAGACCTGCGTCTGCTGCCCGCGTTCGGACGAAATGCTCATTTGCAAATGACGATTGCAGCTATCGATATTGGAAAAAGTGCGTTGATCGTAATAAACTCGCTTTATATTTCAAACGACTGAATTTTTCTGTTGATATGCCGCGAGGTTATTATGAATCTGCACCAGTTCCGCTTCGTTCGCGAAGCCGTCCGGCAGAACTACAACCTGACGGAGGCTGCCAAGGCGCTGTACACCTCGCAGCCTGGGGTATCGAAGGCGATCATCGAGCTCGAGGACGAGCTTGGCGTCGAAATCTTCACCCGGCACGGCAAACGGGTCCGGTCGCTGACCGAGCCCGGCAGGATCATTCTGGTCTCGGTAGAGAAGATCCTTCAGGAAGTTGAGAGTTTAAAGCGTGTTGGAAAAGATTTCGCGGCCCAGGATCAGGGGAACCTGACCATCGCGGCCACGCATACCCAGGCGCGCTACTCTCTGCCCCTCGCGATCGCCGAGTTCAAACGACGATTTCCGAAGGTGCGGCTGTCCATTCTGCAGGGCAGTCCGACCCAGGTCGCCGAGATGGTGCTGCACGATCAGGCCGATGTCGGCATTGCGACCGAGGCCCTGTCGGGCTACAAGGATCTCGTGTCACTGCCGTGCTTCCAGTGGTATCACGTCGCGGTTGTCCAGCCTGATCACCCGCTGCTCGAACGGGTCAATGTGACGCTCGATGATCTCGCGCACTATCCCCTGATCACCTATGACCCCGCGTTTGCGGGGCGTTCGAAGATCAATCATGCGTTCGCGCTGCGCAACCTGACGCCGGATATCGTGCTCGAGGCGATCGATGCGGATGTGATCAAGACCTATGTCGAACTGGGCCTGGGGGTCGGGCTGATGGCCGACGTCGCGTTCAATCCCGAACGGGACCGGCATTTGCGGTCGATCCCGGTCGGGCATCTGTTCGGCAGCAATGTGACGCGCATCGCGCTCAAGCAGGGGGCGTATCTGCGCTCCTATGTGTATACGCTGGTCGAGTTGTTGTCTCCGACCCTCACGCGCAAGCTCGTCGAGCAGGCGCTGAAAGGGGACCATGAAAACTATGAGCTCTGATACAGAGACAGGGCGTCGAGGTCTTTTCTGGAGTGTTGGATGAGTATCGGGAAGCGATGGGGCGGGATGGCGGGAAAGAGGCAGGACAAAGAATGCGGGTCTGAGAGGGGGCATGCGGCGCCCTCCCCGTCGGGGTCCAGGCTCGGGGCGAAAGCGACGGCGGGAAGGCTCCGCACGCTCGCCGGCACGGCCGCACTGGTTGGGGCGATGTGTGGATCCGGGGCCGTCCATGCGCAAGTGGTGACCGTCGGCATCGATCTGTCGACGACCGGGCCGGCCGCTTCGATTGGCCTTTCGAGCCAGAAGGCGATCCAGATGTGGCCGAAGAAGCTTGGCGGCTGGGGCGTCAAGTACATCGTGCTCGACGATGCGAGCGATCCGGGTCAGGCGGTGCGCAATATCCATCGCTTCCTGAGCGAGGACAAGGTCGACGTGATCGTCGGCCCGAATGTGACCTCGGCGGCGCTCGCGGTGCTCGATCCCGTCGCGACCGCGGGAACGCCGATGATCACGCTCGTCGGCTCGGCCTCGGTCGTCGAGCCTCAGGCCGGCTCGCGGACCTGGGTATTCAAGATGGCCCAGAACGACGGCGCGATGGCCGACGTGATGACCCGCTATATGAGCAGCCATGGCGTAAAGACCGTCGGTTTCATCGGCTTTGCGGATGGCTATGGGGACAGCTGGTTCAAGGAATTCAGCAAGTTCGCCGAGCTGCGCAAGATCAAGATCGTCGATGCAGAGCGCTTCAATCGGACCGATACGAGCGTGACCGGCCAGGTCCTGAAGGTGATGTCCACCCATCCCGACGCGGTGCTGGTCGCTGGCGCGGGCACGCCATCCGTGCTGCCCCAGCTTGAACTCAAGCAGCGGGGTTATCAGGGGCCGATCTACCAGACCCACGGCATCGCGACCCCGGAATTCCTGAAACTCGGCGGGAAAGACGTCGAAGGCACGTTGTTTCCGACACAGCCGGTCGTCGTGGCGAAGTCATTGCCTGCGGATCATCCCGTCAAGAAAGTTGCGAGCACCTTCGTTTCGCAATACGAGACCACCTTTGGCGCTGGCAGCGTGACCCAGTTCGCGGGGGACGCGGCTGGGGTGTGGCCTTTGCTGAACAACGCGGTCGGGCGCGCGGCGAAGATCACCTCACCGGGCACCGGGGCCTTCCGGGCCGCGCTGCGCAATGAGCTCGAGCAGACGCATGAGCTTGTGGTGCCCAACGGGATCGTCAATATGAGCCCGCAGGATCACGTCGGCCTCGACCAGCGCGCGAGCGTGATGGGTGAGGTCAAGGACGGGCGGTTTGTCTATTTGAGCAACTAGTGCGTTTGCTTGCTGATCGGATCCGTTGCGCGCACCGCGGGTCCAAATTGGCGGCTTCGTCCAGCTAGGGTTGATGAGAAAAAAGATGTGGGTCGGTGAGCGCACCCTGCAGGGCGCTTGCCGGGCGGATGCCTTTCCGCCATAATCTCGCTCTTCCCGCGCCGCCGCTGGCACATCAGCGTGTCGGGCCGGTGGGTGCAGTGACCAGGTTATAGATCGTTCGGCGCATTTGAAGAATGCTCCAAACCAGTTTGAACGGAACCCTTGGGCGCAAGCCGAGGGGTTCATAGCCCGGGTGGTGAAATTGGTAGACGCAGGGGACTCAAAATCCCCCGCCGCGAGGCGTGCCGGTTCGATTCCGGCCCCGGGCACCAGTGCAGGCCCTTCCAGTGATGGAAGGGCCTATTTTTTTGTCTGCGAAGATGCTAGAGCCTTGCAGTAGCATGCCGATCCGAGCAGCAGCAAAACGGTACCTCCCTCAAAGCGCGGTCACGCCATCCGGACTTCCCTCAGCAGGTCAAGGAGGTCCGTTCATAGGGCACCGAACCCATCCACTCACTCAGGGTACGTACGCTCCAGCGCTCCAGGATGTACATCTGAGCGTAATGTCGCTGCAGGGGCCCTGAAGGGGCAGCAGCGCGACGAAATGGGTCACGCTCAATTGTCGTGACCATGTCGCGACATAGCTTCGTCCGAAAAAAGCGCGCTGTATGGCCGATTCACGATATCGCTGATACGACGGACACCTTGAAATAAGTTCAGCTAAAGACACGCTTTTTTCCCCACCTGCTTTCATTTTTTTGCCCCCCAGCCTTTCCCTTCCATATCAATTGCTTACGCTTTTGTTCTACGTCGCCTCGATCGTTTGAAATGCAAATGAATGGATAAATAATATTGCCGAAAGATATCCGCCCCTAAATCGTAATATCGCGATGGCTCAATGCCCCCAGTTTCAATGTCGTGCCAGAACCATCTCTAACAACATCCCAGCACCCTCCACCACATTTGGAAACGCTGAGAAGCGAATCTGGAGCCCGTTACATGTCCCGTAAAGCCCTTTTGCCCATCCCGTTTGCTGCCGCACTGCTCGTGCTCGCAGCATGCGGAAGCAGCAATAACAACCCGCCGGCCGCGACGACCCCGAGCGCCACCGTATCGCCACAGGACTCCGTGGCTACGGCGACGCCGATCAAGCATCTGGTCGTGATCTTTGGCGAAAACATTTCGTTCGATCACTACTTCGCGAGCTACCCGAACGCCAAGAACTTCTCGGGTGATCCGACGTTCACGCCTCTGGCGAACACGCAGACGGACATCAACACCCTGGCGTCCAAGGGCATTCTCGGTGCGACGAACCCGAACGCACTGCCTGGCTCGCCGAACCTCGCAACGGCTGCTGTGACGATCAACGGCGTTCAAGTCCCTGCGCTCCTGACCGGCACACCCGCCGCTCCGCTGACGGTGGCCGACGCGACCCCGTTCCGTCTCGACCGCTCGCAAGCCAATACGAAGAGCCAGAACCACAGCTACACGCCTGAACAGCTCGGTGACCACAACGGCTTGATGGACGCGTTCCCGATGTTCACGGCTGCTAGCACCACCATGGTGGGCTCCACGGGTGCCTTCGGTTCCCAAGGTCAGGTGCTCGGCTACTTCGACGGCAACACCGTGACGGCTTACTGGAACTACGCGCAGCATTTCGCCATGAGCGACAACGCGTGGACGGATACGTTCGGCCCGTCGACTCCCGGTGCGATTGAAGTGGTGTCAGGTCAGAACAATGGCCTGACCCTCGCCGCCAACCTCTTTAATCCGGCCATTACGACGTCGACCAACGCGATCAGCGATGGCAACGGTGACAACAGCATGACCGGCGATCTGGATCCGACGACCGACGACTGCTCGATCCAAGCCCAGGTAGCCGGAGGTGGCAATACCACCAACCCGACCGCGATGATGAAGGGCAAGAACATCGGCGACCTGCTGAACACGAAGGGCCTGACCTGGGGCGGCTTCATGGGCGGCTTCGACCTGACGATCACGAACCCCAATAACACCACAGGCTGCAAGCGTTCGACGTTCTCCGACATCCTCAACGCGAACTCGAGCGACTACGTTCAGCACCATGCGTGGTTCCAGTACTACAACTCGACGGCGAACCCGCACCACGAACGTCCGACGTCGACCGCGTTGATCGGCTATACGGATCCGAAGGACACCACCGGCACGTCGCCGGTTCACCATCAGTACGACAGCAACGACTTCTTCACGGCCGTGTCGGCAGGGAACTACCCGTCCGTCAGCTTTCTCAAGGCACCGTCTGTTGGCGATGGTCACCCCGGCAACTCGGACCCGATCGACGAACAAGGGTTTGTCACGAAAGTGGTCAACTTCCTGATGCAACAGCCTGACTGGAAGAACACGGCCGTGATCATCGCCTACGACGATTCGGATGGCTGGTACGACCATCAGGCACCGACGCTCACGAGCGCTTCGAACGACAACTCCACGGCCATCAGCGCCGGCGGTGTGACCTTCGCGGGCGCTGACCAGTACGACAGCGCCGGTTCGTGCGGTATGTCTGTCGCGACACGACCCGTCGGTCTTGCCGGCGCGCAGGTCAACGGTCGCTGCGGTCCGGGTACGCGTACGCCGTTCATCGTCATCTCGCCGTATGCGAAGGCCAACTACGTTGACCACACGCAGGTCACGCAAGCATCTGTCGTGAAGTTCATCGAGGACAACTGGCTTGGTGGCACACGGATCGGTAACGGCTCGTTCGATAAGACGGCCGGCGACATCAGCGGCCTGTTCGACTTCACCAAGGCTGGCTCGAACCCGACGCTGTTCCTCGACGAGGCGCAAGGCACGGTCCTGTCGGCTGCCCCGGCGAACTGATCGACGCTGTAGATCCTCGCTTCGACGTAGTTCCGGATCGCATGAACTCGCGTTCATGTGACCCGGAACACCGAGCAAGCACGCTGTAGTGTGGGTTTCGAGCCGGTACGCCAAACGTACCGGCTCGATTTGCATTTATCGATCTTCATTGCATCACTGCCATCGCCGCCATGAACCTTCGCTCGAACGCTGCCACGCCCCCCCTGCCATCCGGTGGCAAATCCGGTCCCGGCGCGGCCAAAAGCTCGTCGCTTCGCCCGCTCAAATGGGTCGCATCCTTTGCTGTGCTTGCGCTGATCGCGTATGCCGCATTTGCGCTTGTCCACCCGGAGCGCACACCCGAGGTGATCGGTAACGTCGTCGAGAACATCACGGGCGCCAATCCGGCGCCGGTCGAACTGCGACGGCCGCCGGTTCGACCGCTCAGCGCGATGGCATTGCTCGGCCAGCAGATTTTCAATGACCCGTCGCTGTCGGCGTCGGGCAAGCAGTCTTGCGCCTCGTGCCACAGTGCGGCGCACGCGTACGGACCACCCAACGACCTGTCGGTCCAGATCGGCGGCCCGCATATGGCGTCCGTGGGCTATCGGCCCGTGCCCTCTCTCACCTACCTGTATCGCCAGGCACCGTTCAGCATAGGCCCGGACGCCGGCGACGCGGATGGCGCGGCACCCGTCTCACTCGATCAGCTCGCCTCGGCGGCGAAAGGGGTGCAGCGCGCCGTGAAGACGGCGGGTGTTGTGCCGGCCGCGCCCGCGATCGTGCCGCAGGGCGGCCTGTTCTGGGACGGTCGCGCGAGCACGCTTCAGGACCAGGCCATCAGTCCCCTGACCAATCCCGTCGAAATGGCGAACGCGACAAATGAAGATGTCGCGCGCAAATTGCTGCAAACGAAATATCTGGGCCAGTTCGTGAAATTGTTCGGCCAGTCCATCCTGAACGAGCCCGCTCTCCTGCTCGCCGAGGCGATGTTCGCGGTCGGCCGCTACCAGATTGAAGACCCCTCGTTCCATCAGTTCACGAGCAAATACGACTACTGGCTCGAGGGCAAGGCTCATCTGACACGGGCCGAACTCCATGGCCTGCAGTTGTTCAACGACCCCGACAAAGCGAACTGCGCAGGTTGCCATCTGAGCAAACCGTCTTCCGACCATCTGCCCCCCCTGTTCACCGACACGCAGTACGAAGCGCTCGGCGTGCCGCGCAACATGAATCTCCCGCAAAACAAGGACCCGAAGTTCTACGACATGGGGGTATGCGGCCCATTCCGGGACGACATCAAGGACCAGACGCAATTTTGCGGCATGTTCCTGACACCGACACTGCGTAACGCGGCGACCCGGCACGTGTTCTTCCACAACGGTGTCTACCATGACCTCAAACAGGTCATGGATTTCTACAATCTGCGCAACACGAACCCGGAAAAAATCTATCCGAGGGATGCGTCGGGCAAGGTTGAGAAGTATGACGATCTGCCGGCCCAGTATCACGCGAACATCGATGTCGCAGATGCGCCATTCGACCGCAAGTTCGGTGACAAGCCCGCGATGACCGAGGATGAAATCAACGACATCATCGCGTTCATGAAGACGCTCGACGACGGGTATCGCGTCAGCGGGTCCTGAGGAGTCTGTCCGGCTGGAAGCACGAAGGGCTGCGCGATGGAACAGCGCAGCCCTTTTTGTTGGATCGTTGAGTGTGCTCTATTTTAGTGTCAAGGATGTCGCAAGGTCGCACACGCATAAGTCGGACGCCAACGAGTCAGTCCCTGGTACGTCGTTCAATTTGTAGCTGGGCGCGAGCAGCGGCCTGCTTCAGCCTTTCAGCAAGCAACTCACGCGGAGGCAAGGTCGTCAGGTATTCCGCGACATGGATGCCAGACTTGTCTAACTCCAGCAACTCAATCTGCTCGGATTTCTTGCCAGTGCAGAGAATGATGCCTAACGGCGACGCTTCATCAGGTTCACGTTCGAACTTGTCGAGCCAGCGCAGATAGAGTTCCATTTGCCCCTTGTAAGCCGCCTTGAATTCGCCCATTTTTAGCTCGATGGCAACCAGTCGCTGGAGCTTGCGGTTGTAGAACAGCAAATCGAGATGGAAATCTTCCCCGTCTAGTTGGATGCGCTTTTGCCGGGCGACAAAAGTGAAGCCAGTTCCCAACTCCAGGAGGAAGCCTTCCATTTCCCAGATAATGGCGGCCTCGAGATCGTCCTCCTGCCATGTGTCTCGCAGGCCCAGGAAGTCGAGAATGTAAGGGTCGCGCATAACCAAACCGGGCGACACGCGCTGAGCATCGCGCAAAGACGCTAGTTCTTCGGAAATCAGAGCCTCGGGCTGCTGAGAAAACGAGGTCCGTTCGTAGAGCATCGAACCAATCCGCTCACGCAGGGTACGTACGCTCCAGCCCTCTAGGCTGGACATCTGGGCGTAATATTCCCGTTGGAAGGGCCCCTCCAGTGGCAGCAGTGCGACGAAATGGGACCAACTCAATTGTCGTGACAGTGTCGCGACAATTGCTTCGTCCGAAAAGGTGCTGGCGAACTGCACCATTCGACGCAGGTTCTTTTCCGCGAAACCCTTGCCATACTCTTTTACCAGTTGCGCTGCCAGCATCGGCAGAACTTCGTCACCATACCCCGCGCGTTGGCCTGACAGAATCCGTGTATGGATGCGCTGGCCGACACGCCAGAACAGCATCGTCAATTCGCTGTTGACCACCGCCGTGACGCGCTGACGTGAGGCTTCGATCAATTCTCGGATATCGCCTAACAGCGTCGAGACCCCCGATATTTTTCGCCCGCTCATGACATGACATCCTTTGTTCTACCGCCGAGACCAACGAGCGGGCCGTCCTCGGCGGAACAGCCCGACCGCGGCGAGATGGGCGGCGTCGCGTACCGCAGCGCATGCGTAGTTCGATGCAACTTATATTTTTGCCGGAAAAGGATTGCACTCGAATACCCAACCGCATCGGACAACGTGCCGAGATCAGTCGGAAGTACACCGGGGTGCCCGACGGCAATCAAAAGGGTGTTCGGCGTCACCGCGCAGCCTCTTTCAGTTGGATCGTCCCTCAGCCTGCGGCCGCGCACTCGCCCCCCGTGCGGGTAAGTCCCACTTCATTCCCCCCAACGCGGCAGCGACATTGCAATGTCGCTTCGCCAGGCGTGGCGCAATGCACGCCGAACGAACGGTTGTTCACTCGAGCGCATCGCCGGTGCGCATAAAAGGAGAGACGGATGAACCGCAATCGACGTCTGATCACCAGCGCCCTGCTGGCTACCCCGTTCGCGGGCCTCGCACTCGATCTCAACAAGGCATGGGCGCAAGGCGCTGCGAAAAAATACCGGTTCGGCTTCTCGCAGGTCACCACGCTCGAACCGTGGCGCGTCCAGTTCAACAAGGACATGAAGGCCGAAGCCGCCAAGCATCCGAATGTCGACCTCGTGATCGCCGACGGCGGCGACCGCACGGACAAGCAAAACGCCGACATGGAGAACTTCATTACGCAGAAGATGGACGCGATCTTCATCTCGCCGAAGGAGTCGGCCGGCCTCACGGGCGTGACCGAAAAGGCGTTCAAGGCGGGCATTCCCGTGTTCGTGCTCGACCGCCCCGTCAACGGCGATGCCTACACGCAATTCATCGGCGGCGACAATGTCGTGATCGGGCGCGAAGCCGGCAAGTTCATCGTCAAGGAACTCGGCGGCACGGGCAACGCAAAGGGCAATTTCGTCGAGGTCTGGGGCGGCTTCGGCACGCAGGCGTCGCACGACCGGCATGATGGCGCGTTCGAGTCGATCGGCAAGGAACCAGGCATCAAGGTGCTCGGTCAGCGTGTCGACTGCGACTGGAAGCAGGACAAGGCCTATGACTACATGAAGACCGTGCTGCGCGTGAACCCGCAGATCGACTTCGTGTTCGCGCACAACGATCCGATGGCCTATGGCTCCTATCTCGCTGCCAAGGACGCGGGCCTGGAAAAGAAGATCAAGTTCGTCGGAGCCGACGGCTTGCCCAATGAAGGCGCGGTCTGGGTCCAACAGGGTGCGCTGACCGCGACGTTCGTCTATCCGACGCCAGGTGCCGAAGGGATCCGGCAGGCGCTCAAGCTGCTCGGCGGTGAAAAGATCGAGAAGAAGATCCTGCTGCCGACGCAAGGCATCTTCGCCAGCAATGCCAAGCAGTTTGTGGCGAGCTGAGCGATGCAAGGCGTGGCACACCAGGTCGACGAGGCGGTCGGCAAGGTCCCGCTGATCGCCGCTTCGAAACTGTCGATCTCGTTCAGCGGCAGCCCTGCGCTGAGCGAAGTCGATTTCGACGTCGTGGCTGGCGAGATTCACGCCCTCGTCGGCGAAAACGGGGCGGGCAAATCGAGCCTCATGAAAATGCTCGGGGGTCTCTACCCCCCCGACTCCGGATCGATTTCGATTGCCGGCGAAATCGTGCATCTCCACGGCGCGGCCGACGCGATCGCGGCGGGTGTCGCCGTGATCCACCAGGAATTGAACCTGGTCGACAGCCTGAGCGTGGTCGACAACCTCTTCCTGGGCAAGGAGATCACGACGCGCTGGGGCTTTCCCGATCAGCGCGCAATGTATGTGAAGGCGCGCGGCGTGCTGCGCGAACTCGGCTTCAAGCCTGCGCCGGATGTGCTCGTCGGCACGCTCAGGGTCGGCGAGAAACAACTGATCGAAATCGCCAAGGCACTGCTCGCGAACGCGCGCGTGCTGATCATGGACGAGCCAACCTCGGCGCTCTCCGATACGGAGACGCAGACGCTGCTCGCGCTCGCGCGCTCGTTGCGCACGCAAGGCATGGGGCTGGTCCTGATCAGTCACCGCCTGTCGGAGATCTTCGCGGTGGCCGACCGTGTCACGGTGCTGCGCGACGGCCGCCATATTGCGACCTTGCCGATCGACCGTGTCGGCTCGCCGGAGGTGCTGGTCTCGATGATGATCGGCCGCGAGTTTGTCACCGAGCGGCGCACCGGGTCGACCGTGCTGAACCAAGCGGAAATCGCCGTCGACGTCGCGGGCCTGACCTTGCGCGGCGAACAGCGGCCGGTCGTCGAGGGCGTATCGTTCAGCGTACGCCGCGGTGAAGTGTTCGGCCTGTCGGGATTGCTCGGAGCAGGCAAGACCGAGATTCTCGAGGCCCTGTTCGGCGTCTCGCCATTTCAGCTCGAAGGACGGGCCCACGTCAACGGCCGCCCGCGCGGGTTCGCCTCGCCCGCCGAGGCCGTCGCGGCGGGCGTCGCACTCGTGACCGAAGACCGCAAGAAAGACGGCCTGCTGCTCGAGCAGTCCGTCGAGGCCAATCTGCTATTGCCGAGCCTGCGGCGCGCCGAGGGGTTTCCGTTCATCCGCCTGCGCCGCATGCAGGCACGCGCACGCGCGCAGGCGCAGGCGTCGAACGTCAAACACCATGACGGCGAACAGATCGTGAGTACCCTGTCGGGCGGCAACCAGCAGAAGTTGATCATCGCCAAATGGCTGCTCACGCATCCCGACGTGCTGCTTCTGGACGAGCCGACACGCGGCGTCGATATCGCAGCGAAGGCCGAGATCTACAAGCAGATACTCGATGCCGCGCGCGAAGGCTTGACGGTCGTGGTCGCAAGTTCCGAAATCGAGGAACTCATGTTGTTGTGCGACCGCATCCTTGTACTTTGCGAAGGCCGCATGACGGGGCTGGTCGCGCGTGACGCATTCAGCGTCGAGAAGCTCGTCGAACTCGCGGCGCCCTGAGCGGTTTCGGCGCGACGGCATCTGTCCTGAACCGGAGAATTCCCATGCTGCACGCAAGCAATTCCTCATACGACGAAGCGACCGACAGCCGCAAGCGGCGGATGCGCACATGGCTCACGAACCTCAAATACTACCTGGGCCTGCTCGCCCTGATCGTGGTCGGGGCACTCACCTCTCCGCATGCGGGCGACGGCAGCAATATCTTCCTGTCGAGTGCGAACTTCTCCGACGTGCTCCGGCAGGTCGCCAATGTCGGCGTGATGTCGATCGGCATGACGCTCGTCATCATCACGGCGGGTATCGACCTGTCGGTCGGCTCGATCATGGGATTCGGCAGCGTACTGACGGCGATCCTGTTGACGACGGC
This sequence comes from Pararobbsia alpina, assembly GCF_902859895.1. Taxonomy (GTDB): domain Bacteria; phylum Pseudomonadota; class Gammaproteobacteria; order Burkholderiales; family Burkholderiaceae; genus Pararobbsia; species Pararobbsia alpina. Next base: position 159,270 of record NZ_CADIKM010000001.1, read on the forward strand.
CGGAACCAGTCCAGCCGCTTATGCGACGCTCGGACTCGATGCGATCAGCGTGTTCGTGCTCGTTTTCGCGGGGCTCGGGCTCTGGGGGCGAGCACGTTCGGGCCATGGCGTGCCCACCTCAGGCATTGCCGGCGCCAGCCACCTCCGGCTCGTGACTTCGACGGGCCGCCCCTTGCGGGTCACGCTCGCGGTATTGGTCGCGGTGCTTGCGTGTGCCTATGCGGCGCACCAGTTGCCGACCAAGGTCTCGCTGCTGAACGTGCTCTGGATGGTGCCGCTCGCGGGTCTCGCGATCGGCGCGCTGAACGGTGTGATCATCACGCGTGGCCGCATGCAGCCGTTTATCGTCACGCTTGCCTCGATGGTCGGCGTGATGGGAGTCGCGCGGCTGATCGCAGGGCAGGACACCGCGGTCTACTCGATCTATAGCGGCACCAACGCGACGACCGACATCGAATCGCTGCGCGCGCTGCTATGGGGCGTGCTACCGGTGCCGGCGCTGTTTTTCCTCGTAATCGCACTGATCGCGGACTTCGTGCTCAACCGGACCGTGTTCGGCAAGTATCTCTATGCGATCGGCGGCAACGAGAAATGCGCGCGGGTCTCGGGGCTCAAGGTCGACCGCAACAAGATCGCCGCCTATGCGGTCTCGGGCATGTTGTCGGCGCTCGTCGGCGTGCTTTACGCCGCGCAGTATCGGCAGGGGAAAGCCGACGCGGGCATGGGCTGGGAACTCGACGCGATCGCAGCCGTCGTGATCGGCGGGACCAGTCTGATGGGCGGAGTCGGCCGTATCGCGGGAACGGTCGCCGGTGTGCTGATCTTTGGCTTTCTCGGCAATATCCTGCTGCTCAACAATATCGACAGCAATACACAACTCGTGCTCAAGGGCTTGATCATCGTCGTCGCGGTGTTCGTCCAGCAAACGCGAGTGCGTCCGCGCGCGATGCTTGAATGGCTAAGGCGCGGGCGCGCGCACTGAGGGCTCCCCGCCGCTGTACCCGTCCCCTGCCCCCGCGCAATTTCGAAAGCGTCGTGCGAACTGGAAAGACCTCGAAAGTCGCTGTCTTCATACTTGGAATGCTGCCTGCCCTTTGTCGGCATGCCGGTCACACTTTTGCAGCGGGAGGCGAAAATGATTGTGCCTCGGACAGGATCGGGCAGCACGGCTCTTCCGGCTCAGGGATGCTGAGCGCACTTCAAGGAGCGTCACCGATGAACGGCAAGGTATCCGCCAGCGACCCGTGGCCATGCATTTTGAAGCGCTTGTTGACAAGCACATCCGCGTCGGAATGCAGCGCGTCGCTGAACGCTTCACACCGTCTGACCGTGCGCGAGGCAGCCAACGACCGCCAGCGCCATTCGCGCGACGTGCACGACGGCACGCGCCGTTCGGCATGTGTGGTCAATGTGCTCGACCGTCTGAGTGAACGCACGGTCGCGGTCTCGTGGCGAGACTCGACTTCGTGTCACTACAACGATCAGATCTGGCGCGTCGGCATCGCACGCCAACCCGGCCGCTGCGCGGTGACAGGCGTACGGATCCAGCCCGGCGAAGCGATCTACCGGCCGATCCCGACCTTGCCCGCACCGGTGAACGCGCAGGCGATGATTCTGGCAAGCGCGATATCCCGGGTACAGGCCGAAGTTTGAATCTACGATCCGTCGTTTGAGAAGCGGCTACGCCACGAGTACTCTTCTCGCCTGTGCACGCGCGAGGATCGCCATCACGACGCCGAATACCGCCGCGATCGCGCCGACCAGAAACACCGCGGGATAGCCGTATCCGGCCGCAAGCACGCCGGTGATCGGCCCCGTTACGCCATACGCGACATCCTGGAACGCAACGAAGCCCCCCATCGCCGTACCCCGGCTATGGGGGGGTACCATTTTGAGCGCTTCGATGCCAAGACCGGGAAACACGAGCGAACAGCCGAGGCCGGTGACGAGTGCACCCGCCAGCGCTGTCGCCTCATTGGGCGCGAGCCAGAGCAGCGCCTGACCCACGCATTCGATCGCCATGGCGCCCATCGCGATCTTGAAGCCGCCGACCCGATCGGGCAGATGGCCGAACAACAGCCGCACGAGTGCAAACGCGCCGCCGAAGCAGGTCATGCCAAGCCCCACATGAACCCAGCCGCGCGATGCGAAATACAGCGAGGCAAACGCGCCGATCGTCGCAAAGCCGACGCCCTGCAACGCAAGACTCAGGCCGCTACGCCAGATCAGCTTGAGCACTCGAAACAGCGGTACGCGATCGCCGTGCAGCGCTTCCGCGGCCGGTGCGCCGAAGGCGACGAGCGCCGCCAAAAGCGGCGCCACCAACGCGGCAACGGCGACCAGCAGGAAGCCGCCCGCCTGATACAACGCCATGCCGATCGGGGCCCCTGCCGCGAGTGAACCGTACATGGCCATGCCGCTCCATGAAATGGCCTTCCCCGCGCGCTGCTGACCGACCGACGCGATGCCCCAGGTGATGATGCCGGTAACGAACTGGCTCTCACCCAGGCCGAGCACGAGGCGACCGGCGATCAGCACCGCGAGCTTCGGTCCATCCGAAAGGGGAAGCAAGGCGGCGAGCACATAGACGACGCCCGCGCACGCGCAGGTCATCGCCCCCTGCATCATCGAGCGCTTGCCGCCGCGGTGGTCGGCTAGCCGCCCGGCATAGCCGCGCGTGAGCACGGTCGCGAGGAACTGGATGCCCACTGAGACGCCCACTGCGACATCGCTGAAGCCGAGCGAATGTTTGACAAACAGAGGGATTACCGGCAGAGGCAAGCCGATACACAGAAAGCCAATGAACATCACGAGCGCCAGGCGCGCGAGAATGCGATCCTGCGCCGCGCCGCTTGTCGCGGGCGAGGTAGGAGAAACAGTAGGTTGGGCCATGCACGCTCCAAAGTCGGGGATTGCGGACGCAATCGGGACTCGCGGCAAGACAAGTGCGTGCTTTTCGATCGATGGCCGAACGCACCTGTCTCACCAGGCTCCGGTCGATTGGGCCGTGGCGAATCATAGATGCGTTGGTTAACGTAAACGCTTACGACCGCCCTACAGCCCGGAATACCTGCTTTCGAACGGTGATTTGCAGCAGGACTATAGCGGCGCGCGCGACGCCCTGTCAACGCATCCGAAGCGCCGCTCGCATGCTAAAGTCGCCGCCGATGATCTTCGAACGCCTTCTCCACTCCCAGGGTTTCGGCAGCCGCCGCCAATGCCGCGCGCTGATCGAAAGCGGCGCGGTCGCGGTCGGCGAAGCGGTGCTCGACGACCCCGACGCGGAACTCGATCCGCGCGGCCTCTCGTTCACCGTCGACAGCGTGCGCTGGGACTATCGCGAACATGCCTATCTGATGCTGCACAAGCCTGCCGGCTTCGAATGCTCGCGCGATCCCCAGCATCATGCGAGCGTGTTCGCACTACTGCCGCGCCCGCTCGTCGAGCGCAATGTCCAGTGCGTCGGGCGGCTCGACCAGGACACCACAGGCTTGCTGCTCTTGTCCGACGACGGCGCCTTTGTTCACCAGAACACCTCGCCCAAACGCAAGGTCCCCAAGCGCTACCGCGTGAGCACGGCACGGCCCATCGAGGATGCGCAACTCGACGCGCTTCGCGCGGGCGTGCTGCTGCGCGACGAATCGCAGCCACTGGCCGCCTGGGCCGCCGAACGGGAAAACGCGACGACGCTGCTGTTGACTATTCAGGAAGGCAAGTATCACCAGGTCAAGCGCATGGTGGCGGCCGCGGGCAATCACGTCGAGGCGCTGCATCGCGACGCGATCGGGAACCTGACGCTACCCGCCTCGCTCGGGCCCGGGCAGTGGCAGTGGCTCGACGAGGCCGACTTCGCTGCGCTTCGGACACCCATGAGCCACCCTGATCACCGCCCGTAATCTTCTTCATTCCTGCCGATCGAGGAAATCCACGACGCTCGGATAGCGCAGCCGATATCCGAGCTCGGTCTTCAGTCTGCGGTTATCGATCTGCCTCGATTCACGCATGAAGCTCAGCAAGTTCGGATCGAGCGTGCGTTCAGCCTCGTCCCGCGCAATGCGGACCGGCCGTGGCAAGCCCTTGCGATCGGCGACGAGATCGAAATAGTCGGCCATTTTCAGGCGCGTCTCGTCGGCCGCGAGGTACAGCCGTTGCGGGCGACCCGCGGCGAGTGCGCGGATCATGACGGCCGCCAGATCGTCGGCATGGATATGGCTCGTAAATACGTCGTCGCCGGCCGCGAGCGCGGGCGTACCCTTGCGCAGCCGTTCGACGGGTAGCCGGTCGCCCGCATAGATGCCCGGAATCCGCACGATCCGCACGTTCAGCGAGGCGCGGGCACCCGCCGCCCGCCACGCGCGCTCGGCGGCGACCCGGCGCACCGCGCGCGGATTGGCCGGACGCACCGGCCGTGTCTCGTCGACCAATGCGCCGCCGCAATCGCCATAGACCCCGGTGGTGCTCGCATAGACAACGGTCGGCCGCGCGCGCTCGGGTACAATGAGCCCCCGTCCGCGGGACCGCGTCAACGCCGCAATCAGCGCGCGCGAACGCGGGTCTTCGTCCCCGCCCGAAGGGGGCGGTGCGAGGTCCAGCACCGCGGGAGCGAGCGCGCCGATACGATGCAGGCTCGCGCGCGCATCGAGGTCGCCGCGAACCGGCACCGCGCCCGCGCGGCGCAGTTCATCGAGCCGGGCGGGATCGGTGTCGCGGGTCAATGCGAACACGCGATAGCGTGCGCGCAACAAAGCGATGCAGCGCAGGCCGACATTGCCGGCGCCGACGACGAGGATGCGCGGACGGCGCAGTTTTCGAGTTCGAATCATGGTCCGATATTGTAGCTGCGGCGTTTCGCGAAGCCGGTTTCGAATGACTTTCCACCTTTACGACGTATCCGACTGACGCGTTATGGCATTCAATGTGACGATCCGGCAGAGCGGCCGGCAATTCCAGGTCGAGGCCGACGAGCCCGTGCTGACCGCGGCGATCCGCCAGGGCATCGGCCTGCCGTACGGCTGCAAGAACGGCGCCTGCGGCTCATGCAAGGGCTCGGTGATATCGGGCGAAATCGAGCAGCGCACGCACTCGTCGTCCGCCCTCGCGAACGATGAAAAAACGCGCGGCATGGCGCTGTTCTGCTGCGCGACAGCGAAATCGGACCTCGAGATCGACGTCCGCGAAGTCTCGGGAGTGGGCGACATGGCGGTCAGGAAGCTGCCGTGCCGGGTCAACGCCCTCGAGCGCGTGGCCGACGACGTCGTGGTCCTGAAGCTCCAGTTGCCGGCGAGCGAACGTCTCCAGTACCTCGCGGGCCAGTACATCGAATTCCTGCTCAAGGACGGCAAGCGTCGCAGCTATTCGATGGCGAGCCCGCCGCATCACGAAGGACCGCTCGAGCTGCATATCCGCCATATGCCGGGCGGCGTGTTTACCGACCATGTGTTCGGTGCGATGAAGGAGCGCGACATCCTGCGCTTTGAAGGGCCGCTCGGCACCTTTTTCCTGCGCGAGGATTCGGACAAGCCGATCGTGCTGCTCGCCTCGGGCACCGGCTTCGCGCCGATCAAGGCGATCATCGAACATGCGATCCACACGGGCATCACGCGGCCGATGACGCTCTACTGGGGCGCACGCAGCAAGAAAGATATTTACTTGGCCTCGTTGGCAGAAAAATGGGTCGCCGATCTGCCAAACTTCCGCTTCGTTCCGGTTCTGTCCGAACCGACTGAAGCGGATGCCTGGTCCGGCCGAACCGGCTTTGTTCATCGCGCCGTCATCGAGGACCTGCCAGACTTGTCGAACCATCAGGTGTACGCGTGCGGCGCGCCCGTCATGGTCGAGTCGGCGCACCGGGATTTCAGCGCGCATCACGGCCTGCCGGCCGAGGAATTTTTTGCGGATTCGTTCACCAGCGCGGCGGATCTGGTCAACGCAGTTTGAAGGAGTGTGCCGAACATGAAGTTCAACGACTACCCGATCGATTCGCTGATGTACATCACGAACCGTCCCGATATCGTTTTCACGCAGGGGGAAGGGTCGTGGCTCTTCGACAATACCGGCAAACGCTATCTGGATTTCATCCAGGGCTGGGCGGTCAACTGTCTTGGCCACTGCAACCCGGGCATGATCGCCGCGCTCGAGCAACAGGCGCGCAAGCTGATCAATCCGAGCCCGGCGTTCTATAACGAGCCGATGGCGCGGCTCGCCAACCTGCTGACCGCGAACAGCTGCTTCCAGAAGGTGTTCTTCGCGAACAGCGGCGCCGAAGCCAATGAAGGCGCGATCAAACTCGCGCGCAAATGGGGCCGCAAGAACAAGGGCGGCGCCTACGAGATCATCACCTTCGATCACAGCTTCCACGGCCGTACGCTCGCGACGATGTCGGCAAGCGGCAAGCCGGGCTGGGACACGATCTACGCGCCGCAGGTGCCGGGTTTTCCGAAGGCCGATCTCAACGACATCGCGTCGGTCGAGGCGTTGATCAACGCGAATACCGTCGCGGTCATGCTCGAACCGATCCAGGGCGAAGGGGGGGTGATCCCCGCGACGCGCGAGTTCATGAAGGCACTGCGCGAACTGACCCGCAAGCACAACCTGCTGCTGATCGTCGATGAAGTGCAGACCGGCTGCGGCCGCGCCGGCACCCTGTTCGCCTACGAACTCTCGGGTGTCGAGCCCGATATCATGACGCTCGGCAAGGGCATCGGCGGCGGCGTGCCGCTCGCCGCCCTGCTTGCGCGTGAAAACATCGCGGTATTCGAAGCGGGCGATCAGGGCGGCACGTACAACGGCAATCCCTTGATGACGGCAGTCGGCCTTTCGGTGATCGAGCAGCTGACCGCGCCCGGCTTTCTCGAAGGCGTGCGCGAACGCGGCGACTATCTGAAGACGGGGTTGCTACAAATTTCGGCCGACTATGGGATGAAGGGCGAACGCGGTGAAGGGCTGCTGCGCGCTCTGCTACTCGACAAGGACAACGGCAACGAGATCGTCGAGCGGGCCCGTGAACTCCAGCCCGACGGCGTGCTGCTCAATGCGGCGCGTCCGAACCTGCTGCGCTTCATGCCGGCGCTCAACGTCTCGCACGGCGAGATCGACCACGCGTTGACTGCGCTACGCACGATCCTGGACGAGCTTGCCTGACCCGTACGGCCGGGGCTGACTGCGCACTCCCTTCTCTTCTTCACCTGCGCTGCCCCGGCCTACTCCCCAAACTCACTCGCCCAAATACGCTGCGCGCACCTTCGGGTCGTCGAGCATCTGCTTCGCGTCACCCGACATCGTCACGAGGCCCGAGTCCATCACATAGCCGCGTGTCGCAGCCTGCAGCGCGAGCCGCGCGTTCTGCTCGACCAGCAGCACCGTGAGGCCCTCTTTCGAAATCTCACGGACCACTTCGAAGATCTTCTCGACCATGATCGGCGAGAGCCCCATCGACGGCTCGTCGAGCAACAACAGCTTGGGCCGGCTGATGATCGCACGCGCCATCGCGAGCATCTGCTGCTCACCGCCCGACAAGGTGCCGGCGAGTTGCGACGCACGTTCCTTGAGCCGCGGGAAGAAGCCGAACATCCGCTCGACGTCCTTCTGAATGCCGTCCGTATCGTTACGCAGATAGGCACCCATCTGCATATTCTCGAGGATCGTCATGCGCGCGAAAATGCCGCGACCTTCCGGCACCATTGCAAGACCCCGCTTGAGCAGCTCGTGCGGCGGCACACCCTTGATCGATACGCCTCGATAGAGGATATCGCCGGCGCTGATCGCCTTCAGACCGGTGATCGCCTTCATCGTGGTCGTCTTGCCCGCGCCGTTCGCGCCGATCAGCGTGACCAGTTCGCCCTCGCGAACCTCGAGGTCCACACCCTTGACCGCTTGAATGCCGCCGTATGCGACCTTCAGTCCGGAGATTGTCAGCATTGCTGAACCGTTCGTCGTCATCAGTGGCCTCCAGCGCCAAGGTAGGCTTCAATCACCTTCTTGTCTTTCTGCACGTCCTGCGGCAGACCTTCGGCGATCACCTTGCCGTAGTCGAGCACCGTCATCCGGTTGCACAAGCCCATCACCAGTTTCACATCGTGCTCGATGAGCAGGATCGTCTTGCCATCCGAGCGGATCTTGTCGAGCAGATGCGTGAGCTCGACCTTCTCCGTCGCGTTCATGCCCGCGGCCGGTTCGTCGAGCGCGAGCAGCTTCGGATCGGTCGCCAGCGCACGTGCGATCTCGAGCCGTCGCTGATGGCCGTACGACAGATTGCGCGCCGTGTAGTCGGCGTACTTCGTGACACCCACATATTCGAGCAGGTCGAGCGAGCGTTCCTTGATCTCGCGCTCCTCGCGACGCTCGGCCGGCGTGCGTAGTACCGCGCCGATCAGGCCGTGCTTCGTGCGCACATAGCGCCCGACCATCACGTTCTCGAGCGCGGTCATGCCGCCGAACAGGCGAATGTTCTGGAACGTGCGCGCGATGCCCGTCTTGGCCACCTCATGCACGGCCGTCGGCTTGTAGGCTGCGCCGTCGAGGATGAACTCGCCCGAGTCGGGTTCGTAGAGCCCCGTAATCACGTTGAAAAAGGTGGTCTTGCCCGCACCATTGGGGCCGATCAGGCCGTAGATCTGTCCTTCCTCGATCTCCAGCCCCACGTCGCTCAGGGCCTGCAGGCCGCCGAACCGCTTGTTGACGCCTTTGACGGACAGTCGGATGTTCTTGCTCATGTTTTCTCGTTCCCCGTACGTTCAGGCGCGAACCGTCTTGTTGCGGCGACTGGCCTTCAAGGTCTTGTCCTCGTGACTGGGCGTCGGCCACAGGCCCGCGGGGCGATACAGCATGATGACGACCATGGCGAGGCCGTAGAGCAACTGGCGGATCACTTCGGTGTCGAGGATCTGGTGCCCGAACAGCATGTTCTGCAGCGGACCCATCGTCGAGCGCAGGAATTCAGGAAACACCGACAGCATGACCGCACCGAGGATCACACCGGGGATATGGCCCATGCCGCCGAGCACCACGCACGCGAGCACCACGACCGATTCCCAGAACGTGAACGACTCAGGCGACACGAAGCCCTGGAACGCGCCGAACATCGCACCCGACAGGCCGCCGAACGACGCGCCCATCGCGAACGCGAGCAGCTTGACGTTGCGGGTGTTGATGCCCATCGCCTTCGCGGCGATTTCGTCTTCGCGAATCGCGGCCCAGGCGCGGCCGATCCGCGAGTGCTGCAGGCGCACCGTGACGAAGATCACGAACAGCGCGCAGAGCACGAACAGGTAGTAATACATGTAGACCGAAGGCAGCGACATACCGAAGATGCTGTGGGTCTGCGCGAAGTTGTAACCACCGATCGTGACTGGATCGACGCCCGTGATCCCCTTCGGGCCATTGGTGATGTTCACCGGCCGGTCGAGGTTGTTCATGAACAGGCGCACGATTTCCCCAAAACCGAGCGTGACGATCGCGAGATAGTCGCCGCGCAGCCGCAGCGTCGGCGCGCCGAGGAGGACCCCGAACAGCGCGGCGACCGCCATGGCGAGCGGCGCGATCAGCCAGATCGTCAAGTGCAGTCCGTTGGGGAACATCGCGGCGATCCACGCGAACTGATTGGTCAGGTGCGGTGAGGACAGCAAGGCCGCGATATAGGCGCCGACCGCGTAGAACGCGATATAGCCGAGATCGAGCAGCCCGGCGAAACCGACCACGACGTTGAGCCCGAGCGCGAGCATCACATAAAGCATCGCGAAGTCGAGCACGCGGACCCAGTAGTTGCCGCCGGCCGCGCCGATGACCATCGGCGCGAGGATCACACCCGCAGCGAGCAGGATCATGCCCGCATACTGCTTCGGGGTCTTTTTCTGTTCGATGATCGACGTGGACGGCTCGATCGGTTGAATGGAAGTCATATCGATATCCCCGCTATGTTGGGCGTTAGGCGCGATCGGCCACACGTTCGCCGAGCAGCCCGGACGGGCGGAACACCAGCACGGTGATCAGCACGATGAAGGCGAACACATCCTGGTAGTTCGAGCCGAACACCCCGCCCGTGAAGTCTCCGATGTAGCCCGCACCCAGCTGTTCGATGATGCCGAGCAGCACGCCGCCGACCATCGCGCCGCCGAGATTGCCGATCCCCCCGAGCACGGCTGCGGTAAAGGCCTTCAGGCCGGGGATAAAGCCCATGTAGAAGTGGGCGTTGCCGTATTCGGACGCGATCATCACGCCGGCAAGCGCGGCGAGCGCCGAGCCAATCATGAATGTCGCCGAGATCACGAAGTTCGGGTTCACGCCCATGAGACCCGCGACCGCACGGTTCTCGGCAGTCGCGCGCATTGCGCGGCCCAGCCGGGTCTTGTGCACGAGCAACAGGAGGCCGCCCATCGTCAGGAATGCGACGACGATGATGATCAGTTCAGTGACCGAGATCACCGCACCGGGGTGGTGGCCCCTCGGCACGATCACTTCGAGCGGCGCGGTTGGCAGCAACTGCGGGAAACTCAGCGGGCTGCGGCCCCAGATCATCATCGCGACGGTCTGCAGCAGAATCGATATGCCGATCGCGGTGATCAGCGGTGCGAGGCGCGGCGCATTGCGCAAGGGCCGGTAGGCAACCCGCTCGATCGTATAGCCGACCAGGGAACAGATGATCGCGGCGACGATCAGGGCGATGACCAGCGTGGGCACCATGCCGAGGCCGGGGAAATGCGCCTGCAATACATTGATGGCCGAGAGGGCGACCATCGCACCGATCATGAGGATATCGCCGTGGGCGAAGTTGATGATCCCCAAGATCCCGTAAACCATCGTATAGCCGAGCGCGATGATCGCGTACACGCTTCCGAGGACCAGCCCATTGATGAGCTGCTGGATAAAAATATCCATTTGATACTCCTTTGCCCGTGCATCCGGTTTGTCTGGAGAACCGGGCGGATGCACCCGGACTTCGACAGTGTGCGACGGAACTGCTGGTAGAAAAAAATAACCGGTAGGGTCGCCAACACCGACTGAGGATGTATCGCGCGTTGAGCGGACCTGTGCTTGCGGCAACGCAGACGACCGACCGAAAACGCGCGAATTCTACAGCCACAAATGCCGGTGCCGATATTCGGCGTGCTGGGGTTTTCCAGCATTGCCGCAACGAACGAAAGAGTCAGGTGCTACCCGCATTGCAACCGGGTTGCACTTCACATCGAAACATTTCGACGCAAGGTTGCGCCAGAGTCGGGCGTGGCGTCAATGCGGGGCTGCCCGTAGGGATCCGGGGACGCTCGCGCGGAAACGATCCGGAGGGCAACCGCAAAAAAATAAACGCCGGGCAAGCACTGCTTGCCCGGCGTTGTTTTTTGATCGCCGCTGGCTCAGACCGCCGTCGCACCCAGGCCGCGCGGCAGAGGGAAAGTCACGCTCTCCTGCACGCCGTCGAGTGGCCGCACCGACGAGGCACCGAGTTCACGGAGCCGGCCGATCACCGCCTGCGCGAGCGCCTCGGGCGCGGACGCGCCCGCGGTGATACCGACACGCCGCTTGCCGACGATCCATTCCGGCTCGATTTGCGCGGGATCGTCAACCATGTAGGAAGGAATCCCATACCGCTCGGCCACTTCACGCAGGCGATTCGAGTTCGAGCTGTTGGGGCTGCCGACGACGATGACCAGATCGCATTTCGGCGCCATGAACTTGACGGCGTCCTGGCGGTTCTGGGTTGCATAGCAGATGTCCTGCTTCTTCGGCTCCCGGATCGACGGGAAACGTGTGCGCAGCGCGGCGAGCACCTGCGCGGCGTCGTCGACCGACAGGGTCGTCTGGGTCACGACGGCCAGCTTGTCCGGGCTCTGGACCGCGAGTCGCATGACATCGCCGACATCCTCGACCAGATGCATGCCCGCGCCGATCTGGCCCATGGTGCCCTCGACCTCGGGATGCCCCTTGTGGCCGACCATGACGATCTCGAACCCGGCGGCGCGCATCTTGGCGACTTCGATATGGACTTTTGTCACCAGCGGACAGGTCGCGTCGAACACCCGTAGCCCGCGGACCTCGGCTTCGCCACGGATCGCCTGGGAGACCCCATGCGCGGAGAAAATCACGGTCCCGCCTTCGGGCACCTCGTCGAGCTGTTCGACGAAGATCGCGCCTTTCTGCCGCAAGTCATTGACAACATAGGCGTTGTGCACGATTTCGTGGCGCACGTAGATCGGCGCGCCATACAAATTCAACGCGCGTTCGACGATCTCGATAGCACGATCGACCCCGGCACAAAAGCCGCGGGGTTGCGCGAGAAGAATCTCAAAATCCGACATGCCAACCTCTCGGAGTTCAGAGAATGCCGATGACTTTCGCCTCGAACGTCAAACTCTGCCCCGCAAGCGGGTGATTGAAATCAAACAGTGCATAGGTATCGCCCATTTCCTTGAGCACGCCCGCGTAGCGCCCGCCGCTCGGCGCATTGAACTCGACGACGTCACCCGGCACATAGGTGTCGCCGAGCGCGGACTGCTTACGCAGCGTTTCGAGCGATACCTTTTGAATGAGTTCCGGATTGCGCTCGCCGAAGCCCTCCGTCGGCGTTAGCCGAACGGTCGAATGGTCACCTGTGGCCATCCCGATCAGAATCTGTTCGAGCGACGGCGCAATCTGGCCTGCGCCGATCAGCAGCGTTGCCGGCCTGTCGGTGAATGTATTGGCGATGTCCGCGCCATCCGCGAGCGAGAGGCGGTAGTGCAGCGTGACATGGGAGCCGGGTTGGATGCGGGCTGTGTCGATGACTGTCATGCGATGCTCAAAGAGACGGTGCGCACCAGCGGCGCGCCAAACCCCTATTGTAAGCGAGCGGCCGCCAGACCGTTCGGAGTTCGGATCAGAAGGTGAGAAACGATGAATCAGTCAAGTTCCGTGCAAATCACCTACCCGCGCGCGCACGGCTGGCCGGCCGGCATGCCGCTCGCACAAGCCGGCGACGCGCAGCGCCCCGCAAAACGCCGGACTACCTTCGCGGGCCTGCGCGCCGCGCGGGCCGACATGCCACGCGAGCGGCTCGCGAGCCTCGGCGCCGAAGGGCTCACCGATAGCCAGTTGCTCGCGATCTTCCTCGGTACGGGGGTCGCGGGCAAGAGCGCGACCGCGCTCGGCCAGACGCTGCTCGAGCGCTTCGGCTCGCTGCGCGGCGTGCTGACGGCCGCACCGGCTGCGCTGCGCCAGATCCGCGGCATCGGGCCGGCGAAAATGTCCCTGCTGCAGGCGATCGGCGCCGCTTCGCAGCGCGCGCTCGCCGAGGAAATGCGCTCGAGCCCGATACTCACGCCAGCGTCCGTGACCAACTACCTGCGACTCTGGATCGGCGGCCGCACCCACGAGGTGTTCGTCTGCCTGTACCTCGACGTGCAGAACCGGCTGCTGCACCGGGAGGAGTGTTCGCGCGGCACGCTCACGCGCACCGCGGTCTATCCGCGCGAGCTGGCCCGCAACGCGCTCGACTGGAACGCAGCGGCAGTGATCGTCGGGCACAACCACCCTTCGGGCAACCCCGAGCCCAGCCGCGCCGACCGCGATCTCACGGTCGAACTGGCCAAAACGCTGCTGACGATCGAAGTGCGCCTCCTTGACCACATCGTCGTCGGCCAGTCATCGGTGGTATCGTTCGCCGAACGGGGCTATCTATGATGCCCCGGCGATGCACGCCGCGCGCGCGTTGCCGGAGGCCGCGGGCTGGGCAGCCCGTGTAGCCCGGGGCTGCCCGGCAACGCGCCCCGACAAGCGCCGGCCGGCGCAAGCAGTCAAGAAAAAAGCAAAATCGGTTTGATTTCCTTGCTATTTTCCCGCTATACTCCCGGTCTGCCTGTTACCAACCCATTCATGGCGTTCGCCCGGTTGTACGTTGTTTGACGCGGGGCGTACGCGTAATACCTAAGAATTCAAGCTAGGAGTGCTTCATGGCACGCGTATGTCAAGTGACCGGGAAAGCGCCGATGGTCGGCAACAATATTTCCCACGCCAACAACAAGACCAAGCGCCGTTTTCTGCCTAATCTGCAAAACCGCCGCTTCTGGGTGGAAAGCGAAAACCGCTGGGTGCGTCTGCGTCTTTCGAACGCCGGCCTGCGCCTGATCGACAAGAACGGTATCGACGCTGTGCTCGCGGATCTGCGCGCACGCGGCGAAGTCTAAGGAGTATCAGCATGGCCAAGGGCATTCGCGACAAGATCAAGCTGGAATCGACCGCAGGCACGGGTCACTTCTACACGACGACGAAGAACAAGCGCACCACGCCGGAAAAGATGTCGATCAGCAAGTTTGATCCCGTCGCGCGCAAGCACGTCGAGTACAAGGAAACGAAGATCAAGTAAGACTCTCGGCCTCATGGTCGGGCGAAATCAAGAACCCCGCCAATGCGGGGTTTTTTGTTATCTGCGTGACGTGGCCGGCTCGGTCTGCGGGCCGGCATTTGTGACTCTGGTCTGGTAAGCGATGAACTTCGACGTAGCGATCGTGGGAAGCGGTTTGGCCGGCATGTCGGTCGCCTTGAATCTGGCGGAAACACGCAAAGTCGTGATTCTCGCCAAACGCTCGTTGACCGAAGGGGCGAGCGACTGGGCGCAGGGCGGCATCGCTGCCGTGCTCGATTCCACCGACAGTATCGCGAACCACGTGCGCGATACGCTGATCGCAGGTGGCGGCCTCTGCGACGAAACCGCGACGCGCTTTATCGTCGAGAACGGCCGCAGCGCAATCGAATGGCTGATCGGCGAAGGGGTGCCCTTCACACGCGACGACGCGGCGGAACTCGGCTTCCACCTGACGCGCGAAGGCGGCCACAGCCATCGCCGGATCATCCACGCGGCCGATGCGACGGGCCACGCAGTCGTGACCACGCTCAACGAACGCGTGCGGGCGCATCCGAACATCACGCTGCTCGAAGATCACTATGCGATCGACCTGATCACCTCCGACCGGCTCGGCCTCAAGGGCCGCCGCTGCCACGGCCTCTACGCGCTCGACCTCAAGCGCGGCCGCACGGTGACGATCGATGCGCCTCATACGGTGCTCGCGACCGGCGGTGCGGGCAAGGTCTATCTCTACACGACCAATCCCGATACCGCGACCGGCGACGGCATCGCGATGGCATGGCGGGCGGGTTGCCGGATCTCGAACATGGAGTTCATCCAGTTCCATCCGACCTGCCTCTATCACCCTTACGCCAAATCGTTTCTGATCAGCGAAGCCGTACGCGGCGAAGGCGGCCTGCTCAAGCTGCCCGACGGCACACGCTTCATGCCTCAACATGATGAGCGCGCCGAACTTGCGCCGCGCGACATCGTCGCGCGGGCGATCGACTTCGAGATCAAGAAGCGCGGGATCGATTGCGTCTATCTCGACATCAGCCATCAGTCGCCGGAATTTCTCAAGGAACACTTCCCGACGATCCTTGCACGTTGCCTCGAGTTCGGCATCGACATCACGAAGGAGCCCATTCCGGTCGTGCCGGCCGCGCACTATACGTGTGGTGGCGTCGTCACGGATCTCGACGGACGTACAGACCTCGCCGGGCTGTATGCGGTCGGAGAGACGGCCTGCACAGGCCTGCATGGCGCGAACCGCCTCGCCAGCAATTCATTGCTCGAATGTCTCGTGATCGGACGCTCAGCCGCGCAGTCGATCCTGGCCGACACCGAAGCGATGCCGATCGCACCGCATCTGCCCGAGTGGGACGAAAGCCGCGTGTCGGATCCGGACGAGGAAGTCGTGGTTGCGCACAACTGGGACGAGCTGCGCCGGCTCATGTGGAACTACGTCGGTATCGTACGCACCGACAAGCGGCTTGCGCGTGCACGCCACCGCCTCTCATTACTGCGCGACGAGATCCACGAGTACTACGCGCATACGAGGATTGGCCGCGACCTGCTCGAGCTGCGCAATCTCGTGGACGTCGCCTCGCTGATCGTCGAGAGCGCGCGCGGCCGGCGCGAAAGCCGCGGCCTGCACTTCAGCAGCGACTGGCCGGCGGCGCTGCCCAAGGCCCTGCCGTCGGTGCTCGCGCCGCGCCGGATGCGCAACAAGCCGCTTTGATGCTCAGTCGATAATCCGCATCGAGAAGTCGGCGGCCTTGATGTCTTTGGTCAAGGCGCCGATCGAAATGCGGTCGACGCCGGTCGCGGCAATTTCCTTGACCGTCCCGAAGTTGACGCCGCCCGAGACTTCGAGCTCCGCGCGGCCAGCGGTAACCGTCACGGCCTCGCGCATCATCTCGAAGGTGAAGTTGTCGAGCAGGATCGACTTCGCGCCATGCGCGATCGCCTCGTGGAGTTGCGCGATAGTCTCGACCTCGACCTGTACCGGCACGCCCCCGTCGAGTGCAAGCGCCGCGTCGACAGCCGCACCGATGCCCCCCGCCGCGGCGACGTGGTTTTCCTTGATCAGGATGCCATCGTACAGTGCAAGCCGCTGGTTCTCGCCGCCGCCCGCCCGCACGGCGTATTTCTGCGCGAGGCGCAGGCCGGGCAAGGTCTTGCGCGTATCGAGAATGCGTGCCCGCGCACCCGCGATCGCGTCGACATAACGCCGCGTCGCAGTGGCGACACCCGAGAGCATCTGCAGGAAGTTCAGCGCCGTGCGTTCGGCCGTCAGCAGTGAACGCGCCGGGCCTGTGATCTCGCACACCACATCGTTCGGCGCCATGCGCTCGCCATCATGCTTGTGCCATTCGATGCGGATGGCCGGATCGACCGAACGCATGACCTCGTTGAACCAGGGCGCTCCGCAAAGCACCGCCTCTTCACGCACGATCACGCGTGCACGTCGTGCAGGGCCTTCCGGTACGAGACGGCCGGTCTGGTCGCCACTGCCGACGTCTTCGGCCAATGCGTCTGCGACATTGCGCGCGAGCGCGTCATCAAGCGCCGCGCCGTATTGAGCGCGGACTTCTTCCCAGCGGTTACCCATGCTTGTTCCTGTTGTAATCGATGAAGTAGCGCTCAGGCCGGACCGACGTTGGAGAACAACGCGCCATCGCGTGCGAGATCGCCGCTTGCCTTGACAGCCTTGTTCCGGTTCGCCGCGAAATCGAGCATCCGGTCGATCGGCACGCGTGCGCGCTGCCCGATTTGCGGATCGACATGAATTTCGTTGCTGCCCGTTTCGAGCGTTTCGGCGAGGTTTGAAAGGGCGTTCATCGCCATCCACGGGCAATGCGCGCAGCTCTTGCAGCTCGCGCTGTTACCCGCGGTCGGCGCATCGATGAAAATCTTGCCCGGCGCAGCCGCGCGCATCTTGTGCAGGATCCCGAGATCGGTCGCGACGATGAACTCCTTCGCATCGAGCTCGCGTGCCGCACGGATCAGTTGGGTCGTCGAACCGACGACGTCGGCCAAGGCCACCACGGCTGCCGGCGATTCCGGGTGAACGAGGACCTTCGCATCGGGATGCTCGGCACGCAGCAGTTCGAGTTCGATCCCTTTGAACTCGTCGTGCACGAGGCAGGAGCCCTGCCAGAGCAGCATGTCCGCACCGGTCTCGCGCTGGATGTAGGAGCCCAGGTGGCGGTCCGGTGCCCAGATCAGCTTCTCGCCGCGCGCATGCAGTTCGCGCGCGATATCGAGGCCGATCGACGATGTCACCATCCAGTCGGCCCGCGCTTTGACCGCCGCGCTCGTGTTGGCGTAGACGACCACCGTCCGGTCCGGATGGGCGTCGCAAAACGCCGCGAATTCATCGGCGGGACAGCCGAGATCGAGCGAGCAGGTCGCATCGAGATCGGGCATCAGCACACGCTTCTCGGGGTTCAGGATCTTGGCCGTCTCGCCCATGAATCGCACGCCCGCGACCACGAGGGTCTGCGCGGGATGATCGCGACCGAAGCGCGCCATCTCGAGCGAGTCGGCGACGCAGCCGCCGGTTTCCTCGGCGAGGTCCTGCAGATCGCCGTCTACATAATAGTGGGCGACGAGCACGGCCTTCTCACGCACGAGCAGATCGCGAATCCGGGCCTTCAGCGCCACGCGTTCGCCGGCCGTCGGCGTGGCAGGCACCTTGGCCCATGCATGGCCGACCCCACACGTCGTACCCTGCACTTCCGGTCGATCGAACTCGATCGTCTTCAATGACTGTTCCTGCATGACTGTCCCCTTACTCCCCGGGAATTGACGCACACCAATACGCAAGGCAACGTGCTACACGATGCCCGAAAAAACAAAAAACCCCGCGTCGGCGGGGTTTTCTTGTGGACGGCCAATGTTTCGTTTTGCTCTCACCGCCCGCTTTGGCCCGCTGGCGATGGGTGATTCGACGACGTATCCGCAGTGTAGCGGAATCGAGGCAAATCCGGGTCAGGCGTAACGACGCAGCCGCAGGGAGAAATCGCGCAAGGCGACGATACCGCTCTGCTCGGCCCGATGGCACCACGACTGCAATTGCTGCAGCAATTGTTCGCGCGAGATATTCGAACGCTCCCAGATTGCGGCGAGTTCGCAACGCAGTTCGTAGTACGTCTTCAATGCGCTGCTCTGCTCGAGAATACCCGGCAGTAGCTGTTTCTGCGGTTCGGGCAGCACGGATGCGTCCTTGTGGAACCAGACGCGCGCCCCCTTGAGCATCAGGTATTTCTCGCGGGCACCGAATTCCTTCAGGTGCGCGAGTTCCTGGCGATAGGCACGCTTGACGGTCTTCGCATAGCTCGCCATCACTTCATAGCGGTTCGCGAGCACGACCTGCAGCGTGTCCAGATCGACGAGTGCCTTGCCTGCGCCGAGCTTGGGTGCCGGCGCGATCTTCTTGACCTTGGCAAGCTTCACGGCCGAGAGCATGCGGATATACATCCAGCCGATATCGAACTCGTACCACTTGTTCGACAGCTTCGCCGACGTCGCGAATGTGTGGTGATTGTTGTGAAGTTCTTCGCCGCCGATCAGGATGCCGAACGGGATCAGGTTCGTGCTCGCATCGGCGGAGTCGAAATTGCGGTAACCCCAGAAGTGACCGAAACCGTTGACGACACCGGCCGCCCAGAACGGGATCCAGGCCATCTGCACGGCCCAGACACTCAGGCCGACGATGCCGAACAACGCGACGTCGATCACCATCATCAGGCTCACGCCGAGAATCGGGTAGCGCGTATAGATGTTGCGTTCGATCCAGTCGTCGGGCGTGCCGTGGCTGTAGCGGCGCAGTGTGTCTTCGTTCTTGGCCTCGAGCCGATAGAGCTCGGCGCCCTCGAGGAACACCTTGCGAATACCGCGCGTCTGCGGGCTGTGGGGATCGTCCTCGGTCTCGCACTTGGCATGGTGTTTGCGGTGAATCGCGGCCCACTGGCCGGTCAGCATGCCGGTCGTGGTCCAGAGCCAGAAGCGGAAGAAGTGTGACGCGATCGGATGCAGTTCCAGGGCGCGGTGCGCCTGGCAACGATGCAAATAGATAGTCACGCCGGCGATCGTCACATGCGTGAGCGCAAGCGTAGCCAAAATGATCTGCCACCACGTGAAGTGCAGCAAACCATTCGAAAGGAAATCGGTAACGGCGTGGACCAAAATGTAGCCTCAGTCGGGGAGCAGCTCAGGTCGGTCATCCTTGCCTGACAAGAGACAGGGAACGGACCGGGCGCAATACGCGTGGCGACGGCTGCCCAAAGTCGCAATTTGATTTTACAGGATTGCTACACGATTGTTACTAGAAAAAACCGATAAAAATTAGGCATTTCCGTGCGAGGGATTGCCGCGGAAGTTTACGAATATTAAGAGCCCGATCCAGCCGCAAATCCTACCGATTATCCGCACGAGGATCTTGAAATCCCCTTGAATAGGGCTTGAGCCCCGCGTGAAAAGCGGGTTTGCAAGTCGATCCGCGCATACGCACCGTCGGCCAAATAGGGGACGATTCATTTGCGCAATCGGTCGATTCACGTAAAGTACGGCATCAACAGTCGTCCGGGGCGCGCTGAAAGCGGATTGGCGGTACACGGCCCGACCGGACGCTTACACGACGCGCCACGCGATGTTCAATATCCTTCTCAAGCTCCGGATTCGCCTCCAGACGCTTTTCCGCTTTTCAGAAGCGCATTCGATGCTGCTCTGGGCGTGCCTGGCAGGCTTTGTGGGTGCGCTTGCGACCATCGTGTTCCGCGAGGGCATCGATCTCGTGCAATGGCTGCTCGTCGGCGACACGGGAAGCCTCGTGAGTATCGCCGGACACCTGCCCTGGGAAGGCCGCCTTGCGCTGCCCACAGCGGGGGGTTTCGTAGCCGGGCTATTCCTGCTGCTCGCGCGGCGCTTTTCCGAAGGCGAAGCGGAATCCGACTATATGGGGGCGATCACGATCGGCGAGGGCCGCATCCCCGTCAAGCAAAGCCTCGCGCGCAGCCTGTCGTCGTTGTGCACGATCGCATCGGGCGGCTCGATCGGCCGCGAGGGCTCGATGGTCCATCTGGCGGCGCTCAGCGCATCAGTGATCGGCCAGTTCCGGCGCGTCGATCCGCCGCGGTTACGCTTGCTCGTCGCATGCGGTGCGGCCGCGGGGATCACCTCGGCCTACAACGCGCCGATCGCAGGTGCGTTCTTCGTGACCGAAATCGTCCTCGGTTCGATCGCCATGGAGAGCTTCGGGCCCATCGTGGTCGCATCGGTGGTCGCCAACATCACCATGCGCAGCCTGCCCGGCTACCACCCCGCCTACGAGATGCCCGCCTTTCCGGCGATCTTCGGTGCGGAATCGCTGCTCTTCGTGCTGCTCGGCATTCTCGCCGGCGTGCTGGCCCCGGCATTCCTGCGCCTGCTCGATACCTCCAAGACTCTGTTTCGCAAGACCGGCTGGCCGCTGCCGGTCCGGCTCGGCGTCGGCGGGTTCGGGGTCGGCCTGCTGTCGATCCACTCCCCGGAGGTCTGGGGCAACGGCTATAGCGTGGTCAATTCGATCCTGCATTCGCCGTGGACCTGGACCGCGCTCGCGAGCGTACTGGTCTTCAAGGTCATCGCAACCGCACTGACCGCAGGCTCGGGCGCAATAGGCGGCGTCTTCACGCCGACACTGTTCGTCGGCGCGACGATCGGCGCGATCTTCGGCCTTGGCGTGCAGGTATTGTGGCCGCATGGCACCTCGGCACCTTTCGCGTACGCGATGGTCGGGATGGGGGCTTTTCTCGCGGCGGCAACCAGCGCGCCGCTCATGGCGATCCTGATGATCTTCGAGATGACGCTGAGCTACCAGGTCGTGCTGCCGCTGATGCTGGCGTGTGTGGTCGCTTACTTTATCGCCCGTTCGCAGGGCGAGACATCGATGTATCAGGTGATCATCACACGCAACCGGAACCTGCAGGAGCGCGTGCGGCTGCGCGCGACGCAGATGCGCGAGCTGATCCGGCCGGCCGATACGGTGCTCGAGGATACCGCGCGCTTTTCGGAAATCACGCGCGTATTTCTCGAGTATCCAGTCAAATACATCTATGTCGTCGACGCGAAAGGCTGCTTTCGCGGCGTGGTCGCCCTGCAGGACGTGACCTCGGTGCTGCTGTGCAAGCGGGACACCGACGCGCTTAGCGCAGGTGAGCTGCTACGCTCCAAGTTCGATTACCTGACGCCGGACATGTCGCTCGGTCAGGCATTCCAGCGCTTCATGATGCTCCAGGGCGAACGGCTGCCCGTGATCGAGAGCGACGCCAATCCGGTGCTACTCGGCGTGGTCTACAAAACGTCGCTGCTCGATGCATACGGGCGAATCGACAGCGCCCAGACCTAGTCAGCGCTCCGATTCCGCGCCGGGCCTGTCGTCGTCGATCCCGATTTCATCGTCGCCTTCCGCGTCGACTTCGACGTCCACCTTGGCCCCGGTCGACCCGGTCGATTCCGAAAGCTCGTCGATTTCGACGTCTTCAATGTCCGCATCGCCGGCTTGCGCAGCTTGCTCATTCAGAGCGGCCTTGCCTGTCAACCGCGCCTTGCGCTGCAGGACCGCCGCGAAGAATCCGTCGGTCGCATGGATATGCGGCCAAAGCGACAGGTACTCGCCTGTATCGAGATCGATCTTCTGTTCCGCGAGTACCTCCGAAGCGGGCACCAGCGTGAAATCGGGATGCGCTTCGAGGAAGGCCTTGACGATATCCTCGTTCTCGACCTCGAGGATTGAGCAGGTCGCGTACACGAGACGGCCGCCCGGCTTGACGAGCCGCGCGGCGTTCGCGAGGATCGAGGCCTGCTTGGGCGCGAGTTCGACGAGCGTGTTCGGCGTCTGGCGCCACTTGAGGTCGGGGTTGCGGCGCAGGGTACCGAGCCCGCTGCACGGTGCGTCGACGAGCACGCGGTCGATCTTGCCCGCGAGGCGCTTGATCTTCGGATCGTGTTCGCTGTCGATCAGCACCGTATGGACATTCGACAGACCGCTCTTGGCCATGCGCGGCTTGAGCTTGGCCAGGCGGCGTTCGGCCACGTCGAACGCATAGAGCCGGCCGGTCGAACGCATCATCGCGCCGAGTGCCAGCGTCTTGCCACCCGCGCCCGCGCAGAAATCGACCACCATTTCGCCGCGCTTCGCGCCGACCAGATGGCATAGCAACTGACTCCCTTCGTCCTGCACCTCGAACCAGCCCTCCTCGAAGGACTTGAGCCGGTTGACCGGCGGCTTGCCCGCCACCCGCACGCCATTCGGTGCGAATGGGGTTTCGCCGGCCTCGATGCCGGTCGATTCGAGTGCGTCGAGCACCTGGTCGCGGCTCGCCTTGATCGTGTTGACGCGCAGGTCGAGCGGTGCCGGGTGGTTCAACGCGGCGGCCAGCCGCGCAAGCTCCGCCGGGGCGAAGCGCGCGGCGAGCGGCTGCTCGATCCACTCGGGCAAATTGGTCCGCACGCGCAATGGCAGGCTCGCGGGATCGATTTTCGAAATCCGCTCGAGCCATTGTGCTTCGTCCGTCGAGACGAGCGGGGTCAACGCACCGCGCCCCACCGTCTGCATCAGGCCGAGCAGGATCAGGCGGCGCGCGGGCGTACCCCAGCCGCTTTCGGCCAGATGCAGGAATTCCGTGCGCCGGCGCAGCACCGCGAAGACGGCTTCGGCGACGATACCGCGCTCGGAATGGCCGAGCTTCGGATGTTCGCGGAAGAAGCGGCTCGTCGTCGCATCGGCGGCACCCGCGAAATTGAGGATCTCGGCGAGCAGCGTCTCGGCCTGGCCGACCAGGAACCCATGCACGCGCGCACCGCTTTCCGTATGGCCGACGGCGGCGTTCTGCTTGAGCGTGGCATCGCTTGCGCGGCGCAGCGGCTTGCCACGCGCGTTGCCGCGACTCTTACCCGAGCCGGGCCGCCCCGCCCCGCCCGTGTGTGCGCCGCTCGAGCCCGTATTGCCGCTGCCCCCGCGCGCGCCACCCGTGGCGCCGCTTCCTGCACGCCCACCGCGCGCGCCGCCGTGATCGCCTTCGGTCGCACTGCCGGGACCGGTACCGCTCGCGCGCGCACCGGATGCCGCGCCGCTACCCGGGCGGGCGCCGGCCGGCTTCGCTGCCCCACCTCGCGTCGGATTGAGGCGCGAGGCGGCATGCTCGGCGGACCGGCGACCGGCCGACGCCGCTTCGTCGCCACGCGGGCGGCCGGGTTTCTTGGGTTTGTTCATGCTTGCTCCGTAGCGAACCACCATTGCGGCTCGGGCGGCGTCAGCGAGGCGAGGCCGCCGGCGACCGACAAACGGTCTTCGACGAACCAGCGCACCGCGCGCGGGTAGATTTGATGTTCGACAGCCAGCACGCGCTGGCGCAGGGTCTCGGGGTCGTCGCCGGCCTTTACCGGCACGACGCCCTGGAGCACGATCGGTCCGAGATCGAGGTCGGCTGTCACGAAATGAATGGTCGCTCCATGCAGCTTGACACCCGCTTCGAGCGCGCGCTGATGGGTCTTGAGGCCCGGGAAGCTGGGCAAGAGCGACGGATGAACGTTCACCATCCGCTGCGCATAGTGCGCGACGAAAGCCGGCGTGAGCACGCGCATGAAACCGGCCAGCACGACCAGATCGGGCGCGAAACCGTCGATCGTCTGCCGAAGCACGGTGTCGAACTGCTCGCGATCAGGATACTCGCGATGGTCGACGACCGCGGTGGGAATGCCATGCGACTGCGCAAACGCGAGCCCGTCGGCCTCGGGCCTGCTCGAAACGACCGCCGCGATCCGCGCTGGCCAGCGTTCGGCAGCCTGGGCGGCGACGATCGCCTCCATATTGCTGCCGCGGCCTGAAATCAGGATCACAATATTTTTCATGCGCGGATCTTATCATCGCGACCCCGCCGCCCGACCCCAAACGGCGTGGGAGTCCGGCTAGCGTTTATAATCATGCGTTTTGCGGCAATCCGGTTGGCACGGTGTCGAGCATCGCTCGCCTTGCACCGTGACGGCCCGTTTCGCTGGCTCTTTTTGCGGTCCCCCTGCGCGCGTAATCGTGAGAGTTTTCAGAGGTCTACCCAATGCCGAGAGCAAGGCGCCCTGCGCGCTGACGATCGGCAACTTCGATGGCGTCCATCGCGGTCACCAGGCGTTGCTTGCGCGCGTGCGCGCGGCGGCGGACGCGCGCGGTCTGCCGGTCTGCGTCATGACCTTCGAGCCCCATCCGCGCGAATTCTTCAACCCCGCCAGCGCGCCGCCCCGCATCGCGCTGCTGCGCGACAAGCTCGACGCGCTGCGGATGAGCGAGGTCGACCGGGTCGTCGTCGAGCACTTCAACCAGACCTTCGCCTCACAGACACCCGATGCCTTCGTCGAAAAGATCATCGTCAACGGCCTGCATGCGCGCTGGGTACTGGTTGGTGACGACTTCCGCTACGGCGCGAAACGCGCGGGCGACTTCGAGTCGCTGAAGGCGGCCGGCCTGCGCCATGGCTTCGAAGTCGAACAGATGCCGACTGTCGCTGATCCGACGGGCGTGCGCATTTCGAGTTCGGCCGTCCGCGCGGCGCTCGTTGCGGGCGATGTCACGGGCGCGGCCCTGCTGCTCGGGCGCCCGTATGAATTCAGCGGCCATGTCGTGCACGGCGCGAAACTCGGCCGCCATCTCGGTTTTCCAACGCTGAACCTGCGTGTCGCGCATACGCGCCCCGCGCTGTCCGGCATTCTCGTCGTGCAGGTCCACGGCCTCGGTGAGCGTCCGGTGCCGGGTGTCGCGAGTCTAGGGCTGCGGCCGACCGTCGACGATTCAGGCCGCGTGCTGCTCGAGGTGCACCTGCTCGACTGGAGCGGGGATGCGTACGGCAAGCTCGTGCGCGTCGAATTCCTCAAGAAAATCCGCGACGAAGAGAAGTTCATCGATCTGCCGACGCTGACCACCGCAATTGCGCGCGACGTCGACCATGCACGCGCGTGGTTTGCCGCGAACGGCAATCCGCGCGACTACGCGACATCAGCCACCGATCGAATTTGAATCAGGCGGCGACGGGCCTCGCGCGCGAGCGCCGGCCTGCCACCGCCGCCTTGCATGCCCAGCCGCCCATCGAGGCGGACCGCAACGAACGAATCCAACCAAGCGATACGATGAGCGACAAGAAAGCCGAATCCAAGCAAGCGCCGTCAAAGTACCCGGTCAACCTGCTCGATACCCCGTTCCCGATGCGCGGCGACCTGCCCAAGCGCGAGCCGCAATGGGTCAAGCAATGGCAGGAACGCGACATCTACGGCAAGATCCGCGCGGCGAGCGCCGGACGCCCGAAGTTCATTCTTCATGACGGCCCGCCGTACGCGAACGGCGACATCCACCTCGGTCACGCGGTCAACAAGATCCTGAAGGACCTCGTCGTCAAGTCGCGCAATATGGCGGGCTTCGATGCGCCCTATGTGCCGGGCTGGGACTGCCATGGCATGCCGATCGAAATCCAGATCGAGAAGCAGTTCGGCAAATCGCTGCCGGTCGCCGAGGTCCAGCAGAAGGCGCGCGCCTACGCGACCGAACAGATCGAACGCCAGAAGGTCGGCTTCCGGCGGCTCGGTGTGCTCGGCGAATGGGATCGTCCGTACAAGACGATGGACTTCGAGAACGAGGCCGGCGAGATTCGCGCGCTCGCGAAGATCATGGAAAAGGGCTATGTGTTCCGCGGACTCAAGCCGGTCAACTGGTGTTTCGACTGCGGCTCGGCGCTCGCCGAAGCGGAAGTCGAGTATCAGGACCGCACCGACCCGACCATCGACGTCGTATTCGGCTTTGCCGAGCCCGAACGAGTCGCAGCCGCATTCGGCCTGCCCGCCCTGCCGAGGACCGATGGAGGCGTCGTCATCTGGACGACCACCCCCTGGACGATCCCGTCGAACCAGGCCCTCAATCTGCATCCGGAATTCAGTTACAGCCTCGTTGACACGCCGCGCGGCCTGCTACTGCTCGCGACCGAACGCGTCGAAGCATGCCTGAAGACCTATGAGACCACGGGCACGATCATCGCCTCGACGATCGGCGCGAATCTCGCAGGCATCCGCTTCCAGCATCCGCTGAGCCGGGCCGACGCCGGCTACGACCGCACTGCCCCGGTCTATCTCGGCGACTATGTGACGCTCGATACCGGCACTGGCGTGGTTCACTCGGCGCCCGCCTACGGGATCGAAGACTTTGTCTCATGCAAGCGCCACGGCATGAGCGACGCCGACATCCTGAGCCCGGTGCTCGGTGACGGTCATTTTGCGCAGAGCCTGCCGCTGTTCGGCGGCCTGATGATCTGGGATGCGAACCCGAAGATCATCGCCGCGTTGCGCGCAGCCGGCACGCTGTTGCACACCGAGGACGACCTTCACAGCTACATGCATTGCTGGCGTCACAAGACGCCGATCATCTATCGCGCGACGTCGCAGTGGTTCGCGGGTCTCGACATCCAGCCGAACGAAGGCGGCCGCACGCTACGCCAGACGGCACTCGAAGGTATCGAGAACACGGCCTTCTTTCCGGCCTGGGGCAAGGCGCGCCTGCACGCGATGATCGCCAACCGGCCAGACTGGACGCTTTCGCGCCAGCGCCAGTGGGGCGTGCCGATGGCGTTCTTCGTCCACAAGGAGACGGGAGAACTGCATCCGCATACCCCCGCGCTGCTGGAGGAAATCGCCAAGCGCGTCGAGCAAGGCGGGATCGAAGCCTGGCAGCGTCTGGACGCCCGCGACCTGATTGGCGACGACGTCGCCTACTACGAGAAGAACCGCGATACGCTCGACGTCTGGTTCGACTCGGGCACGACGCACTGGCATGTCCTGCGCGGTTCGCACAAGAACGAACTCCAGTGGCCGGCCGACATGTATCTCGAGGGCTCGGACCAGCACCGCGGCTGGTTCCACTCGTCGCTGCTGACGGGTTCGATGCTCGACGGGCGGCCGCCGTACAAGTCGCTGCTCACGCACGGCTTCACGGTCGATTCGCAGGGTCGCAAGATGTCGAAGTCACTCGGCAACGGCATCGAACCGCAGGAGATCGCGCAAAAGCTCGGTGCCGAGATCATCCGCCTCTGGATCGCCGCAAGCGACTATTCGGGCGAGCTCGTGCTGTCCGAGGAAATTCTCAAGCGCCTGTCCGACACGTACCGGCGCATTCGCAACACGCTGCGCTTTCTGCTCGCGAACCTGTCGGACTTCGACTATGCGAAGCATGCGCTGCCACCCGAGCAATGGCTCGAGATCGACCGGTATGCGGTCGCGCTCGCCGCGGCGCAACAGGCCGACTGGCTCGCGCACTATGCGAAGTACGAGTTCCACCCGGTCGTCGCGAAGATCTCGACCTTCTGCTCGGAAGACCTCGGCGGCTTCTATCTCGACGTGCTCAAGGACCGCCTCTATACGATGGCCGCGGACTCGCCGGCCCGCCGCGCCGCACAGACCGCGCTCTATCACGTGACCCAGGGCCTGCTGCGGATCATCGCGCCGTTCCTGTCGTTCACGGCCGAGGAAGCGTGGCAGGTATTCCAGCCCGGCACCGACACGATCTTCACCGAGACGTACTACGTTTATCCGGAGCTCGACGGCGCCCCCGCGCTGCTCGACAAGTGGACGATGCTGCGCGCGGTCCGTGCCGGCGTCACCAAGTCGCTCGAGGACGCACGCACGGCCGAGAAGATCGGTTCGTCGCTGCAGGCCGAAGTCACGCTCAAGGCGAACGGCGCGCGGCTCGAAGCGCTCCAGAGCCTCGGCGACGATCTCAAGTTCGTGCTGATCACCTCGGCCGCCGATGTCGAGACAGTCGCGACGGCCGAGGACGAAGGGGTCTATGTGCGGCCGTCCTCGCATGCGAAATGCGAGCGTTGCTGGCACTATCGAGCCGATGTAGGCATCGATGCGGCGCACCCGACGATCTGCGGCCGCTGCGTCACCAATCTGTTCGGTCATGGAGAAACAAGGAGCGCAGCGTAATGGCAGTCGCGAAGCAACGTGAAGGGGTACTCGTGCCCTGGCTGGGCCTGGCCCTCGTGGTGATCCTGATCGACCAGGTCACGAAGATCACGATGACCAAGCTGTTCGCCTATGGCTCGGGTCGGGTGATCACCTCCTTCTTCAATCTCGTACTGACCTACAACACGGGGGCATCGTTTGGTTTCCTGGCCCAGTCGGGTGGCTGGCAGCGCTGGTTTTTCACGGTGCTCGCGATCGCCGCGGCGCTTCTGATTGTCTATCTGCTGAAGACGCACGGCAACCAGACCCTGTTCTGCTTCGCGCTGTCGATGATCCTTGGCGGCGCGATCGGCAATGTGATCGACCGCGCGGCCTATGGCCACGTGATCGACTTTCTGGACTTCCATTTGCACGGCTGGCATTTCGCGACCTTCAACCTGGCCGACAGTGCGATCACACTGGGGGCGATCCTGCTGGTGATCGATGAACTGCGGCGTGTGCGCGGATCGCGCTAGTTTCTTGACCGAATCAAACCGAAGTCCACTAGTCCACTGAGCGGCGAGGCAGCCCATGACGGAACTCGCGGGAAAGCATGTCGTACTCGGCCTGACGGGCGGCATCGCCTGCTACAAGTCGGCCGAACTCACGCGGTTGCTGGTCAAGGCTGGCGCAACCGTGCAGATCGTGATGACCGAGGCGGCGACGCAGTTCATCACCCCGGTCACGATGCAGGCGCTCTCGGGTCGCCCTGTCTATACGAACCAGTGGGATGCGCGCGTGCCCAACAATATGGCGCACATCGACCTGTCGCGCGAAGCCGATGTGATCGTGATCGCGCCCGCGTCGACCGACTTCATTGCGAAGCTCGCGCACGGATTCGCGGACGATCTGCTCTCGACGCTCTGCGTCGCGCGCGACTGTCCCCTGCTGGTGGTACCCGCGATGAATCGCCAGATGTGGCAAAACCCGGCAACCCAGCGCAATGCCCAGCAACTGCGAGCCGACGGCGTACGAGTGCTCGGCCCCGACGCCGGCCCGCAGGCCTGCGGCGAGGTCGGTGACGGACGCATGCTCGAACCCGCGGCTGTCTATGCGGCGATCGTTGCATTCTTCCAGCCGAAACTGCTACAGGGCAAGCGCGTGGTCGTCACCGCCGGCCCGACCTTCGAGCCGATCGATCCCGTGCGCGGCATCACCAATCTGTCGAGCGGCAAAATGGGCTTCGCCCTCGCCCGTGCGGCAGCGGATTGCGGCGCGGACGTGCGGCTCATTGCCGGCCCGACGGCGCTCGAAACGCCCTGGGGCGTGGTTCGCGAAGACGTGCAGACCGCGCAGCAGATGTATGAGCTCGCCCTGTCCGCGGCGAGCGGTGCGGATGTGTTCATCGCGGTCGCCGCGGTGGCTGACTGGCGCGTCGCGCACGTGAGCCCCGGCAAGATCAAGAAGACCGGCGACGGTTTGCCGCCTGCGCTCGAGTTTGTCGAGAATCCCGATATCCTCGCCACGGTCGCCCATCTGCCCGAACCGCCGTTTTGCGTCGGCTTCGCGGCGGAGACCGACGATCTCGACAACAATGCGGCAGCCAAGCGGGTTCGAAAAAACGTGCCGCTGCTGATCGGCAATCTGGGGCCAGACGCGTTCGGCCGCGAGGATAACGAAGTCGTCCTCTACGACGAGCATGGCGTCACCCGCCTGCCGCGTGCCGACAAGACCGCGCTCGCGCGCGAGCTGATCGCGGTGATCGCCGGACGGCTGCCGCGCGGCTTGTTCAACTAAGGCAAATCGATGGTCAAACTTTCGGTCCTCGACCAGACACCGGTGATCCTCGGCCATACGGCCGCGGACGCGATCGCCGCAACGGTCGACCTCGCCCAACTCGCCGACGATCTCGGCTATACGCGCTATTGGTGCGCGGAGCATCATGGCTTGCGGGGTGTCGCAAACCCGGCGCCCGAGGTGATGCTCGCACGGCTCGGCAGTGTCACGCGGCGCATTCGCCTCGGTTCGGGCGGGGTCATGCTGCCCTACTACGCGCCATTCAAGATCGCCGAACAGTTCCAGATGCTCGAGGCGCTGTTTCCGAACCGAATCGACCTTGGCGTCGGGCGCGCGCCCGGCGGGGACATCAAGACCGCACAGGCGGTCGCGGGTGGCCATTACAACTACGGCGAGCAGTTTCCGCGGCAAGTCGCCGATCTCGTCGGTCTGTTCAGCGGTCAGCTTCCCGCCGACCATCTGGCGCGTGGGGTCTTGCTCCAGCCCCATGTCGAGAGCCGGCCGCAACTCTGGATGCTCGGTTCGAGTGAGTTCGGCGGTCTGCTGGCGGCGCAGCTCGGCATTCGCTTTGCGTTCGCGCACTTCATCAATGCGCAGTACGGCGAGGCGGTCGCCGCCGCGTATCGCGACCGTTTTCAGGCCGGGCACGAAAGCACGTCCTATCTTGCGGCGGCGATCTTCGTCATCTGCGCGGACACCGAAGCGCAGGCCGCGGACCTCGAGAAAGCAGTGGACCTGCGTCGTGTGCAGATGTCGCTCGGTCTCAACGCACCGATTCCGTCGATCGAACAAGGCGTCAACCAGAAATATGGTCCGCGCGATCTCGCGATCATCGAGCAGGAAAAGGCGCGAAGCATCATCGGTACGCCCGGCCAGGTCGTCGAACGGATCCATCAGATCCAGGAACGCTTCGATGCCGACGAACTGATCGTGCTGACGGTCGCGGGCAGCTACGCGGCCCGGACGCGCTCTTACGAGTTGCTGGCGGGGGCGTTCGAACTCGGGGTTGACGCATAGGCCAATGCATCGGCCGATTCATTGGCCGGTTCATTGGCCGGTTCATTGGCCGGTTCATTGGCCGATTCATAGGCCATCGGTCAACCGACCTTATATAGTTGACGCGCGTCAAGCTGGACCCGGGCGCCACCCCGGGGGCGCCCCCGGTGCGCCCCAAGACCTCTCTTACCACCTAGCGGAATTTCGCCACGCATGAAAATCGACTTGAAGATCCTCGACGAACGGCTCCGCGACCAACTGCCCCACTACGCGACATCGGGCAGCGCCGGCCTCGACCTTCGTGCCTGCCTGGACGCGCCACTCACGATCGCCCCCGGCGAGACCGCGCTCGTGCCGACCGGGCTTGCGATCCATCTGGCCGATCCCGGCTACGCGGCGGTCATCCTGCCGCGCTCGGGGCTCGGTCACAAGAACGGGATCGTGCTGGGCAACCTCGTCGGGCTGATCGACTCGGACTATCAGGGCCAGTTGATGATCTCGACCTGGAACCGCGGTAACCAGCCGTTCGTACTCAATCCGTTCGAACGGCTCGCCCAGATGGTCGTCGTGCCCGTCGTCCAGGCGCAGTTCAATATCGTCGAGGAATTCGGCGAGAGCGGGCGCGGTGCCGGAGGGTTCGGGAGCACGGGCAAACACTGAGCGGTTGGAGCAAGCAGCCGGGCCACCGCCAAGGACAAAAAAAACGGCGCGGACCACTCCGCGCCGTTTTTCATTTCGCCTTCTATTCCAGCAGCAAGCTTATTCGACCTCGATCGCTTCCGGATTGGGGTTGCGAGGCACACCGTTCTCGTCGAACGTGAGCTGCACCTTGCCCTGATCGTCGACATCGACCGTGACGCGGCCACCATTCGCGAGTTTGCCGAACAACAGTTCGTCGGCGAGCGCGCGGCGAATCGTGTCCTGGATCAGGCGCTGCATCGGTCGCGCCCCCATCAGCGGATCGAAACCGTGCTTCGCCAGATAAGCGCGCAGAGCATCGGTGAACAGCACGTCGACCTTCTTCTCATGCAGCTGGTCTTCGAGCTGCATCAGGAACTTGTCGACCACCCGCATGATGATTTCTTCGTTCAGCGAGCGGAAACTGATGATCGAGTCGAGCCGGTTACGGAACTCAGGCGTGAACATCCGCTTGATGTCGTTCATTTCGTCGCCAGTTTCACGACGATTCGTGAAGCCCAGCGTCGACTTCTGCATCGCCTCGGCGCCCGCATTCGTGGTCATGATGATGATCACGTTGCGGAAATCGGCCTTGCGTCCGTTGTTGTCGGTCAGCGTACCGTGGTCCATGACCTGCAGCAACACGTTGAAGATATCCGGATGCGCCTTCTCGATTTCGTCGAGCAACAGCACGCAATGCGGCTTCTTCGTGATCGCCTCGGTCAGCAAGCCACCCTGGTCGAAACCGACGTAACCCGGCGGCGCGCCGATCAGCCGGCTCACCGCATGGCGCTCCATATACTCCGACATGTCGAAGCGCAGCAACTCGATGCCCATCACGAACGCCAACTGACGAGCGACTTCGGTCTTGCCGACGCCGGTCGGGCCCGAGAACAGGAAGGCACCAATCGGCTTGTCCGTCTTGCCGAGACCGGCGCGCGCCATCTTGATCGAAGCAGAAAGCGCCTCGATCGCCGGATCCTGGCCGAACACGACGGCCTTCAGGTCGCGATCGAGCGTCTGCAGCTTGCCGCGATCGTCCTGCGACACACTTTGCGCCGGCACACGTGCGATCTTCGAGATGATGTCCTCGATCTCGCCCTTGCCGATCGTCTTCTTCTGCTTCGACTTCGGCAGGATGCGTTGGGCCGCGCCCGCTTCGTCGATCACGTCGATCGCCTTGTCCGGCAAGTGACGGTCGGTGATGAAGCGTGCCGACAGTTCAGCCGCCGCGGTCAGCGCACCCGCCGAGTACTTGACGCCGTGGTGCTCTTCGAAGCGCGACTTCAGGCCGCGCAGGATCGCAATCGTCTGTTCGACGGTCGGCTCGACGACGTCGATCTTCTGGAACCGCCGCGACAATGCCGCGTCCTTTTCGAAGATCCCGCGATACTCCGTAAACGTTGTCGCGCCGATACACTTGAGCTGGCCCGAGGACAGCGCCGGCTTGAGCAGGTTCGATGCATCGAGCGTACCGCCCGAAGCGGCACCCGCCCCGATCAGCGTGTGGATCTCATCGATGAACAGGATCGCGTGCGGCCGTTCCTTGAGTTCCTTGAGCACCGTCTTCAGACGCTGCTCGAAGTCGCCCCGGTATTTCGTACCGGCAAGCAGGGCACCCATGTCGAGCGAATAGACCGTCGCATCGAGCAGGATATCCGGCACTTCGCCGCGCGTGACACGCCAAGCGAGCCCTTCGGCGATCGCCGTCTTGCCAACACCGGCTTCGCCGACGAGCAGCGGATTGTTCTTGCGACGCCGGCACAGCACCTGAACCACGCGCTCGACTTCCAGTTCGCGGCCGATCAGCGGATCGATCTTGCCGTCGCGCGCCATCTGGTTGAGGTTCTGCGTGAATTGGGCGAGCGGGGTTTCCTTCTGGGCCGCGGCCTCTTCATTCTCAGGCGTACCTTCACCCGACTTGGCGCTTTCGGCGCTGCCGGTCTTGGTGATGCCGTGCGAAATGAAATTGACCACGTCCAGCCGCGTGACACCCTGCTGTTGCAGGTAGTACACCGCGTGTGAATCCTTTTCGCCGAAGATCGCGACCAGTACATTCGCGCCGGTCACTTCCTTCTTGCCATTCGAAGTCGACTGGACGTGCATGATCGCCCGCTGAATGACGCGCTGGAACCCGAGCGTCGGCTGTGTATCGACGTCGTCGGTACCCGGCACGGTCGGCGTATTGTCGTGGATGAAATTGCGCAGGTTCTGCCGCAAATCCTCGATATTCGCCGCACATGCCCGCAGCACTTCGGCCGCGGTCGGGTTGTCCAGCAACGCGAGCAACAGATGCTCGACCGTGATGAACTCGTGCCTTGCCTGGCGCGCTTCCATAAACGCCATATGCAGGCTTACTTCCAGCTCTTGGGCAATCATGCTTCCTCCATCACACACTGCAACGGATGTCCCGCCTGCCGTGCGTGGGTAACTACAAGCTCAACTTTGGTCGCTGCGACGTCCCTTGTATAGACCCCGCAAACCCCTCTACCCTCACGGTGCACCTTCAGCATAATCTGGGTCGCAGCTTCACGATCCTTACCAAAGTATTCCTGGATCACCATTACGACGAACTCCATCGGCGTGAAGTCGTCGTTGAGCAGTACCACCTTGTGCATAGACGGCGGCTTCAGCTTTGCTTCCTGCCGCTCCAGCACGGCACCGTCTTGCTTGTCCGGGAAAATTGCCATACACCCATTCTAAACAACTCGCGGGAGCCTGCAATCCCGTCAAAACCCCACGCAACGTCAGGGCATTCGATGGAAGCAGGCCGTTCGACGGTGCAAGGCCGCCGTGCAACGACCTACATCGTCTCCATCTGTCCTGATACTGCACCCCGACAAACCATTCGATGCCTCAACAGTACCAGCCCAGCCCCGCGCCGGGTGGCCCCACGATAGACGTGACCACCTTCGAGCGCAACGACCGTGCCGCCAGCCGCGCGGCACCCTCTGGCCGCTTTGCTGCAAACCGCCTTGCACCTAATCTTGGACCGATTATCGCGGTTTTCAAGAACTTGCGCTTACTAACTCAAAAGACGGGAAAATTGTGTGCAGATCCCATTAAAACGCCCGTGCAATAAGGAAGAACGCTTATCCCAAAAATTTCTTGACACTCATATAAAGAGCAAGAACAATAAAGCTGGCACTTTTTTCGATCAACAAGAGGAAATGCCACGGTGAGCTGGTGCGGAGGGGACGGCTTCAACGTCCAGCTTTTCGAACACGCTCGTTGTTCTGCAAGCGACAAGAGTCGAGTTACAGGGGAAGTTGGTATGGCAACCGGTACGGTCAAGTGGTTTAACGACGCCAAAGGGTATGGCTTCATCACGCCGGACGAAGGCGGTGAGGATTTGTTCGCTCACTTCTCGGCGATCCAGATGAATGGCTTCAAGACGCTGAAAGAAGGTCAGAAGGTGACGTTCGACGTCGTGCAAGGCCCGAAGGGCAAGCAAGCTTCGAACATTCAGGCACCGGTCTAAGGGCCGACCCCGCGGGGGCCTGTTTTTGCTTTTTTGTCGGGCAAACCCGGCGCTTCTGGCGCCGGGTTTTTTTGCTTTGTTGCCTATTCGTGTTATCGGCAGCCGATCGCCACACTTGAGCATCGCCGCGACGATTCCCGGCGCGCATGCCCCTGCGCATCGCGCCGCACATCACATTGAATTGCTCTCGCCGAAGGAACACTTCGGCGCGTGAGTTCCGTCGCGCCGCCGCGACCTCCTCGTGTCCTCAGTCACTGTACTCGTTTTGAGTCGGTTTGTTCTCAAGTTGAGTCGACTCAATATGAGAACGATTGAACTCAACTTGAGTCAGTTTTCTTCGCATGGTTGGCCATCGCTGCGGCCCCAGCTCGCGTCAGAGCCATTGCCCCTCTTTGTCAGGTTCGTTGCCCTCGTGCGTCACACCGGCAAACTCGGCATCTTTTGACGAGCGCCAGACGCATCGACCCAAAATTTCACCATGCGGTATGCATCCGTACGGTGTAAAAAATCATGGTGCATGGCAAAAATCCGCGCTTCCGCAATGCCCAAGAACATTTCACTATGCGGCAAATAATCTCAACTTATTGAATTTAAACAGTATTTTTTATTGAAAAGAAGACGCTTTTGATCATTCTCCCGTGACGCGCCGACGTAGACTCATCTACAAGAGTCGGCCTTGACGCAATGGGATGTGCAACAAGGTCGGCGACAGAGATCGCTGGTTGAGCACGTTGCCGCTTCTCGCGCGCAACAGCCACTGGATTACGCTTGTTGCTTAGGGAGACTACGATGAAAGGCTTTCGCTTCAGTTCAGAACAGGGATCGTTCTATATCTTGCCGGCACCCGGCGGCTGGGAAGCCACCTTCGGCAATGCCTCGCTCGGCGAATTTTCGAGTCCCGAGCGCGCCGCAGCCGACCTCGCACGGGGCGTGTGCCCACACGCATCCGAGGTCGATACGTCCACGTTTGAAATTCCCGAGGGGATAGGAGACTGGGACGAAGTCCACGTCTGAGCCAAAGGCCCAGTGTGCATCCTGACGTGCAAGCCGGCTCTCCCACGAAGCGAGAGCCGGCTTGCACAATCATGTGCCGTGGCATGACGGCAGAGCGCGCCTGCGCCCTCATTCCGGGCAGGCAAGCTGGCCGCCATTTTCAAAGGGTATTCATGATGGCGCCACGAGCACCACCATGCCGACCGCCTCAGGCGATAGCGTCGACCACCTTGTTCAGCGTCGCGCTCGGACGCATTGCCTTGGTCGTCAAGTCGACGCTCGGGCGATAGTAGCCGCCGATGTCGACCGGCTTGCCCTGAGCCGCGCTCAACTCTTCGAGGATCCGGGCTTCGTTCTCACCGAGCGTCTTGGCGATGCCGCTGAACTGCGCCTGCAATGCCTTGTCGTCGGTTTGCTCAGCCAGGGCCTGCGCCCAGTAGAGCCCGAGGTAGAAGTGGCTGCCGCGATTGTCGAGGCCGCCGACCTTGCGGCCCGGCGATTTGTCGAGATCGAGGAACTTGCCCGTCGCCTGATCCAGCGTTTTGGCGAGCACCTTCGCCTTCGGGTTCTCGTAGGCATTGCCCAGGTGTTCGAGCGATGCGGCCAGCGCGAGGAATTCGCCGAGCGAATCCCAGCGCAGGAAGCCTTCTTCGACGAGTTGCTGGACATGCTTCGGCGCGGAACCGCCCGCGCCGGTCTCGAACATGCCGCCACCGGCCATCAGCGGCACGATCGACAACATCTTCGCGCTGGTGCCCAGTTCCATGATCGGGAACAAGTCCGTCAGGTAATCGCGCAAGACGTTGCCGGTCACGGAAATGGTGTCCTTGCCCGCACGAATCCGGTCGAGCGAGAAGTGGGTCGCTTCGACCGGCGTCATGATGCGGATTTCGAGGCCGCTCGTGTCATGGTCCTTCAGATACTGCTCGACCTTCTTGATGATCTGGGCATCATGAGCGCGGGCCGCATCGAGCCAGAAGACAGCCGGTGTGTTCGTCGCGCGCGCACGGTTGACGGCTAGCTTCACCCAGTCCTGCACCGGAGCGTCCTTGGTCTGGCACATGCGCCAGATATCGCCGGCTTCGACCGCGTGCTCGAGCTGGACCTTGCCGGCCGCGTCGATGACGCGCACCACGCCGTTCGCGAGAATCTGGAACGTCTTGTCGTGCGAACCGTATTCCTCCGCGGCCTGTGCCATCAAGCCCACGTTGGGCACGCTGCCCATCGTCACCGGGCTGAAGGGGCCGTGCTGCCGGCAGTCGTCGATCACCGCCTGGTAGACGCCCGCATAGCAACGGTCGGGGATCATGGCCTTCGCATCGTGTAGTGCGCCATCGGCACCCCACATCTTGCCGGACTCGCGGATCATGGCCGGCATGGACGCGTCGACAATGACGTCGCTCGGCACGTGCAGGCTCGTGATGCCCTTGTCGGAATTGACCATCGCGAGTGGCGGGCGCTGCGCGTACTGCGCCTTGATATCCGCTTCGATCGCCTCACGTGTCGCGGCCGGCAGATCCTTGAGGCGCGCATACAGGTCGCCGATGCCGTTGTTCGGGTTGAAACCGGCCTTGGCCAGGGTGTCGGCATGCTTCGCGAGCACGTCCTTGTAGAAGACGGATACGACATGACCGAAGATGATCGGATCGGACACCTTCATCATCGTGGCCTTCAGATGCACCGAGAACAGCACGCCCCGGCTCTTCGCATCGGCGATCTCGGCTTCGATGAAGCTGCGCAATGCATTCTTGCTCAGCACGGAGGCGTCGATGATTTCGCCCGCCTTGACGGCCGTCTTTTCCTTCAGGACCGTCTTCGTGCCGTCGGCCGCCGTCAATTCGATCTTGACGCTGCCGGCTTCGCCGATCAGCGCGGATTTCTCGCTGCCGTAGAAGTCACCGCCGCTCATGTGCGCAACATGCGACTTCGACTCGGCGCTCCATGCGCCCATCTTGTGCGGATGCTTGCGAGCGTAGTTCTTGACTGACAGCGGTGCGCGGCGGTCCGAGTTGCCTTCACGCAGCACCGGGTTGACCGCGCTGCCCTTGATCTTGTCGTAGCGGGCCTTGACGTCCTTCTCCGCGTCGGTCTTTGCTTCGTCCGGATAGGCCGGCACCTTGTAACCCTGATCGCGCAGTTCGGCAATCGCGGCCTTCAATTGCGGCACCGATGCGCTGATGTTCGGCAGCTTGATGATGTTGGCTTCCGGCCGCACGGTCAGCGCGCCGAGTTCCGCCAGATCGTCAGCCCCCTTTTGTTCCGCGCTCAGGAAGTCCGGAAACATTGCGATAATCCGACCGGCGAGCGAGATGTCGCGTGTTTCGACGGCCACGCCCGAAGAGCGGGTAAAGGCCTTGACGATCGGCAGCAGCGAGTAGGTCGCAAGCGCGGGCGCTTCGTCGGTCAGGGTGTAGATGATCTTTGGGGAATTAGACATATCTGATCTGTTTCTTTGCTTAGGAAATGATAGACAAGGTGTTGGTGGTGCTGTACCTCAAGGTCGCAAGCACGTTGCGAACGACAGGGAGCACCATCTTCCGGTAGATGAAATTCGCAGATCCAGTGACGCAGGGTATACACAGGATCACGCCGGGTGCCGGACTTCCCCGGATCAAACTGGATGCTTCCTACATGTTTTCAATGAGCACCTGACCGAAGCCTGAACACGAAACCTGGGTCGCGCCTTCCATCTGGCGCGCAAAGTCGTACGTCACGCGCTTCTGCTGGATCGACTTTTCCATCGAGGCGATGATGAGGTCGGCCGCTTCGGTCCAGCCCAGGTGGCGCAGCATCATTTCGGCCGAGAGGATTTCCGAGCCCGGGTTCACATAGTCCTTGCCCGCGTACTTGGGCGCCGTGCCATGCGTCGCTTCGAATATGGCGACCGAGTCGGACAGGTTCGCGCCCGGCGCAATGCCGATGCCGCCGACCTGTGCGGCCAGCGCGTCCGAGACGTAGTCGCCGTTGAGGTTCAGCGTCGCGATCACATCGAATTCGGCCGGCCGCAACAGGATCTGCGACAGGAAAGCGTCGGCAATCACGTCCTTGACGACGATGTCCGCGCCCTTCGGATTCTTGACCTTCATCCACGGGCCGCCATCGATGAGCTCGGCACCGAATTCCTTCTGGGCCAGCGCGTAGCCCCAGTCGCGGAACGCCCCTTCCGTGAACTTCATGATGTTGCCCTTGTGCACGAGGGCCACCGAGCGGCGGTTGTGGTCGAGCGCGTACTGGATCGCCTTGCGGACCAGGCGCTCGGTGCCTTCACGCGAAACCGGTTTCACGCCGAGACCCGAGCTGTCCGGGAACCGGATCGTCTTGACGCCCATCTCCTCGCGCAGGAACTTGATGACCTTCTTCGCTTCGGCGCTGTCGGCCGCCCACTCGATGCCGGCATAGATGTCTTCCGAGTTCTCGCGGAAGATCACCATATTGGTCTTATGGGGCTCGCGCACCGGCGAGGGCACGCCCTTGAAGTGCCGCACGGGGCGCAGGCAGACGTAAAGATCGAGTTCCTGACGCATCGTGACGTTCAGCGAACGAATGCCGCCGCCAACGGGGGTCGTCAACGGTCCCTTGATCGATACGACGTATTCCTTGAGTATCGCCAGCGTTTCTTCAGGCAGCCGGACCTCGGCGCCATAGAGCCGGGTCGATTTCTCGCCCGCGTAGATCTCCATCCAGCTGATCTTCTTCTTGCCGCCGTACGCCTTCTCGACTGCCGCATCCACGACCTTGATCATCACGGGCGTAATGTCGAGACCCGTGCCGTCGCCTTCGATATAGGGAATGATCGGATTGTCGGCGACGTTGAGCGAGAAATCCTTGTTGACGGTGATCTTCTCACCGGCCGGAACCTTGACGTGCTTATAAGGCATATTCGACTCCAAGTGATCTTTTTTCTGGATGCGGTTCGAAGTGGCTCGCCACGTCGCGTTGAGCGCCCTGCGCCGTTCAGGACGCCGCCGCGAACGAGCAGGCCAGTATTCTAGCCCAGCCTCGTGATCGCTTGCGATCAGGTCTTATATAAGACCTAAGACCAACGTCGCGTATTATGCAGTAAACTCCTACCCTTCGCTACACGCGAACCGGCATCCGCCCGGCGCACGCGCTTATCCTTGCCGCGGGCCGGACGCGGGAACGCCGCGCGTCCACCTCTTGTTTCCGATGCGTCTGATCGCCCTCAACAAACCGTTCGGCACGATCTGCCAGTTTTCTCCTCACGAAAACCGGCCCTCGCTCGCCTCGCACGTCGACGTCCCCGACGTCTACCCGGCCGGCCGTCTCGACGCGGACAGCGAAGGCCTGCTGCTGCTCACCGACGACGGACGTCTGCAGACCCGCATTGCCGAACCGCGCCACAAACTGCTCAAACGGTATTGGGCGCAGGTCGAAGGCGAACCCACCCCGGCCGCGCTGAAGCGGCTCGCGGCGGGGGTCGATCTCGGCGACTACGTGAGCCGGCCGTGCAGCGCGCGGTGCATCGACGTACCGGCCGGACTCTGGGAGCGCACGCCGCCGATCCGGTTTCGCGCGAATATTCCGGCGACCTGGATCGAAGTGGCGCTCTCGGAAGGCAAGAACCGCCAGGTCAGGCGCATGACGGCCGCTATCGGCTTTCCGACCCTCCGTCTCGTGCGCGTATCGATCGGTGCACTGGATATATTCGAACTCGGACTCGCACCGGGCCAATGGCGCGATGTCGATCCGCAAGCGCCATGGCGCGCAACTGCCGCGGGCGGAACATAAGTGCTTCGAGCCGAACGAAGCTCGCGGCGCCGATCGTCTTTCGAAACCCTGTCTCCCAGACCTTGGTCGCAAGCAATATGAAAAACCGCGCCACCGAGGCAAGCAATCAAGAGATGCAAAAAATGACCGCGTGATGACGCGTCAAGATGCATACGATACGTTTTCGTGTTGATTACATATCGAGTGTGGATCGATGTCGGAAGATTTTCGAACCACCGTATATTGCACGCCGTTGGATACACATCATCACGTGCATTCAACAAGACGATCGCAAGGGACGAATACGAAATGCGCGGGGCCATGCGGACGGGCTCTCCCCGCGGAAACGCCATGCAGCATGGGAAAATCGCCGCATTCTTTCAACATCCTTTCGTCTGGACTGCCAATATCGGCGCGGGAAATAAGGTTAGCTTCGAAACTTCTACCGACCTCGTCAACCGACTGATCGAATCGTACGTTAAGCCCCCCGGATGCCGCATTGGATTGCTGTCCGGCATTGGCAGGAGAAGCTTGCAATGTCCTTGCATGCACCTCTCATGCAGGCACACGCGACATGCTCGAAAGAATCGTCGTGCAGTGTCAACCGAAAGGTGGATAGCGCGTTACTGCTCAAGACTCCTTTGGAGTCGAGCCAAACACAATCGATACTACGTGAGTACAACATGAACAAAATGATCGTTGCTCTGATCGCCGGCCTGTTTGTCAGCGGTGCTGCATTCGCTACCGAAGCTTCGGCTCCGGTCGTCGCTTCGGGCGCTTCGGCTGCCAAGGCCACGTCGCACAAGAAGGCTCACAAGTCGAAGAAGGCTGCTAAGGCAGCATCGGCAGCTCCGGCCGCCAGCGCAGCTCAGTAAGCTTTAGGCACAAGTCAGCGCCGGTCCGCGAGGGCAAGGCGCGAGTAGTGAAAAAGCAGGTGGTATCGCCGTTCATACGGCGTTGAAAGGCAGATCGCTGCATAAGCGCTCTGCCTTTTTCTTTTGCATGGATTTGCGTAACATTCGCGAGTGCGTTGGCCCGCCATCGGGCTCAACCGGTCCTGAAGGAGTCTGTTTGTGAGTGCTGTCCTGCTGAAGCTGTTCCGCCATAGCCGCCGTTTCGGCGTGATCGCCTCCGGCGCCCTCGTGCTTGCGAGCGCGCTGGCCGCGCCTCTACCCGCCCATGCCGCAGACCCTGCCAGCGCAGCGGCCGCCCCCGCGGTCATGCCGGCCAACTTCAAGAAAAAAGGCGAATTTCCGCATGTCACCCTGACTGCGGGCACCATCAAGATCAGTGCCGAGGTTGCCGCGACGCAAGCCGATCGCGAGCAGGGCCTCATGTATCGGGCATCGCTCGGGCCCAATGAAGGCATGCTTTTCGTGTTCGACGAGATCGCCTACCACTGCTTCTGGATGAAGAATACGGAGATCCCGCTGTCGATCGCCTATATGGACGACAACGGTGTCGTTACCGACGTGCAGGAAATGGCCGCCGAGACCGAAGACAACCATTGCCCCACGAGCGGCGGCCGCTACGCGCTCGAGATGGCCAAGGGCTGGTTTGCCGCCAACGGCATCAAGCCCGGCATGCAATTGCAGGGCCTGCCCCGCTAGACCCGCAGGGCCCGGGGAGGGCGCGGCGCGCCGTAGAGCCGGGGCGCCGCCCGCCGCCGTTCGGTACAGCCGGTCATACGCCGATGGCTCAGGCGCGCTATGCTTAAAGGAGTCGCTGGTCAAACGCAACTCGAACGGCGGTCGCAAAACGGTCATCCGGCACGCTTCGTGCAATTCGCGCCGGCTCCTCCCGCGCACCGCTCCGATCGGCGACATCCCGAATCCGAAAGGAGATTTCCGTGGCCCGCAAGACCCCCATCGAGCGCTACCGCAATATCGGCATCAGCGCTCACATCGACGCCGGCAAAACCACCACCACCGAACGCATTCTCTTTTACACCGGAGTGAACCACAAGATTGGCGAGGTTCACGAAGGTGCTGCGACGATGGACTGGATGGAGCAGGAACAAGAGCGTGGCATCACGATCACGTCGGCCGCGACGACCGCGTTCTGGAAGGGCATGGCCGGTAATTACCCCGAGCACCGGATCAATATCATCGACACGCCGGGCCACGTCGACTTCACGATCGAAGTCGAACGCTCGATGCGCGTGCTCGACGGCGCGTGCATGGTCTACGACTCGGTCGGCGGCGTACAGCCGCAGTCGGAAACCGTCTGGCGCCAGGCCAACAAGTACGGCGTGCCGCGCATCGCGTTCGTCAACAAGATGGACCGCGTGGGCGCGGACTTTTTCCGCGTGCAGCGCCAGATCGGCGAGCGCCTCAAAGGCAATGCGGTGCCCGTGCAGATCCCGGTCGGCGCCGAAGATCATTTCCAGGGTGTGGTCGATCTCGTCAAGATGAAGGCGATCATCTGGGATGAAAGCGATCAGGGTATCCACTTCGAATACCGCGAGATCCCGGCCGAACTCCGGGCGACGGCGCAGGAATGGCACGACAAGATGGTCGAGGCCGCCGCCGAATCCAGCGAGGAATTGCTCGACAAATACCTGGGCGGCGAAAAGCTGACTGAAGCCGAGATCATCGCGGGCATCCGCCGGCGCACGATCGCCAATGAAATCGTGCCGATGCTCTGCGGTAGCGCGTTCAAGAACAAGGGCGTGCAAGCCATGCTCGACGCCGTGATCGACTACCTGCCCTCGCCGGCCGACGTGCCCGCGATCAAGGGGCACGACATCGACGACAACGAGGCCGAACGTCATCCGTCCGATGAAGAACCGTTCTCGGCGCTCGCCTTCAAGATCATGACCGATCCGTTCGTCGGCCAGTTGACCTTCTTCCGTGTTTACTCGGGCGTCGTGAATTCCGGCGACACTGTGCTCAACGCGGGCAAGGCGCGCAGGGAGCGGATGGGCCGGATCCTCCAGATGCATGCGAACGAGCGCAGCGAGATCAAGGAAGTGCGCGCGGGCGACATCGCCGCCGCCGTGGGTCTCAAGGACGTGACGACCGGCGATACGCTCAGCGATCCCAACAAGGTGATCGTGCTCGAACGCATGGAATTCCCGGAGCCCGTGATCTCGCAGGCCGTCGAACCGAAGACCAAGGCCGACCAGGAAAAGATGGGTATCGCCCTGAACCGTCTGGCTCAGGAAGACCCGTCGTTCCGGGTGTCGTCGGACGAGGAATCGGGTCAGACGATCATCTCCGGGATGGGCGAGCTCCATCTGGAAATTCTCGTCGACCGGATGAAGCGCGAATTCAACGTCGAAGCGACGGTCGGCAAGCCGCAGGTCGCCTATCGCGAAACGATCAAGTCGAGGGCGGAAGACGTCGAAGGCAAGTTCGTCAAGCAGTCGGGTGGCCGTGGCCAGTATGGTCACGTCGTGCTGAAGCTCGAGCCTCAACCACCCGGCGCCGGCTATGAGTTCGTCGATGCGATCAAGGGCGGTGTGGTGCCGCGCGAATACATCCCGGCAGTCGACAAGGGCATCATCGAAACCCTGAAGGCGGGCGTGCTCGCCGGCTATCCGGTGGTCGACGTGAAGGTGACGCTGA
The DNA here is from genome assembly GCF_902859895.1 of Pararobbsia alpina. GTDB lineage: Bacteria > Pseudomonadota > Gammaproteobacteria > Burkholderiales > Burkholderiaceae > Pararobbsia > Pararobbsia alpina. Next base: position 203,782 of record NZ_CADIKM010000001.1, read on the forward strand.
CGTTCGGTTCGTACCACGATGTGGACTCGAACGAAAACGCGTTCCGCATGGCCGGCTCGATGGCGTTCAAGGAAGGGATGCGCCGTGCAACCCCGATACTGCTCGAACCGATGATGGCCGTCGAAGTCGAGACGCCGGAAGAGTTCATGGGCAATGTGATGGGCGACTTGTCGAGCCGTCGGGGCATGCTGCAAGGGATGGACGACATCGCGGGCGGCGGCGGCAAGCTCGTGCGCGCTGAGGTACCGCTGGCCGAGATGTTCGGCTATTCGACTTCGCTGCGTTCGCTGACCCAGGGTCGCGCAACGTACACGATGGAGTTCAAGCACTACAGCGAAGCGCCGAAGAACGTCGCCGAGTCGGTGATCACGCAGAAATCGCGTTGATGTAGTGGTCCGCGGTCGTGGTGCGCCGCGGTTGTCCGCAATGGTGTCCGTGCGTGGGGGGTAGGCTTCGGCCTCTTCCGCGCCGGCCCGCGTCCGTGTGCCGCAAACAGCTTCAAGACAACCCCCGGGGGTTTCTTCCCTGTTTCTCGCCTGGCCTCACGTCCTTCCGCTTTCTCTGCTCCCGGACACCTCGTTTGGCTTCGTCGCAGCGCCACCCCCGGTTGTGGACTCAACGCGTGCGAAAGACTCCAAACCCAATCCAGGCTTGGGTTTTCGGCCGATGCAAGCGCCGAGTTCCCTTTTTTTTTCACCATAGCCGCCCTCCCCGCGCAGTGAGTGAACCGGTGCCGATCCGGCAGTCCGCCGTCTGCACCATGGATCTGCAGCACGCACCGCGAAAGTGCGTCAACAGGGGAAGATACGCCTAGCGCCACGCTCGATACACCGTTGCGGCACAGATCTCATACAGGATGCACACTTTTCTCCTATCATTGCTCGACAACGCTGAGCACGGTCCTTGCTTTTAGCGATGCAGGCTGCTGTGCAACCCGCAGCATCAGCAAGAACCCGGGAGAAACTCATGGCTGTGACGTCAGAACGCCCGCATGCAACAACGTCGAGCGACGGCACGCAAAGACAAGTCCGTTACGGCGACCTCACGCTCTATAGTGCCTTCCAGCCTATATTCAGCCTGTCGCACATGCGTGCTGCCGGCTACGAAGCGCTGTTGCGCGCCCACAATTCACTCGACGCTTCGGTGTCGCCTCTCGATGTATTCGGCCGCGCGGCCCGCCTCGGCGATCTGCTCGAACTCGATCGTCTCGCCCAGTCGCTGCACCTCGAGAATTTCCGCAACCTCCACTGCGACCGCGAGTGGCTGTTCGTCCATATCCACCCTGCTGCGCTCGCCGACCAGTGGCAATGCGCGGCACTGCTCTCCGAACTGCGCCGTCTCGGCCTCAAGCCGCAGCGTATCGTCCTCGAGGTGTCCGATCGCCAGGCGGCGGACTTGCGCAAGCTCGCCGAGGGTGTGCGGATCTTCCGCCAGTACGGCTTCCTGATTGCGCTGGACGACTTCGGTGCCGGGCATTCGAACCTCGACCGGATCTGGCAGCTCGACCCCGACATCGTCAAGCTCGACCGCAATATCGTGTTCCATGCGAGCCAGCGCGCACAGGTCGCGCGCGTGCTGCCTGGCCTGATCTCCCTGCTGCACGAAGCCGGCAAGCTCGTGCTGATCGAAGGTATCGAGACCGAACGCGAAGCGCTGCTCGCCATGGAAGGCGACGCCGACTTCGTGCAGGGCAGCTATTTCTCGCGCCCCGCCGCCGCACCGGTCGACACGCACACATCGGGCACCGTGCTGCAGACCTTGTTCGAGGCCTACCGCGAAAAGACTGAACGCGCCGAACGCAAGCGCCACCTGCGGCTCGCGCCGTATGTGCGCGCGCTCGAAGGTGCCGCCGCGAAACTCGCGGCGGGCGAAGCGCTCGACCAGGTCTGCTGGAATTTCCTCTCGCTCGAAGATGCGCAGCGCTGCTACCTGCTCGACTCGCATGGCCGGCAAATCGGCGGCAACGTGATCTCGCACACGCGGCCGTCGCCGCGCGAGGCGCGCTTCCTGCCCGTGTCCGATGCCCATGGGGCGAGCTGGCTGCGCCGGCCGTATTTCCGCGGCGCACTCAACGAGCCAGGCCGAGTGCATGCTACCCGGCCCTACTTGTCGATTACCGAGGCCTCGGTCTGCGTGACGCTCTCGATGGCGACGATGATCGGTACCGAGCAGTGTGTACTATGTGGCGACGTCGACTGGGAGCCGCGCCAGCCGACCGACCTGACCGACCTGCCGACGTCGCCTGAAGCCTAGGCCGGGCAGGCCGGCGCTGCCGCTTTGCGTTAACATGATCCGAGCGTGGGTGCCCCCTCATCCCGAGACGGACTTGCGCAGTGGGACCCGATACCGCCGAGCCAATGCCCGACACGCCGTCCGCCCGCGATCTGATGACCCTGCGCGCCGCCGCGCTCGACGAATATCGCAGCGGCCGCGTCGACCGCCGCACGCTGCTGCGCTATGCGAGCGCAATCGGGCTGGGCAGCATCTGCGGGGTTATCCGGCCGGCTTCGGCGACCCCGGCATCCGCCCCTGCGGCAGGTACCGCGTCCGCCAGCGCGTCCAGTCCCGCACCGGGTCCAGCAGCGCCGGGCCGACCCACCCCGCTGATTCGTGTCGCCGGCCTGACGCCGGCTGGCGCGATCGATCCGCTGACGATTTCCGATCCCGCCTCGGTACCGCTGCTGAACCAGACCTGCGACTACCTCGCCGACGACGACGAACTGGGCCGCCTCATCCCGTCGCTCGCGACCGCCTGGAAGCCCAACGCGCGCGGCGATGTCTGGACGTTCACGCTGCGCGAAGGGGTGAAATTTCATGACGGCCAGATTCTCAGCGCGAAGGACGTCGTCGCGACCTTCGACCGCCTGACCGATCCGGCGAGCGGTTCGGCCGCGCTGTCGGTATTCCGGGGCGTGCTTGCCAAGGGCAATACGAAAGCGGTCGATGCCCGCACCGTCACCTTTCATCTCGATGCGCCGAACGGCAGCTTCCCCTATTACGTCTCGTCGGACAACTACAACGCGGTGATCCTGCCCGCGAGCTACACCGGCGGCTTCGAAAAATCCTTCATCGGCACGGGCCCGTTCCGTCTCGAGAACTATCAGCCCAGACGCGGCGCGACCTTCGTGCGCAACCCGGGCTATTGGGGCCCGCCGGCCATTCCCGAGCGCGTGCAGTTCAGCTTCTATGCGGATGCGCCGGCTCAATTGCTCGCCATGCAGGGGCGCCAGGCCGATGTCATGCCGAACCTCGCAGTGCTGGGTGGCCTGAGCCTGCTCAACAACCCTGCCTTCAAGGTACTCTCGATCAAGTCGAGTTCGCACCGGCAGATCCATATGCGCTGCGACCAGGGGCCGTTCGTCGACAAGCGTGTGCGCCAGGCACTCGCACTTTCGCTCGATCGCGACGTGATCACGCGCGGGCTGTTCCGGGGCCGTGCGCAACTGGGTAATGACAGCCCTTTTGCGCCCGTGTTCGCCTCGACCGATACCTCGGTCGCGCAGCGCCATGTCGATCTCGCCCAGGCGCGGCAACTGCTCGCACAGGCGGGGGTCGGCAACGGCTTCGCCGTGACACTGACGACCGAACGTTTCCAGGAGATCGGTGACCTCGCCGTGCTCGTGCAGAATGCGGCCAAGGCGATCGGCATCGCCATCACGCTCCGGGTCGAATCGCAGGGCGAGTACTACGGTGCGGCGACCTTCGGCAAGTCCGACTGGCTCGACTCGCCTTTGGGGATCACCGACTACGGGCATCGAGGTATCCCCAACGTCTTTCTCAGCGCCACCCTTGCGAGCGGCGGGGCATGGAACGCCGCGCATTTCCGTGATGCTGGCTACGACCGTCTGGTGAGCGACTATGTCGGCGCGCTCGACCTGCCCTCGCAGCGCAAGTCCGCCGGCAAGATCCAGCGCCTGCTGCTCGACCAGACCCCGGTCGCGATTCCCTACTTCTTCGATGCCTTGACGGCGACCACCGCGAACGTGCAAGGCGTGCGCTTCACAGCGATCTCGCAGTTGTACCTGCAGCGCGCCTCGCTAGTCGAGTGACGTCAAAGCCGATGCTCAAGCGCGCGCTGCTCTCCCTCGTCACCCTCTGGCTGCTGTCGATACTCGTCTTCGCGGCCGGCCAATGGCTGCCCGGCGATGTCGGGCGCGCGATCCTCGGGCCGCTTGCCGACGCGCATGCGGTTGCCGCGCTCAATCGTCAGCTCGGTACCGACCGGCCCGTGCTGGTCCAGTATGCACACTGGCTTGCCGGTCTTGCGCACGGCGATCTCGGCACCTCGTACACCTATCGGGCGCCGGTCGCTTCGTTTCTCGGGCCTGCGCTGCTCAATTCGCTGAAGCTCGCGGCACTCGCATTCGTCATCGTCGTGCCCTTGAGTCTCGTCGCCGGCGTCGCCGCCGCCTTGTGCGCGAACCGCTGGCTCGACAGGCTGTTGTCGATGATCGGCGCGACCCTCGCGGTCGTGCCCGAGTTCGTGTCGGCGATCGTCCTGATCCTCGTTTTCGCGGTCTGGCTGCAATGGCTGCCGATAAGCGCAACCGCGCCGCCGGGTGCGAACCCGCTCGAGCAGCTCGGTCACCTCGTATTGCCCGCGCTGCCGCTCGTCTTTGTCTTCTTCGGCTATTTCGCGCGGATGACGCGCACCGGCACGATTGACGTGCTGGCCTCCGACTACACGCGTACCGCGGTCCTCAAGGGCCTGCCCTTTCGCACGGTGTTGTGGCGCCATGTGCTGCGCAATGCGCTGCTACCGACCGTCACGGTCGCGACGACTCAGCTCGGTTATATGATCGGCGGCCTCGTGGTTGTCGAGTCCCTGTTCCACTATCCGGGCATCGGCGGACTGATCTTCGATGCCGCGAAATCGAAGGACTTTCCCCTGCTGGAGGCCGGCGTGCTGGCCATCGGCGCGGTCTATCTGCTGACCAACCTGCTCGCCGACCTGCTCTACGGCCTGCTCGATCCGCGCTTGCGCACCGGAGGCCGGCGATGATCCCCCCCGCTGCAGGATCCGGAACGCGTGCGCGCTCATCCGCGCGTTCGTCCCAGTGCGCCGTCTGCCGGTTGTTGCGCTCCGCAAGCTTCGACGCGGGTGCACTGCTCGTGCTGTTCTGGTTCGTCTGCGCGATCATGGGAACGCGCTGGCTCGCACATGATCCTTTCGCGGCCGACCCGCTCAATTCGCTGATGCCGCCTTCATACGAACACTGGTTCGGTACCGATTCGCTGGGCCGCGACGTGTTCGCGCGCGTCGTCGCGGGCGCGCGCGACATTCTCACGATCGCGCCGCTTGCGACCCTGCTCGGCACGGCGCTCGGCACGCTGCTCGGACTCGTGACGGGCTACTGGCGCGGCTGGGTCGACGATACGCTCGGCCGTCTGATCGACGCGACGCTCGCGCTGCCGCTCGTGATCGTTGCGCTGCTCGTGCTGGCGGCCGTGGGCACGTCGAACCTGGCCGTCATCATCGTGATCGGGCTCGTCTTTGCACCGATCGTTGCGCGCACGGTTCGCATCGCGACGCTCAACGAGGTCCATCTCGACTATGTCGCGGCCGCCCGGCTGCGCGGCGACGCGGCGCTGACGATCATGCTGATCGAGGTGTTGCCCAATGTCATGGGCCCCATCCTCGTGGAAGCGACGATCCGGCTCGGCTATGCGATCTTCACCGTCGCGACGCTGTCGTTTCTCGGCTTCGGTATCCAGCCGCCCTCGCCCGACTGGGGCCTGGCCATCGCGGAAAACTATCCGCTGATCGCCGGCGGCGCATGGTGGACTGTCGTGTTCGATGCGATCGCTACCGCCTCGCTCGTGTTCGGCGTCAATCTGCTCGCCGACGGCGTGCGCGCGATCGTGGACCGGTGACCGGACCATGAACGACACCCCCGCGCTTCGAATCGAGTCGCTACAGGTCGCCTACCGCGGCGATGAAGGCGAGCGCCTGGCGCTCGACGATCTCAGTTTCTCGATCGCCCGAGGTGAAGCCTATGGTCTCGTCGGCGAATCGGGCAGTGGCAAATCGACCGTCGCGATGGCGATCGCGCGCTATCTGTCGAGCAATGGACGCATCGTCGGCGGCCGGATCGAAATCGCGGGCCGCGATGTCGCCAAGTTCGAACGGCGGGCATTACGCGAGATGCGCAAGCGCGAGCTGTCCCTCGTCTATCAGGATCCCGCGCGAGCCTTGAACCCGACGCTGACGATCGGGCGACAACTGACCGAGTCGTTCGAACTCGCGGGGCTGCGCGGTACCCGGGCGCTCGACGCCGCGCGCGCGATGCTCAGGCGCGTGAAATTGCCCTCGCCCGAACGCGCACTGTCGAGCTTTCCGCATCAGCTCTCGGGCGGCATGCAGCAGCGTGTCGTGATCGCGATGGCGCTCGCCAAAGAGCCCTCCTTGTTGATTCTCGATGAGGCAACGACGGGGCTGGACGCGACCGTCGAAGCGGAAATCATCGCCCTGCTGCAATCCTTGCGGCGCGAATCGGACACGGCGCTGCTTTTCATCAGCCACAAGCTGCCGCTCGTCACGCAACTGTGCGACCGCGTCGGCGTCCTCGAGCGCGGGCGCCTCGTCGAGGAAGGCGCGCCCGCGCAGCTGTTCGCGCATGCCGAGCATCCGTATACGGCTGCGCTGCTCGCGTGCCTGCCCACATTGGGCCGCACCAAGCGCGACGGCCCGCTCCCGACGCTAGGCGATGCGCAGGCTTATGACGATGAGCAAGCGCACGACGCAGATGAGCGTGGAGGCAGCGATGCGCTTCGCGCGGTGGAAGCCGGCTTGCGGGCGATGGAAGCAGCCGGCCGCGGCGGCGGTATAGGGGGTGGTGGCGGCCCCCGCACGAACGCACCCATACTGAACGTCACTGGAATAAGCAAGGCCTATCGGATCGGCACCGACACCCTGCAAGCGCTCGATCGCGTCTCGCTCGACATCCATGCTGGCGAAACCCTCGGCATCGTCGGTGAATCGGGTTCGGGCAAAACGACCCTCGCGAAGATCGTGTCCGGCCTGCTCCCGGCAGACTCGGGCACGCTCACGCTCGACGGCAAACCACTACCCGCGCGCGTCGAGCGGCGCAGCCGCGCCCAGATCGCGGCCATGCAAAGCGTGTTCCAGAATCCGCACAACGCACTGAACCGTGCGCATCGCCTGCATACGCTGTTGGGCCGCGCAGTCGGCAAGCTCGCGCGGCTGCGTGGCCGCGCACGCGAGCAGCGCATCCACGAGTTGCTCGATGCGGTGAAGCTGCCCCGTGCGCGGTTGTCCGCCCGCGCGCGTGAACTCTCAGGCGGTCAGCAGCAGCGCGTGGCGATCGCACGCGCATGCGCGGGGCAGCCGCGCATGCTGATCTGCGACGAACCGACTTCGGCGCTCGATGTATCGGTGCAGGCCTCGATCCTGAATCTGTTCGTGGAACTGCAACAGACCCGGCAGGTCGCCTATTTGTTCATCTCGCACGATCTCGCGGTGGTCCGCTATATCGCCGACCGCGTCGTCGTGCTCTATCGCGGTCAGGTCGTGGAGACCGCGCGCGCCGACGACCTGTTCGCACGGCCCTGCCACCCTTATACCGAGACCCTGCTGGGTACGACGTCGGCGCCGAGGCGTACCCCGACCTCCGACACGCCGACGCAGCACGGTTGTATCTATGCGAGCCACTGCACCGTGTCGCTCGGCCTGCAATGCGAGCAGCGCGTACCGGCCGATATCGAGGTCGGCGACGGGCACATCGTGCGCTGCCATCTGTTCGGCCCGCGCCAAGCGCACCCGCGCGACTGAGCCGCGCGCCGCATCTCTTCCAGCCTGCATCCGACCGACTTGCACTTGTCTCAGTGTGCCGCCGGGCGCGTTTCAGCACTGAAACGTTTCCTCCCCCCCCAGACCGATGTTTACTCGGCGGCATAAGGCAAAAGCCTCGCCGGTCAACGGCTTCAGGGCGATGGCATGTTTATCGCTAAACAGAAAGGGCAACGGCGGCGGCTCGGGTGGCTCAGGCGGTGGCGCGGGCGGAGGCGCAGGTGGTGGCGGTGCTGGCGGCGGCATGGGTGGCGCCGGTGGAGGCATGGGCGGAGCCGGTGGCGGCATGGGTGGCGCGGGAGGCGCGAAGAGACTCAGACCAGCAACTCACAACGAAAACGGCGCTGGACCCCACGCATCGAGGCACGCGGCAACCACGCGCCGCGCGATGCACCGGACGGGTCACCGCCGCGACGGCTTGCGACTTGCCACCGTTCGTTCTGCGCGAAGGTTTTTGGCGAACGGCAGGCGGGCTGCAGCTTGGAGCTTCGGGCCCCCCGGCCCGAAGCTCCTTTTTTTATTCGACGTTATCCTCGACGTTCGTCATCCGGAACACTTGCGGACGAATCTCGTCCTCCTCCGCGCTGCCCGGCTGCACGGGCGGATGAATCAACTCTTCAAGCCGAGCCCGCGTCGCGAGGAATTCCGCCGAGGTGACCTGCCCCGTATGGCGCGGCCGCGGCACCGGCACTTCGATGAGCTCCTGGACTTCGCCCGGATGCGCCTTGAGCACGAGGATCCGGTCCGCGAGAAAAATGGCTTCGTCGAGATCGTGGGTGATGAACAGCACAGTGATGTCGATGTTCTTCCAGATGTCGAGCATATGCGCCTGCATCTTGCCGCGGGTCTGCGCATCGAGCGCACCGAACGGCTCATCCATCAGCAGGATGCGCGGCTGATTCGCGAGCGCCCGTGCAATCGCGACGCGCTGTTTCATCCCACCCGACAACTGGTGCGGATACGCATCGACGAACTTGCTCAAGCCGACGAGATCGATCCACTGACGCGCCTCGCGTTCGGCCTGAAGCTTGCCGTGACCGTTCATCTCAGGCCCGAACATCACGTTCTGCTTCACGCTGAGCCACGGGAACAAGGTGTAGCCCTGGAACACCATGCCGCGGTCGGGGCCGGGGCCGTCGACCGGCTTGCCGTCGAGCAGCACTTCACCGGTCGTATGCGATTCGAGGCCCGCGAGAATCCGGATCAGCGTCGACTTGCCGCAGCCCGACGGCCCGATCACGCAGACAAACTCGCGCCGATGTGTCTTGAAGTTGATGTTGCGCAGCGCGACGGTCTCGCCTTGCGCGGAGTCGAACGTCTTGCCAAGGTCCTTGACTTCGAGGATCACCTCGCGCTGCTGGAGACGCTCGAAGCGCGCGCGGACCTCGGGTGACTGCAGCAAATAGCCGGGTATCGGTTGGGGATTGTGCATGGTGGACTCCTCAGGCCTTCAGGGTGCGATCCCACGGGAACAGCTTCTTGCCGAGCCACGCAAGGACGAGGTCCGTGCCGAGCCCGATGATGCCGATCATCGCGATAGCCGCGTAGACGTTTTCGAAATGCTCGTAGCGTGCCTGTTGCGTAATGAAAAATGTGATGCCCGAACTCGTGCCGACCAGCTCCGCGACGATCAGGTAGGTCCATGCCCAGCCGAGCAGGATGCGCTGGTCGCGGTAGAGATCGGGCAGCACACCCGGGATCACCACCCGCGTGAGCAGCTTGAGCCGCGTGGTGCCGAGCGTCAGCGCGGCCTCGAGCAGCGAGTAGTCGAGCTTGCGGGTCGTGTTCGCGATGATGAGCACCTGCTGGAAGAACGTGCCGATCACGATGATCGCGATCTTCGGTCCGTCATAGATGCCGAGGATCGCGACCGCGAGCGCGCCGAATGCCGGCGCGGGCAGGTAGCGGAAGAACTCGGTGAACGGCTCGATCAGCCGCGCGAGTGCGCTATAGGTCCCGCACACGATACCGATCGGCACACCGAGCACCGACGAGATCACGAACGCCCAGAAGATCACCTGGATGCTGTGCCACAGGCTTTCGTGGAGCCAGGGCATATCGCGCGCTTCCGGCTTGGTCGTGAAGGCCGTATAGAACGCCTCGAAGACCTTGTGCGGCGGCGGCAGGTAGACCGGGTTCGACGGTGTGCCGACGGGTAGCGGCTTGTGAGCGGCCTGCATGTTCGCCGTCTCGTTCTCGAAGGTCGCCTTGTCGACGAGCATGCCGGTCTGGAAATAGTCGACACCGCCCGGGTTCGACACCTGGAGCAGCGGATGCCAGACGAACGGCACATAGCTGACGATGCACCAGACCAGCAGTGGCAGCAGGAACGAGCCTGCCCCGAGCATCAGGCGCGCGCGCGGCGACAGTTCCTTGCGTACCGCGAACCAGCGCATCCGCGCATGACGAGGCCGCGCGACCGCGGCCCGGGGCTTGCTTGCTTCAGGTTGGATCACGGTCGCCATTTCACACCCCGCCGTCGATTGGGGCGGTGGCATCCAGGTACGCACGCCATCCGCCATGTTCAGTGATATCGCGCGCGCCGCTCAGCGCGAACGATTCGCAGACAAAACCCTTCGCGAAGCTGCCATCGGCGAGCTCGACGGTGCCGATGCCAAGCGGCGAACCGATCAGTTCGACGAAGCTCCCAAACTGCGCGACCGGCATGTCCCAGACCTCGAGGGCGATCGGTGCACCGCCACTCGGTACGCGGATCAGGCCCGGCTTGGCGACCGGCCGTGTGTCGAGGGCATAGAGACGATAGGCGGTGCTCGTCGTGGTCGTCGAAACGAGCCGCGCACCGCGCTCGGTGAGCTGGCTGTTCAAGGGCTGTCCGCTCAGGTGCGCACCGACCACGGCGACCTTGAGCGTCGGCTCCGCACCGGTGGCCCGCGTCGTTGCCGTAGCGGAACCGGTCGTGGCCGCGTCCTCGCCGAGCCATTCGGAGGCGATCGCGAGCAACAGCGGATCGCCGAAAGCCGGCGCGACCAAGGTCACGCCAAACGGCATGCCCGGCGTCGGACCGCCGCTCGCGACACCGGCCGGAATCGCCAGCGCCGCGAGATCGAGCAGGTTCACGAAGTTCGTGTAATAGCCGAGGTTGGAGTTGTACTCGACGGGCTGGTCGAGCATCTGCTCGATCGTATAGATCGTGCCGGCGGTCGGCATCACGAGCACGTCGATCTCGTTCCAGACCGGCTCGGTCGCGGCGCGCAGCGTTTGCAGACGATCGAATGCTTCGAACGCATCCGTTGCCGAATAGTGGGCGGCGCCCCCGATGATGCCACGCACGACCGGGTGGACTGCATCGGCATGTGCATCGAAAAAGGCGCGGATTCCCGCATGGCGCTCGGCGACCCAGGGGCCGCCGTAAAGCAGCCTGGCGGTCGCGAGAAAAGGTTCGAAGTCGATCTCGACGATCTTGCCGCCGAGTGCCGCGATCCGCACGATCGCTTCGTCGAACAGACCCGCGAACGCGTCGTTGCCGAAGAAGGCGAGTTGCGACTTGCGCGGCACCCCGAAGCGCAGGTCCGCGATCGGCCGGGACGCCGGCCCGGCTTCGACTGCGCGCGCATAGGGGTCGTCCGCGTCGACGCCCTGGGCGACGCCGAGCACGGTCTGCGCATCGGCCGCGCTCGTCGCGAAGACCGTCACACAGTCGAGCGACTTGCAGGCCGGTACGACGCCGCGCGTGCTGACTGTGCTGCGCGTCGGCTTGACGCCCAGCAGACCGTGGAACATCGCGGGCACACGCCCCGAACCCGCGGTATCGGTGCCTAGCGAGAAACTCGCGACACCGAGCGCAACCGCGACCGCCGAGCCCGAACTCGAGCCTCCCGACACATAGGCGGGATCAAGCCCGTTGCGGCAGGCGCCATAGGGCGAACGCGTGCCGTTGAGACCGGTCGCGAACTGGTCGAGGTTTGCCTTGCCGACGGGAATCGCACCGGCCGCGATCAAGCGCTCGACGACCGCGGCCGATCGTTGCGGGGTGTAGGCGAACGCGGGGCAACCGGCCGTGGTCGGGATTCCCGCGAGATCGATATTGTCCTTGATCGCGAACGGCACGCCGAAGAGCGGCAGCTCGTCCGGCGATTTGCCGTCGAGCGCACTCACATAGACGAGCATCTCGTCGGCGCTCAGCGGACGGATCCATGCATGGTGCGGATCCTCGGCCGTGCGGGCGGCAATCGACTCGACGAGCGCGGCGGGGGTCAACGACCCGGCGCGGTAACGCGCATGCAGCGCGGTGATCGACACATCGGGGCTCGTACGGTCAACAATCGTCATTTCAAACTTCCTCTTCAAGCAGGGTGTTGGCGACACCGATCACCATCAGCGCCTGGCCCGCCTGGACCGGTGCGCCGCTCTTGCAATTGACTCGGGCCACCACGCCACCGACCGGCGCCGTGACCGCGATCTCCATTTTCATCGATTCGACGATGGCCACGGTCTGGCCTTCGACGACTTCCTCGCCCTCTTCGACGAGCACTTGCCAAAGGCTGCCCGAGACATCGGCGAACACCGCACGTTCATGCGCGGCCAGTGCATCGTCGCTCACCGCGACACCCGCGGTGTCGGCTTCGCCGACATATTCGGCCTGCCCCGCAATGCGCCAGCGCTCGCGTTCCGCTTCGAATGACGCCTGCTGGACCGACTTGAAGCGGGCAATCGATTCAGCCTCGTCGACCAGGAAGCGGTTGTACGCGCCCAGATCGAATTCCGATTCCTCGATCTTGAGGCCTGCGCGGCCCGCGACAAAATCCGCGCGCAGTTCGAGCAGCTCGGCTTCGCTGACCGGGTAGAACCGGATCTGGTCGAAGAAGCGCAGCAGCCAGGGCTTGCCCGCTTCAAATTCGTTCGTGGTCCGGTAGCGGTTCCACATCTGCACGGTGCGGCCGACGAACTGATAGCCGCCGGGCCCTTCCATGCCGTAGACGCACATATAAGCGCCGCCGATGCCGACCGCGTTCTCGGGTGTCCAAGTTCGCGCGGGATTGTATTTGGTCGTCACGAGGCGATGGCGCGGGTCGATCGGCGTCGCGACCGGTGCACCCAGATAGACGTCGCCCAGACCGAGCACGAGATAGCTCGCATCGAACACGATCCGCTTGACGTCCTCGATGCTGTCGAGCCCATTGATGCGCCGGATGAACTCGATATTGCTCGGGCACCACGGTGCATCGGGCCGCACCGACTGCATATAGCGGTCGATCGCGAGCCGCGTGGCCGGATCGTCCCAGGACAGCGGCAGGTGCACGATGCGCGTGGGCACCCTCATGCTGCCCACCGGCGGCAGCGCGAGTTCGGCCTCCGCGAGCAGGTCGAGCAGGCGCTCGCGCGGCAGCACGCGATTGTCGAAATGAAGCTGCAGCGAACGGATGCCCGGCGTCATGTCGACGATGCCGTCGGGGCGCCGCGTTTGGAGCCAGTGCATCAGTGCATGCACGCGGAAGCGCAGGTTCAGGTCGAGCGCGAGCGGGCCATATTCGACGAGCAGATATTTGTCGCCGGCCTGGCGGTAGACGACACCGACACCGTCGCCCGCGGACGGGTCGCGGCGCAGCACGCAGTCGATCCGATCCGCCGAACGAGCAGCCGGCAGGGCGGCATCGACTGCCGTCAAGGTGCCGACGAGCTGGTCCTGCGCGGCTTCGAGCACGGCGGCCTGAACCGATGTCACGCGCTTGAACTGGACCGTGTCGCCCGGCTTGAGCTGGCCCATCTTCCAGCGCTCGGCGCGAATGATCGTGACCGGGCAGACGAAGCCACCGAGGCTCGGACCATCGGGGCCGAGGATCACGGGCATATCGCCCGTGAAGTCGATCGCGCCGATCGCATAAGCGTTGTCGTGAATGTTCGATGGATGCAGACCCGCTTCGCCGCCGTCGCGCCGCGCCCATTGCGGCGTCGGGCCGATCAGGCGCACGCCCGTGCGGCTCGAGTTGTAGTGGACCGTCCATCGCGTGTCGTACAGCATCGCGATGTCGTCGGGCGTGAAGAAGTCCGGCGCGCCATGCGGACCGTCGAGCACGCTGATCTGCCATGCGCTCACGAGCACCGGCTGGCAGCGCGGATCGAGCGCGGCCCCTGCCCTGCCTTCGCTCGCCGAAGCCGCGAGATGCAGGACGTCGCCCTTGCGCAGTGCACGGCCCGCATGACCGCCGAACTGGCCGAGCGTGAAGGTTGCCTTGCTGCCGAGATAGTCGGGGACCTGGATGCCGCCGTGGATCGCGAGGCATGCGCGCGCGCCCGAGCCCGCAAGACCGCCGATCTTCAGCACGCTGCCGGCTTCGATCCGGAAGGTCTGCCAGAACGGCACCGGTGCGCCATCGAGCGTTGCCGTGAGCGGTGCGCCGCCGAGCACGACCACCGCTGGCGCATTGAAGCGCAGGGTCGAGCCCACCATCGTGAACTCGAGCGCGGCAGCGCCAGCGTCGTTGCCGACCAGCCGGTTCGCGAGCCGGAACGAGAGATCGTCCATCGGACCCGAGGGCGGCACGCCCACATCCCAATAGCCGAGGCGGCCCGGGAAGTCCTGCACGGTGGTCTGCACGCCACCGTCGACGACGTCGATCGTGTTCGGTGCGTAGCCGAGCGTCGAGAGAAAGGCCGTCGTCTGTGCACCGGCATTGAATACTTCAGAGGCAACGATGGTGCGCAGATAGTCGAGATTCGTCTCGATGCCATACAGATGCGTGCCATCGAGCGCGCGGCGCATGGCGGCGAGCGCGGTTGCGCGGTCTTCGCCCTTGACAATGATTTTTGCGAGCAGCGGATCATAGAACGCGGGCACGTCCGTGCCGGCTTCGACCCAGGTATCGACGCGCGCTTCGGGGGCGAAGCGGACATCGGTCAGCACCCCGGCGCTCGGCTGGAAGTTCTTGTTCGCGTCCTCGGCATAGACGCGAACCTGGATGCTCGCGCCATGCGGCTCGACCGCCAGCGTGTCGAGCGGCGCAAGCTCGCCGGCCGCCTGTTCGATCATCCAGCGCACGAGGTCGAGGCCTGTGACTTCTTCCGTCACGCAATGTTCGACCTGCAGGCGGGTGTTCACCTCGAGGAAGTAAAACGCGCGCGTATCCGTATCGAATACAAATTCGACCGTGCCCGCCGACTCGTAGTCGACTGCCTTGGCAAGCCGGACCGCGGTCGCGTGCAGACCCGCGCGTTCCTCGGCCGTCAGTCCCGGCGCGGGTGTCTCTTCGATGACCTTCTGGTTGCGCCGCTGGACCGAGCAGTCGCGTTCACCGAGTGCAATCGCCCCGCCCTTGCCGTCGCCGAAGATCTGGACTTCGATATGGCGTGCGCGCTCGACGAACTTCTCGAGGTAGACCCCCGCGTCCGCGAAATTGGCCTTGCCGAGCCGCACGACCGTCGCATACGCGGCATCGAGCTGTGCCGCATCGCGGCACAGCGACATGCCGATGCCGCCGCCCCCGGCCGTGCTCTTGAGCATCACCGGATAGCCAATGCGCGCGGCTTCGCGGAGCGCCGTCGCAACATCGGGCAACAGACCCGTGCCCGGCAGCAGTGAGACCTCGTTGGCGAGCGCGACTTCGCGCGCCGTGTGCTTAAGGCCGAAGGCCCGCATCTGGTCGCCGCGCGGCCCGATAAAGCGAATCCCGGCTGCCGCGCATGCGTCGGCGAAGGCCGCGTTCTCCGAGAGAAAACCATAGCCCGGATGGATGCCTTGCGCACCGGTGTCGCGCGCGGCCGCGAGGATCTTCGTAGCGTTCAGATAGCTCTCGGTCGCGGGGGCCGGGCCGACGCAGACCGCTTCGTCAGCGAGCATGACGTGCCGCGCATGGCGGTCGGGCTCCGAGTAGACCGCGACCGATGCGATCCCCATCGACTTCAGGGTGCGGATCACCCGGCAAGCGATCTCGCCGCGATTCGCGATCAGGACTTTAGTGAACATGGGCGTTGGCTTCGCTTGCTTCGGGGCAGGTCGTCCTGCCCGACTGGTTCGGCGCACCGGGTCGTCCCGGCGCTATGCGCTTGGCTTTGTGCGTGTCACGTCGCTGGCTACCGGTCACTGAACGTCCCATACGAGCACGCGAACCGGCGTGGGGTTGTAGGCATTGCAGGGATTGTTCAGCTGCGGGCAGTTCGAGATCAGCACCGTCACGTCGGTTTCCGCGCGCATCTCGACGTATTTGCCGGGGGCCGAAATGCCATCTTCGAACGTCAGGCCGCCTGCGGCCGTAACCGGTACGTTCATGAAGAAGTTGATGTTGCTGACGATGTCGCGCTTGCCGATCCCGCATTCGCAGGCATTGAGCGCATGCAGGAAGTTGTCGCGGCAGCTGTGCATGAACTGCTTGTCGAGCGCATAGCGGACCGTGTTGCTCTCGGCTGCGCAGGCGCCGCCAAGCGTATCGTGACGACCGCAGGTGTCGGCGACGATCGTCATCAGCGGGTTGCCGAAGTTCGACATGAGCACAGTGCCGGCCGACAGGTACAGATTGGCCTGCGCGCGGATCGTATCCTGCGCGCTATAGCGCTCGGACGGATCGGCGGTGTTGTAGAACAGCGTATCGACGGCCTGGTTACCTTCGAGATCAAGGATCCGGAAGATCTGGCCGCGGCGGATCGCATGCATGAACGGCTCGCCGGCGGCGATCGTGTGGTCGAAGCTTGCGTGTTCGAGCACGAGCGGGCTTTCGAGAATAGGCATCGCGATCTCCTCAGGCGTACAGCATGTCGGTGTTGATAAAGCCGCGAACATTCTCGGGGCGGAAGTTCCGGCAGAAGTCGTCGGCCGGTACGCGTTCGTCGGGGGTGTAGACGCGATAGGCGACCAGCTTGACCGGCCTCGGTGCGTAGACCGGGTTGGGATCGAGCGGGTGCGGCGCGGTGGACAGCGCCACGAGCGTGTTCATCTCGAAGCGCAGGTCGATGCTATCGCCCGCGGCCGAATGGTTCGGCACGAAGCGCAATGCGCCGTCGTCTGCGACAGCGACCTTGCTGAAGAAATTGACGTTCGCGACGAGGTCGCGCACACCGAGACCGTGCTTGCCGAGTTCGATCAGCAGACTGTCGCGGCCGTTGCGGATCATCGCGTTGCGGTGTTCCTGATAGCGCGCCGTGCCGTATTTGCCGGCGAACAGTGCGGCATCGCCGACGCCCGCGAGCGGGTCGTGCCAGCCGAGCGTGTCGGCGACGATCGACGCCATCACACGGCCCATGTCGGAATACAGCACGAAACCGCGCGTCAGATGCGCCGTGTGCTGGGCCTTGAGTGTATCGGCCATGTTGTAGCGTTCGAGCGGTGCATCGTGGCGATAGAAAACCGTCGACACGTTCGCACCGCCTTCGAGATCGACGATGCGCAAGGCGAGGCCGCGACGCAAGGCGCCGGACCAATGAGTGCCGGCGGGCACGATGTGCTCCCAGACGGTGGCGGCTTCGATCGAGGGTATGCCGATGGACGAGGAAACAGGCGCGCGCTGCGACGCAGGGGTCGTAGCGGACACGGGGGCAAACTCGGATGACGTGGACAGCGACATGGCGGCTCCGGGTCGGTCGGATTAACGGACGAGAGGGCGATAGAACGCTATCGCAACCTCCCGGGCTTTTATCCCTCCGTGGAGCCCTGCTATCGGCAGGACCGGATAGCTCTCGGACCAGACATCGCCAGACACGCGACCGGAACCCTAGCCATCCTAAGATGATGCAGACTGGTACGCACCTCTCGGCAAGGTGTATAGCGAGAGTCGTGCCATCCAATCCGGCCGAGTAAAAATCGGGGCGTGCGGCCGCCAGGCCTCGCTTTGTCGCGGGTGTCGGAGCACGTGTGCGGCGCGAGTATCGGTCGTCGAACGCACCAAAATGATGCTCAACGCACTCTATTGGACGGAGACAGCACAGTTTCTCGTGCACTCCCACCGCAGCAAGCTAACATGGCCAAGTTAGTTATCTTGGCCAGGATAACTACGAGAGCGTGGACACAAACGGATCGGAATCGGTTGAGCCGGGCAGGAGGCGAAATCGTCGAGCGCTTCAAGGCCAGAATGAATCGAGGCATTGTCGAGCACTCCCACCGCCATCAGACCGGCGGGCCTTTCCACGCGAGCGAGTCTCACCGCGCCCGGAGGGTCTCGGCTTGTTGCGCCAGGATAGGGTCGATGATTGCCCGAAGTGCTTGCCGTAGTGTTTCACTTCCGACGGGATCATTCACGATGGCGACCGGATCGGTCTGCTTGCCCAATAAATCAAGCGTGACGCAAGCACCCGGGATAAGCGTTGCAGACATCGTCTCCAAGACCAGCTTCAAAGCGGCTTGGGCAGCAGACGCTCGAGGCGAAGTGTTGAGAAGCGCGACGGGCTTCCCCGGAAAATCCGTGCTTCCAACCAGCCAATCCAGCATGTTCTTGAAGGAACCCGGGATTCCGCGAGCGTACTCCGGGCAAGAAATGAGTAGACCATCGGCCTGTCCCACTCGAGCGCGCAGGTCAATGATGCTTTCAGGAAGCGTGCCTTCGAGATCCGGATTGAAGTGAGGCAGTTTGCCGATTTCACCGTAGGTTTCCACCACGACGCCATGCGGCACCAACATGGCCGCAGCAAAGAGCGCATGGGTATTGGACGAGGCGGAGCGCAGACTGCCGGACAGGGATAGGAGACGAATCATCTCGATGGAGCCGTTGCCAATCGGCTGAGTAGTATCCCATACACTCCAGGGTCACTCCCCTAGCCCTGACCACTGTCCGTTCACGGCGGCTAAGCCGGCACATGCTCAGCGGGCACAGGGTCTGGTAACACGACAGGCGGCTGTGGCTCGGACCACCCGCTTATCCAACACTGCCCCGCCGCTGAAAGCGGTAATCGTAAGATTCACATCGCGGGTCACGCGTCCTGCTCGAGTTCAAGGACAAGAAACGGTTACCGCCGACCCGTCGTCTTTCCAAAGTCCTCTGAATAGCCGGCCAATCGCCCTCCTTTTCCCTCGTTTGGTTCCGGCCCAGGCTCGTATCATGGCTTGCATGATGGGGTTAATGCAGTGCGCCAGACACGTGGTGGATGACAAAATCCTGCCCTTGCTATCGCCCGCATCCCGACTGACGCCCACCTTAATAACCTGACTGAACGTCACGTGAAAGTACTGCCGGCGAGCGTATTCCTTCGCCCCCGGGATCGCTCCACTGAAACGCGCCATTCATGAATACTGCTCGAACTGAATTGACGGGGGATGCCGGTCATCCACGGATCCATCAGCCATTGGGCCTGGCTGTGTTACTCCGGGCGGCAACGGCTGGCGACGATCTGACGCCGCTGGGAGAAAGCCTGCTCGAGTACTTGAAGCACCACGACGACCCCTACGCGTTGCTCGATTTGTCGCTCGTGCTGCAATTGAAATACCAGAAGGCGGCCGCTCTCGCCGTCCAGCAGCAAGCGCTTCAAATAACCCGACACTATCGGTTGAAGAGCGCCCAGACGACCCGGCCTCCTTTGAAGGTACTGGTGCTCAAGGCTCCCGGCGATCTGATGTCGAACACGCCTTTTGAGTGCCTGCTTGAGAATGCCAACCTGCAGATAGAAGTCCTGTATGTCGACGCCCAACCGCTCGAGCACGCCGAATTGCCCGAGCATGACGTGATCTTCGTGGCGGCATGTGCGTCGGATGAAACCGCTGGCGTTCTTGACCGGATCACGACCCTCACCAGCAAGACGGGTTGCCGAGTGCTCAACTCGCCCAAGCACATTGCGAAGACCATGCGTGACGCCGCCTATGCTCTGTTGGGTGCCGCCCCCGGTATCCATATGGCCCGCACGGTGCGTCTGTCCCGTGAGCGGGTCAACCAAGCGGCTGCGGGTGAGTTCCCGTTGTCCGAGGTGCTGGGCAAAAGCTATCCGTTCATCATCCGGCCAAGAGGATCGCACGCCGGACAAGGACTGGCCAAGGTGTCCGACGATCAGGAACTCGCCCGCTATATGGCGCAGGCGGATGCCATGGAATATTACATGGCACCTTTTGTCGACTACAGCAGCGCCGATGGCCTGTTTCGCAAATACCGGATCGTGCTGATCGAGGGAAATCCCTTCGTGTGCCATATGGGCATCTCGAGTGAATGGATGGTGCACTACCCCTACCCGGAAATGTTGGCGCATCCCAGCCGGCGAGACGAAGAAGCGCATCTGATGGCGAGCTTCGACGCCGATTTTGCCGTGCGTCACCGCGAGGCGTTTCGCAACATCGCGGAATTGACGGGTCTGGACTACGTAGGATTCGATTGCGCCGAAATAAGCGATGGCCGGCTGCTGATATTCGAGATCGCGACGGGAATGGTCGTTCATGACATGGACGACCCTACCCTCTTTCCCTACAAGGTTCCACAAATACGCCGGGTCGCCGCCGCCTTTCATCAAATGCTGCGCCCGCGGCATGCAAACGCATGCTAATCCCACTGTTGGTCCTGGAGGCATTGTGAAGTCCAATGCATTGAATTTTTCCGGTGGTCCCGGAGCGCTCCCAGAAACGGTGCTGGAGCAGACACGCGTGGCGATTGATGCCTTGCCGGAAACGGGCATCTCAATACTCGGCATGAGCCATCGCTCCGACTGGTTCCGTTCGATACTGGACGAGGCGGAACTCAATTTGCGCATTCTGCTCGGTATTTCCGACGACTACGCCATTACCTTCCAGCAAGGAGGCAGTAGCCTGCAGTTCGCGATGATTCCGATGAATTTCGCTGCGACAGGATTCGGCCCACCCGAATATGTGACGTCCGGCTACTGGAGCAGTCGGGCGACCGCGGAAGCGGCCAAGGTGACTGAGAGGAAAGTGGCCTGGGACGGCCACGCGACCGGCTACCGGCAGTTGCCCACCCTCGACGAACTGGACATTTCCGGATCCGCCGCGTATTTGCACTACGTGACGAACGAGACAGTGGAAGGCTTGCAGTTTCCGGTTTGCGAAGAAGCGGCGCAAGTACCGCTGATCGCGGACATGTCCTCCGATTTTCTGTCGAAGCCGATCCGACCCGACGCATACTCGATGATGTATGCCCACGCCCAGAAGAACCTCGGGCCCTCTGGAGTGACGGTTGTCGTAGTCAAGCGTTCGCTGCTTGAACGGATCCCCGACGGCTTGCCGGCGATCCTCGATTTTCGCACCCACGTATCGCACGGTTCGAACTACAACACACCGCCGGTGTTTGCGATCTATGTGCTGACCTTGATTACGCGCTGGCTGCGCTTCGATGTGGGCGGTCTGGACGCGATGCAAAGCATCAATGAAAGAAAGGCAAGGCGGCTGTATGACACGCTGGATGCCCTGGAAGGGGCTGTGACCATTCATGCGAACCGTCGCTGGCGCTCGCAGATGAACGTGGCTTTTACATTCGGGGATTCGCGGCTCGACAATGCGTTTATCGAGGCGGCGCGTGAACGGGGCATCGTTGGACTCGAGGGGCACCGTTCAATTGGCGGGTTGCGGGTGTCGCTTTACAACGCCGTGACAGAGCAGGCCGTGGATATTCTGGCGAACGCACTCACGGAGTTCAGTCTGCAACGGGCTTGAACACAGATACTGGCGCTGACCTTGGCCTGCTATGCAACTTCAAACCTAAGCAAGCGCCGCCCGTGCACACTGCTCATCGGTGACCAGTCCCGACAGCCATCCGCCCTTGAGCGCAGCAACGATCGCCTGATGTTTCTGAGCGCCGCCGGCGAAGCCGATCGTCAGCCGGCTCGGTGGCGATTCGAGGCGGATGCTCGTCACCCGTGTCTCGGTCGACGACGCGACACGCCGGCCCTCGGCATCGATCGGCGAACCGAGCAGTTCGCCCACAGCGCCAAGCCCGGTGAGCTCTTCGACTTCCGCTGTCGTGATAAATCCATCCTCGTGCAGCGGACAGCGCGGCCCGATCGTGCCGACTCCGACAAACGCCACATCCGCCTGCGACGACAAGGCCTCGACGATCCGGTAGAGCCGGTGGTTACACCACTGGTCACGCTCGGCTTCATTGTCCGCAAACAACGGCGCAGGCAACATGAAATGCTTGCTGCCGGTACGCTCGGACATATGCATCGCGACATCATAACGGTTCGACGAACCATCCTGCGCAATCGCCCCGACCAATGACACGAGCTTATGCTGTGGCCGCTCGAGCTGTGCGATCTGATCGACGGCTGCCTTGAGCGTGCGCCCACTGCTCACCGCGATAACCATCGGCTTCTCGCGCAGCAGAAACTGCTCCATCACCTGCGCCCCTGCCACCGCAAGCTTGCGCGACAAGGCATCCGGTTGGTCGCCGTCAATCGGCACCACTTCGCAAAACGACAGCCGGAACCGACGCTGAAGCTGTTCGGCAAGCGCCAGGCAATCCGCCACCCGATGATCGACCCGCACCCGGATCAGGTTGCGCTCGACCGCGAATGCGACCAGGCGCTGTGCGACCGGCCGCGAGATATCGAGGGTCCGGGCAATTTCGTTCTGCGTATGACCGGCCACGTAGTAGAGCCAGGCGGCACGCGTCGCCAGGTCGAGTTTGTCGGATGCTTTTGACACAATCGTCGAGCCAGTAAAAGAAAGCTTGGATTATCGGAGCAATCGTCTCGAATCAATGATGCGAGGTTCGATGACCACTATTACGAAATTTGCCTCCTAGGCAGGCCGCGTCCGGTCGGGTGCGAACAAGGGCCGCACATGGTGGTAAAGCGCTCGGTACCGCTGCAGACGCTCGTCGAGCACCGCAAAACGTGCGTCATCGGGTTCGCAGCTCGCGAGGACCCGCGGCTTGGTGAGCACGCCGGCCGGCGGCGCACCCGTCGCGAGCCAGCCGAGGCGGGCCGCGCCAAGCGCCGCCGCCGCCTCGCCGCCGAGATGCACACTCACCGGCAGGCGCAGTACATCGGTCACCAGTTGCGCCCAAAGCGGACTACGCGCGCCTCCGCCGATCAGCGACAAACTCTCCGGCATGTCGACCCCGCTTTCACGTAGGGCCAGCAGGCCGTCGGCTGCCCCGAACGCGACGCCTTCGAGCACCGCATACGCGAGCCGCGCGCGATCCGTCTGATGGGTCAGGCCGAAGAACACGCCTTCAGCGTACGCATCGTTGTGCGGCGTGCGCTCCCCCGACAGATAGGGCAGGAAGATCGGCGCCGCTTCGAGCGCTCGCGCATCGAGGGCCGCGACTTCCTGGAGCAAGGTTGCCTCGACGGTCGAGGTCAGCTTGCAAACCCATCGCAGGCAACTCGCCGCGGAGAGCAGCACGCTCACCCTGAGCCAGCGCGCAGGGATCGCATGGCAGAACGCATGGGTCGCAGTCGACGGGCACGGATCGAAACGATCGTCGATGACCGACAAGACCCCCGAAGTCCCGAGCGACAGGAAGGCGTCGCCGCGTTCAGCCGCCCCGACGCCCACCGCGCTCGCGGCATTGTCGCCACCACCGGTCGCGACGACGATGCCCGGTGTCAGACCGAGTTCGGCCGCAACCGAAGGCCGCAGAAAGCCCGCCGGCGCATTGCCGTCGAGCACCGGCGGCACCTGGTTGTGCGACATCCCGCTGGCTTCGAGCAGCAAGTCGGACCACGTGCGCCGCGCCACATCGAGCCACAGCGTCCCGGCCGCGTCGGAGGGATCGGTCGCGCGTTCGCCTGTCAATTGCAGCCGCAGATAGTCCTTCGGCAAGACCACGCACTCGAGCGCTTTGAAGACAGCCGGCTCATGCGCGGCGATCCACATCAGGATCGGCGCGCTGAACCCCGGCATCGGCACGCTGCCTCCGAGCGGCGAGGTCCCGAGCCGCTGCGCGAGCAACGCGCATTCGGCCGCGCTACGCATATCGTTCCAGAGCACGGCGGGCCGCAACACGCGGTCGTCGCGCCCCAGCAGCACGGGCCCATGCATCTGGCCCGAGAGACCGATCGCACGGACGGCCCCGTATTCGAGCGGATGCGCCACGCGCAACGCGGCTAGTGCCTCGAGCGTGCCGCGCCACCAGTCGAGCGGGTCTTGCTCGGCCCAGCGAGGCGCAGGGCGCGATACCGTCAGCGGCGCGCGCGCATGCCCGACTGCCTGCCCGTCATCGGCAAGCAGCAGTACTTTGACTTCGGACGTGCCGAGGTCGATGCCCAGATACATAGAGGTAGCCCAGAACGGAGCAGACCGTAATCTACGCGTGCTCTCCCCTGCTTGCTACCCTCGACGCCACCCACTGATCAATTTTTTCGCTTGCGCCCCGGATCACCTGCTCCAGCCGGACGTCTCCCGCCAGCTTGCCCCACAGCCCGCGATCGGCACAGAAGGCCGCTATCGGGTCGGTAGCCGACAGCATGGCACGTGTCGCGGCCGGGTCGAAGACACCGTCCTGATATTCGTAAGGCAGCTCACCCTTGTCCCAGCGCTGCAGGAAACGCAGGAACAATGCAGGCAGGATCGCCGTCGCGGCAGGCTGCGCACCACGCGCAAGGCAGTCGCGCATCGTCGGCGCGATAAAGCCCGGAATCTTCGAGAAGCCGTCCGCGGCAACACGCTGGTTGGTATCCTGGATATAGGGATTGCCGAAGCGGTCGAGCACGACGTCGCGGTACTTTTCGAGATCGAGCGGACTCGGACTCAGGCTCGGGATCACGTCCTGCGTCACGTAGTCGTAGGTAAACCGCCGGATGTCGGCATCGTGCGTACCTTCATGGATATACCGAAGCCCGACAAGCGTGCCGGCCCAGGCGATGCAGCTATGACTCGCATTGAGGATGCGGATCTT
Organism: Pararobbsia alpina; assembly: GCF_902859895.1. Lineage (GTDB taxonomy): Bacteria > Pseudomonadota > Gammaproteobacteria > Burkholderiales > Burkholderiaceae > Pararobbsia > Pararobbsia alpina. The sequence continues at coordinate 228,307 of NZ_CADIKM010000001.1, forward strand.
CGCTTCTTCGTACGGCACCACTGACTCGACGAGTTCGGCGCCGACCTTTTCCCAGGCCGGGCGTCCGGCCACGAAGTGGTCTTCGATGACCCACTGGATGAACGACTCGCCCATCACCGGACACGTATCGTCGAAGCCTGTCTCGGCGAGCACACGCTTGCGCACGTCCGGAGAAGGACGGGGCGTGATCCGGTCGACCATCGCGCTCGGCGAGCTCGTGTTCTGATCAACCCATTGCTTGAGTTCCTTCAGCCCGCGCCGATCGAGAAACTCGCTGAAGCCCGCGTGGAAACGTTCACCGTTGCTGCGCAGGTTGTCGCAGCTTTGCAGCGTGACCGCCCCCCCGCCCGCGAGGCGCCGTGCGTCGAGGATCGCCGCAAGTGCGCCGTAGATCGTGGTGCGCCCGCCGGCAAGGTCGGCCGCAAGATCCGGGTACGAGGGATCGAGCCGGTTGTGTTCATCGAGGTAGTAGCCCGCTTCGGTGACCGTGAAAGCGATGATCCGGCAAGCCGGCGAAGCGCCACATTCAATGAGGGAAGCGAGATCGGCCGACCACGGCAGCACACGCCTGATCGAGGTGATCGTCTCGTACTCGCGCTCGCCGGCCGGCGTGACCGTCTCGAGTGTATAGCGGCCGCCCTGCGCGGCGAGCGCTTCGTGCACGGCGTTCATGTCGCTGCGGATATTGCCCGCCGCGATCGACCAGCGCCGGTCTTCGTCGTTGCCGGTCTCGCGCAGCCGGTGCAGGTACCACGCCTGGTGCGCGCGATGAAACGAGCCCGTGCCGATGTGCAGGATGATGTGCTCTTCACTGCCGGGAGAAGAAGTTGCCATAGTACGACCTTGCAATCAGGATAAAAACGAGGGGAGACGCTCAAGCGGGACCGTTCCCGGCAAGCTCATGGGCAAGCCCGCTCATACGGGCTCACCCGACTCACGCACGATCGGGCGCGTTCCTCACGCGACCTGCAACTTCTCGATGAATTTGCGCGGATACGCGCGTCCCTCGGCATCGAACAGGTGGCAATGCTCAGGGGTCGCGCCGAATTTGACCTGAATGCCTTTCTGACGGCGTTCGAGCGGCGGAATCCGTGCGATCAGACCGTCCAGGGCAAGCGGCGACTGCGCGTAGAGATAGGCCGCGTCACCGAGCGATTCGACGGTGAGCACCGTCGCGCGCACGCCATCGTCGAGGCCGTCGACCAGCACGTGCTCGGGCCGAATGCCGACCGTCACCTTGTCGCCGACCTGCGCCCCCGAGCCATCGACCGCCGCATGCTGGACATCGCCCGATTCGTAGCGAACCGTCACGCCGTCGGCCCCGACGGCCGACACGGTTCCGTTGAGCAGGTTCATCTTCGGCGAACCGATAAAGCCCGCGACGAACAAATTGGCCGGTGCGTGATAGAGCATGTCGGGCGTGCCGACCTGCTCGATATTGCCCGCCGAGAGCACGACGATCTTGTCGGCGAGCGTCATGGCCTCGACCTGGTCGTGCGTCACATAGATCATCGTGGTCTTGAGTTCATCATGCAGCCGCGCGAACTCGAGACGCATCTTCACACGCAGTGCCGCGTCGAGATTCGACAGCGGTTCGTCGAACAGGAAGACCTTTGGCTTGCGCGTGATCGCACGGCCGATCGCCACGCGCTGGCGCTGGCCGCCCGAGAGCTGCTTGGGGCGCCGGTCGAGCAGGTGCTCGATATGCAGCGTCTTCGCCGCGCCGCGCACGGCCGCGTCGATCTCGGCCTTTGGGGTATGCGCGAGCTTGAGGCCGAAGGCCATGTTGTCGTACAGCGTCATGTGCGGATAGAGCGCATACGACTGGAACACCATCGCGATGCCGCGCTTGGCCGGCGGCACTTCGTTCACGCGGATCGCGTCGATCTCGAGGTCGCCATCGGTGATGTCCTCGAGGCCCGCGATCATCCGCAGCAAGGTGGACTTGCCGCAGCCGCTCGGCCCGACGAACACCACGAACTCGCCGTCGCCGATCGTCAGGTTGATATTGCGAAGCACATCGACTTCGTCGTACCGCTTTGCAACGTTCTTGAGTATTACGCTTGCCATATCGCCTCCCGGCTAGTTCTGTGTGGCGCGCAGTACGCGCGCCGCGGAGAGTTGCGCAATCATCGCGGGCAGTTCCCGCATGTCTTCGAATACATGAAGGGCGCCGGCCTCCCGGAGCACCCGGACCTGCGCGGCGCTCGAGTGCGCGCCGCCGATATAGCCCAGCACGGGCATGCCCGCGGTCACGGCCGCCGTCACGCCGGTCACGCTGTCCTCGACGACCAGGCAACGCTCGGGCGCGACGCCGAGTTCAGCCGACGCACCCAGATACACATCGGGCGCGGGTTTCGGATGCGGCACCCGGTCCGCGCACCAGAGACGGTTGTCGAAGAATTGCGCGAGGCCCGTGCGCAACAGCGCCGATTCGACATATTCAGTGTGGCTGTTGCTCGCGCAAGCCTTGGGCAACGCGATGCGGTCGAGTGCATCGGCGATGCCGGGCACGGCGGGCGCGAGCACCGCCGCATCTTCGACGCGGCGCCGGATCGCCTCGATGTCACGCTCCGAGAGGATCGCGCCCGCATGCACGGCCATCGCGGCAAGCACCCGCTCGATGCGATGACCGAGCAGCGGCTGCAGGAGCGGCTCGACGTCGAGGTGCGGCCAGCGCCCTTCGAGTTCGTCGACCAGCATCTGCGACGCGACGGCCTCGCTGTCGATCAGCACGCCATCGCAGTCGCAAATCAACGCCTCGAATGCAGGCGTCAGGGCTTCGACATTCATTAACCATCTCCCGAGAGCGGGGCACGCGCGAGACCCGGTTCAACCAGGCCTCGCCCGCATTTCCTGTGGTGCTCGCAGGTGATTGCGGCACTTGCACTTCCGACCAGGCTTCGAACGCAACATCCAACCCGGCCGGCTTCAACGTCTACTTGACCGCACCGAAGGTCAGTCCGCGCACCAACTGCTTCTGCGAAATCCAGCCGATTAGCAGGATCGGTGCAACAGCCAGCAGCGACGCGGCGGACAGCTTCGCCCAGAACAAGCCTTCAGGGCTCGAATACGATGCGATGAACACCGTGAGCGGCGCGGCGTTCGAACTCGACAGGTTGATGCTCCAGAACGCCTCGTTCCACGACAGGATCACGAGCAGCAGACCGGTCGAGGCGATCCCCGGCAGGGCCATCGGCAGCAGCAGGAACACGATCTCCTGCCATGTCACGGCGCCATCGATGCGCCCCGCTTCGAGGATGTCGCGCGGAATTTCGCAGAAGTACGTGTAGGCCATCCATACCGCGATCGGCAGGTTCATCAGCGTATAGACGATGACCAGACCGCTGACCGTGTCGAGCAAGCCGGCGTTCTTCCAGATCAGATAGATCGGAATCAGCACGCCGACCGACGGCATCATCTTCGTCGACAGCATCCACAGCAGAATCTGCTGCGTCTTCTTCGTCGGGAAGAAGGCCATCGCGTAGGCGGCCGGCACGGCGAGGATCAGGCACAGGATGGTGACGCCCAGCGAGATCAGGATCGAGTTCCATGCGAACGCGAAGTAGTTGCTGCGTGCAAACACCTCAGCAAAGCTTTCGAGCGTGGGCCGGAAGAACAGCAAGGTCGAATACGCCTGCCCTTCCGACTTGAATGCGGTGATCGCCATCCAGAAGATCGGGAAGAACAGCAACAGCGCAACGATCCACGCGAAGATCCCCAGCACGCCGTCGGCCAACTTGATCTTTGTCTTGGGCTTGCGGCGCTTGGCCACCTTGGCGCCTGCGCGCACGCCTGGGGGTGCGGTGGCCGGCGTCGCCATGGTGCTCGCAAGCGGACCGTTCGGCGCAGCAGGCGCGCCTGGGAACGCGCCCGCGGAACCCGCGGAACCCGCGGAACTACTGGGCGGCGCGATGGGCGAAGAAGAGGGTTTGGCGGGAGCGGAGTAGCTCATGATTCATACTCCCCTTTCAGGTTGCGCGCGAGCATCCGCACGAGGAAGAACGACACGATGTTCGCCAGCACCACCGCGATGATCCCACCCGCCGACGCAAGGCCGATGTCGAACTGCTGGAGGCCGAGCGAGTAGATCAGGTACGAGAGGTTGGTGGTTGCCGTGCCCGGGCCACCGCCAGTCGTCGTGTAGATTTCCGCGAAGATGGACAGCAGGAAAATCGTCTCCATCATGACGACCACGGTGATCGGTCGTTTCAGATGGGGCAGCGTGATCTTGAAGAACATGGAGAACGCACCCGCGCCGTCGATCTTGGCCGCTTCCTTCTGCTCTTGGTCGAGCGACTGAATCGCCGTGAACAAAATCAGGAAGGCGAATGGCAGCCATTGCCAGGCGACGATCAGGATGATCGAGAACATCGGGAATCGCGCGAACCAGTCGATCGGCTGCAGGCCGACGGCCATCATGCCCCGCGCGATCAGCCCATAGACCGGATGCAGGATCATGTTCTTCCAGATCAACGCGCTCACGGTCGGCATCACGAAGAACGGTGCGATGGCAAGCAGCCGCGCGACACCCTGCCCCGGGAACTGTCGGTCGAACAAGACGGACATCAGCGTGCCGCCAACCACGGTGATCAGCAGCACCGAGACAATCAGGACCATCGTATTGAGGATCGACGGCCAGAAGGCCGGATCACCCGCGAGAAACAGGTAATTCTGGATACCCGCAAAACCCTTCATATCGGGGTTCAGCAGGTTGTAGTTCGACAGCGAGTACCAGATCGTCATCGCGAGCGGCACCGCCATCCAGATCAACAGCAAGGATACCGAGGGCGACATCAGCCAGCGACTTGCGCGGCGTGCCTTGGGGGGGGTGAGGGCCGCGGCGTCGACCACCATCGGACCGGTGGCGAGCGCTGCGCGACGCGAGATCGGATTTGGCATTTTGCTTCGTCTCCTGAAGGCGGACCGCACCAGCGCGTCCACCGAGCGCCGGGCATCGGATCGTCCGATGCCCGGCTCCCTTGCTCCTGTACTTCCGGCTTTCGGGCCTGCTGAGCCTGCTTTTCTTGCCGGCTTTGCTCAGCTCACCGTCCAGCTTACTTCTGATAGCCCGCTTGCTTGACGGCGCGGTTCGCCGTTGCCTGACCTGCGGCCAGTGCCTGGTCGACCGCCATCTGGCCTGCCACCGCACCGGAGATCGATTGACCGACCACCGTGCCGAACGACTGGAACTCCGGAATACCGACGAACTGCACGCCCGTGTACGGCACCTTCTGTGCGGACGGATCGTTCGGGTTGGCGGTTTCGATCGCCTTCAGCACAAAGCTCGCGAACGGCGCAGCAGCCTGGTATTCGGGATTGGTGTAGGTCGACTTACGCGTGCCCGGGGGCACCGATGCCCAGCCTTCATCCTTCGCGACAAGAGCGATGTATTCCTTCGACGTCGCCCATTCGATGAACTTCTTCGCGGCATCCGGCGACTTCGACGTCTTCGGAATCGCGAGCGCCCACGACCACAGCCAATGCGAACCCTTCGCCGTCACTTGTGTCGGTGCGGCTGCGAAGCCAACCGTATCGGCGATCTTCGAGTCCTTCTTGTTATAGAGCATGCCGGCGGCAACCGTCGCATCGATCCACATCGCGCACTTTCCGCCCGACATCAGCGTCAGGTTTTCGTTGAAGCCGTTCGAGCTCGCTCCCGGCGGGCCGTCCTTCTTCAACAGGTCGACGTAGAAGTTGACCGCCTTCTTCCATTCCGGCGAGGTCAGTTGCGCATTCCACTTCTCGTCGAACCAGCGGCCGCCGAACGCGTTGACGAGCGTCGTCACGTACGCCATGTTCTCGCCCCAGCCTGCCTTGCCGCGCAGGCAGATCCCATACTGGCCGTTGGCCTTGTCGGTCAGCTTGTCGGCAAAGTCCTTGATCTGGTCATAGGTCGGTGCATCGGGCATCTTCAGGCCCTTGGCCGCGAAGAGGTCCTTGCGGTAGTAGGTCATCGAGCTTTCGACATAGAACGGCAGCGCAAAGAGCGTGCCGTTATACGACAGGCCGTCGCGCGCACTCTTCACGACGTCGTCGAGATCGTAGTTTGCAGACAGGTTCGTCATCGGCGCGAGCCAGCCGCGCTTGCCCCACTGCGGCGCTTCATACGTGCCGATCATCATCACGTCGAACTGACCGCTGTTGGTCGTGATGTCGGTTGTCGCACGCTGACGCAACACGTTTTCCTCAAGGATCACCCAGTTCAGCTTGATATCCGGATTCTGCTTTTCGAAACCGTCGGCCGAGATCTTCTTGAGCTCGATCATGTCCGGGTTGTTCAGCGTTGCGATGGTGACCGTCGTGGCGGCCTGGGCATTGAACGCCGTGCAGGCGAGCGTTGCGCAGGCTGCCGGGATCAGGGCCTGCCACGGCCGGGAAAAGTATTTCATGTTGCGTCTCCTGAGTGTGCCGGCTTGTTGAACTGCGGTGCCGGATAAGGTGCTGCGTGTTGGCGGGAAAATCGAACAAGAAATTCCGACGCATGATCCAACGCCCGCAATGCGGGCCAAAATCGATCATTTGATCTTGCATTGATCGAATGATCGACAATCGATCGGGTGAAGTCAAGGTCGGGTAAACGCGTTTGCCGGTCGAACACCGCGGAAATCCTTATTAGTTCTAGTTCAGATTTTTGATATGTGCTCGTTGAGTGAGCAATTCACCGTCGGCGGTTAGGACAAGGCGCCGGGGTGCTGCAATGCAGCAGCCCATTATTTCTTCGATGGGTAGGGCTTGAGGATTGGAGATGGGACTTGGCGCCGTCTCATCGGCGAGGCGGGGCAAGACGAGTTGCCCGCCTTTTGGGACACCTCGCCGCGGTTCGTCGGAGAGCACTAAAAAAGGCATACTGAACGCCCGGAACGCGCATCGGGGTTTGCCCTGGGGTTTGCCTTGGGTTTGCCTTGTGCACGGCTGCCACGCGCAAAAACCTGCCGGACCGCCAGACCGAAACCTGACCGAAACGCCATGAAAATCACCAAGCTGACCACTTACCGCCTGCCGCCGCGCTGGATGTTCCTCAAGATCGAAACCGATGAGGGCATCGTCGGCTGGGGCGAACCCGTGATCGAAGGCCGCGCGCGCACCGTCGAGACGGCCGTCGTCGAAATGGGCGAGTCGCTGATTGGGCAAGACCCGTCGCGCATCAACGATATCTGGCAGACGCTGTACCGCTCGAATTTCTATCGCGGCGGCCCGATCCTGATGAGCGCGATCGCCGGTATCGACCAGGCGCTCTGGGACATCAAGGGCAAGGCACTCGGCGTGCCGGTCTACCAGTTGCTCGGCGGTCTCGTGCGCGACAAGATGAAGACCTATAGCTGGGTCGGCGGTGACCGACCGAGCGATATCGTCGAGCAGATGAAAAAGCTCATGGCCGTCGGCTTCGACACCTTCAAGATGAACGGCTGCGAGGAAATGGGCATCGTCGACTCGGCGCGTGCCGTCGATACCGTCGTGAAGAAGATCGGCGAGATTCGCGATGCGCTCGGTAACAGCATCGACTTTGGACTCGACTTCCATGGCCGCGTCTCGGCACCGATGGCCCCCGTGCTGATCAAGGAACTCGAACCGTTCCGCCCCCTGTTCATCGAAGAGCCCGTGCTGGCCGAACAGGCCGAGTACTACCCGCGACTTGCCGAGCGCACCTTCATTCCGATCGCCGCGGGCGAGCGGATGTTCTCGCGCTTCGAGTTCAAGCGTGTTTTCGCGCAGGGCGGCTTGTCGATCGTGCAGCCGGACCTCTCGCATGCCGGCGGCATCACGGAGTGCGTCAAGATCGCCTCGATGGCCGAAGCCTACGATATCGCGCTCGCGCCGCACTGCCCGCTCGGGCCGATCGCGCTGGCTTCATGCCTGCATGTCGACTTCGTCTCGCGCAATGCCGTGCTCCAGGAACAGAGCATGGGAATTCATTACAACCAGGGTGGTGAGGTCAACGACTACGTCCGCAACAAGGACGTGTTCAAGTTCGACAAAGGCCATATCCATGCGATGACCGGCCCCGGCCTCGGCGTCGACATCGACGAGGAAGTCGTGCTCGAACGCAGCCGCAATGCGCCGGACTGGCACAACCCGGTGTGGCGACATCCGGACGGAGCGGTGGCCGAGTGGTAAAAGGCGTTTGCGGCATGGGGGTCGGCGAGAGCGTGGTTTCCTGACCCTCGGAGAGACCGTCGAACGATTGCTGCTGTTTGCGAACGAGGCTGCGCCGCTGGGGCCGCTCGTCAAGGTGGACGACTCACTGCGCGCGCAATTCGGCGATTGTGCCTGTGCCGCAGCACTCAGAGCGCCGGCGCCGGGCGGATTGCCGAGGCGATATCGCGGCTTACCGTGGCAAGCGCCCGGCTCCAGGCCGCCACCAGCGCGCCGTAGCCCGGGCCGGTACACGGCTCGCGCACGGTGGTTCGCCCGGATATCGGCCTGCCTTTTCCGGGCGGCGACACCGACCACATCACATCGACCGTGACTGATTCGCCAGGCACCGCGTCAAAACGTTCCACATCCGTGCGCACCCGAAAGGCCCCGGCCGAATCGCCGGCGATCGGGTAGACGGACACCCGCGGGCTGTTCAGTACCAAGGCGAGATCTCCGGCTATCACACGCGGGATCTGACTCTTCAGTGGCTCCGCCCAACGGGCGAATTCGTCGATATCGACCTGATTGGCGCCCCCGCGAATCACGATCTGCGGCCGGTCGATCAATTCAGGGACAGTCACGGCCCCGACCACCACACTGATCATCTCGGTGGAGCGCGTAGTGTCGGAGGGCGCCTCCACGCTCAAGGTATAAAAATCCGACTTCTGTGAAGCGCAACCGGCGAGCATGGCGACAACCAGCACGATAGCGGGGCGTAAGGATGGGCGTATCACTTCTTTTCCTCCGCCTTGCCGCTGATCAGTGCTTCAGGATGACGTTCGAGATAATCCGCCAGCGTGCGGAAAGCAGCCGCAGTGCGTGCCATCTCCCGCATCGCATCCGCGGTATTGGTCTGAAGCGCGGAATCGGGTTGCAGTGCGGCATTTGCCGCATCGAGCGCGGTTTTCGCAGCAGCCAGCGTCTGCCGCGCCTGCGGAGCGACTTCCGTGTCGAGCTGCTTGATCAGTTTGTTCGCGTCGAGCAGCGTCTGGTGCGCGTCCTTGCCGATCTCCTCGAACGGGATCTTGTTCAGTTTTGCCACGAGACTGGTGACCGACTCCTGCAGCGATTGGAAGCCGCCTGGCACAGTCGGCAATTCAGGCGGATTCTTGCTCCAGTCCATCTTTGCTTTTGCCGAATCAGGGAAAAAATCAAACGCGATATAGAGCTGGCCAGTCAAAAGATTTCCCGTGCGCAACTGTCCGCGCAGGCCGCGGTCGACGAGCCATTGGGCGAGTCCTTGCGGGTCCTTCGTCACCCTGCCGCCAGACTCACCTGCCGCATAGCGTGAGGTAAATCGCTCCGGGTAAAGACGAATCGTGACCGGAATGCTGAATTGCCTGGTAACGGGATCAAACCGTGTGTTGATCGCGGCCACCTCGCCCACACCGATGCCGCGAAAATCGACCGTCGCACCGACTGTCAATCCGCGGACGGACTCCTTGAAGTTCATGACATAGGTATCGACGATGGTGTCGTGGCGCTTCATCGCCTCCACCCGATCGGAGAACAGTTCAAATTCGGTGTGCGCGGCGCTCTCCGGCTGGTCGGCCGTCTCGTCTGGCGTCTGGAACGCGAGGCCACCGATGAGGATGGCCACCAGCGATTCCGTGTTCACCTTCACACCCGTCGCATCGAGCGACACATCGATGCCGCTGGCCTTCCAGAAGCGTGTATCCGCCTTCACGTACTTGTCGTAGGGTGCATTGACAAAGACATGCATCGTCACGCCCTTCCCATTGTCATCGAGCCGGTATGACGTGACCTGCCCCACCTGCAGCCGTCTGTAATAGATGGGGGAGCCGACATCGAGCGAGCCCATGTCTTCCCCCTTCAATATGAACTCGCGGCCCGGCACCCCGCTTGCAAAGACAGGAGGAGATTCCAGGCCGATGTAGTCGTGCCGGGACTTCGTGGAGCTTCCCACGTCCATGCCGATAAAGGATCCCGAAAGCAAGGTACCAATGCCAGACACGGTACCCCCGGAGATGCGGGGCCGCACAACCCAGAAACGCGTGTCGTCCACCAGCAGCGTCGATACGTCCTTGGAAAGTTCGGCGGTAGCGAGAACAGCGCGATGGTTGCTCGACAGGGTGACGCTCTTCACAACGCCGATGTCCACGTCCTTGAATTTGATCTTGGTCTTGCCCGCCTCGAGGCCCTCGCCGGTCTGGAAGGTGATCGTGATCGTCGGCCCCTGCTCCATGACGGCCTTCACGGCCAGCCAGCCGCCGATCAGAACCGCAATGAGCGGCACCAGCCACACGATCTGCACCCGCCAGCGCGAGCGCGGCGTGGTGACGGCGTCGGGCATGTCGGACGACCCGGGCTCGCCCGTGGGTTCAGGCACGATCGACCTCCGTCGCATCCCAGATCAGGCGTGGGTCGAACGACATCGCTGCGCACATCGTCAGCACCACCACCGCGCCAAATGCAATAGCGGCCGGGCCAGCCTGAATAGTCGCGAGCGCATTGAATTGCACGAGTGCAACGAGAATGGTGATGACGTAGATATCGAGCATCGACCAGCGTCCGACAAACTCCACCACCCGATAGATCCGTGTTCTTCCCTGCAAGAGCGACACCGAGCGCCGTTGCGTGGTGATGACGAGGAAAATGAGCGCGATGATCTTGAGCATCGGAACGGCAATACTCGCGATAAACACTACGACCGCAAGGAGCCAGGATCCGGAAGTCCACAGGTAGACAACGCCACTGAGAATCGTGTCCTTTTCCGTGCCGAACAATGAACTGGTATTCATGACCGGCAACACATTTGCGGGAATGTAGAGCACCATCGCAGCAATCAGGAACGCCCACGTGCGCGCCAAGCTCTCCGGCTTGCGCACGTGAAGTCCGGCCCCGCACCGAGGGCAGCGCGCATCGTCATGATGCGTGCCCGACTTCACGAGCAACCCGCAACTGTGGCAGCTGAGCAGCCCGTAACGCATCGCTGTTCGCACAGACGGCGCCGCCAACTCACCGGTATTCGCCGCGCCACGATGAGCGGCTTCCACACGCTGCCAGAGCGCGCGTGGATCGAATGCCGCACTGGCTGCGGCAAGCAGCAGCATGAGTGCTCCAAACGACCAGAGCGCCACGCCCGGGACCACGCTCGCTATGTGAGCCAGCTTCACAAGCGCCACCAACATGCCGAGAATCAGGACCTCAGTCATGCCCCATGGCCGCGCCAGATGCAGTAGGCGAACGAAGATGTCATACCGGTACGGCAGCCGGCGGAGCTGGAGTGGAACCAGTAGATGGATCATGGCTGCCATCTGCAGCAGTGGCATCAGGAACGTCGTCACGAACACGAGCCCCGCGAGTGGCCACATGCCGTCCCTGTACAACACACGGACAGCGCCCAGCAAAGTCGTCTGGACCAGATCGCCGTTGACAGCGAGGCCAACGATCGGAAACACATTGCCGATCACGAAAAGCACCATCGATGCAAACGTCAAGGCCAACGGGCGGTCAACGCCATCCGGATGCGCGCGACCGAGCTCCGCCCGGCATCGGCGACAGCGCAGCACCCCACCGGGTGACAGTGGCACTTCATATTGCAGCAGATCGCATTCGTGGCAGGCGACGAGAGGCATGCTGGCGTTCATCGCGGCTGCTCCGTGACCGCGGTGCCGGCCTGGGGTCCCGAAGCGCCTTGCTGAGCCACGGGAGCGGTCATGTGCTCGGCCTCGATCACCCAACCGCCCCCCATCGCCTTATACAAACCGATCAGCGAGCTGAACACCACGCCGTTGGTCTGCGTGTAGCTCAATTGCGCGTTGAACAGGCTGCGCTCGGCGTCCAGTACCTCGATATAGCTTGTGTACCCGCCTTCGTAGCGCAGCCTCGCGAGCCGTGAATACGTGCGCAACGCGTCCACCTGACGTCCCTGGATCACGAGTTGCTCACGCGACTTCTGCAGCGCGATCAGCGCATCGGCGACCTCCTGAAATGCCACTTGAATCGCCTGCTGGTACTGGAGCAGCGCCTGTTGCTGTTGCGCTTCCGCCTGCCGCACCTGGCCGCTGATATTGCCCGCGGTAAAGATTGGCACGGTGAGCGAGCCGGCATACGACCAGATCCGCGCCGGCCCGGTAAACAGCTTCGAGAGCTGGCTGCTCTCCGTGCCCAGGAGACCCGTCAGCGATATCGTGGGAAAGTACAGTGCGCGCGCAGCGCCGATCAGTGCATTGGCGGCGACCAGGTTCTGTTCGGCCTCGCGAAGATCGGGGCGTCGCTCGAGCAGATCGGATGGCAACGCCATCGGCACTTCAGGCACGGCCAGTTCCGTCAATTCACGTCCACGCAAAATAGGCCCGGGGTTGCGGCCGAGCAGTACTGAAAGCGCATCTTCCTGCTGGGCGATCTGTGTCTCGATCTGCGGAATCGTCGCGAGCGACGCTTCATATTCCGACTGGCTCTGCGCGAGTTCCATCTGTGACACGTCGCCACCCGAGAACCGTGCCTGGAACACTTCCACCGAACCCGCGCGACTCTGCGTCGTCGCCTTGGCGATCGAGAGTTGCTGGTCAAGATCGCGCAGATTGATGTACGACGAAGCCACCGAGGCAACCAGTGACATGATCGTCGCGCGACGGCCCTCCTCGCTCGCCAACAGGCTCGCACGGGCGGATTCCGTTTGGCGCCGCAACTTGCCGAACAGGTCGATCTCCCACGCGGCCGACAGCGATAACTGGAAGTCGTTGAACACCGCCCCACTCACGGCCGGCGGCCGGATCAGGCCAACCCCTGACACACGCTGGCGCGAGGCGTCGAACCCGGCACCGACCTGCGGAAACAACAACGAGCGTGTCGTATCGAATTGACCCAGAAACTGGTCGATGCGAGCCGCGGCGATCTTCACATCCCAGTTGTTGGCGAGCGCGGCGGCTATGAGATCGTTCAGTACGGGGTCCTGGAACTGCTCCCACCAGGCGGTATTGGCGACATCGTTCAATTCGTCGGCTGCGAACCGGTAGGTTGCGGGCGTGGCAACGCTCGGCCGCACATAGTCGGGACCGAGCAGACAACCGCCAAGCCCGGCTGTCACAAGCAGGATGGCGACCAGGGGCAAGTGGCGGACCGGGGCGCGCATGTCATGAATCCTCATGCGGCGCGGACGGCTTGACCGTCGGTCCGCCCGGCCCCGGCTGCGCAACGGCTGCCGGTTCGCCGCCTGCCGGTCCGCCGGTGGTCGGCCCTGGCGTCTTCTTGCCGCCGGTGCGTTCGGACATCGACTCGAGCACATAGAAGAACATCGGGATGAAGAACACGGCAATCACCGTCGCGCCGAGCATCCCGCCGATCACGCCCGTGCCGATCGAATGCCGGCTGTTCGCCGAGGCCCCGGTGGCGATGGCAAGCGGGACGCAACCAAGGATGAACGCGAGCGACGTCATCACGATCGGTCGTAGCCGCTCAGTCGCCGCCGTGACGGCCGAGTCGTACACCGACTGGCCCGACTCACGGTTCAACACCGCAAACTCGAAGATCAGGATCGCATTCTTCGCAGCCAGCGCAACCAGCATCGTCAGACCGATCTGGAAGTACACGTCGTTTTCCAGCCCGCGCAGCATGATCGCGAGCAGCGCGCCAAAGAGCGCGAAGGGCACTGCCATCAACACCCCCACCGGCAGACTCCACTTCTCATATTGCGCGGCGAGAATGAGGAAGACCATCACGAGCCCGAAGACAAACACCAGCCCCGAGGTACCACCGGACTGCCGCGCCTCATAGGCCTCACCGCTCCACCCGATGCCATAGTCCTGGGGCATGACCTGCGTGGCCGCTTCTTCGAGCGCCGTGATGACCTGACCGGAGCTATAGCCAGGCGCGCCATTGGCCGTGATCTTCACAGCCGGAAAGTTGTTGAAGCGCGTGACGAGATCGGGCCCGGTGACGAAGCGCGACGTGACCACGGCTTTCAGCGGCACCATGCTGCCCGTCCTGCTGCGCACGAAAATCTGGTCGAGGTCCTTCGGGGCGAGCCGGTAAGTCGGCTCCGCCTGCAGGATGACCTGCCAGAGCCGGCTCGAACGGTTGAACTGCGAGACGTACAGCGAACCGAACATCGTCTGCATCGCGCTATACACTTCCTCGATCGGCACGCCGAGTGTTTCGGATTTGTCCCGATCGACGTTGACAAGCAACTGCTGGGACGAGGCATTGAAAGTCGAAGTCACACGCGCGAGTTCGGGGCGCTTGGCCGCCTCGGCCTGGAATCTCTGCACCACGTCGGCCAGCTGCGCGGTGGTCGCATCGCCCTTGCTCTGAATCCACATCTCGGTGCCGCCCGTCGTCCCAAGCCCCGGAATCGACGGCGGATTGACCGGCAGGATGATCCCCTCCTTTACCGTCGACAGGTGCCGGTACGCATCGATCAACACCGCCCGCGCATTCTGCGTTCTGATGTTGGCCCACTTGTAGCGTTCATCGAAACTCTTGAAGCCGATAAAGAACGTGCTCGCGTTGTTCTTGTTCTGACTGTCGAGCAGGCTGTAGCCATCGACGATCGTCACGCTGCCTACCGCTTCCTGCTTCATGAAGTAGTCGGTGACCTCTTTCGACACGTCACCTGTTCGATCGAGACTCGCGGCATCGGGCATGATGATCGCGCCGAGCAGGTAGCCCTGATCTTCGGGAGGCAGGAACGATGTCGGTATCGTGCGCATCATCATGACTGCGAGTGCGATCATGCCGGCAAACAGGAAGAGTGCGATCACAAACCGCTTGATCACGAGCTTGACCGCGTTCGTGTAGCCGTGTGTCATGCCCTCGAATTTCTTGTCGAACCATCGGAAGAAGCCGCGCTTTTCATGATGCCCTGGCTTGAGCAGCAAGGCCGCCAGCGCCGGCGAAAGCGTGAGCGCGACGACGCCCGAGAGGACCACTGAAATCGCGATCGTAATGGCGAACTGCTTGTACAGTTGGCCCGTGATGCCGCCGAGAAACGCGACCGGTACAAATACGGCGCACAAGACGAGCACGATCGCGATAACCGGGCCCGACACTTCATCCATTGCGCGCCGGGCGGCGTCAGCCGGACTCAGCTTGTGGACATTCATGTTCCGCTCGACGTTCTCGATCACCACGATCGCATCGTCCACCACGATGCCGATCGCGAGCACCATCCCGAACAACGTCAACATGTTGATCGAGAAGCCGAGCGCGAGCATGCCCATGAACGTGCCCATGATCGATACCGGTACCGCCAGCACCGGAATCAGCGTCGCGCGCAGGCTCTGCAGGAACACGAATACCACGATCACGACCAGCACGAGCGCTTCGAAAAATGTGTGCACGACATCCGAGATCGACACACGCGTGAACTCCGTCGTGTCCATTGCGATGCTGTACTCGAGCCCTTCAGGAAACGATTTCTTCATTTCTTCGAGTGTCGCGCGCACCTGCTTGGACACATCGAGTGCGTTCGCGCCCGGCTGCTGATAGACGGCGAGCACCGTTGCCGGCTTGCCTTGAAAACGGCTGCGAATCGAGTAGTCCTTCTGCCCGAGCTCGGCTCGGCCAACGTCCTTGAGGCGCACGATGGCCGCGCCGCCGCTGGCTGCGCGAACAATAATGTCCTCGAATTCGGCCGGCTCGCTGAGCCGCCCTGTCGTCGTCACCGCGAAGGATTGCTCGACCGGCGAACCGGTTGGCGACTGCCCGATGCGACCGACAGCGAACTGCTGGTTCTGATTGGCGACGACCCTTTGCACGTCGCCCGCCGTGATCCCCAGTTGCGCCATGCGATCGGGCTTGAGCCAGATCCGCATCGCGTAGTCCGGCGTGCCGAAGATGCTCGACTGATTCGCTCCAGGCACACGCTTGAGTGCATCGAGCACATAGATGTTCGCGTAGTTCGCGATATAGGTTGCATCGTAGCGGTTGGTGGGCGAATAGATCGCAATCACCATCATGAACGCCGACGACTTCTTCTGCACCTGGATACCCTGCGCCTGCACCGACGAAGGTAACTGCGGCAAAGCGAGATTGACACGGTTCTGCACATCCACCTGTGCGAGTTCCGGATTGGTGCCGATCTGGAAGAACGCGTTGACTGTCAGATTGCCCGTCGATGAACTCGACGAGTTCATGTAGATCATGTTGTCCGCGCCGTTCACCTGCTGCTCGATCGGCGCGGCGACGTTGTTGGCTACCACGTCGGCGCTCGCACCCGGATAGGTGGCGGAGATCGTGATCTGCGGTGGCGTGATGTCCGGATACTGCGCGATCGGCAGATTCAACATCGCGACGGCGCCGCCTAGCGTGATCACGATCGAAATGACCGTTGCGAAGATCGGACGGTCGATACAGTAACGGGAGAGGCTCATGTCGCTCGCCTGTTCAATTCGCCGCGACGTTGGACGAACCGGACGCAGGAGCCGTCCCGCCCGGCGTCGGTTCGGAAACGGGGCGCGGCGCCGCCGCCCCCACGATCTTCAGCGGTGTGTCGGCGACAACACGAAGGGAACCGTCGACGACAATCCGCTCTCCCGCTTGCAAGCCCTGGGTGATGAACCAGTCGTCGCCGTGCCACTCCCCTGTTTCGACGACGCGCTGGTGTGCCTTCGAGTTGTTGTCGACGACCCACACGAAGTGACTCTTGGCGCCCTGCAGAACGGCCCGTTGCGGCACGAGGATCGCGTTCACGCGCACCGCACCGGCAACACGCGCGCGCACGAACTGGCCCGGCCGCAGGCTATCGTCCGGATTCGCGAACACGGCGCGCACGAGGAACGTGCCGGTTTCCGAACTGAAGGCCGGATTGGCGAAATTGATGCGACCGCGGGAGGGAAACACCGTGCCGTCGGCGAGCACGAGCGTGACCTCGAAGTCATTGTTCGCGGGGAAGCGCAATCGACCTTTGTTGACCTGGTCGCGATACCCGAGCATCTCGTTTTCCGAGATGCTGAAATTGACCCACATGGGATCGAGTTGGTAGATCGACGTGAGCCATCCCGTTGCGGACGCAGTCACATAGCTGCCGTCCTGCTGTCGAGCGAAGCTCGACAGGCCCTTGAGCGGTGACTTGATCGTCGTATAGCTGAGATTCAGCTGCGCGACCTGCACCTGCCCTTTCGCCGCAATCACTGCCGCTTCCGCCTCCTTCTCCCTGCCCCTCGCGTCGTCGAGATCTTTCTGACTCACTGCATTCTGTGCGACAAGCGGAATCACGCGCGCCAGGTTTTCCTTGGTCACGCCGAGCCGTGCCTGCTGCTGCGCGAGTTCACCCTTCGCGGTCTGCAGTGCGGCTTCGAACGGCTTGGGGTCCATTAGAAAGAGCGTCTGCCCGACGTGGACCATTTGACCTTCGGTATAGACGCGGCGGTCGAGAAAGCCATCGACTCGCGCGCGAATCTCGACTTCCCGGGAACTTTGCGTTTGTGCGGTAAATTCAAATTCGACGGGCGTGTCACGTTGCGTGATCTGCATCACGGTGACTTCCATGGGCGGTGGCGCGGGTAGTGCAGCCGGCTTGTTGCAGGCGACGCACACCGGCATCAATGCGCACATGGCGAAAAGCCAGCGAGGCACGTCGCGCGGCGCGGGCATCGCATTGAGGTCATCGCGTAACTGCGGCAACTGTTTCATGTGAACATCCACGCTTGCACGTTTCATTGGATCACCGCTTGTCGCTACAGGGGGGTGCAGCTCCCAAAGAGCACCAGGGCGTCCTCACTGCTAAGAAGTGTCATGGTGAGTTCACCCGAAGCCTTGTCGATCACGATCGTCCAGGCAAAGCCGAATTCGACGCCCTGCATGAGAATCTCCGCCGGGCTGTTATCCATGAAGTGAATGGGTGTGGTGCGTTGTGGCCCGGCTATGGTCTTCTTCGCAAAGTCGATGCGAAGGAATTGCGGCGCACCCAGCTCGGCCGGCAGCGAACGCTGGCAGGTCAGGCCGGGGTCGCAGTCGTGCGCATCGATCGTGGCGCAGATCAATGGCTTGCTGCCGTCGAAGTCGGCCGCCTGCAGCGTGGCCGAGGCGAGGCATGAAGCCAACGCAAACGCCGCAAGAAGGTAGTGCTTTTTCATCGCCGCTTCTCCTGATTCTTGCTTCTTGCGATGGCTCCGTCCCCGATGCGATGACTCATCGAGCCGCGCGATGTGCTTCCCACACGGCCTTCATAGGATCAATATTGGATGCCGGGCTGCGTCGTGACAATTGGCCTTTGGTCCAATACCGGCTCGGCGCGAACACGCCAGCTACGACGGCTGCTTTCTTTCCAGGGCGGCACGCACAGTCCGGGCAAATAAATCGTCCTGAAACGGCTTGCGCAGCCACGCTACGGCACCGCCGGCGAGCGCCTGCTCGCGCAGACCGACGTCGTCGTAAGCGGTGATGAAAATGATTGGCGTACCACTACCGGCCAGGCGCCGCTGGACTTCCAGTCCATTGAGCCCGGGCATTTGCACGTCGAGGATGACGCAGTCGGGGCGATATGACGGGATCGACGACAAAGTGTCGAGAAAGGCATCACCGCTGGCGAACGTTTCCGCAGTGATCCCGATTGAGCGTAAGAGTCTCTTGACCGCCCGGCTCACCGATTCATCGTCATCGACGACCACAACGAATGGTTGGAGTTTTCCCATTGCCGGTAGTCCGGAGTTCGCGCGTGCAGCGGGATTGCACTCGCTCTTTCGATAGACTAAGGGTCAGGAGAAATTGCCGCTATTGGACCTTGGTCCTGTGTGTAGGCGGACCGTCCGTGAGGGTGAGTGCAGGTGAAGCGAGCGCTCCACAGCGCGAGGTGTGGGGTCGCGTTCCAGGCGATTCGGGGGGCTGGCAGTTGACGCGACCGACGTTCAGGGCACGAACGGTCAAATTAAGCAGGCGCTGCTCAACGATCGCGTCAACCAAGAGATCCTAGGTCGGGAAGGCTTCGCGCTCGGAGTGGACCGCGGCGATACCGAGGTCACCGCCCGCGATATCCCTTCCCGCAGGCCGTTCAGCGCAGGGCGCTGACAAACCGGGCGCGCCTCGGCTTCAAGACAAACATCGCAAGCGCGGCGGTGGCGATATCCAGCCCGATCGCACAGGCGAATACCGGCAGCCAGCTCTGAGTGTGCTGATGCAGCAGTGCGGCAAGCGGACCGCCGAAGACCGAGCCGATCCCGAACGAGAGGTAGAGCCAGCCGTAGTTCGCCGTTGCATATCGGGCACCAAAGGTGTCGGTTAGTGTCGACGGGAACAGCGAGAAGATCTCGCCCCAGCCGAAGAACACGACACCGGACAGGAGCACGAACAGCATGGCGTCATGGCGTGTCAACAGCCAGAGCGTCATGGCGACGCCCTCCAGTGCAAAGGCGAACCCCATCGTGTTTTCGCGCCCCAGGCGGTCCGATACCCAACCGAACAGCGGACGTGTCAGGCCGTTGGTAAAACGGTCGATCGTCAGCGCCAGAGGCAACGCGGCGAGCCCGAACACCATGACCTTGCTGACGCCGAAATCGGTCGCGAAGGTCGCCATCTGCGAAGTGATCATCAACCCGGAGGTGGACATCATCGTCATCATCAGGAACATCAACCAGAACAGCGGCTGCTTCAGCATCTCGGCCGGCCGGTACTCGCGCTTCGAAGTGCTTGCCTTGGCACTGGCCGTGGCGCCGTCCACAGCCGCCGGCGGCAGGCGCAGACCCTGCGATGCGACGAACCCGACCACGATGAAGACGACCCCGTACAGCCACAAGGTCGAATCCAAGCCGCGCGAAACCAACGACGCCGAAATCGGGAAGGTGGTCAGAATGGCGCCCATGCCATAGCCTGCGGCAGCTACGCCAGCGGCGAAACCGCGTCGATCAGGAAACCAGCGGACCATGAGGCCCACGACACCGACGTAGACGATACCCGTACCGAGGCCGCCAATGCAGCCGTACGTGAGGTACAGCATCGTCGTGCTGTGCGCATACGATGCGAGCACCCAGCTCAGGCCGGAGAGCACCGTGCCGATCGAAATCAGCACGCGCGGCCCAAAGCGATTGATCAGCGCGCCCTGGAACGGCGAAAAGAAAGCCTGCAGCAGCACCAGCAGGGAGAAGGTGACTTGCAGCTCGGGCAGCGCAATGCCGAATTGCGCCATGAGCGGCTTCGTCATCAGAGTCCACACATATTGCGGACTCGAAATGGTCATCATGCAAATGAGGCCCAGGCCGAGCTGAAGCCAGCGGCTGCGCATGGCGGCCGGCACTGCGTGAGCCGTTGTGTGCGCCACCATTCCGTCTGGGGTCTGTGTCAGCATGTCCATTGTGTTTCTCCGTTTCGAATTGCGTGCCGACTCGTGAACCGGCCTACCTCGTCTACACCGTCAGCGCGACAGCGCACGGCTTGGCCGACATCAAAGGATCGCGG
The DNA here is from genome assembly GCF_902859895.1 of Pararobbsia alpina. GTDB lineage: Bacteria > Pseudomonadota > Gammaproteobacteria > Burkholderiales > Burkholderiaceae > Pararobbsia > Pararobbsia alpina. Next base: position 248,800 of record NZ_CADIKM010000001.1, read on the forward strand.
CAGCAGCGCGACGAACGGGCGCCGGTTGCTCGAACCCCAGTCAATGTAAGCAAGCCATGGTTGCCACCCTATCTATACGAGCCGGGGGACATTAGCGAGAATCGTGCCAAGCCAGGTGGACTTTCAATCCAGAACGGTTGGTGCGGAATAGTCATCGGCACTTGAGCAGGCCGGTCTGCCGATGTCATCGCAGGCTTCGTGAAAGCGAAGCAAGATGGTGCGGTCGCCCTTTGTCGGTGCGCGCGACACGATGCATGTTCCGCCGTGATGCACGCATCCTGGAACCGGCGCCAGTCAGCGCGCGTACTATCAACGCGATCGGAAGACCCAAAGCCTCGCCGTCATATAGTTGACGACCATGCCGGCGACGGACCCGATTGCGACAGAAACGATGGGCAGGTATGCCCTGCCCTGAAGGCTGAACACGATGGCACCGTACGCCACATAGTTGACCGTCCCGCCCGCCGACATCGCAGCCAGATACTTCCACCACTCCGACCAGACCGATTCGCTACGATCCGCGGCGAAGGCGTACCGTCGGTTGATTCGCCACGTCACCCAAACGGCGCAGAGAAACGACACCGCGCGGCCGGCGAAAAAGCCACAGCCAATCCACAGCGCCAGATAGAGCACGCCGGCATCGATCAGAAAACCGGCAACGCCGGCAATCCCGAAGCAAACAAGCTGCCGCTGCATATTAGTCGGGTGTGGGGAGCAGCGTCGCGGCTTCGGCCCGCGCCGCGCCGGCTAGCATCGAGAGACTGACTTGATTGGTGTAGTACAGCGGCCGGCGCTTGGTTTCGTTAAACGTGCGTCCGACATATTCGCCAATAACACCCAGCGTCATGAGCTGCACGCCGCCAAGAAACAGCATCACGATCATGAGCGATGGATATCCGCGCACGGCATCGCCATAGACAACTGCCTTCCAGAACACGAAAGCGCCGTATGAGAACGCCAGCAACGAGGTACACAGGCCCAGGTAGGTCGCATACCGGAGCGGGGCCGTGGTAAACGATGTAATGCCTTCAAGAGCGAAATTCCAGAGCTTCCAGTAATTCCATTTCGTCTTGCCCGCATAGCGTTCGTCCCGACGGTAAGGAACAGCGATTTGCGTGAAGCCAATCCAGGCGAACAGGCCTTTCATGAATCGATGCTGCTCGCGCAGCGGCCGCAGTGCGTCGACCGCACGGCGCGACAAAAGGCGAAAGTCTCCGGTGTCGCGCGGGATACGAACATTCGTAAGCTTGTCGATGACTCGATAAAAGCAATGCGCGGTCGCCTTCTTGAGCCACGACTCCCCTTCCCGAGTCTCGCGCTGGGCGTATACAACGTCGTGACCGGCCTTCCATAAGCGCACCAGTTCGGGAATCAGCTCGGGCGGATCCTGCAAATCCGTATCGATGACCACGACTGCATCGCCTCGGGCGTGGTCAAGGCCGGCCGTCATGGCAATCTCTTTGCCGAAGTTGCGCGACAGGTCGATGAGGCTCACGCGCCGATCATCCGCCAGCAGTTGCCGCATGATGGACAGTGTTGAATCTGTACTGCCGTCGTTCACGTAGAGGATTTCCGCCGGCACGTCCATTTGATCCAGGACCGCGACAACCCGCCGATGAAAATCAGGCAACACCTCCTGCTCGTTGTATGCCGGCGCGATGAGGGTCAAGAGCGGTCTGGATGTGGTCTGGTCGATGTTATTTGGCATGCTTCGCTTTCCGTCAATACGTCCCCGTCGACGCACCGAATCATCTGTATGCGCCCCTGTTTCGCGCATCTTTTTCCAACTCGGAATGGTGCTAAACTCCGGGCCGCCGCGCGCGGCGCGGGCACCGATTCTACTAGATTGCCGGGTCTGCTGGCCGGCGCAGAAGGAAGGTAACAATGAAGCACGGGGAGACGCCGACGTTATGGCGCTGGCTAGTAGTGGCTGCGGTTTTGAGCTTCGTACCGAGTCTGTTTTTTCCATATGTCGGGGAAGAAGGCGTCTACACGATTTCCACGCTGGAAATGTGGCACGGTCACTTCTGGTCGAACCCTCTCCTCTATGGCGGTGCCTACGGACGCCCACCGTTTCTGAATTGGGTCATCCTTCCGATTGCAATGGTGCTTGGCCCCGAGCATGTTCTTGTGGCCAGCCGGCTTGTCGCCGCCGGCGCAACCGTCCTGACAGCTGCCGCGCTCCTTGGGTTCGCTCGCGGCATCGGTGCAACGACTCGTCATGCCGCGCTGGCCGTGCTGGTCTTCCTGAGCTCGGATGCCCTGCTCTACCACGGGTGGCTTGCGTATTCGGACCCACTTTTCGCCCTGCTCACCTTTGGCGCGATGGGCTGCGTTCTGCTCGCGGCTCGATGCGAGAAAGCGGCCCCACTGGCGCTCGCTGCCGCGCTCGTGACGGCCGCTTTCCTGACCAAGGCGCTCACTGCTTACGTGTTCGTGGCCGCGACCTGGCTGGTCGTTTTTGTCCGGCATCGCGAGTCGCGCGCCACCCTCCTCAAGCCCTTTGCACTCTTGTGCTACGCCGTGGCGATCGCAGCTCCGCTCGTCTGGTTCCATTTCAATGGGGGTGGCGGGCGTGGCATTGCTGGCCGCGACGGCGGCGCCATGACGGCCGACATCATCAACAAGCTCTTGCCGGCGGATCCGCGTGCATGGTTGAAGCAGATCGTGGCATTCCCGGTCGAAACGTTCTGCCGCTTCCTGCCTGTTACGGCCGTCGTCGCCTACGGCGCCATTCGTGACCGCGCAGCGGCCCGTGAGGGGGCCTGCCGCTGGGATGGGACGATTACGTGCGCGGCGCTGCTCAACTTCCTGCCCTACTGGCTCGCGCCGCAAAGCAGCATTCGCTACATCCTGCCGCTCTATCCGTTTATCGCGTACTACCTAGCGGGTCGGCTGGCGCGCATGAGTGCTCCGTCCGTGCGCATTGCGGTCTGCTTCATTGCCGGTGTCATAGCGCTCAAATACGTGGCTATGGTGGGCTTCCCCTTCTACCAGACGAAGTATCGGGGTAACGCCGCGGCCGTCGCAAAGGACGTCGCAGCCATTGCTGGCCAGGATCCTATCTACACGGATGACCCGTCCAGCGTGGGGCTGTCCATCGCCGGTAATGTCGACGCGTTGAGGTGGCCGTCCGCTCCGCTGACCTGGTTGCCCAGGGATCCGCGCGACGGTTGGATATTGACTCGCGAGCCGGGAAAGCCGGGCACGGCAATCGCGATGACCGAACGGCTTGGCAGGGAAACCTTCTACTTACTCTGCAGCGGTCGCGCATGCACAGCCGCAGGTCAAGCCACGAACCGCTTCGGACTACATTGATGTGAGGCACGGCCGACGCTCGACCTGCCCGTGTCTGCCAACGCTCGAAGCGGGAGGCTCGTCCGGGCAGCCGGTGTGTCGCTGCGCCTTAGAAGCGGGTACGCAAGCCCGCGGTGACCGCGACTTGCCTGCTGGTGGCCGACGGTGACAATCCGTTGATGTCAGCCGTAAACACCGTGCCACCACCGCTCACGTTCTGGAACTGGCCTTCGACGTACACATCGGTCCGCCTGGACAGCGCGTAGTCCACCAGCAGGTTGAACTGATTCCATTTCGGGTCCGACGCGCCCGAGAGACTGGAAGCGCCGTCCGTGAACGTGTATGAACCTATGACCTTGACCGTCGGCGTCACGGTGTAGCTCGCGTTGACTTCATAGTTGTCGAAACGCAGGCTCGAGGCGTGACCGAGGGAGATCGGCGAGGAGCTGGTGTTGTTGATCCCGATGGCGTTTTCCAGTTTTGTTTCCGTGAACACAAAGCCGACCGTCGCCGGACCCAACACGTAGTCCAGACCCGCACCGAATGTACGTTGCTGACCGGCGCTGAACGTAGAGTCGCTGCCGGTCACCTGGCCGGCCGCATTGACGATGGAGTCTGTCGCGCCGGCCAGATTGGTGGCGGTACCACCGTTGTTCAGCTGCAGGTACGCCGCCGCGAAACGAAATGGACCGTTGTCATACGAAGTACCGAAGCTATAGGCCCGGTTGTTGGAAAAGCTTCCGGCCGCGTTCGAGAAGCCGTACAGGCCGCCGAAGCTCCAACCGTTGTAGTCCGGGCTCGCGTACTTGATCGCATTGTTGATCCGCATCGTATTCTGCAGGTTGTCATTGTCGTACGGGTGCCCGAAGAATACGCCGCCCTTGGGGGCACCGGCGCCCGCCAACGGTGCCAGGTAGTCGACCATCGAATCATATTGACGGCCAAGCGTCACCGTACCGACCTGGTCGCTTGACAGACCGACGAACGCCTGCCGACCGAACAGCAGACCGTGCTGGCCAAGGGCGCCATTGGTGAGGGTGAAGCCGTTTTCCAATGTGAAGATGGCCTTGAGGCCACCGCCCAGGTCTTCTGAACCACGCAGACCAAAACGGTCGGGGTTGATGCTGGCGTCGGTCAGCGCGAATTTGCTGTGCCCGGCGCTCGAACCTGCTTCCTTTTGGTTCGACACATACGTGAGTCCCGCATCGATGAGGCCATACAACGTTACGCTGCTTTGCGCGTGCGCGGCAGTCGAAACAACAATACCCGTCAGTACCACGGTCAACAGAGCTTTCTTCATTGGAGGTGCCAGAAATGATCAAAAATTTAAGGGGCCTCGCGGATGGGAGCGGACCCCTGTTGCTTTAATGATCAGGTGGGCACGACGTCAGGCCGGACTTTCGCGAATTTCGCAATGACGTCTTCCGAAATGTTCAGGTGCTGCATCACCATTTTCGCCGGCGTATGAGCCAACCACTCGGACAGCGAGACTTCCGCATACTCGTCCGCCTTGAAGATCTCGAGGAACACCAGGTCCGTTTTCCCGGTGTTCTCAACATAGTGCCCGAGGCTCTTCTTCACATATCCGACGTCGCCCGGATTGAAATCGGCTGTCTGAGCCTTTGGGCCGGTATCGAACACGGTCATGCGGGCTTGGCCCTTGACGTAGTATTGCCATTCATCGGCATTCGGATGCCAGTGCAACTCACGCATGCCGCCCGGCTTCACCGTTACCAGTGCGGCGGCAACCGTCTTGGAAACGTTGAAGTTCTTGCTGTCGACGATCTGTACCTGTCCGCCGGCGGTCTTCACGTTGGGCTTCATGTCGCTCATCCTGAAGATGAACGGATGCGAAGGTGCCCCCTTCGGCGAGAGCGTCTCCCGTTGGTCTGCCGCTAGAGGACCCGGTACCTCGCCTTGGAAAATCCACAGATTGTCGACCGGAATGTTCTTGAAGGACTCGGCAGGCACGCCGAAATTCTTGGCAAGCACCTCCGGCGGGGTATGGGCGATCCAGTCCGTCAACATCAGCGTGTTGAATTCCGTCGATTTGCCATTGTCGAATGCGAGGACGAACTCCGCACCGTTCGGACCGAGTCCTTGCAGCGAATGCGGCAAGCCCGGCGGGAAGTACCAGATGTCGCCCGTTTTCACATCCTCCACGGACGCACGCCCTTCGTTGTCGAGCGTCGTGATGCGGCAGTTTCCATCGACCATGAAGGCCCACTCCGCTTGCTGATGCCAATGCAATTCGCGAATGCCGCCCGCGTTCAGGCGCATGTTCACGCCCGCAATGTCTTCGGAAATATAGAAGTCAAGCTGCGTGACTTCGCGCGCCCAGCCGCCGTCCTGAATACGCTTGTGCGCGTTGTTGAACGACGACCAGAAGATCGGCATGCCGTTGATGTCGGTCGCGGGTGGATCCTGGAACGACGGAAATTGATTCGCCAGCGTGGGGTTCTGTGGCCCGGGATCGGTCACGCTCTTTGCGTTGATCGCTCCCTCGGGCGGGCGGTCCGGATTGCCGAACGAGGCCGCCTTCGCGGTGACCGCGACTCCCGCGGCAGCGGCTGCACTGGCAGCGCCAACAAGCATCTTACGTCGTGACAGGCTGGTCATACATGTCTCCTGCTATTAGGGGGGTGATGAACATCGAATAGGCGTGGGGCCGTGTCGTTCGCGACTCAGGTGCTTCCCACGGTGGTTAGAGTTCGGCAATCCATTTCTTTGCGGCAATCGAGCCCTCGCGACTTCGCTGACCCTATCCAATGAAGGACTGCGAATTACATCGCTTGCGCCAGCGTCGCTTTCCAAAGACAAAATTCAAGCGATCAACAATGTCGGTCGAACGACGGATAGCGTGTGGTTCGGATGCGATCGACCCATCACCTGGCTACGGTCTTCGCGACTCCATCCAGACGCGATGTGCGCCTTCTTCAAGAATTTAACGGTGACAACACAAAAACGAATAGAGCAGCCACCATGATTTTTATGATGTATGCCAACTCATTCGTCAGCAAGGTGAGGCATGGTGCGCGCTGCAGTCTGCAGAGTCCAAACGAGATTTTCAATCATCACGATCGATCGAGCCTATGATCAGGAACTGAAACTCATGGCTCATACCCGCAAAAAAATACGCGCCATTCTTCTGCACAGCGCCTGGACAACGCATCTAGATATGCAATGTAAATTGATTCCTCGACGACCTTATAAGAGGGAACCAAGTCGATGTCGTCGTCGGGCCGAACCGTGGGATTTGCGCTGTTGTAACGGCAGGCACTGTCTTGATGACAGAAGAGTAGATATGGCCGCAGGGCATATCTACTCTACGGATGGATAGTCCGATACCGCGTTAGCATTACCTGGCTATACCGGCGTATAACCCGCCGGCGCAGCGAATGGTGTTGCAACCCGAGACTGCGGCAAGGTCGGCGCCTGATTGGCGATCGAGTCGACTAGCCATCCAGTCGTTATGGATCACGAAGTGATTCTGCTGGCCAACACGAAGTCTGAGTTGGGCCTATGTGAGTGCCGTCGCGTAGTAGCTATTCGGGTAACTCACCCACCCAGCACTTCCATCATCCGAGCATTCAAGCCATTGACGAAACCGTGCTCACCGGGTCCGGGGTTCTCGCGGTACTGCTTCGCCCCTTCAACCAGAACCTCGTCCACATCCGTTCCGAGGACAGCAATCGTTTCGTCGATGAAGGCCTCAAGCGGCATCGCCTGTTCAGCCTCACGGCTGTTCATGAGGTCCGTGCGCACCCAGGGCGGTGCGATCTCCAGTACGCGAACCTTCGTGTTCTGCAGCATGAAGCGTTGCGACAGGATGTACGAATGCAGCGCCGCCTTGGTCGATGAATACACTGCCGTAGCGGCCAGCGGAACAAAAGCCAGGACCGAGCTGGTATAGGCGACGACAGCGTCGTTCCGGGTCTTGAGGTGATCGATCAGCGCCGACGTCATGCGGATCGGCCCCATGAGGTTGGTCGTAATGGTGGACACCATCAGCGCGTCGTCAATGTGACCACCCGCCTGGTCAGGCTGCATGATCCCTGCGTTGTTGATCAGCACATTGAGATCGGGATAGTCCGCGATCAGTTGCGCCGCCACCCTGCCAATGCTGGCCGGGTCGGCAATGTCGAGCTCGATTGCAGCCATGCCGGGATTCGCCGCCACCGACTCGTCGAGATGGCTGCGCCGGCGACCACCGATGATGACCTTGTTGCCGCGCTTGTGGAGCGCCTCGGCCAGCCCGCGGCCGATGCCCGAACCGCCGCCCGTGATGAAGATCGTGTTTCCAGTGAGTTTCATGGTCGTTGCCCTGTTGAAGTGGCTGAAGGTGAGGTTTGCGTGGTCAGGCAGGGAATCGGTCGCCGAACATCGGCAGGCCGCTTACGGATTCGGCCTTGGTCGCTTCGTCCTGAAGGACGTCCCAGTGCTCGGCGAGCTTGCCGTCTTCGAAGCGGACGATGTCGGCTGCAATCCACGCAGCGGGCCTGCCGGTCCCGGTGAAGCGGCCATGCGCGATGACATAGTCACCGTCGGCCACGATCAGCTGGTTCTCATAGCGCGAGGTGTCAGGCAGCGCGTGAACCAGGTTGAAAAGGCCGTCGCGTCCCGGTGCAATGTGGGCGCTATGCTGAATGTAGCGGTCGGACCAGAAACGCTCGGCCGCAACGTAGTCGCGTTTGTTGAACAGGGTGTCGAATGCTTCCAGCACGAGCGCCCTATTCTGATCGGGGGTTGTCTTAGTCATGTAGAGGCCCTCCTTGGAGACTCAGGTGATGACGCGGTCAGGCGTCAGATACCGGTTGCGCCCCCTGCTGCCTGAACGTTCAGGTAAAGAAGGCTATACTCAAGTCAATGGTGAATGACATTGTCATTGCTGCGGATTGTGGGCGCCCGCTCCGGCAATGTCAATGGTGATCGACATTGTATTTTTCGATGAGTCTTATTGGGTCGTTGTCGGCCGAAGGGAGGACGGAGTGGGAGTTTCCAGGCAGCAGGCGGTTGAAAACCGGCGCGCGATCGTGGCAGCCGCCGAGAAGCTGTTTCGCGAGCGCGGCGTCAATGCGGTCGGACTCGCGGAGCTGATGAAGACGGCGGGCTTTACGCAGGGCGGTTTCTATAACCACTTCAAATCAAAGGACGCGCTGGTCACCGCAGTGATGGAAAAGGCCATGGATGAGGGAGGAGCGGCTTTTGTCTCCCTGATCGAAAGCGCCAGGTCCGCGGACGCTGACCCGGTCAAGCAAAACATTCAGTGGTACCTGTCCCCCGAGCATCGGGCGAATATCGAGGCGGGCTGCCCCTTGTCGGGTTTTGTCGGCGACGCGCGCCGGTTCGACGACGTCGCGCGTGGTTCTTATGCAGAAGGTCTCGCGGCGAACCTCGGACGGTTCGCCAAAATCATCGAAGAGACGGAAGGGATCAGCGAAGGCAGCCGCAGAAAGGCGATCACTTTGTTCAGCCAGATGGTCGGTACGCTGCTGCTTTCGCGTGCTGTTGCAGGTGTTGACCCGACGCTCGCGGATGAAATCCTTGACGAGGGCCGCCGGCATCTCCTCGCCGCGGTTGACACACAACCCGGAATTGAACCGCCCGCGCGCTCGCGGCGACGGTAGTCCAATGTGCTTTGGAGCCCCTGAGACCGCTCATTGGAGAGGTGGATAAACCGACGAGGCTGGGTGAAGTTGGGAGGAGACGAGGCCAGGTGAACTTGCGAGGACGTCCCGTTGTGATCGCTAGCTGCCCGGCTGGCCGCTGCCATTACTTATGCCGGTAGTGGAGTGCCGGCCTGCTCACGGACGATGTATTCGGCATACCAGTCCGGCCAGTTTTTATCAGTCTGGCCGATCAGTTTCTCATGCTCGCCGTGCGCGGCCGCAGCGCGTCGAAGCGCATCCGCGAGCTCGATCGACGAAGTGAAAATCGTGCCGCGCGCATCCACCCTTCCGGGGAGTCGTGTGGTGACCTCCTGGAAAACCCAGCCGTTTCCGTCGGGATCGCTGAACGAGGCGAAAGAACCATAGCTGCCCCGCGCCGGATGCGGGCCGTTCACCCGCCCTACATCGCCGGCATGGTGGAACACGCCGCCGACGTCGTGAAAGACTTCGCTCACGTCGATGCCACGTTCGACCAGCTCTGCGCGTGCTGCGTCGACGTCAGAGACGATGAGATGGAGTCCCTGCACCGAACCCGGCTCTTCCGTCGTGACACCCGTGCCGAAGAGGACCGAGCATTGCGAGCCCGGGGGGGTGAAATGTACGGCCCGAAACTGGTCATCCTTCGCGATATCGACGTCGAGCCTCCAACCTAACCGAGCGTAGAACTGCTTGGCGCGATCGACGTCCGAGACGGGGATGACGACGACCTCCAGCTTCATGTCGAGCTTCCGCGCGTTCCCGGTCGCCGTCGCGGCTTCGCTCTGCATCTGTGAATTGCTCATAAGAAGCTCCTCGCGATTGGTGATGTTGGGGGGGCCTCAAACACCCCCCTTCAGCGAACATGAACCACGACACATTGGGAAATGCGTTCAGAAAGAGAGCTCGCCCACCGGCCGGTCTCGACCATGAGATCGAACTCGTAAGGACGTCCCTGTTATTGAGTTTCTCGATTCCGCCGCGCTCATGTTGGTGGAATCAATGTAGATGTCGAAGAGACAGACGTCCAGCGTCTGGTCGAGTTTCTCAAGGAGCAGCGGGGAGGATTGGCGAACGAGACACTCGCGGCCCTGACCATGAATCCATTGCGATCACGTGCGGAAAAACAGAAAGCCCTCACGCTGGAGGGCTTTCGTTTTTACCACCGTTTCCAAACTTCTATTGCACGATCCGAACTATGTCGTCACGTGACAGCAAGTCGGATTTACGCGCCGAAATTCTTCCCGGCAAATTCCCAGTTCACGATGTTCCAGAACGCTTCAACGAACTTCGGACGTGCATTCCGGTAATCGATGTAGTACGCGTGTTCCCAGACGTCCAGCGTCAGCAGCGGCTTCGCATCGGTCGTCAGCGGGGTTGCGGCGTTGCTCGTCGACACGATGTCGAGCGAACCGTCCGGCTTCTTGACCAGCCAGGCCCAGCCCGAACCGAAGGTGCCGATGGCAACCTTGGTGAACTCTTCCTTGAACTTGTCGTACGAACCGTACTTCTTGTCGATCGCTGCAGCCAGGGCGCCGCTCGGCTTGCCGCCGGCCGGGGTCATGCTGTTCCAGAAGAAGGTGTGATTCCAGATCTGTGCGGCATTGTTGAAAATGCCGCCCGATGCCTTGCGGACGATGTCTTCAAGCGAAAGATTCTCGAACTCGGTGCCCGGAATCAGCTTGTTCAGGTTGGTCACGTAGGTCTGGTGATGCTTGCCGTAGTGGAACTCGAGCGTCTCTTCCGAGATGTGCGGAGCGAGTGCGTTCTTGGCATAAGGCAGCGGCGGTAACGTATGTTCCATGGTCTTTCTTCCTGTTGTAAGGGGGGACTTGAAATTGTTCTCAGGGATACGGGTAACGCTCAATCAAGCGCGCGACTTAGGATTGTAGGCGATCTTCTCCGCCCTCGCGTGCCAGGAGGAAGCGTCGCCATTTCCGTGCCCGGAATTTCTGCACCCTGTCGGATGGCGGGCTTGCGATACGTCAAGACCTTTCAGCACGCTCAAAAATCCGCATCGAGCCGGGGTTGCACGTCACCGATGCCGAGATCCGCGGAACCCTCCGCCAGATGCACGGTGATGCGCTTGCCGCGTTGCAGCATCGCCGGATCGCGCACGGCATGGCCCTGTGGATCGAGAATCGCCGCATAACCGCGCTCGAGCGTTCGGCGCGGGCTCAATAGTTCGGTCCGCATGGCCAACTGATGAAGTTGGGCGACCCGGCGCTCCTGGCCGCGAAAAAACGACTGCTCGAGGCGCGCAGCGAGCTGATCGACACGCAGGCGCGCCTGCGCGGGATCGGGGCGATGACGGCGCCAGCGCATCTCGAGCAGCGCGAAGCGTGCACGCGCTGTCTGCGTCGAGCGCGCGGCCGCGCCAGCCAGGCGCGCGCCGAGTTGACCCAGATGCTGCCGCTGGCGTGCAAGTCGTTCAGCGGGGCTGACCAGGCGCCGGGCGAGCCAGTCGAGCTGCTGGCCGCGGCGCTCGATGCCCCGTTCGAGAGCGCGCGAGAGCTGGGCATGATGGTGTCCCAGCTCGCGTAGTAACAGCGCACGCTGGGGGCTCACGAGTTCGGCCGCGCCGGTCGGCGTCGGTGCCCGAAGGTCGGCCGCGAAGTCGGCGATCGTGAAGTCGGTCTCGTGGCCGACGCCGCTCACGACAGGCATCGGCGACGCGGCAATCGCGCGGGCCAGTGCCTCGTCATTGAAAGACCAGAGATCCTCGATCGAGCCACCACCCCGGCAAACGATCAACACATCGACTTCCGCTCGCCGGCCCGCGAGTTCGACCATTTCGCGCAGCCGCCCGGCTGAATCGGCGCCCTGTACCGGCGCCGGATACAGAATCACGGGAACATGGGGCGCACGCCGCATGAGGGTCGTCAGCACATCGCGCAATGCGGCGGCCGCGAGCGAAGTAACGATACCGATCGCGCGCGGATGCGCAGGCAGCGGGCGCTTGCGCTCGGCGTCGAACATACCTTCGGCCTCGAGCTGCTTCTTGAGCTTGAGAAAAGCTTCGTAAAGGCGACCTTGGCCGGTCCGGCGCACCTGCTCGACGCTGAGCTGGAGTTCGCCGCGCGGCTCGTACATCGTGACGAGCGCGCGAACTTCGATGCGGTCGCCTTCGCGCGGCAAAAAGTCCGCGTACTGGGCACGGCCGCGGAACATCACGCAGCGAATCTGCGCAGAGGCATCCTTAATCGAGAAATACCAATGCCCGCTCGCCGCCCGCGTAAAGTTCGATACCTCGCCGGAAATCCATGCAAGAGGAAATGTCCGCTCGAGCACACTCGCAATTGCGCGGTTGAGCGCCGACACCGGCAATACCAGTTCCCCGCCGGACGGAAACGGATCGGACGATGGCGATGTGGGCCAGTCGGTGTCAAGGTTCATGGTGATTTCAGTCAATGTCAAAGGCGAGCACAGCACGCTAAGGACGGATGCGGCGTGAGGACAGGCAGATCCCGTCATCGAAACGCCGGATGCCATCGTAGCGATCAAGGCGATGTAGCTTAACTGACATCGCACGGAAGGCGGCAAACAGCCCCACGGCCCGATGGTTTGTCCGAAGACCGTCGCTGCGTGCGCTAGTGATCGACATGCGTGTAGCGCAGCCTCAGCAGGCCCGCAATCGGTGAGCCCGCACGGCCCACTTTAAAAAGGGGTCCGCCAAGCTATCCACATGTACTCCTTAGCCACGTGCAGAGCTTTGATGACCGCGCGAAGCAAGTATTCAAAGGAAAAAATGACCTCGTGCCTCGCAATGCTGCGTAGTGTTCGCCTGAGTTCGCCCGGCCCTGTACCGGCTGAGGGCCTTATATGGCGCGCGGTTTGGAGAGATCGTCGCAAGGCGCTGGCGCACGCAAACGTTACCGTCTGACTCTCGTCAATGGGTGCCTCAAAACGCGGCAGGGCAATGCAAAGCTTGCCGCCGCAAAGACTTAGCACGCTTTTAGCGAAGTTCTTCACAATGTTATCCACAGCGGCGGGGGATATCCGCCGAGGTGACGAGTCAGGGCAGTTGCGCCTTGTTCGGTCCGGACCCGCACGCTAAAGTACGTGGCCATCGGGGTTCCCGCGCCGGTGGTTTACTCGCGATTGATATTTTGAAAAAACAACGTTTGGGCGGCGCTGAACTGTTCCTGACCCGTGTCTGGCAACAGCGCGGCTGGCTGGCCTGGAGCTTATGGCCGTTCTCGCTCGTCTTCGGCGCGCTCGCGGCGCTGCGGCGTGCGAGCTTTCAGAGCGGACTGCGGAAGATCGAACGCGTCGGCGTGCCGGTCGTGGTGGTGGGCAATGTCACGGTCGGCGGCACAGGCAAGACGCCGACGGTCATCGCCCTCGTGCGGGCGTTGCGTGAAGCCGGCTTCACGCCGGGTGTCATTTCGCGCGGCTACGGTGTCAAGGTGCGGGAGCCGCGCGAAGTCCTGGCGACTTCCGCTGCAAGTGAAGTCGGCGATGAACCCTTGCTGATCGCGCGCCGCAGCGGCGCACCGGTTGTGATACATCCCGACCGTGTGGCAGCGGCACAGGCATTGCGCCGCGTTCATCCCGAAGTCGACGCGATCATCAGCGACGATGGCTTGCAGCACTACCGCCTGGGTCGCGACGCGGAGATCGTGGTGTTCGATCACCGGCTCGGCGGCAACGGTTTTCTGCTGCCGGCAGGCCCGCTGCGCGAAGGCTTGTCGCGCTCGCGCGACGCCACATTGGTGAATAACCCGTATGATCGCGCCTTGCCCGCGTGGCCGAACACGTTCGGCCTCAGGCTTGAACCGGGTGAAGCGTGGCATGTCGCGAATCCGTCGCTGCGTCGTCCGCTCACGCAATTCACGCGTCAGCGCGTGCTGGCCGCTGCGGGTATTGGAGCGCCGGAGCGCTTTTTTGCGACGCTGCGGGCGCAGGGCATTGCGCCGGCCACGCGCGCGCTGCCCGATCATTACCGTTTCGAAACGAACCCATTTGGCGAAGATGATGCCGAAGCGGTCCTGATTACAGAAAAGGATGCGGTAAAATGCACCGCCTGGCGCGACGACCGGCTCTGGGCGGTCCCGGTCGAAGCCGTGCTGGATTCGCGCCTGATTGCGCTTGTTGTGGAGAAACTTCGTGGACGCACGCCTGCTTGAAATCCTAGTCTGCCCGCTTTGCAAGGGGCCGCTCACGCACGATCGCGCGGCCCAGGAGCTGATCTGCAGCGTCGACAAACTCGCCTACCCGATTCGCGACGGGATTCCGGTGATGCTCGTCAACGAAGCCCGGCAGACTGTCGAAGGCACGCTCGTCGACCCCGGTCCCGCCGGCGACCGATGAGCCGCGCACCGAGTGGCTCTGCCCCCTCTGCCCCTGCCGCCCCGTTTGTCGCGGTCATTCCCGCGCGCCTTGCATCGACCCGCTTGCCGAACAAGCCGCTGGCCGATATCGGTGGCGTGCCGATGGTCGTGCGCGTCGCGGCGCGGGCCCGCGCGTCCGGCGCCGGGCAAGTGCTCGTCGCCACGGATGCGCGTTCGGTGTTCGATGCGGTCAGGGACGCGGGCTTCGATGCCCTGCTCACGCGCGCGGATCACCCGACCGGCACGGACCGTCTCGCTGAAGTCGCCGAACATTTCGGCTGGCCGGACGACCAGATCGTCGTCAATGTTCAGGGCGATGAACCGCTGATCGATCCCGCGCTCGTGCGTGGCGTCGCCGCGCACCTGGCCGCCCTGCCCGATTGCGCCATCGCGACCGCCGCCCACCCGATCGCCGACCCAGCGGAGATTTTCAATCCGAATGTGGTCAAGGTCGTACCCGATGCGCGCGGTGTCGCACTGTATTTCTCACGTGCTCCGATACCCTGGGCACGCGACGCTTATCAACGGAACTGGCCGGATGTTGCTGCGATGCCTGCACCTTCGACCGCGGTCTACCGGCATATCGGTCTTTATGCGTATCGCGCGGGGTTCCTGCGCCGCTTCCCGGGCTTGAGCCAGGCGCCGATCGAGGAAGCCGAGGCACTCGAACAACTGCGCGCGCTCTGGCATGGCGAGCGTATCGGCGTGCTGCTGACAGCGCACGCTCCTGCACCCGGCGTCGACACGCAGGCCGATCTCGAACGCGTCCGCACCCTCGTGGCAGCGGGCGCCTGAAAAAAATTCGCAATCTTCTTGGGAGACATCACCATGCGTTTGATCCTGCTAGGCGCCCCCGGCGCGGGCAAGGGCACCCAGGCAACCTTCATCAAGGAACACTACAACATCCCGCAAATCTCCACGGGCGACATGCTGCGCGTGGCGGTCAAAGCGGGCTCACCGCTGGGCATCAAGGCGAAGCATTTCATGGACTCGGGCGAGCTGGTGCCGGACGACCTGATCATCAACCTGGTCAAGGAACGGCTCACGGAACCCGACTGCATAAACGGCTATCTGTTCGACGGCTTCCCGCGCACGATTCCGCAAGCCGAGGCAATGAAACAGGCGGGTGTGGCGATCGATTATGTTGTCGAGATCGATGTCCCGTTCGACGAGATCATCGTGCGCATGAGCGGACGCCGCGTCCACCCGGCCTCGGGCCGCACCTATCACGTGAAGTTCAACCCCCCGAAGGTCGAGGGCAAGGACGACGTGACCGGTGAACCGCTCGTGCAACGCGACGACGACAAGGAAGAAACCGTGCGCAAGCGCCTCGATGTCTACGTCGCGCAGACGCGTCCGCTGGTCGACTACTATGCCGACTGGGCCGCGCATTCGGCCGAAGGCTCGCCCGTCAAGGCACCGCAATACCGGAAGATTTCGGGAACTGGTTCGGTCGAGGCGATCCGCCAACGTGTGGTCGAAGCGTTGAAGTGAGGTGTCAGATGTCAGTGTGGCGTCGATCCCGGGCAACCGGATCGATACGCGGAGAAAGCGGCCCATGTGGCCGCTTTTTTTTGGGACCGCTCTGACGACTGGCTCTGTTACCGGAAAACGGACAGAATCGTATCGGCCTCACGCTATCGCGCGCGAGCGACTTTTGGGAGAAGCCGGCGATGCAGATCAACAATAACGTGTTTATCGTCACGGGTGGCGCTTCAGGTCTTGGTGCGGGCACTGCGCGCCTGCTTGCCGAAAACGGCGGCCGGGTGGTGATCGCCGATCTCAACCCGGATGCGGGTGAAGCGCTCGCCAAAGAGATTGGCGGCTTGTTCGTCAAGACCGATGTGACTCAGGAAGCGGACGCCATCGCTGCGATCGGCGCCGCCGAGGGTCTTGGCGCGCTACGCGGCCTAATCAATTGCGCAGGCATCGCGCCGGCCGCGAAGACCATCGGCAAGGACGGCCCCCATCCACTGGATGTCTTTACGCGCACCATCACCATCAACTTGATCGGCAGCTTCAACATGATCAGGCTGGCTGCCACGGCAATGGCCGTACTCGAACCCACAGCGGACGGCGAGCGTGGCGTGCTCGTGAACACGGCATCGGTCGCTGCCTACGAGGGGCAGGTCGGGCAGGCAGCCTACGCGGCCTCGAAAGGCGGCATCGTCGGCATGACGCTGCCGATCGCCCGCGATCTCGCACGCAACGGCATTCGCGTGATGACGATCGCCCCCGGCATCTTCGAAACGCCCATGCTGCTCGGCATGCCCCAGGGCGTGCAGGATGCACTCGGTGCAAGTGTGCCCTTCCCTTCGAGGCTCGGCAAACCCATCGAATATGCGATGCTGGTCAAACATATCCTCGGCAACCCGATGCTCAATGGCGAGGTGATCCGGCTCGACGGTGCAATCCGCATGGCACCCAGATAGGCGGCAGAGGCCTTATTCCAATCATGGCGCCGCGAAGAGCACCTGAACGCAGGCCTGATCAACCGCAGATAGTTCAGTCGTCGTCGCCGTCGCCGCGGGTCCGCTGGCGCAGCTCGTCGAGCTGGGATTCGACGACCGTCGCATCCTCCGCATCGGGCCGCACTTCAAGATAACGTTCGAGGTCCTCGACCGCGGGGCGGAAATAGTCGAGCCGCGCGAAGGCAAGGCCCCGGTCGCGCCGTTCCTCGATACTGTCGGGCAGCAGGATCACGAGCCGCTGCTGAACCGCAAGCAAGCGCTGCCAGCGTTCGGTCTGCAGATAGATCGCCTTCAGATTGCGCAGCATCCGCGCCAGAATCTCGCGATCGGTCGCCGGCGTTAGCAGTGCGCGCAAGATGCTTGCGACCGGATCGCCTGAGTGCTCGCGCACATAAGGCTCGAGCATGTCGACCAGTCTCGCTTCGGACATCGCTTCGCCCGAGGTCGGATCGAGCATCACCTCACCCGCAGGCGTCGTCACGCGCAGCAGGAAGTGCCCCGGAAACGAGACTCCTCGCGCGGGGATTCCAAGCTGCTCGCTGAACTCCAGGTAGAGCACGGCGAGCGTGATCGGAATGCCGCGGCGTTTGTGAAGCACCGCGTTCAGATGACTGTTGTCGGGATCGTAGTAATCGTTGAGATTGCAGGCAAAACCGAGTTCACCGAAGAAGAATCGGTTCAGCAATTGCAATTTCTGCACGGCGCCGGCATCCCGCGGCAGGCGTTTGCGCACGCGCATCACCAACTCATCGATCTCGGCCAGGGAGGCCTGCAGATCGAGATCGGGATAGGCGTCCTGCGCAAGCGCCAACGCCGCCTCTGTCAACGGAAAGCCGACATCCTCGGCTACCAGCGTGCCGAAGTATTCGAGCATGCGCGTCGCCATCAACTCACTCGCCGTCTGAAAAAGGTGTATTTGAAACCCATTGCCCACAGCATGCCAAAGTACAGCGCGCCAATGGCTATCAGGCTCGAACCGAACAGCCCCAGTCGCACAACCGGCGTGTGACGCAGGCCAACCCAGTCGAAGCTCTGCCTCAACCATAGCAGAACCCCGGCAATAACGAGACACGCGCCGAGCAACTGGAGCAGGAATTTGCCCCACCCGGCCGACGGCATGTAGATGCCGCGCCGCACGAGCCCGAGATAGAGCAGCAGCCCGTTCAAGCAAGCGCCGAGCCCGACGGCGAGCGCAAGGCCCGCATGCGCGAACATCGGCACGAACACGTAGTTGGACAGCTGGGTGAAAACGAGCACCGCGACCGCGATCTTGACCGGCGTCTTGATGTCCTGCTTTGCATAGAAGCCCGGCGCGAGAATCTTGACGACGATCAGGCCGATCAGCCCGACGCCGTAGGCCGACAACGCACGCGCGACCATCTCGACGTCATGCGCATTGAAACGGCCGTAGTCGAGGATCGATGCGACCAACGGCACCGAAAACACGAACAACGCGACCGCGGCCGGTGCGGCGAGCAGGAAGGTCAGGCGCAGGCCCCAGTCGAGCAGCGCCGAGTATTCATTGTTGTCGGCATCGCTATGCGCCTGCGACAGGCTCGGCAATAGAATCGTGCCGAGCGCGACACCGAGCATGGCGGTCGGGAATTCCATCAGCCGGTCGGCATAGGTGACCCACGACACGCTGCCCGCCGCGAGCCGCGACGCGATATTGGTGTTCATGATCAGGCTGAGCTGCGCGACCGAGACCGCGAACGTCGCCGGCACCATCTTGGCGAGCACTCGCTTGACGCCCGGGTGCCGCAAGGCCCTGAAGGGATCGAGCGCGATCCGCGGCATCATGTCGATCTGCCGCAGACCGGGTAGCTGAACCAGGAACTGGAGCACCCCGCCGACCA
Organism: Pararobbsia alpina; assembly: GCF_902859895.1. GTDB lineage: Bacteria > Pseudomonadota > Gammaproteobacteria > Burkholderiales > Burkholderiaceae > Pararobbsia > Pararobbsia alpina. Next base: position 267,402 of record NZ_CADIKM010000001.1, read on the forward strand.
GCACGGCCCATGCGAGCGCGTAGATCGGCATTTTGATATGGGGGGCGACAAACAGCGCGGCAAAGATGAAGCTCACATTCAATAAAACCGGCGCGAAGGCCGGCAGCGAGAACTTCTTGTAGACGTTGAGCACCCCGGCCGCGAGGGAGGTCAGCGAAATCAGCGCGATATATGGGAACATCACGCGGGTCATGTGGACCGCCGCCGGGAAACCATCTCCCTGGTTCTTGAGGCCGGTCGCAACGGCGAACACCACGGCCGACGAAAATAGCATGCCGATCAGGGACAACACGGTGAGCGACCAGGCCAGGACGGTGGCGGTCGCATCGACTAGCGCCTTGGTCGCATCATGACCTTTCTGGGCCTTGAACTCCGCGAGAATCGGCACGAAAGCCTGCGAAAACGCGCCTTCGGCGGACAGGCGGCGCAGTAGATTCGGAATGCGGAACGCGACGTTGAACGCGTCGGTGAGAGGACTGGCGCCGAAGGTGCGGGCGATCAGGACTTCGCGCGCCAAGCCGGCGATCCGCGACAGCAGCGTGAAGCCGCTGACGGTGAGTAGTGCTCGGAGTAGATTCATGTTGGCGCGTATTATACGGACGGATGCGGGATGGATGCGCGACAGATGCGGGACGGATGCGCGGACATACGGATGGATGCGCGGACGAAAGCGCGGATGGAGGCACCTCGCAGGGTAAGCCGACCGATGCCGGCAGACCGGCGACGAGAACGGATTCGTGAGCGGACTCGCAACGGTGCCTGTGCGGCGGGATGTCGGGGAGGTTGCCATGGACGGCGGCCCGCTGATATACTCCGCCGTTTCTGAATCTCTAATTCTCGCGACCGCGGCCAATGCCGGCAGTCGCATTGCCGGAACCGATCGAGGACCACCATGGCCAATACCGCACAAGCACGCAAGCGCGCCACCCAGGCAGCGAAAGCCAATTCCCACAATTCCGCACTGCGTTCGAAGATGCGTACCGCCATCAAGGCTGTCCGCAAGGCGATCGAGTCGGGCGACAAGGAAAAGGCTGCTGAAGTATTCCGCGCCTCGTCGAAGACGCTGGACATCATCGCCGACAAGAAAATCGTGCACAAGAACAAGGCAGCTCGTCATAAGAGCCGCCTGGCCGCCGCGGTCAAGCAACTCTCGACGGCAGCCTGAACGAACTTGTGATGCGGGGCCATTGAGCAGGCAACTGCTTGAAGGCCGCTCACACCAGCCGTGGCCCGCACGGCCCGCTGATCCGGCAGCACGAAAAAAAGCCCGCTCTCACTTGAAGCGGGCTTTTTGCTTGTCGGCGGTAAGGTCTCTTCCTGCGCCTTAATCTTTCCCTGCGTTTTCGCCCCTCGGCGAGTTCTGCTGTCACGGCGGATTCGACCTACCGGCCCCGACCGCTTCCTCACCCCAGCCTTGCCATCCGGGCTTGCGCTGCCGCCTTGGCTTTAGCGGCCGCGGCAGCCTCGGCTTCTTCGGTATGATCGGGTATCGAACAGCCTTCCGTCACCAACAGGTTGTTATCGCGCGCGAAATTCATCACAAAGTCAAAGGCCATCGGCTCGATATCGCGCAGGCGCTCGTCGACCACCACGCATTTGACGTTGCCGAACATTTCGGGTCGCACGTACAAGGAATACTTGAGCTTCGCATTCGCGCCGCTGGCTCCCGGCCCGAAGGCCGACATCACGCCGGACAACCGCTCGGACCAGTCGCTGGGCCGAAAGGTCTTGCCTTCATTGGTCACGCCTTGGATGAAAAACTCTCTTGGGAACGTGTCGGCCATATGCAATACCTGGTAAGCACGCAGACTGAGTTCCAGCAAGAACTGGAACCCTCACGCCGCGGCATGAAGGGATCGGAAACCGGCGAATGCAAACACCCACGCGCCCTTGTGGGCGCGGCTTCCGGCACGATCCCCGTGTTGGAAGCTGGCGAAATTATACTGCAAAGCAGCATGGGCTAGACAGGTTTTAGGCCCACTCTTATAGAAGACTCGAGGGTACATTCGGGTCTTCCGGACGCGTGCTGCCGACCCATGACAGAGACACCTTATGCTGCCGACGCGGCTCGTCAAAGCCCGCGAAATCCATTATGCTTGAGGTACTTATCCAACGAACGGCGGCGCCGTCCGGGCTTCATTGCCCGGGTCAGTCCGCCGATTTTGTTTTTATGGCTCAAAAAAACATTCGCCACTATCTGCAGTTCAAGGACCTGACGCGCGACGAGTATGACTACCTGCTCGACCGCTCTCGAATCCTCAAGCAGAAGTTCAAGAACTACGAGACCTACCACCCGCTGCACGATCGCACGCTCGCGATGATCTTCGAGAAGAACTCCACGCGCACACGGCTTTCGTTCGAAGCGGGCATTCACCAACTTGGCGGCCACGCCGTGTTCATGAGCACGCGCGATACCCAGCTGGGTCGCGGCGAGCCGATCGAAGACGCCGCCCAGGTGATCTCGCGCATGACCGACATCATCATGATCCGTACGTTCGGACAGGACATCCTGCGCCGTTTCGCGGACAACTCGCGCGTGCCGGTCATCAACGGCCTGACCAACGAGAACCACCCCTGCCAGGTTCTCGCCGACATCTTCACATTCTATGAACAACGCGGACCCATCGCAGGGAAGACTGTTGCCTGGGTCGGCGATGCAAACAATATGCTCTATACGTGGATCGAGGCGGCCCACATCCTTGGCTTCAAGGTGAAGCTGTCGACGCCGGCAGGTTACGCGCTCGATCCGGCGATGCTCGACCCCGATGCACGCGATGCCTACGAAGTCTTTGCCGATCCGCGCGAAGCCTGCGACGGTGCCGACCTCGTCACGACCGATGTCTGGACCAGCATGGGGTTCGAACAGGAAAACGAAGTGCGCAAGAAGGCGTTTGCAAATTGGTGCGTGGATGCCGGCATGATGGCGCGGGCCCGGCCCGAGGCGCTCTTCATGCATTGCCTGCCGGCGCACCGGGGCGAGGAAGTCTCCGCGGATGTCATCGACGGCCCGCAAAGTGTAGTCTGGGACGAGGCCGAGAATCGGCTGCATGTCCAGAAGGCGCTGATGGAATTCCTGCTGCTGGGGCGAGTCAGCCATTGACGATGGCGCGCCGGTGGCCATGCGCCCGCCGGTTACCGCCTGAGCTGAGGCCGGCCGCCATCCGAGCCGCTGTTCAAGCGCGGCGCCCTCGCCGTTTCAGGGGCTGCTGCTTTATTTAATGTCACAATATCGGGTTCGCGGCCCGCACCGGGCGCCGCGGCATCGCACGAGTCAAACATGAGCGAAATCAAGAAAGTGGTGCTCGCCTATTCGGGTGGGCTCGACACCTCGGTCATCCTGAAGTGGCTGCAGGACAACTACGACGCCGAAGTCGTCACCTTCACGGCCGACATCGGTCAGGGCGAAGAACTCGAGCCCGCGCGAGCGAAAGCCGTGCAGCTCGGCATCAAGCCCGAAAACATCTATATCGACGATCTGCGCGAAGAGTTCGTGCGCGACTTCGTATTCCCGATGTTCCGTGCCAATGCGATCTACGAGGGCGAGTATCTGCTGGGCACGTCGATCGCGCGTCCGCTGATCGCGAAGCGCCAGATCGAGATCGCGCGCCAGACCGGCGCGCAGGCCGTCTCGCACGGCGCGACCGGCAAGGGCAACGATCAGGTCCGCTTCGAACTGGGTTATTACGCGCTCGAGCCCGGCATCAAGGTCATCGCGCCGTGGCGCGAATGGGACCTGCTGTCGCGCGAGAAGCTGCTCAGCTATGCGGAAAAGGCTGGCATTCCGATCGATATGAAGCATAAGCAAGGCGGCGCGCCGTACTCGATGGACGCGAACCTGCTGCACATCTCGTTCGAAGGCCGCCACCTCGAAGACCCGAAGGCCGAAGCCGAGGCTGATATGTGGCGTTGGACCGTCTCGGCCGAACAGGCTCCGGACGCGCCCGAATATCTCGACATCGGCTATGAGAGCGGCGATCCGGTCACGCTGAACGGCAAGGCCCTGTCGCCGGCCGAGATGCTAACCGAGCTGAATCGGCTTGGCGGCAAGCATGGGGTGGGTCGTCTCGATCTCGTCGAAAACCGCTTTGTCGGCATGAAGTCGCGCGGTTGCTACGAAACGCCGGGTGGCACGATCATGCTCAAGGCGCATCGCGGCATCGAATCGATCACGCTCGATCGCGAAGTCGCGCACCTCAAGGACGACCTGCTCGCCCGCTATGCGGCGCTGATCTATAACGGCTACTGGTGGGCGCCGGAGCGCAAGGCGCTTCAGGTGCTGATCGACCATACGCAGCAGAATGTGAACGGCTGGGTACGCGTCAAGCTCTACAAGGGCAGCGTAACGGTGGTCGCACGCGATTCGAAGAACACGCTGTTCGACAAGAACATCGCGACCTTCGACGACGACGGCGGTGCCTACAACCAGGCCGACGCCGGCGGCTTCATCAAGCTCAACGCCTTGCGTATGCGGATTGCCGAGAACGCACGCCGCAATCGCTCGTAAGGGCATCGTGCACGAGGCCGGCGCGCCGGCCTCGTAGCAGAAAACCCCGTGTTCCCTGTGAACCCATCCCGCTTGCGGGAAACGGTTCACGCGAATCACGGGGTTTTTTGTCGTCTTTTCCGGGGTTTCTATGGATTTGCGGGTTTGCGGGTTTTGCTGGCCTTGTCTAAACGACCAGCGGCTCCGGTTCGAGCTCGACGCCGTAGCGCGCCAGCACGTCATCGCGAATTGCCTGCGACAGGGCGAGCACATCCGCACCCGTCGCGCCGCCTCGGTTCACGAGCACGAGCGCCTGCCGGTCGTGCACCGCGGCGCCCGCATGGCAGCGCCCTTTCCAGCCACAGCGGTCGATCAGCCACGCAGCGGCGAGCTTGCGTGAACCGTCTGGCTGCTCGTAGGCCACGAGCTCGGGCTCGACCGCGATCAGCTCCGCGTATTGCGCGGCACCCACCACCGGGTTCTTGAAGAAGCTACCCGCATTGCCCAGCGCGGCCGGGTCCGGCAGCTTGGCGCGGCGCACGGCGGCCACCGTTGCGAAGATATCGTGCGCGCTCGGTTCGGCGACACCGCGTGCAACGAGTTCGCGCGCAAGATCCGCATAAGCGGTGCGTGCTCGCCATGCCTTGGGCAGCCTGAAACGGACCGACAGGATCAGGTAGCGATCGCGCGCCAAGCGCTTGAAGACGCTGTCCCGATAGCCGAACGCGCAATCCGCGCAGTCTAGTTCGACGATCACTCCGTTCGACAGGTCGAACGCACGCAGCGAATCGAAATACTCGGCGATCTCCAGCCCGTACGCACCGATGTTCTGGATCGGCGCCGCCCCGACCGTACCTGGGATCAATGCCAGATTCTCGAGACCTCGGCATCCCTCGTCGAGACACCAGGCAACAAAGTCATGCCAATTCTCGCCCGCGGCCGCCTCGACGAGCCAGGCATCGGTCGTTTCACTCAGAATGCACCGCCCGCGCAGACCGACGAGCCACACCACGCCCGGAAAATCGCGCGTCAGCACGACATTGCTGCCGCCGCCGAGCACGAGACGGGGCATCGAAGCCGTGCGCGTGTCGTGAAAAGCGTCCGCCACATCGCGCTCGTCTTCGATCGTGCGGGCAAACCGCGCGCGCACGTCGAAGCCGAACGTGTTATGGGTAAGCAATGAATAGTCGTTGAGCAGGCTCGACATACGGAATCGGTGAAGGAGAAGCGCCCTGTCGACGGGTGGCCGATGCGCGGGTCGGGTCATTGCGGGGCTTGGAAAAGCGGGCCACCCCGGTAAAATAACGACGACCCGTGATTATAACGAGGGTCCCGCGGACCCCGGAGAAACCAGCCATGCCATCGTTCGACGTCGTCAGTGAAGCAAACATGATTGAAGTAAAAAATGCGATCGAGCAAGCCAACAAGGAAATCTCGACCCGTTTCGACTTCAAGGGATCCGACTCGCGCATCGAACACAAGGAACTCGAACTGACCGCCTTTGCGGACGACGACTTCAAGCTCGGGCAGGTCACCGACGTCCTGACCATGAAAATGGCCAAGCGCAATGTGGACGTGCGTTTTCTCGACTACGGCAAGGTCGAGAAGATCGGCGGCGACAAGATCAAACAGGTGATCAAGATCAAGAAGGGCGTAAGCGGCGATCTCGCGAAAAAGATCGTACGCACGATCAAGGACAGCAAGATCAAGGTGCAGGCAAGCATCCAGGGTGACGCGGTACGCGTGACCGGCACGAAGCGCGACGACCTCCAGGCCGCGATCGCGCTGCTCAAGAAAGATGTGACGGACACGCCGCTCGACTTCAACAACTTCCGCGACTGACAGGACTGACGGGACTGACCAGTTTGTCTAGTTTGTCTAGTTTGTCTAGTTTGTCTAGTTTGGCTAGTCTGGCGGGACTGGCGAGTCTCACGGGTCTGGCGGGATTGAGGAACCGTGACGCGGCCCGCGCACCGCCAGGCGCGCCGAGGCCGGGCTCTCCGGCCGCTAGGATTTCTTCTGGCCGAGCCGGCTTTCCTTGCCTGCCATCAGCCGGGCAATATTGCTTGCGTGGCGCCAGATCAACAGCATCGCTATCACGACCACGGCGACCGAGATCGGCCCGGGGCCGTACATGAAGAACTCGTAGAACGGCGCGAATATGGCCGCCGCGAGCGCGGCGAGCGACGAATAGCGGAAGAAGAACGCGATGATCACCCAGGTCGCCACCGTCGCGAGGCCCAGTATCCAGCTCAATGCGAACAGCACGCCTGCTGCCGTCGCGACCCCCTTGCCGCCCTTGAATTTGAAGAACACCGGGAACACGTGCCCGAGAAACACGGCGATCGCACCTAGTGCGATCACTTCTTCCCCGAGTTGATAGCGGTCGCTGAACTGGATCACGAGCCAGACGGCGAACCAGCCCTTGAGCGCATCGCCAAGCAGCGTCAGGATCGCCGCGGTCTTGCTGCCGCTGCGCAGGACATTGGTCGCACCAGGGTTCTTCGAGCCATAGGTGCGCGGATCGTCGAGCCGCATCGCCTTGCTGACGACCACGGCAAACGAGATCGACCCGATCAGATAGGCGCCGACGACGGCAATCAGCACATTCAGCACATTCGGCATGGACTATTCCAGTTAAGAGACCGGCCGCAATTGTAGCGAAGCCACGAGGCAATGGCGCTTGGGGCAAGCGAGCCCCCGCTACTCGCTCCTGCCTATCCGCCTGCTTGTCCCTGCTTCTCCCCTACCTCTCCGCCTGCTTATCCGTCTACTTCTCCGCCTGCTTATCTGCCTGCTCGTCCGTCTGCTTTGTCCGTCTGCTTTGTCCGTCTGCTTTGTCCGCCTGCTTGTCCGCCTACTCCACGCTCGCACATTCGACCGGCCTGGCATCGAGCAGGGTCGTCAGCACCGAAGGCGCGATGCTGACGAGATAACCCCGCCTGCCGCCGTTCAGATAGATCCGCTCCAGCGCAAGTACACTGGCTTCGACATAGACCGGCATCGCCTTGCGCGTGCCGAACGGCGAGGTGCCGCCGATCAGATAGCCCGAATGCCGGTTGGCGACCTCGGGCTTGCAGGGCTCGATGCGCTTCGCGCCAACCTGCCTTGCCAAGTTCTTCGTCGAAACAGTGCGATCGCCATGCATCAGCACGATCAGCGGCTTCGCCTGCTCGTCTTCCATGACCAGCGTCTTGATCACATGATGTTCGTCCACGCCGAGCTGGCGCGCAGACTCGGTCGTGCCGCCGTGCTCGACATAGTCGTAGGGATGCTCGCCAAACGCGATGTTGTGGCGCTTGAGAAACTGCGTCGCGGGGGTCTCGTAAACGTGTCGGCTCTTGCTCATCTCATCGTCGGCGCTGCATCAGCAGTGTTGCGCACGTGCTGCAACTCGCTCATGCGCGCATTCTAACGTCGGCGTTCTATCCGCGCGGGTGGTGAATGGCATGCAGGGTCTTCAGGCGCTCGCGCGCCACATGGGTGTAGATCTGCGTGGTCGAGATATCGGCATGACCGAGCAGCATCTGCACGACCCGCAGATCGGCGCCGTGGTTCAGCAGATGCGTCGCGAACGCATGGCGCAAGGTATGCGGCGTCAGGCGCGCCGCGATGCCGGCGCTCAGTGCATGGCGCTTGATCAGGTGCCAGAATTGCTGGCGCGTCATCGCGTCGCCGCGCGCGGTGACGAACATCGCGTCGGCCGCGCGCGCACCGAGGATGGCACCGCGCCCTTCGACCAGATAGCGCGAAAGCCATTCGTGCGCCTGCTCGCCGAACGGCACGAGCCGTTCCTTGGAACCCTTGCCCATCACGCGAACCACCCCTTCATTGAGCCCGATCTCGACCGTCTTCAGATTGACGAGCTCCGAGACGCGCAGTCCGCTCGCATACATGAGTTCGAGCATGGTGCGGTCGCGCAGTCCGAGCGGCGTGTCGACGTCCGGCGCGTCGAGCAGTGCTTCGACCTGCGCTTCGGACAATGTCGAAGGCATACGCAGCGGTTGTTTCGCGGTCTGCATCTTCAGCGTCGGGTCGACGCTCACGTGATGCTCGCGAAGTGCCCAGCCGAAGAAGCGGCGGAACACCGAGAGGCGGCGGTTTGCCGAACTCGCCTTGTCAATGCTGCGGGCCGCGACATAAGCGATGAGATCGACCTCGGTGGTCTGCGCGATCGCATTGGCATTGCGCCTGGCGAGCCAGTCAGCATAAAGCCGCAGATCGCGCCGGTAAGCATCGAGCGTATTGCGTGACAGGCCTTGCTCGAGCCAGAGCGCATCGCAAAACGCGTCGATCACGTACAAGCTGTCAGCATGTGCGGGCGGAAAGGGGGTCTCCGTGTCGATGAGGACATGCGAACGCTTGCCGCGCGGTTTGTTGCCCGTTTTTGTCACCGCGCCTGTATTCATCCGTGCTTCTTTTCCCTATTGGACTCATGCCGCTCCCGGGCGACGTTCACGCCGCCCGGAGCGCCCACTCGACGTGCTCGCGAATCAAGGCGGAAGGATCGGCCAAACGGCTTCGCAAAGCATCGGCGAACGGTGCGCGCGCGCTGGCATCCGGCGTGGCCCGCAAGGCATTGCCAAGGCCGACGGCGAGATTGCGCACCCAACGCTCATAGCCGATACGGCGGATCGCCGTGCCCGCCAGTCTGGCTTCGAAATCGTTCTCCGTCCACTGCCAGAGATCGATGAGCGAGGCCTGCTCGAGACCGTTGCGCGCCTCGAAATCGTCGACCTGGGACAGCTTTGCAAATTTGTTCCAGGGACACACCAACTGGCAATCGTCGCATCCATAGATCCGATTACCGATCAATGGCCGTAGTTCTTCGGGGATGCTGCCTGCGAGTTCGATCGTCAGATAGGAGATGCAGCGACGCGCATCGACCTGGTACGGCGCGACGATGGCTCCGGTCGGACAGACATCGATGCACCGGCTGCAACTGCCGCAATGCACGCCGTTGGCGGGCGGCGCCGCAGCAACCGGGGGCACTGCGGCTGCATCGATCGGCAGCGGGAGGTCGACGAACAGCTCGCCGAGAAAGAAAAACGAACCCGCATCGCGCTCGAGCAACAGCGTGTGCTTGCCGCGCCAGCCGAGCCGCGCCTTCTGCGCGAGTTCGACTTCGAGCACCGGTGCGGAGTCCGTGAATACACGATAGCCGAAGGGGCCGATCTCCATCTCGATACGTTCGGCGAGTTTCTGCAGGCGATTGCGCAACACCTTGTGATAGTCGCGGCCACGCGCATAGACCGATACGACCGCCTCACCCGGCACCGCATTGCGTGCGAACTGCGCCGCGCGCCAGTTGGAAGGCTGCAATTGTGCGGGAAGGTAAGCCATCCGCAAGCTGATGACTCGTAGTGTTCCAGGCACAAGCTCGGCCGGACGTGCGCGTTTGAGGCCATGTTTGGCCATATAATCCATCTGTCCGTGGAAACCCGCAGCGAGCCATGCCTGCAGCGTGTGTTCCGCGGTCGAGAGGTCGGTATCGCTGATGCCGACCGCGTCGAATCCGAGTTCGCCGCCCCATGTCTTGATGCGCGTCGCGAGAGCGGCAAGCGCATCGCTGTCGAGAGACGAGCGCAACGACTCGCCCCCCGGCGCGCGTAGTGGCTGCGCGGCACCGGTAGGGAGTGCATCGGGCACGGGGTCGGGCGCGAGATCGGCCTTGACTGGATTCATCCTGACCATTTTACGCAATGCCTGCAGCCCCCGCCGCACCCGTGTCACCGATCTGCGAACGTCAGTTCGATCTGCCTGACGAAGCCGCGACCGTCGCATTCGGCGAACGCTTCGCGGCCGCGCTGCGTTCGGCGGGAACCGCGGGCCAGCGGATCGACGGTGGCCTGCATGTCCATCTGCTCGGCGATCTCGGCGCAGGCAAGACCACGCTCGTGCGCGCGACACTCCATGCCCTCGGTCATCGGGGCCGTGTACGAAGTCCGACCTATACCCTCGTCGAACCGTATCGGATCGACGACGTCGGGTGCGTCGATCAGCCGGACGACAAGCGCGAGGACAGACCGGGCGACGAATCGCTTGGCAAGCAGCATTCCATGCCGAACGGCAACTCGCGCACCCCGCACGAAAAACAACAGGACCACTCGCCCGGCAAACATGGCGACATGTCAACCGGCAGGCGTGGTTACGACGTTTATCACTTCGACCTGTATCGTTTTGCCGACCCTGCAGAATGGGCCGATGCGGGCTTTCGCGAATACTTCAATGAAGGCGCGCTCTGCCTTGTCGAATGGCCAGAAAAGGCCGGTATGCTGATCGGCGTGCCGGACCTTTCGCTGTCGCTCGACCTGGCGGGCGAAGGCCGTGTATTGACCGCGCGTGCCTACAGCGCGCGTGGCAAGGACTATCTGGACCGATGCTGATCAAACCGTTTCGCTCGATCGAAGCCGACGCCACCGCGTCGCCCAATTGGAAGCGTCGCCAGGTGCTGCGTGCCGGTGCCTCGACGCTCGCTCTCGCACTGGTCGGCCCGCGACTCGCCTACGCGAGTTCGGTGCTCGGCGTGCGAGTCTGGCCCGCGCGCGACTACACGCGCGTGACGATCGAGTCGGACCAGCCGCTCGACTACGCGTCGAAGCTGCTCGAAAACCCCGACCGCGTGGTAGTCGATCTCAACGGCCTCGAACTCGACCAGTCCTTGCGCGATCTCGTCTCGAAGATCACGCCGAACGACCCTCAAATCCAGTCGGTGCGGGTCGGCCAGTTCGCCCCCCATGTCGTGCGGCTCGTCTTCGACCTCAAGGACGCAGCCAAGCCGCAGGTGTTCGCGCTGGCACCCGCGGGTTCGTATCGCTATCGACTGGTCTTCGACCTCTATCCGGCCGTCGCACCCGACCCGCTGATGGAACTGCTCGCGCAGACCGAACACAAGGAACAGAATTTTGCCCAGCAGCAGGCGCAGGCCGGCGCGAACGCGCCTCAATCCGCGCTGACGACAAGCCCGCCGCTCGAGCTACATGCACCGGACGATGCCGTGCGGGCCGATGGCGCGAAAGGTAGCACCGGCGCAAACACTTCGCTCGCGGGCCAGCCGTTTCATGGCGGTGCCTCGGGGGCTGGCGACGACAGCGATGCGTTCTTCCAGAAATATGCGGACAACGATGCGAAGCCGGCCGGCACGGGCGCGAAAGGCGCAAGCAGCGGCACCGGCGGATTGGGTGATAGTGGCCATGGCGCCGGCAGCACCACGGCTTCACGGAACAAGTCTTCCGGCGTCAAGTCGCCGACCCCGCCAGGACCGCTTGCACAGAACGTGCCGGACTCCGGCTCCGACGGCCTGCTGCCCGCGGCACCGCCGAAGAAGGGCTCGAAGACGGTACGTCTGCTGACCGTCGCCATCGATCCTGGCCATGGCGGCGAAGACCCGGGTGCGATCGGCAGTTCCGGGACCTACGAGAAACATGTCGCGCTCGATATCGGCAAGCGTCTGCGTACCAAGATCGACGCTCAGCCGAATATGCGCTCGATGATGACGCGCGACGACGATTTCTTCGTGCCGCTCAATGTACGCGTACAAAAGGCGCGTCGCGTCGAAGCGGACCTGTTCGTCTCGATTCACGCCGATGCGTTCATCACGCCCGAGGCGCGCGGCTCGTCGGTATTCGCGCTGTCCGATCACGGCGCAACGAGCACCGCGGCCAAATGGATGGCGAATCGCGAGAATTCATCGGATCTCATCGGCGGGATCAATATCAAGACGCAGGACGAAACGGTCTCGCGTGCCCTGCTCGACATGTCGACGACTGCACAGATCCGCGACAGCATGCGCTACGGCAGTTTCGTGCTCGACGAGATCGGCGATATCAACAAGCTGCATAAGGGCTCGGTCGAACAGGCGGGCTTCGCGGTGCTCAAGGCGCCCGACATTCCGTCGATCCTGGTTGAGACCGCGTTCATCAGCAACCCTGAAGAAGAAACGAAGCTCAAGAACGACGCTTATCGTGACAAGATGGCCGATGCGATCCTGCGTGGAATCAAACGCTACTTCGCCGCCAACCCGCCGCTGTCGAAGAACAGGATGGCTTGATGTAGGACCTTGAGGCGCGGCTTGAGGCAGGGCTTGAGGCAGGGCTTGAGGCAGGGCTTGAGGCAGGGCTTGAGGCAGGGCTTGAGGCAGGGCTTGAGGCAGGGCTTGAGGCAGGGCTTGAGGCGGTGATTGGCGAGAGACCTCGCCAATCACCGCCTCCCGTACTTAGACGACCTGTGCCGCGGTGGGCGCGACCTGCCCCTGCTTGCTCAGGAAGCCATGGATCTGCGCGACGACCGCAGCGCCTTCTCCGACTCCGGAGGCGATCCGCTTGATCGATCCGGAGCGCACATCGCCGATCGAGAACACCCCGTCGACACTCGTTTCGAGCGCCAGCGTCGGCGCCTCGTGATAGGGGCGCGCGTCTGCCCCGGTGACCACGAAGCCATGTTCATCGAGCTCGACGCCGCAGTTGCGCAGCCACTTGGTATTCGGATCGGCACCGATGAACAGGAACAGATGGCGGATATTCATGCGCTGCTCGCCCACCTGATCGGTGCTCTCATAGCGAATCGAAGATAGCCCGCGTTCGTCGCCATCGAGCCCGACCAGCCTCGTGCAAGTGTGCAGCGTCACATTGCGCAATGATGCAATGCGGTCGATCAGATAGCGCGACATGCTCGCATCGAGGCTCGTGCCACGAATGAACAGATGCAGATGAGAGACGTGCGAGGCCAGGAACACGGCCGCCTGCCCCGCCGAATTGCCGCCGCCGATCAACACGACTTCCTCGTGCTTGCACAGCTTAGCCTCGATCGGCGACGCCCAGTAATAGATCCCGCGCCCTTCAAAATGCTCGATCTTCTCGACCTGCGGCCGCCGATAAACGGCGCCCGTGGCCACCACGAGCGAGCGCGTGTTGACGCGCTGCCCGGTCTTCAATGTCAGGCCAAGCTGGTAATGCGTGGCTGCCGAGCAACTACAGTCGAGCGCGACGATCTCCGCCGGGATCGCTATATGCGCGCCGAACTTCTGCGCCTGCACGAACGCCCGCCCGGCGAGCGCATGGCCCGAGATGCCGGTCGGAAAACCCAGATAGTTTTCGATCCGCGAACTCGCACCGGCCTGGCCGCCCGGCGCGCGACAGTCGAGCACCGCGACCGACAGGCCCTCGGAGGCCGCATACACTGCCGCGGCGAGACCGGCCGGCCCCGCGCCGGCAATCACGAGATCGTAGACGGCCAATTCGTCGAACTCCGGCAGCAGTCCGAGACAGGTGGCCAGCTGGCCCTCGTCAGGATTGCGCAGGATCGTGCCGTCCATGCAGATCACGAGCGGAAACTCCTCGGGTTTCGCGGCCACGCGTTCGACGATCGCGGCGGCCTCGGGGTCGGTCTTCGCGTCGACGACGGTATGCGGATGGTTATTGCGCGTGAGAAAGCCTTGCAGCGCGAGCAAGCCGGGCTCGCTCCCGGTGCCGACGAGCACGGGCCCGCCGCTGCCTTCCTGTATCAACGAGACGCGCCGCAGGATTAGCGCGCGCATGATTTTTTCGCTGAGTTCCGCATCGGCGATGAGCAAGGCGCGCAGGCGTTCGCACGTAATCAACAGGAGTTCCATCGGCGTGAGGGCGATCCCGTCGACCAGCGTGGGGCCGCCTGAAATCGAGGCAACCTCGGCGACGAAATACCTCGGATGGGCCTCGGTGAACATCTTGCGATGCCCCATGCCGTCGCGCCGCACGATCTGCATGACGCCCGACAGGATCACCCACATGCCGATGCTCGGCTGCCCCATGTGAACCAGCACCTCGCCCGCCTCGGCATGACGCGGCTCGCCGAAGGGCCGCATCCGTTCGATCTCGGCGTCGCTGAGTTGCGGAAACATCTGGTGCAACCGCGATTGCAAAGAGGAGAACGGCGCTTCGACGGGGGCGTCGAGCGGGGGCGGTGCCGGTTCGGAAGTGGCCCCGGGCGCGGAATCGTCCGTGCCCGTCAGGGGCGCAAGGGGCGCTACAGGAAATTCGTCCGGAGTCGAGGTCATTGCAAGTCCTGAAAGTGGCACAGTTACCGGGAGCCGGGATCGACCGGAGCGGGGCCACTTCAATCGACGTTCGATCGACATTCAAGCGGCGCTCGGTCGGCGCTCATTCGGCATTCAATCGACGCGCGGACGGCCTTTGGCCAGCACTCAACCGGTGCTCAGGCGTCGCTCAATTCCTCAGTCGACGCTCATTGAGCATTCGATCGACGCTCGGTCGACCTTCAGCCCTCAATCGGTGCTCTAGCGGCTCAGTTCCATTGATCGCTCATCTGCCGATCAAACCGCCTTCATGGCGATACCGATCTCGGCATCATTGGCCGCTTCCTCGACGATCGGTGCGAGCTGCCAGCCCGCATCGCGCCATGCATCGAGACCGCCGCGCAAAGGCACGACGTCCTTGAAACCAAGTTCGGTGAGTTGCTTGGCCATCCATGCCGCCGACACTTCGTTAGGGCACGAACAGTAGATGACAAGCTTCTGGTCGCGATCGACCGTCGCGGCGATCTCGTCGAGCATCCGCTCGTCGGCGAACAGCGAGCCCGGGATGATGAACGGATCGAGCATGCGCTTCTCGCGCGAGCGGATATCGTAGATGACGGGTATCGCTTGCGCGTTCATCAGGCCGTAGAGTTCGTCGACCGAAATGCGCGCTTCGGACAGCGTATGCATCAAGGAGCGGCGGCGCCACCACCGATAGCTGACATAGAGCACCACGAGCACCGCGATCACGAGTGCGGCCGCCTTGCCAAGCTTGCCCAGCGCAATAAAGATCATGTCGATCTGCGGCGCGAACAACACACCAACCAGTAGGCCGACCGAGGCCCAGAGCGCGGCGCCGACCGCGTCGTAGCGCAGGAATTGGCCAAGCGACACATTCATCGCCCCCGCAAGCGGGATCGACACCAGCGAAAGGCCGGGAATAAACTTGGAAAGCGCGAGCACGCGCACGCCCCAGCGCCCGAAGAAACGTTCGGTCTGCTTCACGCAGGTATCCCGCGAAAGCGACACGCGGCACAGGGTCTGCAAGGTCCTGCCGCCGTACAGACGGCCGGCAAAAAACCATACAGTGTCGCCGAGCAGGCTCGCGCACACGGACACCGCCAGGACCGGCAATAAATGCTCCGCGAGCGGTCCCACATGCAACATTGACATCGCACCGACGAGCACAAGCGTCGGCAATGCTGGCACCGGCAGGCCGATTGCCGATGCGAACACACTTGCAAACACAATGATCAGACCGTAGTGCTCGAGCAGCTCATGCAACATCGTCGATCTCCGCGAAACCCCTGTGCGTCCACACCGGCGGGACAGTCGCGCACGTGGCGGGAGGTGGGTCGTCGATTCGGAGCATCGAAAACAGACCATCGACCGTTCGCGCGCTGAAAATCGGCGTGGATCGTCAAACTATTATGATGTCATTCTGTCGGGTCGCAAGAGGGATTTCAGTGCGACCCTTCAACAAGGTCCTTCCACGACGCTGAACCCGCCACGCGGCGGGGCCCTCCGCGATGCTTCCCGATGGCCCGAAACAAGCCGACAAGCGCGAGAGCAAGCCGCTCCGAACTCATATAAGCAGCTAATAACGTGTGGACCCTGAGTCGACCGGCACACTTGAACCGCTCACACGGCTGCGACCACGTCCAGATCAACCCTTCGCAATTCCGTCACCGGCGAGTCATGCCGTCTTACGTTGTAGGAACTTATAGAGTGCGCCGAACGCGACCGGAACGATCGCGGCCGCGACCCCGACCAGCACGATCACATTCAGGTATTGCCTGACAAAAGGCAGGTTGCCGAAGAAATACCCCCCAATCACGAGAAGCAGCACCCACAGCGCCGCGCCGAGCACGTTGTACAGTTGGAAACTCGCGATGCCCATGGCACCCACGCCCGCGACAAACGGTGCGAACGTTCGCGCGACCGGCACGAATCGCGCAAGCACGACGGTCTTGCCGCCGTGGCGTTCATAGAAATCGTGCGTCTTGCGCAGCGCGCGCTGGTCAATCAGCCGCCAGTCCCGCTCGAAAACCTTCGGACCGATAAATCGGCCGATATGGAAATTCACGGTGTTACCCAGCACAGCGGCAACGATCAGCAGCGCGCAGAGGCCCGGCAGGCTCAGCGCATGCGTCGCGCAGAAGGCGCCGCCGACGAACAGCAAGGTATCTCCGGGCAGGAACGGCACGATAACCAGGCCGGTCTCGCAGAAGACGATCAGGAACAGTATGAGATAAATCCAAGCTCCGTATTGCGCGATGAATGTGCCAAAAAACTTGTCGATATGCAGCACATATCCGGCGAATTGGAGAAGAGTGTCCAAAATCGATGTCCTTCAGGCATAAATGGATGAGCACGATCATACCGGAAGACATTTGCAACTTTAGTGAATAAGCGACACGGACTTAGTGATCCTTGCGCGATTTTCCACGGCGTTCCGGCGAGTCATCGCCGAGCGCTTCCGCGGCGGTTTCGTAGGGAGCTCATGGCGATTTCCTGGTTGACTCGCAATTGACTCGCAGTTGACCCGCGGCGGTCTGCCAGAAGCGTTTGAACGCAGGCCGACTGGCTATAATGTTGCGCATGTCCGACGTCCAAGCC
Source organism: Pararobbsia alpina (assembly GCF_902859895.1). Taxonomy (GTDB): domain Bacteria; phylum Pseudomonadota; class Gammaproteobacteria; order Burkholderiales; family Burkholderiaceae; genus Pararobbsia; species Pararobbsia alpina. The sequence goes on from NZ_CADIKM010000001.1 coordinate 284,516, forward strand.
CCTCCTCCTCCGCCCGACGACGAAACGGCTCGCCTCGCCGCATCCGACGCCGCCGCGTCCGCGTCGACATCAGCGTCGATACCCGCCGCGACGCACAATGGGGCGTCCGATCCCGCCGCGCCGAAACGCGAACGCAGGTCGATTGCGGCCTTGCCCGACCAGCTCGTCAGTCAAATCGCCGCGGGCGAAGTCGTCGAACGGCCCGCATCGGTGGTCAAGGAACTGCTTGAAAACGCACTCGATGCGGGCGCGACCACGGTCCGGATCACGCTCGATGAAGGGGGCGTCAAGCGGATCTCGATCGCCGACGACGGATATGGGATGCCGGCCGGCGAATTGCCGCTCGCGCTGCTGCGGCACGCGACGAGCAAGATCCGCACGCTGGCCGAACTCGAAGCGGTGACCACACTCGGTTTCCGCGGCGAAGCGCTCGCCTCGATCGCATCGGTCTCGCAGTTGTCGATCACGAGCCGTACCGCCGACGCCGCGCATGCCGCACGCATCGATGCCGAACACGGCGAGATCGCGCCTGCCGCGGGCGGTGTCGGCACGACGATCGAAATACGCGAGCTCTATTTCAATACGCCGGCGCGCCGGAAGTTTCTGAAGACCGACCAGACCGAACTCGGCCATTGCCTCGAAATGGTCCGCCGCGCCGCGCTCGCGCGCCCCGACGTCTCGTTCTCGGTCATGCACAACGGCCGCGCGCTCGAGCATTGGAACGCGGGCACGCCCGCACAACGCGTGGCGAAGGTACTCGGCGAAGGGTTCTCGCTCGCGCACCTGCCGCTCGACGAGCGGGCGGGACCGGTCGCAGTCTATGGCTTTGCGGGCTTGCCGACCGCGAGCCGCGGTCGGGCCGACCAGCAGTATTTCTTCGTCAACGGCCGCTTCGTGCGCGACAAGCTGCTGACCCATGCCGTGCGCTCCGCCTACGAAGACGTGCTGCATGGCGATCGGTATCCGTCGTACGTACTGTTTCTCGAAGTGCCGCCTGAATCGGTCGACGTGAACGTGCATCCGTCGAAAATCGAAGTCCGGTTCCGCGAGTCGCGCTCGGTCCACCAGTTCGTCTTCCACGCCGTCCAGCGCGCGCTGGCGCGGCATGCGGGTGCGTCGCCCGACACGACCTCGCTCGGTCATGCAACGCAGATCGACGGAGCCGGGGGCGAAGGCCAGTTGTCGCGCGCCCTGGGCGGCGGCACGGGAAGCCAGGCCAACACGACCCAGTGGATCGCGCAGATGCGCATGCGCCAGGGCACCCTGCCGGTCGCCCAGCCGCTCGCGCTCTACGATGCACTGTACGGGCGACGCACTGGCAGCGACGGCGCGGACGGAACCGCTGCGGACGCTGGCGTGCCCAGACCCGCCTGGACGGCCCAGGTCGTTCCCGAGCCGGGCGCCGACAAACAGCCTGGGCTTGACGGCATGGCGGACGTATCGCCCGCGCACGCGCGAGGGTTCGATCCGGCAACGCCCGGCCGCCCCCTTGCGGAGGGTGTTCCGGGACAGGATGGCGCGGGCTGGGCCTACGCGGCGAACTACGAATCCGCCGGCCGCGGGCTCGAAGTGCGAAAAAACGTGCAGAGGTATGGCTCGGACACCGTGGATGCCGGTTTCGGTCAGCCCGGTTCCGGGGACTCGACTCCAGGAAGTTCCGGCGGAGCCGACGCAGCCCGTTACGACGGCTCGAATGTGCGCGCCGGCGGATCGCCGGCCGACGCCTATGCAGGCCTGCCCGACGACGCACCGCTCGGCTACGCGCTCGGCCAGTTGCATGGCGTCTATATACTCGCGCAAAACACGCGCGGCCTCGTGCTCGTGGATATGCACGCGGCCCACGAACGCATTCTCTACGAGCAGTTCAAGACTGCGCTCGGGGACCACGCGATCGCGGTCCAGCCGCTGCTGATTCCCCTTTCGATGTCCGCGAACCCGATCGAGGTGGGCACCGTCGAGGAAAACCGCGAGGTCCTCGACGCGCTCGGCTTCGACATCGCGGTGCTCTCCCCCACCGCGCTGGCCATCCGCGCGGTGCCCGCGCTGCTCAAGGAAGCCGACCTGATCTCGCTCGCCCGTGCGGTCCTAACCGACCTTCAGGCCTATGGCGGCTCGCGGATGCTGACCGAGCGCCAGCACGAGTTGCTGGGCACGTTGGCCTGCCATCACGCTGTACGTGCCAACCGCCGCCTGAACCACGATGAGATGAACGCCTTGCTGCGCCAGATGGAGACCACCGAACGCGCCGATCAATGCAATCATGGCCGGCCCACCTGGTTCCAGTTGACGATAGCCGATCTCGACCGGCTGTTCATGCGTGGCCAGTGACGGTTCGCCGATGATGAATGTGATCCACTCGACGAGTCGCTCGCGACCGTGCGCCGAATATGACGGCGCGCACATGAAGACACTCCGATGACGGCGGCTTTGTCATGACCGTCCAGATCGCCTGCCTGCTGGGCCCGACCGCCTCGGGCAAGACTGCCGCCGCGCTTGCGCTGGCCGCGCGCGAGCCGATCGAAATCATCAGTGTCGATTCGGCGCTCGTCTATCGCGAAATGGATATCGGCACGGCCAAGCCCAGCGCGGCCGAACTCGCGAGCGTCCCGCATCACCTGATCGATATCGTCGATCCTGCCGATGCCTATTCGGCGGCCGAGTTTCATGACGACGCATTGCGCCTCGTCGGCGAGATCCTCGCGCGTGGCCGACGTCCCGTGCTGGTCGGCGGCACGATGCTCTACTACAAGGCATTGACGACAGGGCTCAACGATCTGCCCGCGGCCGACCCCGAACTGCGCGCGCGGCTCGACGCCGAAGCATCGCGCGACGGATGGCCCGCGATGCATGCGCGGCTTGCCGAAGTCGATCCGGTGACCGCCGCACGGCTACCCGAAAACGATTCACAACGGATCCAGCGAGCGCTCGAAATCTACCTGCTGAGCGGCCAGCAGATGTCGGCCTTGCTCGATGCCCCCCGGCGGCGGCCGAAGACGGAATACCGCTTCATGCCGATCGCACTCGAACCGTCGGATCGCGCGGTGCTCCATGAGCGCATTGCGCACCGCTTCGACATGATGCTCGGAAACGGCCTGATCGAGGAAGTCGAGCGCCTCAAGGCGCGTGGCGACCTCGACACCTCAATGCCCTCGATGCGCTGCGTCGGGTACCGGCAGGTCTGGGAATATCTCGACGGCGAGACCGATCGCGCGACGATGCGCGACAAGGGCGTGTTCGCCACCCGCCAGCTCTGCAAGCGCCAGTTGACGTGGCTGCGCTCGATTCCCGAACGCGCGATCGTCGATTGCTGCGCGAGCGACGCAACGGATCGCGTGCTCGCGCTGATGGCTAGCCTAGGCTAGATCACGACCGTCTGGGCTTCGCCTTCGGCGCCGCGACGGATCGTGCCGATCTGCCAGACCGTTTCGCCCGCGCCCGCGAGCAGGTCCTGAGCCGCTGCCGCATCCGCGGCCGACACGACGAGCACCATGCCGATGCCGCAATTGAATACGCGATGCATTTCCGCATCGGCGACACCACCGTGTTTCTGCAGCCATGAGAACAGCGGCGGCAACGGCCATGCGCGATGGTCGAGTTCGGCGGTCAGCCCTGCTTGCAGGATCCGCGGCACATTTTCGACGAGCCCGCCGCCCGTGATGTGGGCCAGGCCCTTGACCTTGATCTGCTTCATCAGCGCGAGCACCGGCTTGACATAGATCCGTGTCGGCGCCATCAGCGCATCGGTCAGCGAACGGCCGTCGAAATCGGCATCGAGGTCGGGTTTCGCCCGTTCGATGATCTTGCGCACGAGCGAAAAACCGTTCGAATGAATGCCGCTCGACGCGAGGCCCAGCACGACGTCGCCCGGTTCGATCGACTTGCCGTCGATGATCTCGCTTTTTTCGACCGCGCCGACCGCAAAACCCGCGAGATCGTATTCGCCATCGGGATACATGCCCGGCATTTCCGCGGTCTCGCCGCCGATCAGCGCGCAGCCCGACAGCTCACAGCCTTCGGCGATGCCCTTGATCACGCGGGCCGCGGTATCGACATCGAGCTTGCCGCAGGCGAAATAGTCGAGGAAAAACAGGGGTTCGGCGCCCTGCACCAGAATGTCGTTGACGCTCATCGCCACGAGGTCCTGGCCGACGGTATCGTGTTTGTCGAGCTGGAAAGCGAGCTTGAGCTTCGTCCCGACGCCGTCGGTGCCCGATACCAGCACCGGCTCGCGGTAGCGCTTGGGCACTTCGAACAAGGCGCCAAAGCCGCCGATGCCGCCCAGCACGCCGTCGCGCAACGTCTTTTTCGCAAACGGCTTGATACGATCGATCAAGGCGTCGCCGGCGTCGATATCGACGCCGGCATCGCGATAAGACAGACCAGTTGCAGGAGTGCCGACTTTCGGATCATTCATGGCGGGGGAAACAATGAGGTTCGGTAGAATGCGGATTTTAACCGATGGGATAGGTTGTCACTGACTTATCGGTGTCGCGCACCGCGCCGTTCATTCCTCATACCCGGTCCTTCCATTGTTGGTGCCTCCCTTGCCTCTTGCGCCCCCTGTCCGCCAGCTCGTGCTCGACCTCGGCACGCCGCCGCCGGCGACGTTCGACAATTTCGTGACAGGCGGCAACCTCGAACCGGTCGCGCGTCTGCGGGGACTGTTCGACGGCCTATCCGCCACTGCCGAACCGCCGGCGGACCGCACTTTCTATCTCTGGGGGGAGAACGGCAGCGGACGCAGCCATCTTCTGTACGCGCTTTGCCACGCGGCGCCGGCTGACCGCGCACGCCACGCAGGTCCGCACAGCCCGCTTGCGGCGTTCGAGTTCGAGCCCGAAATCGTGCTGTATTCGGTCGACGACGTGAACGGGCTGTCGAGCGCGCAGCAAATCGCCCTGTTCAATCTGTTCAATGAGGTGCGCGCGCACGCGCGCCACGCGCTCGTCGTCGCCGGAAACGCGGCGCCGCTCGCCCTCACGGTGCGCGACGACTTGCGCACGCGGCTCGGCTGGGGCCTCGTCTACCAGATTGCGCCGCTCGACGATGCGGGCAAGATGCTCGCGCTCAAGAATGCCGCACGCGCGCGCGGCATCGCGCTCGCTGATGATGTGCCGCCTTACCTGCTCACCCATTTCAAGCGCGATATGCCGAGCCTGATGGCGCTGTTCGACGCGCTCGACCGCTTTTCGCTCGAGCAGAAACGCGCGGTCACGCTGCCCCTGCTGCGTGCGATGTTGGCCAGTCTCGACGGCGAATTACAGGATGGCTGAGATTATCCGGAACGATCGCCCGAACGCTCTCCCCGCTTCAAGTAAAATGCGCCCCATGACTAAAGCCGCACGCAATCTCGCGCTGTTCGATCTCGATCACACCCTGCTGCCCACCGACAGCGACCACGAATGGGGTCGTTTCATGGTCAAGCTCGGCATTGTCGACGAACCCGCCTTCAGCCTCGCGCACGAGCGTTTCTATGCGGACTACAAGGCCGGCTGCCTTGACATCCATGCCTACCTGCGCTTTTCGCTCGCACCGCTCGCCCGCCACTCGCGCGCGCAGTTGCACGAGTGGCACCGCCAGTTCATGGCCGAGGTCATCGAGCCCGCGCTGCTCCCGGTCGCGCTCGAACTCGTGCGCGAACACCAGGATGCCGGCGACTTGTGCTGCCTGATCACGGCGACCAACGCATTCGTGACCGAGCCGATCGGACGCGCCTTCGGCATCGAGTGCCTCATCGCACCGATGCCCGCGACACTTGACGGCGACCCGCACGGCCCGTACACGGGTGAGCTCGACGGCATTCCGAGCTTCCAGGAAGGCAAGATCATCCGCACCGAAGAATGGCTCAAGTCCCTCGACAAGGACTGGTCGAGCTTCGAGCGCAGTTATTTCTACAGCGATTCCCGGAACGACATTCCCCTGCTCGAGAAAGTCACCGATCCGATCGCGACGAACCCCGATCCGACGCTGCGCGAACATGCGCTCCAGAAGGGCTGGCGGATTCTCGAACTGTTCGAAGCCAAGTGATAAAAAAACTGATACGCCGGCTCCTGGGCCAGGACCCGAACACAAGCCCGGACGACCGCAAGGCCGGAGCCTTGGCTGCTGCCTTGCCGAAGACGCCGACGGTGCCCACCGTGGTATCGGCCGATATTCACCATATCGACCCGGGGCTGATCTCGCGCAATGCGGTCCGCGTAACAGACACGCTCCAGCAAGCCGGCTTTCGCGCCTTCATCGTCGGCGGCGCCGTGCGCGACCTGCTGCTCGGCGTCGCGCCGAAGGATTTCGACGTCGCCACCGATGCGACGCCCGAGGAAGTGCAGAAGCTGTTCCGCCGCGCACGGATCATCGGCCGGCGGTTCCAGATCGTGCATGTGCAGTTCGGTCAGGAAATCATCGAGACGTCCACCTTCCGCGCGCTGGTCGACCAGCCCGGCGGCGACGGCGAGAACGAAGGCAAAGGCTCGCCGGAAGCCCGGGCCGCCGCGAAGGCCGTCGTGAAGACGCAGACCGAAGCCCCCCGCCGACTCAAGCGCGCCGATCTCGACCGACGCACCCATGCGGTCGACGCGAGTGGCCGCGTCTTGCGCGACAACGTTTGGGGCGAACAGCACGAGGACGCGACACGCCGCGATTTCACGATCAACGCGATGTACTACGATCCGGCGACGCAGACCGTGCTCGACTATCACGACGGGATGGCCGATATTCGCGCACGCACGCTGCGCATGATCGGCGACCCCGCGACGCGGTTCCGCGAAGATCCGGTGCGCATGCTGCGCGTCGTGCGTTTCGCGGCCAAGCTCGGTTTCGAGATCGACCCTGCGACGCGCGCGCCGATCACGAGACTCGCCGACCTGATCAACAATGTGCCGGCCGCTCGTCTGTTCGACGAGATGCTCAAGCTGCTGCTCTCGGGCCACGCGCTCGCCTGCCTGCAGCGGCTGCGCGCCGAAGGGCTCCATCATGGCCTGTTGCCGCTGCTCGATGTCGTGCTCGAGCAGCCGCACGGCGAGAAGTTCGTCACGCTCGCACTGACGAGCACCGATGACCGCGTGCGCGCGAACAAGCCGGTCTCGCCGGGTTTCCTGTTCGCGGCACTGCTCTGGCAGCAAGTACAGGACCGCTGGCAGAAACACACCGCGAACGGCGACTATCCGATTCCCGGGCTGCATCGCGCGATGGACGAGGTGCTCGACACGCAGACCGAAAAACTCGCGATCCAGAAACGCTTCGTCGCCGATATGAAGGAAATCTGGTCGATGCAGCCGCGCCTCGAAAAGCATAGCGGCCGTACCGCCTTCAAGCTGCTCGAGCATCCGCGCTTTCGCGCCGCCTACGACTTCCTCGTGCTCCGGTGTGAATCGGGCGAGCTCGATGCCGAAGTCGGCCAGTGGTGGACCGATTTTGTCGACGGCGATATCGGCGCGCGCGACGCCCTGCTCACGCAAGGCTCCGCCAAGGAACGCGGCCCGCGCCGCCGGCGGCGCCGAGGCGGGCGCAAGGCAGGTGGTGAGGAAGGCGGCCAGGCGGGGGACAGTACCGACCACGACGGAGGTGAAGGTGGCAACGGGCACGCAGGAGCCGAGCGCGACTACCATCACGAAAACGGCGGCGGTTACAAGGGCGACTGAGCGTGGGCTGCGGCGCGACGCTGGCAAGCGGCACTGCGCAGGAAGTGGCAAGATGCACGTCGTACTCGCTGATCGATGCACAGGGCGTCGATCGATTCGACGATCGACGGGATCTGTAACGAACGAAGCAATAAGATGACGTTAGCCTATCTTGGCCTGGGTGCGAACCTCGGCGATGCGCGGCAGACGCTCAAGGATGCAGTCGTCTGCCTGGCCCAGCATGCCAGCGTGACCGTGCTCGCCAAGTCGAGCTTCTACCGGTCCGCGCCGGTCGATGCGGGCGGCGACGACTATTTGAACGTCGCCGCGGCGATCGATACGACACTTAGCGCCCAACAATTGCTCGCGCTATGTCTTTCGATCGAACACCATTTCGGACGCGAACGGCCGTTTCGGAACGCGCCGCGCACGCTCGACCTCGATGTGCTGCTATACGGCCAAGAGACGATCGACTCGCCGCAGCTTGTCGTCCCGCATCCGCGCATGACGCGCCGTGCATTCGTGGTCGTACCGCTGCTTGAACTGGATCCGGCCCTCGAGATTCCCGGGCTCGGCCTCTTGCAGGGTTTTCTCGCGGATGTGGCCGACCAGCGCATCGAAAGGGTCGAAGTATGCCAGTGCCGTATCGCGACCCGCTCCCCCTCTTCCTGAACCGCACGCCGTGCCGGCGTGCTCCCCTGGAGCCTGTTCGATGAGTTATCTCCAAGAGACAGCGCGCACGGCCGTGACCGTGCCGCGTCTCGCTGAAATGCGCGCGCGCGGCGAAAAGATCGCCATGCTCACCGCCTACGACGCGAGCTTTGCCGCGGTCTGCGATGCGGAGGGAGTCGATTCGGTCCTGATCGGCGATTCGCTTGGCAATGTATTGCAAGGCCATCGGACGACCTTGCCGGTGACACTGGCCGACATCGCCTACCACACGGCCTCGGTCGCGCGCGGCACCCGCAGCGCACTCGTGATCGCCGACCTGCCGTTCGGCACCTACGGCACGCCGGCCGATGCCTTCAACAATGCGGTAGCGCTCATGCGTGCCGGTGCGCAGATGGTCAAGCTCGAAGGGGGCGAATGGCTCGCCGAGACGATCCGCTTTCTGGTCGAACGCGCGGTCCCGGTCTGTGCGCATGTCGGCCTGACGCCGCAGTCGGTTCACGCATTCGGCGGCTTCAAGGTACAGGGCAAGACCGATGCGGGCGCCGAGCAGTTGCGACGCGATGCGCTGGCGGTCGAGCAGGCGGGTGCACAACTCCTCGTGATCGAGGCGGTCCCGGGCGCGCTCGCGAACGACGTCACGCAGTCGCTTGCGATTCCGACCATCGGGATCGGCGCGGGCGCCGGCTGTTCAGGCCAGGTGCTCGTGCTGCACGACATGCTCGGCATCTTCCCCGGCAAGCGGCCGCGTTTCGTGAAGAACTTCCTGGAGGAAAACGGCAGCGTGCAGAACGCGATCGGCGCCTATATACGTGCCGTCAAGGACGGTTCGTTTCCCGGGCCCGAGCATACGTTCTAGCCGAGCGTGGCGCGCAGCGGCCCTCTCAGTGCATTGCAGACCATCAGGTCTTCGGCATGCAGCAGGTCGTCGTGCGTGAGCACGCGCTCGCTGGCGTGCCATTGCGGATCCGCGAGGACGATCGCGCGCATCACGCCCGGCAGCAGGCCGCTCGAAAGGGGCGGCGTCCACCAATGGCCGTCGCGCTTGACGAAGACATTGCTACGGCCGCCCTCGGTGAGTTCGCCACGGGTGTTGAAGAACAGCATGTCGAACGCGCCCTGCGTGTCGGCCGCGCGCCACGCACTGTCGTATTGATCGCGCCGGGTCGTCTTGTAGCGCAGCAAGGGATCATCGGCGTCAGTCGATGCATAGCCATGCTCGGCCGCCAGTACCAACTTGACCGGAATGTGCGGCAAAGGCGTGAGCGGCCCGCCACCGACCGTGACTGCGCCAGCCGCATCGAGCGTGACCTTGACACGGTGCTCGCCGTCGCTGAGCTGCGGCAGGTAGGCGTTCACATGCTCGAGAATCGAGGTGGGATCGAATTTCATGCCGAGCTCGGCCGCGCTGTGCACGAGCCGGGCGAGATGCCGGTCGAGATGCGCGACGCCGCCGGCGCGAGTTGCACGCATCGTTTCGAACAGAGCCAATCCGGCATCGTTGCCCGTTGCAAATCCTGCTTTCACTTTACATTCATCCCATTCTGAAGCCGCGACGCTGTCGAGCACGATTCCCGCGCCGACACCCATTTCGCCCCGATGCGTATCAGCATCGAGCACAAGCGTGCGGATCGCGACGGATAGACAGAAATTGCCACAGCGGCGCGTGTCCGTCGGTGCGTCCAGCCACCCAATCGAACCGGTATAGAGGCCCCGCGGCGAAGTTTCGAGTTCGGCGATCAGCTCCATCGCCCGATGCTTCGGCGCTCCAGTGATCGATCCGCACGGAAACAGCGCACGCATGAGTTCGGCAAAGGAGCGTCCCGCGTCGATCCGCGCGCGCACCGTCGATGTCATCTGCCAGACGCGGCCATAGGCACCGACCGAAAACAGCGCGGGCACCTCGACCGACCCGGTCTGCGCGACGCGCCCGATATCGTTGCGCAACAAGTCCACGATCATCAGGTTTTCGGCACGATTCTTGGGATCTGCCCGAAGACCGGCTCGCACCCGTGCGTCCTCGTCCGGATCGTCGACACGGGCGGCCGTCCCCTTCATCGGTTGCGCACGCAGCATACCCGCCTCGTGCTGCAGAAAGAGTTCAGGCGAGCAGGACAGCACGAAGCGCGCATCCGGCAATGCGATCAGCGCGCCATAGCGCACGGGCTGCCGCGCCCGCAGTCGCCGGTAGAGGGACACCGGCGAACCGAGCACGTCGAAGCCGAGCCGGTAGGTATAGTTGATCTGATAGGTATCACCGCGCTCGAGCGCCGCGCGAATCTGCGCAAGCGCATCGTCGAAGCGTTCGCGCGGTGTATCTTCCTTGATCCGCGCGAGCCCTGCGGGAGCCGCTTGCAAGGCGGCATGATCCGCCTCCACGAGCCATGCATCGACGGCTTCACGTGACAGGTGTTCGCAATTCGAGAAAAGCAAAAAGCGCAGCGCCGGTCTCCCGGCCTGCGCTTTTTGCTCCACTCCGGCATTCGCCCTTGCGACGCACGCTTGCTCCGCATCGCCCGCCCGAGCGATGCGATCGACTGACACTTGCGTACCCCATTCATAGTCGGCGAGCACGATCGCATGCAGGCCGTCGCGCAACGCGCGCTCGGCTTGCGCGCAGACAGCCTCGGCATCGTCGGCGCCATACGAAGCCAACTCACCGACCAGCCCCGTATAAAGACGGCTGGTCGGTGCGGCCAGGGATGCGTCGCAATCGTCGAGCAACGCGAACGGCGTCAAACCCATCTGCTCCTATTCGAAGAAGCTCTTGACCCGATCGAACCAGCCCTTGCTTTGCGGGCTATGCCGCGCGCCGCCTTCGGTCAGCGACCGCTCGAATTGCTTGAGCAGATCACGCTGCGTATCGGTGAGCTTGACCGGCGTTTCGACTACCACATGCACGTACAGGTCGCCGGGCACCGTGGCACGCACGCCCTTGATGCCTTTGCCGCGCAGACGGAACGTACGGCCCGATTGCGTGCCCTCGGGCACCGGGAACGTTACGCGGCCCGACAACGTGGGTACCTCGATCTCGCCACCGAGCGCCGCGTTCGTGAAGGCGATCGGCATCTGGCAGTGGAGGTCATCGCCGTCGCGCTCGAACACACTGTGCTGCTTGATATGGATCTCGACAAACAGATCACCCGATGGCCCCCCGTTCAGACCCGGCTCGCCGTTGCCAGCCGAGCGGATGCGCATGCCGTCGTCGATGCCGGCCGGGATCTTCACTTCGAGCGTCTTCGTCTGCTTGACCTTGCCCGCGCCGTGGCAATTCGTGCAAGGCTCGGGAATATAGCTGCCGGAGCCATGGCATTTCGGGCAGGTCTGCTGGATGCTGAAGAAGCCTTGTGACATCCGCACCGCACCGCTGCCGCCGCACGTCGGGCAGACCTCGGGCTTGGTGCCCGGCTTCGCGCCGTTGCCGTGGCAGATGTCGCAAGCGGTCCAGCTCGGCACGCGAATCTGCGTCTCGTAGCCGTGCGCCGCCTGCTCGAGCGTGATCTCCATGCTGTAGCGCAGATCGGCGCCGCGATAGACCTGCGGACCACCGCCGCGCCCGCCGCGCTGACCGGCCCCGCCACCGCCGCCCGCAGCCTGGCCGAAGATATCACCGAAGATGTCGCCGAATGCCTCGGCAAATCCGCCAAAGCCCTGACCGCCCGCCCCCGCCATGTTCGGATCGACGCCTGCATGTCCGTACTGGTCGTAGGCCGCGCGCTTCTGCGCGTCGGACAGCATTTCATAGGCTTCCTTCGCCTCCTTGAAATGCTCTTCCGCGTCCTTGTTGTCTGGATTCCGGTCGGGGTGATATTTCATCGCGAGCTTGCGATACGACTTCTTGATCTCGTCTTCGCTCGCGTTCTTGGCTACGCCCAGAACCTCGTAATAATCCCGTTTCGCCATAATCCGTGCTGATACTCGCAACGGGCCTCGCGACCCTCACAAACGATAAAGCCTGGTCGGCCCAAAACGGGACGCCAGGCGCCGCAATCGACAAGCAAACCGGCCGCGTGGGCTTGATCCGCGCGGCCGGTTGGTCCTGTTTAGTCCTTCTTGACTTCCTTGAACTCGGCGTCGAGCACGTCGTCTTCGGCCTTGGCCGAGGCCTGCTGCGCATGCTCGGCTTCCTGGCCACCCGCTGGCTGGGCATCGCCGGCCGCCTGCGCAGCCTGCATATCGGCATACATCTTTTCGCCGAGTTTTTGCGACGCCGCCGACAACGCTTCGACCTTTGCATCGATATCGGCCTTGTCGCCGCCGCGCACCGAGTCCTCGAGCGCCTTGATCGCTTCCTCGATCTTGGCCTTCTCGCCCGCCTCGAGCTTGTCGCCGTAGTCGACGAGCGCCTTGCGGCTGCTGTGGATCAGCGCATCGGCCTGATTGCGCGAATCGGCCAGCTCACGCAGCTTGCGATCTTCGACGGCATTCGCCTCGGCATCCTTCACCATCTGTTCGATCTCGGCTTCGGAGAGGCCCGAGTTCGCCTTGATGGTGATCTTGTTTTCCTTGCCGGTCGCCTTGTCCTTCGCCGACACGTGCAGGATACCGTTTGCATCGATATCGAAACCGACTTCGATCTGCGGCACGCCACGCGGTGCGGGCGGGATGCCTTCGAGGTTGAACTCGCCGAGCAGCTTGTTGCCTGCCGCCATCTCGCGTTCGCCCTGGAACACCTTGATCGTCACCGCGGCCTGGCTGTCGTCAGCCGTCGAGAATGTCTGCGAATGCTTGGTCGGGATGGTCGTGTTCTTCGCGATCATCTTCGTCATCACGCCGCCAAGCGTCTCGATACCGAGCGACAGGGGGCTCACGTCGAGCAGCAGCACGTCCTTGCGGTCGCCCGACAGCACCTGGCCCTGGATCGCCGCACCGACTGCAACGGCTTCGTCCGGATTCACGTCGCGACGCGGTTCCTTGCCGAAGAACTCCTTGACCTTCTCCTGCACCTTCGGCATCCGCGTCATGCCGCCGACGAGAATCACGTCGTCGATCTCGCCGATCTTCACGCCTGCATCCTTGATCGCAATGCGGCACGGCTCGATCGTGCGTTCGACGAGTTCCTCGACGAGCGCCTCGAACTTCGCGCGGGTGATCTTCAGGTTCAAGTGCTTCGGACCGCTCGCATCGGCCGTGATGTACGGCAGATTGATTTCGGTCTGTTGCGAGCTCGACAGTTCGATCTTCGCTTTTTCGGCGGCTTCCTTCAGGCGCTGCAGCGCGAGCACGTCCTTCGAGAGGTCGACGCCCTGGTCCTTCTTGAACTCGCCGATGATGTAATCGATGATGCGCTGGTCGAAATCTTCGCCGCCGAGGAAGGTGTCGCCGTTGGTCGAGAGCACTTCGAACTGCTTTTCACCGTCGACGTCCGCGATCTCGATGATCGACACGTCGAACGTGCCGCCGCCGAGGTCATAGACGGCAATCTTGCGGTCGCCCTTCTCATTCTTGTCGAGGCCGAACGCCAGCGCGGCAGCGGTCGGTTCGTTGATGATCCGCCGCACCTCGAGACCCGCGATGCGGCCGGCATCCTTGGTCGCCTGGCGCTGTGTGTCGTTGAAGTAGGCCGGTACCGTGATCACGGCTTCGGTGACAGTCTCGCCCAGATAGTCTTCGGCGGTCTTCTTCATCTTGCGAAGGACTTCGGCCGAAATCTGCGGCGGCGCCAGCTGCGAGTCGCGCACGTCGATCCATGCATCGCCGTTATCGGCCTTGCTGATCTTGTAGGGCATCAGGCCGATGTCCTTCTGCACTTCCTTTTCTTCGAAGCGCCGGCCGATCAGCCGCTTGACCGCGTACAGCGTGTTGCGCGGATTGGTCACGGCCTGACGTTTGGCCGGTGCGCCCACGAGAATCTCGCCGTCTTCCATATAGGCGATGATCGACGGCGTGGTGCGCGCACCTTCCGAGTTCTCGATCACCTTTGTGGTGTTGCCTTCCATGATCGCCACACACGAGTTCGTGGTGCCGAGGTCGATACCGATAATTCTGCCCATTCTCAAATCTCCGTTATTTCCGTATCCGCAGCCCCGCTCTCGAGCCAGGCCAACGATGTTCGATGTCGTGTAAATCGGGGCGCGCTACCTGCTTTTCAAGACCCTGAGTCAAACAGGGCTACTTTTTTCGAGCGATCTTCTTGCGCGCCCAGTCCAGCTGTGCCGTCATGCCCGCTGTCGTGCCGACCGGTATGGCTGTCCGCCCTGGCGGCCTGAACTCTGGCCTGAACGCTGACCTGAACTTCTGGCCTGCCGCTCACGGGCGACGCACCTTGCCGGCCCGGCGGGCTACTTCGGTGCTGAAACCGTCACCAACGCCGGGCGCAGCACGCGGTCGGCGATCAGGAAACCCTTCTGCAGAACGGTGACGACCGTGTTGGATTCCTGTTCGGACGGCACCATCGAGATGGCCTGATGACGATGCGGATCGAACTTCTCGCCGACGGGATTGATCACGGCGACGCGGCCCTTTTCGAGTGCCGAATTGAGCTGACGCAAGGTCAACTCGATGCCCTCGCGCACCTTGACGAGATCGCCAGAGGAATCGGTGGCCGCGGCCTCGAGACTGTCGATCACCGGAAGCAGATGCTCGGCGAACCGCTCGATCGCGAATTTGTGCGTCTTTTCGACATCTTCCTGGGCGCGCCGACGCACATTCTCCGTCTCGGCCTTCGCGCGCAAGAAGCTTTCCTGCATTTCGGCGAGTTTGGCCTGGACCTCGGCGAGCGCCGCATCCGCGTCAGCCGGCGCAGCCGGTGCAGCCGCTGTGTCGTTGCCGGGCACGGGGCCCGTCGTCTGGCTGGCCGCCTGGGCGGCGGCAGCTGTCTCGGGCGTCTCGCCCGGGGCCTGCGTCGCTTGGTTTTCTTCCATGCTCATTCCGTCTGTGGTCGATCAGATTCGTGGGTGGGTACGATGCAGTCCGGCACCTCGCAGGAGCACCGCAGCCCGCCGCGTCATGCCTTTCGGGGGCAAATGACGCGCTTTGTGCGATATCGGGCTGCTCATACACCTTTTCAAGCCCCAATTCGACAATTTTTTGTAGAACACTGCATTGCAACGCGCGGTTACATAGTCGTGCGGTCTCTCGTCGTAATCCGATTGAGCCTGCTTTTTTGCTGGCCTACACTTGATTCATCAAGCGCATCTCTCGCGCCTGCGAACCTTCCCATGCGCCGTCCATCGCGCTCGGGGGAACCCGCCGGCTCACCGTGCCGCGAGCGTTTGCGCCTCCGGCCTGCCCCACGGCGGGCCACTCACCGTCGCGAAGGGTTCATCATGAGACTGGGCTATGCGATTGCGACAGTCGCGGCCGTGTTGATCGCGACCACACTGACGATCTGCCTGTCAGGTGCGGTCACCCGCTGCAATTCCGAATATGGGGGCGCCAAAGCCACCATCATGTCATGGGTCGCCCCGCGCACGGTTGTGTGCCACTGAAACCGGCGGCCTGGAACGGATAAGCTGAAGCCGGCGACCTTGTGTGCCTGCTGCGGACCGATGCATTGTCGCAGAGCAATCCCTTGTCGCAGACCCATCCCCTGTCGCAGAGCAATCCCTTGTGGCAGACCGATTCTAGTCCCCGCCCGAAAAGCGGTCGATCACGCGGCGCTCACGCTTGGTCGGCCGGCCATGACGTTCTTCCGCGGGTTCGTGAAACACTTTCCGGCGTTCGAGCTCGGTGCGCCGCGCCGCAATGCTTTCGTCCGTCTCGGCGTAGAGCGTCTGCGCAACCGTTGCCGGACCGCGCACTTCGCAGATGCCCTTGACCTCGACGACCCAACGCACGCGCTCGATCTCGATCGTCACGAGGTCGCCGACCTTGACTTCCTTCGCCGTCTTGACGGCGTCGCCGTTGATTCGCGCACGCCCTTTGTCGACCGCATCGGCCGCCATGGAACGGGTCTTGAAAAAGCGCGCGGCCCAGAGCCATTTGTCGATGCGCAGCCGCGCACCGGGCTCGGTCGAGATCTTGTATTGCATGACGTTCTGCGCGCCTAGCGCGTAAAGTCGGCCGCCGCGGCGCCATGGCCCGGGTGCGGCACGGCCGTGGAGGGAGGGATGGCGGAGTGTGAGGCCGAAGCCGACCCGGCCCCGAAGCCCGCACCGGTCGCAGCCCCGGATGAGGCGTCAAATGACGCGCCAGACGATCCGGGCATCGGCTCGAGCCAGCCTCCGAGGTTGGTCAGCGCGAGTTCGCCGAGCGCGTCAATGAAGAGCGGCGACGCATTGACGCACGGAATCCGGTGGTAGACCTTGCCGCCGGCTTTGATGAACGCGTCGCGCCCTTCCATGCCGATTTCCTCGATCGTTTCGATGCAGTCGGCCGTGAAGCCCGGGCAGAATACGTCGACGCGCGTCACGCCAGCCGCGCCGAGTTCGGCGAGAGACGGAGCCGTGTAAGGCTGGAGCCACTCCTCACGGCCGAAACGCGACTGGAACGTCACCCGGCAACTCGTCTCATCGAGCCCGAGCGCGCGGGCGAGCAAGGCGCCGGTCAATTGACACTGGTCGTGATACGGATCGCCGAGATCCAGCGTGCGCTTGGGCAGACCGTGGAAGCTCAGCAGCAGCCGGTCGCCGGCCGCAAAATCGGGCGTGCCATGGATCGTCCAGTATTCCCGCAGCTGGGCCACGAGCGAGGCAATATATCCGGGCGCATCGGGATACTGCTTGATGACACGGATTTCCGGCTGGTTGCGCATGCGGCGCATCGCCTGGGCCACCTTGTCGAACAGGGTGGCTGTCGTAGAGGCCGCGTATTGCGGGTACATCGGCAGAAGCAGCACGCGGTCCGCGCCGGCGCGCTTGAGCTGGCCGAGCACATCGGCGATCGAGGGCGTACCGTAGCGCATCGCATACTCGACCAGCACCGGCGCGCCTTGCGCGGCGAACCAGTTGCGCAGAGCCTGGACCTGCTGCTCGGTATGGACCCTCAGGGGCGAGCCTTCGGGCATCCACACCGAAGCGTACTTGTGTGCGGACGAACGGCCCCGGAACGGCAGGATCAGGCTGCGCAGGATCGGCTGCCAGAGCCAGGACGGAATTTCGACCACACGCGGGTCGGACAAAAACTCGGCAAGATAGCGGCGCACGGCAGCCGGCGTCGGCGCATCCGGCGTGCCGAGATTGATCAGCAGCACGGCCGTGCGGCGCGCGCCCGCGTTGGGGTTCTGCGAGGGAAGTTCGAGATCGAAACGCATCAGGCTCAATGCTGGCTGAGCGCGCTCGACAGCAGGCGCGCGGTAATGTCGACGATCGGAATCACGCGCTGGTAGGCCATCCGGGTCGGACCGATGACACCGAGCGTACCGACGATCTTGCCGTCGACCTCGTAGGGCGCCGTGACGACGCTCATCTCTTCGATCGGCACGAGATTCGATTCCCCGCCGATAAAGATCTGCACGCCCTGCGCGTGGCTCGAGACATCGAGCAATTGCAGCAGGCTCGTGCGCTGGTCGAAAACATCGAACAGCTTGCGCAGCCGGGCCATGTCCGACGACAGGTCGGCGACTTCGAGCAGATTGCGCTCACCCGAGATCAGCACCGTCTCACCGGGGTCGCTTTCGTCGGTGCTGGCCGCGACCGCCTGATGCATCAAGTGCGTCATGTCGCCGCGCAGCGCGTCGATCTCCTCGCGCAGCCGGCGCCGGACCTCATCGAAGCTGAGTCCCGCGAAGTGGCCGTTGATATAGTTCGACGCCTCGATCAGTTGCGATGGCGAATATTCGCGCTGGGTCGCCATGATTCGATTCTGTACGTCACCCTCGGGTGTCACGATGATCAGCAGGATCCGTTTTTCGGACAGCCGCATGAACTCGATCTGCTTGAAAACATGGCTGCGCCGGGGGGTGAGCACGACACCCGCGAACTGGGACAGATTGGAGAGCACGCTCGCCGCCGCGGCAACCAGCTTGGTCGGTTCAGCCGGCGTGAGACGCTGCTGGACATCGTGCTTGACCTGCTCGTTGTCCGACATCGTTTGCACGGTCAACATCGTATCGACGAACAAACGGTAGGCACGCGGCGTCGGCACCCGGCCCGCCGACGTATGCGGGCTCGATACCAGACCCAGTTCCTCGAGGTCGGACATCACGTTGCGAATGGTCGCCGGCGACAATTCGAGCCCCGAGTACTTTGACAGGGTGCGCGAACCCACAGGCTGACCTTCGGCGATATACCGCTCGATCAGGGTCTTTAGCAGGGTTTGGGCGCGTGGGTCTAGCATGGATCGATTGTAACCGCATGGCGGCACGATGCATGCGGGTAAACAGGGTGCGTTACCGCCATCTGTTGCTTTGCGCTTGCATTTCAGGTTTGCTCACGCGTATCTTCTGCATCCCGTGCCGGCCTTCATTCGGGTTTCATTCTACCCGCTGTCCTCTTGACGAGGCGCCGTTCGGGTGGCAGCTATGGTGTAATTCGAGCACGCATTCAAGCAGGAACGAGGGGGAGACTATTGAAGACCGTCGCGCTGATCGGCCGGGCAAATACGCCGGGCATTACCGAGCCGCTCAAGGCGCTGGCCAGTTGCATCACGGCCAAGGGCTACGAGGTGGTTTTCGAATCCGAAACGGCAGCGGCCCTCGACCTTGAAGGCTTTCGCGGGCTCACGCCCGAGGAGATCGGCGCGCAGGCCGATGTGGCCGTGGTGGTCGGCGGCGACGGCACGATGCTCGGCATCGGCCGCCAGCTCGCGCCCTACGGCACGCCCCTGATCGGCATCAATGCGGGACGGCTTGGCTTCATCACCGACATTCCGCTCGACGAGATGCGCACAGTCGTGCCCCAGATGCTCGCGGGCGCCTGCGAACGCGAGGAACGCATGCTGCTCGAAGCGCGCATCGTGCGGGACGGCGCGACCATCTACAAGGCCGATGCGCTCAACGACGTCGTGGTCAACCGTTCGGGCTTCTCAGGCATGGCCGAACTGCGTGTCTCGGTCGACGGCCGTTTCATGTACAACCAGCGTTCGGACGGCCTGATCGTCGCGACGCCGACGGGCTCGACAGCCTATGCGCTGTCCTCGCAGGGGCCGATCCTGCATCCTCAGCTGGCGGGTATCGTCCTGGTGCCGATCGCGCCGCATGCGCTTTCGAACCGGCCGATCGTTCTATCCGACGACTCGGAAATCGCGATACGAATCGTCTCAGGACGAGACGTGAATGTGAACTTCGACATGCAATCGTTCACCGCGCTCGAACTCAACGACACGATCGAAGTGCGGCGAGCCAGTCACACCGTGCCCTTCCTGCATCCGATCGGTCACAGTCACTACGCGACCCTGCGCGAGAAACTGCACTGGAACGAATACCCTTCGAACGAGGACGACCCGGTCTGAGGGCCTCGCCACTGGCGCGCGCCCGGATCGAGGCAGCTGGCGGTCCCCGCTGCCTGCCTTCACTGGCCGGGTGCTCGTGGCGGCCAACTTGCCGGTCGCCCCTCCCGTCCGCCTCACCATCGCGCTGACATCCGGGTAGGGCAAAATCCTCCCGCATCTCAGGTAATCTTCTGTTTTCCGATTTCGTCGCCTGTGCCGCCCTGGAGTGCTCGCTTCCCATGCTGCGCCATCTTTCGATTCGCGATTTTGTCGTCGTCGACACACTCGACCTCGAGTTCGAGCAGGGTTTCACCGTGTTTTCGGGCGAGACCGGCGCGGGCAAGTCGATCCTCATCGATGCCCTCGCCCTGACCCTCGGTGCGCGCGGCGAAGCGAGCGTGGTGCGCACCGGACAGAGCCGCGCCGACATCAGCGCCGAATTCGCAACCCATGAAGCCGTCGACCGCTGGCTCGCCGACCAGGCGCTCGAGGGCGAGGCCGGCACCGTGCTGCTGCGCCGTGTGATCGACACGGGCGGCCGCTCCCGCGCGTTCATCAACGGCACCGCCGCGACCCTGACCCAGTTGCGCGAAGTCGGCGAAATGCTGGTCGAGATCCACGGTCAGCATGCGCACCAACTGCTGATGCGAGCCGACTCGCAGCGCGAACTGTTCGACACCCATGCGGGCCTGGGCGCCCTTGCCGGCGAGACGGCGCGGGCCTGGCGCGCATGGCGCGAGGCAAGCGCCGCGATCGAGGCCGCGCATTCGCGCGACCGCGAGATCCAGCTCGAACGCGAACGACTCGCCTGGCAGCTCGCCGAACTCGACAAGCTCATGCCCCAAGCCGGCGAATGGGAAGAGATCAACGCCGAACATCGCCGGCTGTCGAATGCCGCGAACCTGATCGGCGGCGTCCAGGATGCGCTGGGGGCGCTCTCCGAGTCCGACGAGGCGATGCTGCATCAATTGAGCGCGATCGTCGTGCGGCTGCGCGCACTCGCTGAAATCGACACCGGTCTCGTCGACGCGGTCGCCACGCTCGAGCCCGCTGAAATCCAGCTTCAAGAAGCCGTCTACTCGCTGAGCCACTACGCGCAGAAGCTTGACCTCGACCCTCAGCGGCTCGCCCAGGTCGATGCACGCCTTGAAGCACTGCACTCTGCCGCGCGCAAGTTCCGGCTCCAGCCCGAAGCGCTTCCCGAGGAACACGCGGCACGGCGCACCCAGCTCGAGGCCCTCGATGCGGCCGCCGACCTCGATGCGATGCGCGCGGTGCAAGCCGCTGCGCAGCAGGCCTATCAGGACGTCGCAAAGAAGCTGTCAAAGGAACGCGCGCGTCATGCGAAGGCACTCGGCGCCGCCGTGACGACCGGCATGCAGGAGCTCGCGATGACGGGCGGACGTTTCGAGGTCGCGCTCGTACCGCTGTCCAATGGCGGCGCGGGTGGCCCGAACGGACTCGAACAGATCGAGTTCCGCGTCGCCGGGCACGCGGGGGTGCCACTGCGCCCGCTGGCGAAAGTGGCCTCGGGCGGTGAACTCGCGCGGATCAGTCTCGCGCTCGCGGTGATCGCGAGTGCCGCGAGCCCGACCCCGACGCTGATCTTCGACGAAGTCGACACCGGCATCGGGGGCGCGGTCGCCGAGGTCGTCGGCAGGCTGCTTCACCAGCTTGGGCGCCAGCGCCAGGTGCTCTGCGTCACGCACCTGCCGCAGGTCGCCGCGCGCGGCGAATTCCATTTCCGGGTCGTCAAGAAGACGATCGACCCGGACCAGACCGTCTCGTCGGTCGCGTCGCTCGACAAGCCGAACCGGGTCGAGGAAATCGCCCGCATGCTCGGCGGCCTCGAGATCACCGCCACGACTCGCAAGCACGCAAAGGAAATGCTCGCGGCTTGAAGGGGTCGCCCCCGGCCGGCCTCAGAGCGTTGGCCGGAATGCGTTCGCCTTCGAGCGCTTTTGAAGCGCAATGCCGTTGAACAAGACGGCCGCCGCCGGGTATCGGCGATGGCCGGTGCCCGACAGCTACTTCACCCCGATCGCACCCAGCGGCGCGGGTTCGACGCCGGCGAAAATGCGCTCCCAAAGGCCCTGCACCGCTTCGCGTTCGACGCTCACGCGCTGTGCCGGCACGCGTGCCGTATCGATGCCGTCGAGCCGCATCTTGTGCTGGATCGCGCGGTAGGTCCGGTAGGCGTTGCCGACGGCTTGCGCCTCGCTGTCGGGCATCAGCCCGAAGTGCGCGAGTTCGCGCAGCAGGGCGATATTGCCCGTATTGCGCAACAGCTCCGGATGGCTCGATGCATGCAGCAGCACGAGATACTGGACGATGAATTCGACATCGACCATGCCGCCCAGGTCATGCTTGAGATCGAAGAGCAGGGTCGGGTTCGAATGGCCTTCGCCAACGCGGTTGCGCATCGCCACGATCTCCTGCGCAAGCGGCAGCGCCTCGCGATGCTGGGTCAGCACCTGCGTGCGGATCGCCTCGAACTGCTCGCCGATCCGCGCATCGCCGCAGGCGAAGCGCGCACGCGACAAAGCCTGATGCTCCCAGACCCATGCGGTGTTCGATGCGTCCCCTTCGCGAAGCTGGTAGCGGCGAAACCCGTCGAGGCCCGTGACGAGCAAGCCCGATGAGCCGTTCGGCCTGAGCCGCAGGTCGACGTCATAAAGCTGTCCCGCGCCCGTCGGCGTCGTGAGCCAGGTGATCAGCCTGCGCGCAAACGCCGCGTAGATTTCGTCCGCGTTCTCATCCGCGTCGTCGTAGAGGAAGATCAGGTCGAGATCCGACGCATAGCCGAGTTCCTTGCCGCCGAGCTTGCCATAGGCAATCACCGCGAAGCGCGGCTGTTCGCGATGGCGGCGCGGCAACTGGCGCCACACCGCGTCCAGCGTGACCTCGAGCACGGCGTCGGCAAGTTCGGACAGCAGGTCGCTGATCCGTTCGACCGTGATGTGCGCGGCCAGATCGAGCAGCAGGATGCGAAAGGTTTCGGCATGTTGAGCGTGACGTAGCAGGTCGAGCTGCTGTTCGACACTGTCGGCCGTCGCGAGCCGGCCCGACAAGGCACGCTTGAAGGCGGGCCAGTCCGACGGTGCCGCGAGCGCCTCGTCGTCGAGCAGTTCGTCGAGCAGTTGGGGATGCTTGCGCAGATAGTCCGCCGCCCAGCTCGACGCACCGACCACCGACAGCACCCGCCTCAGCGCAGCGGGGAACTCGGCGAGCAGGGCCAGATAGGCCCCGCGGCGTGCAACCGCCTCGAGCAGGTCGAGAAAGCGCAGGACCGTGACGTCGCAAAGCTCGGCCGACAGCGAGGCCGCCGCGTCGAGCACGCGGACCACGAGCAGGTCGAAGCGCTCGCGGCTGAGTTGGGGCAGGCTCTGGTAGCGCACCGAGGTACGCATCACGCGCAGCCGCGCGAGCAGAGCGGCCGGGTCCTGGAACCCAAGCCGGCCGGCCTGCGACACCCATGTATCGTCTTCGGCACCGTCGAAGTGCTCGTCCGCCAGGGCGTCCGTCCAAAGGTCATCGCCCGTCACAAGCGATTGCGGTGCTTCGGCCGCATCGGGCTCCCGATCATTCGCATGGAAACCGCCTCGACCGGCCCCCTGCGACGGACCGGCACTCGCGGCACGCCCGCCCGCGGCCGGGTTCGATGACTCGCGGCGCGTCCCTTCTTCAGCTCCGCCTCCGTTGGACCCGCCATTGTTCTTGTCCGCGAAGATCCGGTCGAACTCTGCCTCGGCAAGCACGCGATGGCGATTGATCTCGCCAAGCAAAGCCTCGTAGTCGAGATAACCGAGCGATCCCGCGAGCCGCTGGCGCGCCTCGGGATCGACCGGCAGCGCATGGGTCTGCGCATCGTCCGCGTACTGGAGCCGATGCTCGACCCGCCGAAAAAACAGGTACGCGTCGCTGAGCTGTGCCGCGATCGCGGGCAGCAACAGGTTCTGCGAGACCGCGTGCGCGAGCACCTCGAGCGTCGGCCGCACGCGGAAACCCGCATCCTGGCCGCCGCGGATCAACTGAAAAACCTGTGCCGAGAACTCGATCTCGCGAATGCCGCCGCGCCCGAGCTTGATGTCGTCCGCCTTTTCGGGCCGCATGGTCGCGCGCTTGACGGCCTCCTGCCGGATCTGCTCGTGTAGCGAGCGCAAGGCGCCGATCACATTGAAGTCGAGGTAGCGGCGGTAGACAAACGGCTTGACGAGCCGGTCGAGCTGTTCCGCGAGCCGGCGGCCCGGCGCATCGTCGGTCCGGCTCACGAGCCGCCCCTTGATCCAGGCATAGCGCTCCCACTCGCGGCCCTGCACGTAGAAATACTCCTCGAGCATGCCGAGGCTCGAGACGAGCGCGCCCGAATCGCCATTGGGCCGCAGCCGCATGTCGACCCGGAATACGAAGCCGTCGGCCGTCAGCTCCGAGAGTGCGCCGATCAGCCGCTTGCCGAGCCGCGTGAAATACTCGTGATTCGAGATCGGCCTGCGCTGCCCCCCGGCCGTCTCTCCCTCTTCCTCATAAAGGAAGATCAGGTCGATATCCGACGACACATTGAGTTCCCGGCCGCCGAGCTTGCCCATGCCGACCACACCGAGCGAGAGCGGTTCACCATTGCTCTCCCCGAGCGGCACACCGAAACTCGCGCGCAAGTCGGCATCGAGCACCTCGATCGCGCGCTGGATCGCGACTTCCGCGAGATCGGTCATCGCCGCGGTGACTTCCGCGACCTCCGCGATGCCGGCGAGATCGCGCTCCATCTCGATCAGGTAGACCTCCGCCCGCAACCGGCGCAAGGCCTGCTTGAGCGCATCTTCGCCAGGCGGCGTGCCGGGCTGGGCGTGCTCGAGGAGCGTTGAAAGCCGCGCCTCGATCCAGGCCCGTGTCGCAGGGCGAGCGGCCAGGCCGGGCAACGCTTCGGCAAGTGCGGGCAACGCGTGCAGCACACCTGCCGCATATCTCGAAAACGATTCAGAAAGCAAGAGGGAAGAGGTCATCTAAACTCGGGAAAAAGCGGGCCAAAGCCGCTGGGGCGCACGTCGGACCCTGTGTTAAAGTGGCTCCGACGCCCCAGCAAACTACCATACGCATACGACCCCCGCAGCATGTCCGAACGCCCGGAACCGTCCGCCGTGATCGACGAACCGCGCAACGACGTTTCGCACACGGGTGGCAACCGACAGTTGCGGCGCATATTCAAGGTGCTGCTCGTCGGAGCCCTTGTGCTTTACTTCGGCGCGGCATTCGTCATTTTGTTGCTGCGCTACGCGGTGTTGCCCGATATCGGCCTGCTGCGGCCGCGCATTGAAAGCGAACTCTCCGCGGCGCTGCACGCCACCGTCCACATCGGCAAGATCTCGGCACGCTGGAGCGGTCTGCAGCCCGGCGTCGACATCGAGCAGCTGACCATCGTCGATGCCCACGGCGTGCAGGCACTCTCGATTCCGCACGCCAATGCCCAGATCGCGTGGATCTCGATACCCCGTCTGCAACTGGTGCTTGCACGGCTGGTCGTCGACGCGCCCGATGTATTGATCGAGCGCGATGCATCGGGCGGCCTGTCGATCGCCGGCGTGCGCCTCGCGTTCACCGGGCGGCACGACCGCGCCTTCCCGAACTGGCTGCTGTCCCAGCGCGCGATCGTCCTGCGCGGGGGCACCCTGCGTTGGCGCGACGCCATGCGCAGCGCGCCCGAACTGATACTGCGCGACATACGCTTCGCGTTGCTCAACGACGGCCGCACACACCAGATCGGCCTGCAAGCCCAGCCCGACGGCTCCGTGCTCCACGGGCCCCTCGATTTTCGCGCGGACTTTCGAAGCGCCGCCTTCGGACAGGCCGGCGACGCGAGTTCGTGGATCGGCACCGCCTACGCGACAGCCGGGCCCCTCGACCTGCGCATCGCCTCTCACTATATGGCGCTGCCGATCACTGTCGACGCCGGCAGCGTCGCGGGCCGCGTCTGGCTCGATTTCAGCGGCGGCCGCCTGAACCAGGCGCGCGGCGCGCTCTCCGGCCATACCCTCGCGCTGCAGCTGACGAAAGGCCGACCCGCGCTGAGCCTGCCCGCCGCCGAGCTTCACTACAACCTCGCCCAGGACGACGACGGCGCGACGCTCAACATCCGCGATCTCGTGCT
Source organism: Pararobbsia alpina (assembly GCF_902859895.1). GTDB lineage: Bacteria > Pseudomonadota > Gammaproteobacteria > Burkholderiales > Burkholderiaceae > Pararobbsia > Pararobbsia alpina. The sequence goes on from NZ_CADIKM010000001.1 coordinate 310,253, forward strand.
CGAGTTCGGCGGCGAACCCCCGCTCTTCGACGGCACGCCGGTATTGCGCCGGCTCGATATCGAGCGTCTGAGCGCGGCCTACCAGGGCCCCAATATCGGCCGGCCCGGCTTGCGCGCGGCGAGCGGCGCGAGTGCCACCGCCGCGCGCAAAGCGATCGCCGCGCATGGCGAGCGCTTCAGCATCGACGGTGACGCCATGGACGTCGGGCTGCTTGCCGATATCGCACGAACCCTGCCGCTGCCCGACGCCGCCGCCGATACGCTCGCCCGCTTCGAGCCGCGCGGCGTGCTGCACGACTACGCAATCGCCTTCGCGAGGCCCGCCCCTTCCTCGCTGCAAGGCGAGCAGGCTCAACGCAACAACAAGGTGCAGGCCATCGAACGCATCCGGTTCAAGGCCTCATTCGACGGCCTCGGTTTCTCGGCGCAGCAGCCCAAACCCGGCCTGACCCTGCGCCACCATCCACGCAGCGGACTACCCGGCTTCAACAACCTGAGCGGCTCGATCGACGCGGACGAAGGCCGTGGCACGCTCGAGCTCGACGCGCGCGATGCGGCCGTCACGATCCGCGGCATGTTCGACGAACCCGAGCTCGATTTCGACACCCTCGCCGGGCGCACCACCTGGTCGATCGAAAACACAGCCGACCCGAACCAACCGGCCATCGACGTCAAAATCGAACGCCTCGCCTTCTCGAACCCCGACGCCGCGGGCTTCCTGACGGCCAGCTATCACAAAGCCGGGCCCGGGCGCGGCGCACTCGACCTGAAGGCCGGATTCGACCGGCTGACGGTCAACCGCGTGCCACGCTACCTGCCGACTTCGATCGATGCGAAGCTCCGCGGCTACCTCGCGCATGCCCTGCTCGCCGGCACCGGCCACCACACCACCATCGAAGTTCGCGGCAGCCTCGATGAATTCCCCTACCAACTGCCCACCCAGCACGGCCTGTTCAAGATCGTTGCACCGTTCAAGGGTGGTCGCTTCGACCCGTCGCCCTGGCCCGCCAAGCGCACCCGCTTCGGCAAGCTCGAAAACTGGCCGGCGTTCGACGACATCGATGGACGCCTGCTGATCGAGAACAAGCTGCTGCGTTTCGACATCGACGCGGCGCGATACCGGAGCGTGAAAGTCGACCGGGTTCGCGGCGAGATCACTGACCTCGCGGACCGCGCGAGCCCCCTCGTGATCGGTGGCACTGCGCGCGGACCCCTCGCGGACATGGTCCAGTATCTCAACGACAGCCCGGTACCCGACGCGGTCAACCGGGCAACCGCGCAGATCAAGGCAAGCGGCGACTCGCATCTCGCCATGACCATCACCGTGCCGCGCGGACTCCACCATCCGCAGACGAGCGCCAAGGGCCGCGTCACCTTTGCCGGCAACGAGTTGACATACAGCGTGTTGCCGCCCGTGTCGAACCTCCATGGTGCAATCGACTTCACCGGCCATTCCGTGCAGATGGCCGGCGTTACCGGCCAATGGCTCGGCGGCGGCGTGCACGGCAGCGGCGGCCTGCGTGCGGACGGCAGCCTCGCGATCGACCTCTCGGGCCGGATTGCGGTCGATCACGCGCGTTCCCTGTCGGCCACGCCGGCGACCTCCGCACTGTTCGAGTATCTGTCCGGCAGCGCGCCGTACAAGCTGAGCGTGCGAGGCGCACCCCGTACGATCCCCGACCTCACCCTCGACTCCGATCTGATCGGCCTCGGCAGCACACTGCCCGCCCCCTTCAACAAGGCCGCGGGAACCAGCATGCCCGTGCGGGCCACCGTGCACCGCCTGGCGAGCGCTGGCGACGAACGCGACGCACCCGCGGGCTCCGACCTCGCGACCCGGCTCAAAGCCCGCGTCTCCCAGCTGGAACTGCACGCCGGCCCCCTTTCGGCCAACTACCTTGTCGGCGGCGGCTTGGACCCCGTGGCACTGCGCGGCGCGATCGGCGTCAACAAGCCCGCGCCCCTGCCTGCCGAAGGTGTGGTCGCCGCACTCGACCTCGATACACTCGATATCGATGCATGGCGCATCGTGATCGACAAACTCGTCCATCCGACCGGCAGTGCCGCCCCGGCCGGTCTTCCCGCGGCAGCGGTGCCGGCAACGCTTGCACAGTCGAGCATGCCGGCAACCGCGTCATTGACGGTACCGCCGATCAAGCCATCGACCGTGCCACCGACTGCGCCATTGACGATGCCGTCGACCACTCCGGCGCTATCCCTTGCCTCGACGTCGCCGGCCGACGCTTCGACGTCTCAGGCGGCGAACGCCTCCCTGTCTTTGACCCCGACCGTCGATTCCCGGACCGCGCGCCCGGCCGGCGCCGTCGCGGGCGCCGTGCTTGGCGTGCGGGGCGTCGTACCGCCCGACGTCGGCCCCGTCGCGACCACCACGTCGAGCTTTATGCCCACCCGGCTCGCGGCCCACGTCAACCACCTGACCCTGCTCAAACGGCATTGGGAAAACGTCGTGCTCGGCGCCACCCACGATCAGGAACTCTGGCAAGCCAATCTCGCCTCCGACCAGATCTCCGGCCATATCAACTGGCGCGCGCCCGACCAGGGCAATCGCGGCGAACTCCAGGCCCGCCTCGCCAAACTCGAAATTCCGCGCGCCACCGAGCACGACGTCGTCGGCCGGATCATCGAACGCCAGTCGACCGGCTTCCCGGCCGTCGATCTCGAAGTCGACAACCTGATCGTCTACGGCAAGAGCCTCGGCCACCTCGACGTCCATGCACGCAATACCGATATCGACAACGAACCCGTCTGGCTGCTCGACAAGCTCGAACTCGACAATCCCGCCGCGAAACTGACCGTCAACGGCAACTGGCGCACCTCGCGCCGCGAGCGCGTCCTGGCGCCCGGCGAAGACTTCGACGACGACAACGGCGAAAGCCTGCGCCCCCGCCGCACCGTGCTCGAATTCAAAGTCGACGTGCTCGATGCAGGTGCCCTGCTCTCCACCCTCGGCTTGCCCCGCACCATCGAAAACGGCAAGGGCACCCTGTCCGGCAAAATCGGCTGGCGCAGCGGCCCGACCTCCATCAACTATCCGACCCTCAACGGCAAAGTCTCGGCTGAGCTCAAAGAGGGCACCCTCGTCAAGGTCGACCCGGGCGTCGCCAAGCTGCTCGGCCTGCTTTCCCTGCAGACCCTGATGCGCGTGCTGACCCTCAACTTCGGCGACGTCGTCGGCCACGGACTTGCATTCGATTCGATCACCGGCACCGGCACCATCCACAACGGCGTCACCTCGACCGACGACTTCGAACTCGTGACCGACCCCGCGCGCGCGACCATGAGCGGCACCATCAACCTCGTCGACCAGCAGCAGGCCCTGTTCGTCAAAGTCATCCCGACACTCAACTTCGGCACCGCCGCGATTGCCGTCGCGTTCGTGAACCCCCTGATCGGCCTTGGCGGCTTCGTCGGCCAATACCTGCTGTCCGAATCGATTTCCAACACCTTTTCGCGCGAGTATTCCGTCACCGGCACCTGGCACAAACCGACGATCCGGCAAATCAAATCCGATGAGGGTAAGATGAATCGTCCCGCGACCGAGCACAGCGACAGCGACCAGTAACCGTCGCGCCGCGCCACCCCAGCGCCAGCAGGCTGGCGCGCGGCGCGCCAAACCGCCGAAGCTGCCGCTCCAGCGGGCCTGCCGGGCCAGCCCGGCGTCCATTGCAGCCGTTATGACCGAGAATACCGAGACCGTTCTTCCTCCCTTGCGTGTCGCCGCCGTCCAGATGGTCAGCGTGCCCGACGTCGAGCGCAATCTGGCCGAAGCCCGCCGGCTGATCGAGGCCGCCGCGGGCGAAGGCGCAAAACTCGTGCTGCTGCCCGAATACTTCTGCTTCATGGGGCACGCCGACACCGACAAAGTCGCCCTGCGCGAGCCCGCCGGCGCCGGCCCCATCCAGACCTTTCTCGCCGATGCCGCGCGCAGACACCGCATCTGGCTGATCGGCGGCACCCTGCCCGTCGCCGCTCCCGAGCCTGGCCGCGTGCTCAACGCCACCTTCGTGTTCGATCCCGAGGGCCGCGAAGTCGTGCGCTACGACAAGATCCACCTATTCAATTTCGTCAGAGGCAGCGAAGCGTTCGACGAGGCCCGCACCATCCGCCCCGGCACCGAAGTACGCACCTTTGAAGCTCCGTTCGGCCGCGTCGGCCTGTCAGTCTGCTACGACCTGCGCTTTCCTGAACTCTATCGGGCACTCGGCGACTGCGCCCTGATCGTCGTACCCTCCGCCTTCACCTACACGACCGGCCAGGCACATTGGGAAACCCTGCTGCGCGCACGTGCCGTCGAAAACCAGTGTTATGTGCTCGCCGCCGCGCAGGGCGGCAAACACGAAAACGGCCGCCGTACCTGGGGCCACAGCATGCTGATCGACCCCTGGGGCGAAATCGTTGCCGTGCATGACGAAGGCCCCGGTGTCGTGATCGGCGAAGTCGATCCCACGCGCATCGCCGAAGTGCGGCAGAGCCTGCCTGCCTACCGGCATCGCGTGCTGGCCTGAGCGCCGCCGCCCACCCGTTCCGAACTCCACGAACCCTATTCGACCTTTTCCAGCCACGCATGAATATCATCGAACCCGGTATCCGTAATCTCGCGATCGCCAAAGACGTGCTGCTCACGCCCTACGGCCTCGACGAAGGCATGTTGCTGCACACCCTCGGCGATATCTTCACGCACCAGGTCGACTATGCCGACCTCTACTTCCAGACCACCCGCAGCGAGGCCTGGAGCCTCGAGGAAGGCATCGTCAAGTCCGGCAGCTTCTCGATCGACCAGGGCGTGGGTGTACGCGCCGTCGCCGGCGAGCGCACCGCCTTCGCCTATTCCGATGACCTGTCAGCCGAAGCCCTCAAGCAGGCTGCCCATACCACCCGCGCGATCGGCCGCCATGGCGGCGCCGGCAAGGCCCGCGTCAAAGTCGCCCATTCCCTGCGCGGCGTCGCCGGGCGTGACCTGTACCTGCCCGCCGATCCCCTGAACTCCCTCGACGCCACCGCGAAAGTCGCCCTGCTCGAGCGCGTCGAAGCCATCGCCCGCAAGCGCGACCCCCGCATCAAGCAAGTCATGGCCGGCCTTGCCGGTGAATACGACGTCATCCTCGTGGCCCGCAGCGATGGCGCACTCGCCGCCGACATCCGCCCCCTCGTGCGCCTGTCCGTGACCGTGATCGCAGAACAGGACGGCCGCCGCGAAATCGGCAGCGGCGGCGGAGGCGGCCGCTTCGACTACGCCTACTTCACCGACGCCCGCCTCGAACAGTACGTCGACGACGCCGTGCGCGGTGCCCTCGTCAACCTCGAGGCCCGTCCCGCTCCGGCCGGCGGCATGACCGTCGTGCTCGGCCCGGGCTGGCCCGGCGTGCTGCTGCACGAAGCCATCGGCCACGGCCTCGAAGGCGACTTCAACCGCAAAGGCTCGTCCGCCTTCGCCGGCCGCATCGGCGAACGCGTTGCCGCCTCCGGCGTGACCGTCGTCGACGACGGCACCCTGCCCAATCGCCGCGGCTCCCTGAACATCGACGACGAGGGCAATCCGACCCAGTGCACGACCCTGATTGAAGACGGCGTGCTCAAGGGCTACATCCAGGATTCCCTGAATGCCCGCCTGATGAAAGTGCCCGTGACCGGCAACGCCCGCCGCGAGTCCTACGCCGCCCTGCCCATGCCCCGCATGACCAACACCTACATGCTCGGCGGCGACAAGGACCCGCGGGAAATCATCGCCTCCGTGAAGCACGGCCTCTACGCCGTGAACTTCGGTGGCGGCCAGGTCGACATCACCAACGGCAAATTCGTGTTCTCCGCATCCGAGGCCTACATGATCGAGAACGGCAAGATCTCCTACCCCGTCAAGGGCGCGACCCTGATCGGCAGCGGCCCCGAGTCCCTCAAATACGTGAGCATGATCGGCAACGACATGGCCCTCGACACCGGCGTGGGCGTGTGCGGCAAGGAAGGCCAGAGCGTGCCCGTCGGCGTCGGCCAGCCCACCCTGCGCATCGACAAGATGACCGTCGGCGGCACCGCCTGAGACCGAACGACAATCAGGCCCCTCCGCCCATTTTCCGCACCACACCCCTTCCAGATGCAGATTTCACGCATTTTGAAGGGGTGATACTTGCCTTCCCTGCTTAAACTCGGTATAAAGCGACACCAGCTTAAATTTTGAACAGCCCGACCCCATGTCCACCGCCCGCTTTTATTTTTGGTTTTATGCGTTTCTCGCACCGCTGGCGGATGGAGAGGGTAGCTGACGAACTGAAAGCAACCGATACCAAAAAAACCGCCAGCGAGACTGGCGGTTTTTTTATGTCCCGAATCTTTGCAACCAACCTAACGACCTGTCAGCGGTGCCGACCCAGTGGGCCCAAGACAACAAGGAGAATTTCATGGTCCCCCACAACACCGACGACGTCCGGATCCGCGAATTGAAAGAACTGACCCCCCCTTCGCACCTGATCCGCGAACTTCCGTGCGTCGAATCCTCCGCCGAGCTCATCTACCACTCGCGCGGCGCCATGCACCGCATCCTCCACGGCATGGACGATCGCCTCATCGTCATCGTTGGCCCCTGCTCCATCCATGACCCCAAGGCCGCCCTCGACTACGCCAGCAAGCTTGTCGAACTGCGCAGGAAACTTGCGGGTGAACTCGAAATCGTGATGCGCGTGTACTTCGAAAAGCCCCGCACCACCGTCGGCTGGAAAGGCCTGATCAACGACCCCCATCTCGACAACAGCTTCAAGATCAACGAAGGGCTGCGCACCGCCCGCCAGCTCCTCGTCGGCATCAATGAGCTCGGCCTGCCCGCCGCGACCGAGTACCTCGACATGATCAGCCCCCAGTACATCGCCGACCTGATCTCGTGGGGTGCCATTGGCGCGCGGACCACCGAATCCCAGGTCCACCGCGAACTCGCCTCCGGGCTCTCGTGCCCCGTCGGCTTCAAGAACGGCACCGACGGCAACGTCAAGATCGCCGTCGATGCCATCAAGGCCGCGTCCCAGCCCCACCATTTCCTGTCAGTGACCAAGGGTGGCCATTCCGCGATCGTGTCCACCGCCGGCAACGAGGATTGCCACATCATCCTGCGCGGCGGCAAGGTCCCGAACTATGACGCCGCGAGCGTCGAAGCCGCGTGCGCCGACATTGGCAAAGCCGGTCTGGCCGCGCGCCTGATGATCGACGCCAGCCACGCCAACAGCCAGAAGAAGCACGAGAACCAGATACCCGTGTGCGCCGACATCAGCCGCCAGATCGCTGACGGAGACGAACGCATCGTCGGCTTGATGATCGAGTCACACCTCGTCGGAGGCAGACAGGACCTCGTCGAAGGCTGCACCTTGAACTACGGCCAGAGCATTACCGACGCCTGCATCGCGTGGGATGAGACCGTACCCGTCCTCGAGGGCCTCGCCGAAGCCGTACGCCAACGCCGCGTAAAGAGCGGCCGGGGAAACTAAGAAGAACCCTCCGACAAGACCACGACCTCCGCGCCGAATGAGGCTGAAAGAGCGACCCCACTGACAGTCATAGAGGTCTAGCGCTGAATGGGGCTGAGAGAGTGGACGGAGTGGGGCCGGTCGCACGCAGCGTGTTCCGCGGAGGGCGAGCGGCCCCGCTCTGGCCGCTTGGCTGGGCGTGGAAGGGGTCGCTTGGCAGAGCACGAAAGGAGCCACTTGGCTGGGGCTCAAGCGGAGAGCCAGCCCCGCCGATCAGCGCAATATGTCAGCCACGACGATGTTCATTTTTCCAGAGAACATCCTCACCGCCCGCCGCCCGGTTGAGCACACGAGCGAGCACGAACAAGAGATCCGAAAGCCGGTTCAGATACTGACGCAGAAGCGCGCTGTCCGCACCCGCTTGAGCCTCGAGAATGACCACCGACCGTTCCGCCCGCCGGCATACCGTGCGGCAGACATGCGACAGTGAGGCCGCACGCGACCCCCCCGGCAAGATGAATTCCGCAAGCGGCTCGAGCGTCGCGTTGTAGTGCTCGAGCCACCCATCGAGCTGTTCCACCTGCGTCGCCCGGACAATCACATGCCCCGGCATGCACAGCTCTCCGCCCAGATCGAACAGGTCATGCTGAATGCGCGTGAGCACCCCCCGCACATCGTCAGGCAGAACCTCACAAAGCAGGACACCAAGATTCGAGTTGAGCTCATCAACCTCGCCGATCGCCCCGATACGCGCGTGCCCCTTGCTCAGCCGCTTCCCGTCACCGAGCCCCGTCGAGCCGTCGTCACCCCCACGCGTTGCAATCTTGCTGAGCCGGTGTCCCATCAATGGCCTCCATTGGTTGCGCAGCCATAACGACAGACCTGCCGCTACAAACGCCGAGCCATTATAGGACCCGCGCCAAGCAAACCCCGCTGCGCATATCAACTTGTGTCGAGCTTGCTTCCCAGCCTCGTTCCAAGCATGCATCCCACTCCGCGCGCCCTCTCTCCCCATCACAACTACCCAGCCTGAGCCCCCCAATCGGAAGTAGAATCGACTAGTGATGGATGCGCCACATCGCATCCAAATATTGAGAAAGCGCAGCAATAACACATTCCCGTGCGATTCGACACAGGGAGGAGGCACTGGTGAATCACCCCGCAGCTCCAGCTTCGATCATGCGCGCCGCCCTACCCGCGGGCTTGCTCGACGCCTTGCAGCGACTTTACGGCGAACGCCTGTCCGTGGCCGAGGCCGTGCGCGCCCACCACGGCCGCGACGAGTCCGCATTCGTCCCGCATCTGCCCGACGCCGTCGTCTTCGCCGAACAGACCTCCGAAGTCAGCGAAACCCTGCGCCTGTGCAACCAGTATCAGATACCCGTGATCCCCTTCGGCGTCGGCTCCTCCCTCGAAGGCCACATACTCGCCCTACACGGCGGCGTGTCCATCGATCTGTCCAGGATGAACCGCATCCTGTCCATCGATCCCGAAGACCTGATCGCCACCGTCGAACCCGGCGTCACTCGCAAACAACTTAACGAAGCCCTGCGCGACACCGGCCTCTTCTTCCCGATCGACCCCGGCGCCGACGCCAGCCTCGGCGGCATGTGCGCCACCCGCGCATCTGGTACCAACGCCGTGCGCTACGGCTCCATGCGTGAAAACGTGCTCGGCCTCAAAGTCGTGCTGGCCGATGGCCGCGTCATCCCCACCGGTACACGTGCGCGCAAATCCTCGGCCGGCTACGACCTCACCCGTCTATTCGTCGGCTCTGAAGGCACCCTCGGCGTGATCACCGAGGCCACCGTGCGCCTTCATCCCCAGCCTGAAGCCGTGTCCGCCGCGAGCTGCAGTTTTCCGAGCATGGTCGACGCCGTCAAGGCCGTGATCCAGACCATCCAGCTCGGCGTGCCCATCGCGCGCGTCGAGTTCGTCGACGCCCTCGCCGTACGCTCGCTCAACCGCCACTCCCACCTGAACCTCAAGGAAGCCCCCCAACTCTTCTTCGAATTTCACGGGACCCCGTCTGGCGTAGAAGAGCAAGTCCAGACCGTCGCACAGATCGCCGCCGACCATCACGGCGAAAGCTTCGAATGGGCCTCGCGCCCCGAAGATCGCAGCCGCCTCTGGACCGCGCGCCACAATGCCTATTTTGCGATGCTGCAACTCAAGCCCGGCTGCCGCGCCATTACCACCGACGTCTGCGTGCCCATCTCACGGCTCGCCGAATGCATCGCCGGCACCGAACACGACCTCGCGAGCTCGCCCCTGCCGTGCCCCATCGTCGGCCACGTCGGCGACGGCAACTTCCATGTTGCCATCCTCGTCGACCCCGCCAAACCCGAAGAATACGAAGAAGCCGAACGCCTCAACCACCTGATCGTGCGCCGAGCACTCGCCCTGGGGGGAACTTGCACCGGCGAACACGGCGTCGGGCTGCACAAGATCGGCTTCATGCGCGAGGAACATGGCGAGGACGCACTCGACGTCATGCGTGCCATCAAGCATGCCCTCGACCCCGCCAACCTGCTGAACCCCGGCAAGATGTTCAGCCTTCAACGCGAGACATCATGACTACCGTGCTCGCCGGCGAACTGAGCGCCACATCGTTCGAAGCGCGCCAGAACGAGCTCGTCCATGCGCTCCTGGCCGCCGTGCCGCCGCGCATCCTGCTGCACCGCTCCGAAGATACCGTGCCCTACGAGTGCGATGGCCTCGCCGCCTATCGCAAAGTGCCGCTCGCCGTCGCCCTGCCCGAAAACGAGGCCCAGGTTCAGCGCATTCTCCAGGTCTGCCACCGCCTGGGCATACCCGTCGTTCCGCGCGGCGCAGGCACCGGCCTGTCCGGGGGCGCCATGCCCATTCGCGATGGGCTCGTGCTGTCGTTGGCGCGACTTCGCAATATCGTCGAAGTCGATCCCTATGCGCGCACCGCGACCGTCCAGCCCGGCGTGCGCAACCTGCAGATTTCAGAAGTCGCCGCGCCGTTCGGCCTCTACTACGCACCCGACCCGTCCTCGCAGATCGCCTGCACCATCGGCGGCAACGTCTCCGAGAACTCCGGCGGCGTGCATTGCCTGAAGTACGGCCTCACCGTCCATAACGTGCTGCGCGTGCGCGCCGTGACCATGGAAGGCGAGATCGTCGAGTTCGGCTCGCTCGCCCCCGATTCGCCCGGCCTCGATCTGCTCGCCGTCCTGATCGGCAGCGAAGGCATGTTCGCCATCGTCACCGAGGTGACCGTACGCCTGATTCCGAAACCCCAGACCGCCCAGGTCATCATGGCAAGCTTCGACGACGTCGAGAAAGGCGGTGAAGCCGTCGCCGCCATCATCGCCGCCGGCCTGATTCCCGCCGGACTCGAAATGATGGACAAGCCTGCGACACGCGCCGTCGAGGAGTTCGTCCACGCGGGCTACGACACCGAGGCCGAGGCGATCCTGTTGTGCGAGTCCGACGGTACCCCCGAAGAAGTTGCCGAGGAAATCGACCGGATGACCTCCGTGTTGCGCAAACATGGTGCGGCACGCATCCAGGTATCCCGGTCCGAACCCGAACGCCTGCGCTTCTGGTCCGGCCGCAAGAACGCCTTCCCCGCCGCCGGACGCGTGTCGCCCGACTACTACTGCATGGACGGCACCATTCCGCGGCGCAGCATCGGCCTGCTGCTCAAGCGCATCGCCGAAATGGAACACCGCTATGCGCTGCGCTGCATGAACGTCTTCCATGCCGGCGACGGCAATATGCACCCGCTGATCCTGTTCAACGGCAGCGACCTCGACGAATGGCACCGCGCCGAGGCCTTCGGTGCCGATATTCTCGAATGCTGCGTCGAACTCGGCGGCACGATCACCGGCGAACACGGCGTGGGCATCGAGAAGATCAACTCCATGTGCGTGCAGTTCTCACCCGAGGAGCGCGACGCCTTCTTCGCAGTCAAGCGGGCCTTCGACCCCGCGGGCCTCCTGAACGCCGACAAGGCGATCCCGACACGAGCGCGATGCGCGGACTACGGCAAGATGCATATCGTGCGCGGCCAGTTGCCGTTTCCCGATCTGCCGAGATTCTGACTTGATGGAACGGCCTTGATGGAACGCTCCCAAATACCCGAAGCGAATATTCTCGATTCGTTTCGTGCCCAGATCGCCGCGGCCACCGCGCAGCGCAGCCCCTTGCGCATTCGCGGCGGCGGCAGCAAGGACTGGTACGGCCAGTCGCTCGAAGGCGAACTGCTCGACACTCGTCCCTACGCGGGCATCGTCGAATACGACCCCGCCGAGCTCGTGATCACCACACGCTGCGGCACCCCGCTCGCCGAGATCGAACGGAAGCTCGCCGAGCACAACCAGATGCTGCCGTTCGAACCGCCTCACTTCGACCATTTCGGATCGGGCGGCGCGGCGACCATCGGCGGCTGCGTCGCGGCGGGCCTCGCCGGGCCGCGGCGACAGTTCGCGGGCGCGATCCGCGATTTCGTGCTCGGCGTAACGATCCTCGACGGCAAGGGCCAGCAATTGAATTTCGGCGGCCGCGTGATCAAGAACGTCGCGGGCTACGACGTCGCACGCATGTTGGCCGGCTCGCTCGGCACACTCGGCCTGATTCTCGAAGTGTCGATCAAGACACTGCCGATACCCGTCGCCGAGAACACGCTGAAATTCGAATGCAATGCGAGCGACGCGGTACGCAAAATCAACGAATGGGCCGGCCGACCCCTGCCGATCTCCGCGACCGCGTGGCGCGGCGGCGTGATGGCGATCCGGCTTTCGGGCGCGGAGGCCGCGATCAAGGCCGCACGCACCGCCCTCGGCGGCGAGTCCGTCGACGCCGTCGAAGCGACCCGCTTCTGGGAAGCGCTGCGCGAACAGACCGATCCCTACTTCACCGAGATTCCCGAGGGCTGCGGGCTGTGGCGCGTCGCCGTGCCGAGCGTCGCCGAGCCCGCCTCGCTGCCGGGGCAACGCTTGATGGAATGGGGTTGCGCACAGCGCTGGTGGATCACCGACGCCGACGCGCAACGTGTGCGCCTCGACGCGCGCCAGGCCGGCGGCCACGCAACGCTGTTCCGCGGCGGCGACAAGCAGGTCGGTGTGTTCACGCCGCTCGCGACGCCCCTCCTGAATATCCACCGGCGGCTCAAGCAAGCCTTCGACCCAGCGCATATCTTCAACCGCGGCCGGCTCTATCCGGACTTTTGAGTCAATCCGATCGAGTGCGTCCCCCTGAGCTGATCCATGCAAACGAATCTCGCCGAATTTATGCGCATGACGCCCGACGGCGAAGAAGCCGAAGCGATCCTGCGTAAATGTGTCCATTGCGGTTTCTGTACGGCAACCTGCCCGACCTATCAGCTGCTCGGCGATGAACTCGACGGCCCACGTGGACGTATCTACCTGATCAAGCAGATGGTCGAGGGCGCGCCCGTCACGCGCAGCACACAGATCCACCTCGACCGCTGCCTGACCTGCCGCAGTTGCGAGACGACCTGCCCGTCGGGCGTCCAGTACGGACGCCTCGTCGAGATCGGCCGCAAGCAGGCCGAAGCCCAGGTCATGCGTCCGCTCGCCCAGCGCCTGCTACGCCGCGCGCTTGCGACGATCCTCCCCCAGCCGGCCCTGTTTGCCCCCGCGTTCCAGGTCGGCGTGAAGTTTCGCCGCGTCCTGCCGAAGAAGCTCCGCGACAAGCTGCCGCCGCAGCGCGATCCCGGCGTGCGCCCCACGACCTCGCACGCGCGCAAGATGCTGATGCTCGACGGCTGCGTGCAGCCCGCGATGATGCCCAATGTCAATACCGCGACCGCACGCGTGTTCGACGCGCTCGGCGTGCAGCTCGTCAGTGCGCCGTCGGCCGGCTGCTGCGGTGCGATCCGGCTGCACCTGAGCTATCACGAGGAAGCGCTCGACGACATGCGCCGCAATATCGACGCATGGTGGCCGTATGTCGAAGCCGGTATCGAGGCGATCGTGATGAACGCATCGGGTTGCGGCGCGACAGTCCGCGAATACGGTCATCTGTTGCGCGACGATCCCGCTTATGCGGCCAAGGCGCGCCGCGTGAGCGAACTGACCCGCGACGTCTCGGAACTGCTGCCCGATTTCGAGAACGAACTCGCCGAGCGGGTCGCCGAACGCGCGCGGCCGCGCGATTTGCATGTCGTCGCGTATCACCCGCCCTGTACGCTCCAGCACGGTCAGCAACTGCGTGGCCAGGTCGAGAACCTGCTCGCGGGGCTCGGCTTCGAGGTCAGGCTACCGGCCGACAGCCACCTGTGCTGTGGTTCCGCCGGCACATACTCGGTGCTGCAGCCGAGCCTCGCCTATCGCTTGCGCGACCAGAAAGTCGAAAAGCTCCGGGCCACTGAAGCGCAGGCGATCGTCTCGGGCAATGTCGGCTGCATCGCGCATCTGCAAAGCGGCACGAACACGCCGGTGATGCACTGGATCGAACTCGTGGATCGGATGATCCGCTAGGATGCGATTGCCTCCCGGCATCTGCCCGGGCGCCCGTATAATTTGATTCACATGCCGCATGACATGAAGTCGCGGCCCGTCGTCCTTCGCTCTACGTTCTCGTTTTCATGTCCGACATCGCCCAGCATCTCGACACGGTCCGGCAGCGCATCGCCGATGCCGCGCGGGCGGCCGACCGGCTCCCCTCATCGATCAGCCTGATGGCGGTCTCGAAGACCTTCGCGGCGGCGGATGTGCGCGCGGCCCATGAACATGGCCAGTGCATATTCGGTGAAAGCTATTTGCAGGAAGCCCTGCAGAAGATCGAAGCACTGGCCGACTTGCGCGCGGCGCTCGAGTGGCATTTCATCGGCCCCGTCCAAAGCAACAAGACACGGCCGATTGCCGAGCATTTCGACTGGGTCCATTCGGTCGACCGGCTCAAGATCGCCGAACGTCTGTCCGCCCAGCGGCCCGAGTCACTCGCGCCCCTCAACGTCTGCATCCAGGTCAATATCAGCGACGAGGCAAGCAAGAGCGGCCTTGCGCCCGATGAAGTCGCCGCGGTCGCGCACAGCATCGCCGGTCTGCCCCGGCTGCGGCTGCGCGGTCTCATGGCGATTCCCGAGCCGGCCGCGACGCTCGATGCCCAACGCGTGCCGCACCGGCGCCTGCATGCGCTGCTGGATGCGCTGCGCGAGGACGGTCTCGCGCTCGATACCTTGTCGATCGGGATGTCAGCCGATCTCGAAGCGGCCGTCCTCGAGGGGGCGACGATCGTGCGGATCGGCACAGCGGTATTCGGCGAGCGCGACTATGCGATCCATTGAACCCCATGCACCCCGCATGCACCCTCTTTCTTACGTCACTCCTGAGCTCCAACCATGAAAATCGCATTCATCGGCGGCGGCAATATGGCCTCCGCACTGATCGGTGGGCTGATCAAGCAAGGCACGCCGGCTGGCTATCTCTTTGCGGTCGATCCGAACGCCGAAACGCGTGAACGGCTTGAAAAGACGTTCCGGATCGTGACGGCCGAGGAGCCCTCGCGCAAGCTCGCGGACTATGACGCGATCGTGCTCGCCGTCAAGCCGCAAATGCTCAAGGAAGCCGCGGAATCGCTGCGGCCGTTCATCGTCGAACGTCAGGTGGTGATCAGCGTCGCGGCGGGCATCCGATCGAGCGACATCATGCGCTGGCTCGGCAGCCATCAGCGCATCGTGCGCGCGATGCCCAACACCCCCGCGCTCGTCGGCCTCGGCGTGACCGGCCTGCTCGCCTCGCCGACCGTCAACCACGACGGCCGGATGCTGGCCGCACAGGTGCTCGAAGCTGTCGGTGAAGTCGTCTGGTGCACCAACGAGGGCGAGATCGACAGCATCACCGCGCTGTCGGGCAGCGGTCCGGCCTATGTGTTTTACTTCATCGAAGCGTTGCAGACGGCTGCACAGAATCTCGGTTTTCCGGCCGAGGAAGCACGGCGCCTCGCGATCGGCACCTTCACGGGCGCCGCGCAGCTTGCGGCGCATTCCGACGAGCCGCTCAGTGTGCTGCGCGAACGCGTGACGTCCAAGGGCGGCACGACGGCGGCCGCCATCGCCTCGTTCATGGAATCGGGCATCGCGGAATCGATCGTGCGCGGCACGGTCGCCGCGCGCAACCGCGCGTTCGAGATGGGTGAGGAATTCGGACAGGGGTGATCCATCCACCGGCAGCGCGGCGCCCGGGTGCTTCAGTACTTTCTAGTACCAGTACTGCGCCGCAATGCCGACGAACAGGATGCCGCCGAGCCAGTTGTTGTGGAGGAATGCCGCGAAACAGCGGGCCGGATCGCGCGTGCGGATCATCCGGTAGTGGGCAATCGCGCAGGCGATCGCCCCCGCGAGGCCGAGCCAGAACGGCAAGGTGAAGTGCAGCGCCACGCCGATGCCCGCATAGATCACGAATACCGCGGCATAACACAGCATCACCGCGAGCACGTCATAACGGCCGAAGGTGAGCGCCGACGTCCGGATGCCGATCTTGACGTCGTCCTCGCGATCGACCATCGCATATTCGGTGTCGTAGGCGACCGACCAGAACACATTGGCGACCAGCATCACCCACGCGATGACCGGCACCGTCTCCTGCACGGCCGCGAAGCCCATCGGAATGCCGAAGCCGAACGCAATCCCAAGGTAGGCCTGCGGAATCGCGAAAAACCGCTTCATGAACGGATAGGTGCCCGCGACAAATAGCGCGACGACCGACAGCCATTTGGTCAGCCCGTTGAGCGGCTGGATCAGCAGGAAGGCGGCGAACGCCAGCACGAGCGCGATGACCACGGCCTCCCACGCGTGAATGCGCCCCGAGGTCAGCGGCCGCGCGGCGGTACGCTTGACATGGAGATCGAAATCGCGGTCGGCATAGTCGTTGATCGCACAGCCGGCCGAGCGCATCAGCACCGTGCCGACCACGAAGATTGCAATCAGCGAGAGCGAGGGACGACCCTGCGAGGCAATCCACAGGGCGTTGAGCGTCGGCCACAACAGCAGCAGGCTGCCGATGGGCTTGTCCATCCGGATCAGCCGCAGATAGAGCGGCAGTCGGGCAGCAAGGAAAGCGGAATTCATCGTGCAGGCGCCGCGTCGAGTGTGTTCAGGCCAGCAGCGAACGCAGCATCCACGCCGTCTTTTCGTGAATCTGCATACGTTGCGTCAACAAGTCGGCGCTCGGCTCGTCGGCCGCCGCGTCCGTCTCCGGGAAGGTCGCGCGCGCGGTGCACGTCACGGCTTCATGGCCTTGCACGAGCTGGCGGATCATTTCTTCGGCCGACGGCACGCCGTCCGCTTCCGGGATCGACGACAGCTTCGCGAATTCCTTATACGTGCCCGGTGCCGGGAAGCCCAGCGCGCGAATGCGCTCGGCGATCGAATCGACGGCCAGCGCAAGCTCGTTGTACTGCCCTTCGAACATCAGGTGCAGCGTATTGAACATCGGCCCCGTGACGTTCCAGTGGAAATTGTGGGTCTTCAGGTACAGCGTATAGGTATCGGCGAGCAGGCGGCTCAGGCCGTCGGCAATCTTCTTGCGGTCCTTGTCGCTGATACCGATATTGATCGGCTGTGTGCTTGCTGCGACTTCTTTTTTGGCCATGATGAGTCCTTCGAGCGATGTTTTGGCAGAGGCGTCTAGTGTAGCCGAAGCACCGCATTTGCCGCGACACAGGGGCCCGGCGAGGAAGGTCTGCACACGGCCGCAACGCGGCCGCGCATGGGCCTGCGCCCGGATCGATGTTTGACATCCTCCCCGCCCTGAAGGCCCCCTGAAGGAGGAGAATCGCCGCGCACTTGTTCAATCCAAGGAGCGTGTTCTTCGGGCGGATCCCTTCAGATCAATTCACGTTGACCGGCAAATCGAGCCGTTTGACGCCCGGCAAATTGCAGGCAACGACCGCATCGAAGATCGCCTCGATCGCAGGCAGCCGCGTGAAGCTCTTGCGCCAGACCAGCACGACGCGCCGGTCGGGCACCGGCTCGCGGAACGGCACATAACGCAGCAACCCGGCGTCCGTCTTCGCGGTCGAGCCGTCAAGCATGCTCTTGGCCGGCAGCGAGGTGCGCGGCAACACGGTGATGCCCACGCCGCTCGCGACCATATGGCGAATCGTCTCGAGCGACGAACCCTCAAAAGTCTTCTGGATGCCGTCCGAGTTCTGCGAGAACCGCATCAGTTCCGGACACACTCCGAGCACGTGATCGCGGAAGCAATGGCCGGCACCGAGCAGCAGCATCGTTTCCTGCTTCAGATCGTCGGCATCGATAGACTCGCGCGACTCCCAGTGATGGCCAACGGGTACGGCGACGACGAAAGGTTCGTCGTAGAGCGGACGCACCATCAGCCCGGTCTCCGGAAACGGCAAGGCCATGATCGCCGCATCGATCTCGCCCTGCTTGAGCAACTCGATGAGCTTGAGCGTGTAGTTTTCCTGCAGCATCAGCGGCATCTGCGGCACGGTGTCGATGATCTGCTTGACGAGGGTCGGCAGCAGGTACGGCCCGATCGTGTAGATCACCCCGAGTCGCAGCGGCCCGATCAGCGGATCCTTTCCCTGCTTGGCGATCTCCTTGATCGCGAGCGTCTGTTCGAGCACGCGCTGCGCCTGGGCGACGATCTGTTCGCCGATCGGTGTCACACTGACTTCGCTCGTGCCTCGTTCGAAAATCTGTATGTTGAGTTCGTCCTCGAGCTTCTTGATTGCCACCGACAAGGTCGGCTGACTCACAAAGCAGGCCTCGGCCGCGCGGCCGAAATGCCGCTCCCGGGCAACCGCGACGATGTATTTCAATTCGGTAAGGGTCATTGATATCAGCTATACACTTCGATAGATTTTATCTCTTATACACCCTGGCGATGTCTTCGCCAAGACACCGAATTTCCGAAGAGGCACCGCCGGCCTTGTTCCACGGCCTGCGGTCTGCCCAATCGGGGCTTCGCCGTGCGGCGCCACGCTTTCATCATGCTTTCAAATAGTGCTCGCGGCCACCCAACCAGCGGTTCAGATGCGCGTCCGCCGCCTGTGGGAATTCCCGCAAAAGCCGCGCAGCCGCGCTGCGGGCGGGTTCGATCATCCAGGCGTCGTCGTTGATATCGGCAAACCGGAGCATCGCGGCACCCGACTGACGCGCGCCGAGAAACTCACCAGGCCCGCGGATTTCCAGGTCGCGGCGCGCGATCTCGAAACCATCCGAGGTCTCGCGCATCGTCGCCAGACGCGCGCGGGCGGTCTGCCCGAGCGGGGTCGCGTACATCAGCACACAGACCGAGGCCGCGCTGCCGCGCCCGACCCGACCGCGCAATTGATGAAGCTGCGCCAGGCCGAAACGCTCGGCATGTTCGATCACCATCAGCGAGGCGTTCGGCACGTCGACGCCGACTTCGATGACGGTCGTCGCAACCAGCAGCTGAATCCGGTTTTCGGTGAAGCCGTCCATGACCGACGCCTTCTCGGCCGGCGGCAGTCTGCCATGCACGAGGCCGACCTGGAGTTCCGGAAGCGCGGCGGCGAGCGTCGCGTAGGTATCGACGGCGGTCTGCAATTGCAGCGCCTCGCTCTCCTCGATCAGGGGACAGACCCAGTAGACCTGGCGGCCGGCGAGCGCAGCCTGCCTCACGCGCGCGATCACCTCGTCGCGGCGCGCATCGGAGACGAGCTTGGTCAATACCGGCGTGCGGCCCGGCGGCAACTCGTCGAGCGTGGAAACGTCGAGGTCGGCGTAATAGGTCATCGCGAGCGTGCGCGGAATCGGCGTCGCGCTCATCATCAGTTGGTGAGGCTGAAATGCCTGATCGACGACAGCGGCCGGCGCCGGAGCAGTGCCAGATCCGGAGTGCCCCGTACCCGCCGGCATCTGCTTGCCGGATACCGGCGCACCCGCCCGCAAGCCTTCGTCGATGGCGCTTCCCGTGTCCGCCGGAACAAGCGAATTCGCCGCCGCATTCGTCGCTTTCGCTTTGGCCCGCAGCGCCAGGCGCTGCGCGACTCCGAAGCGGTGCTGTTCGTCGACGATCACGAGGCCGAGCCTCGCGAAATCGACCGTGTCCTGCACGAGCGCATGCGTGCCGATCACGAGCTGAGCGGCACCGCTCGCCGCCGCCTCGACGGCGGCGCGTTTCTCGCGAGCCTTCAGGCTGCCGGCAAGCCACGCAACCTGCACGCCGAGCGGTTCGAGCCAGCCACGCAACTTGCGCGCATGCTGCTCGGCGAGGATCTCGGTCGGCGCCATCAGCGCCGCCTGGTAGCCGGCATCGATCGCCTGGGCCGCGGCGAGCGCGGCGACGATCGTCTTGCCGCTGCCGACATCCCCTTGCAGAAGACGCTGCATCGGATGCGCGGCCTCGAGCTCCGTGCCGATCTCGGCCCAGACGCGTTGCTGCGCGCCCGTCAGCGCGAATGGCAGGGCCTGCTCGAAACGGGCCACGAGAGAAGCCGGATCGTTCCTGCGACGCGTCAGCAACGGCGCCGAACGCGCACGCCGTGTCTCGTGCGCGCGTTGCAGCGACAGTTGCTGCGCGAGCAGTTCATCGAACTTGATGCGCAGCCAGGCAGGGTGCGAGCCGTCCATCAGGGCGTTCTCGTCCTCGTGCGCATCGGGGTGGTGCAGCGTTCGCACGGCCTGCGCGAGCGCGGGCACCTTCATCGGTACGAGATATTCGGCCGAGACCGGCTCAGGCAAGATCTCAGGCAGCGGCGTGCGCGCCAGCGCCCGCTCGATCGACTTGCGCAGATAGGCCTGGGTAATGCCCGCCGTGCTCGGGTAGACCGGCGTGAGCACCTGCGGGAGCGGATCGCCTTCGGCGACGATCCGGTAGGCAGGGTGAACCATCTCCATGCCGAAGAAGCCGCCGCGTGCATCACCGCGTGCACGCACGCGCGCGCCAACCGCGAGTTGCTTGGTCTGGCTGCCGTAGAAATTGAGAAATCGCAGCGTCAGCACGTCCTGCAGATCGTCGACGATCTTGACGATCATCTGGCGGCGCGGCCGGAAGGTGATCTCGTTGTCGACGACCACGCCTTCGACCTGCGCGGCCTGGCCCGGCAGCAACTCGCCGACTGGCGTGAGCTCGGTCTCGTCTTCATATCGCATCGGCAGATGCAAGGCGAGATCGATGTCACGCGCGAGTCCCATGCGCACGAGCTTGTCGGCCGTCGTTTCAGACGCGGCGCCCTTCTTCGCGGCTTTCCTGGCCGATTTCTTCCCGGCTCCGGTGTCGTTCACGCCCTTCGCCTCGCGTGCCGCGGCCTTGCCGGCGGGTGTCGCGGCGTCTTCGTCGGCCCCGGTCGGAGCAAACGGATCGGTATCCGGCAAATCGGCAGTCGTGGTTTTGGGTACAGGCATCGTTACAATAGCGGTTTTTCGCGTGAAACCGCGCCGAACGGCGCGCGGACCCTCCGCGCGCGACATCCCCGCTTGCATGTACACGCTCTCCGACTTCGATTTTAATCTGCCGCCCGAGCTGATCGCCCAGACGGCGCTCGCCGACCGCACCGCGAGCCGCCTGCTCGAGGTGGTCGGCGAGGGCGCGCATGCGACGCTCAGCGATCGCCACTTCACCGACCTGCCCGGCTGCATCGCCGCGGGCGATCTGCTGGTATTCAACGACACCAAAGTGCTCAAGGCGCGTTTTCACGGCCACAAGGGCAGCGGC
Organism: Pararobbsia alpina; assembly: GCF_902859895.1. GTDB lineage: Bacteria > Pseudomonadota > Gammaproteobacteria > Burkholderiales > Burkholderiaceae > Pararobbsia > Pararobbsia alpina. Next base: position 331,359 of record NZ_CADIKM010000001.1, read on the forward strand.
GGCAAGATCGAAGTGCTGATCGAACGCCTGACCGGCGCGCGCACCGCGCTCGCGCAGATCCGCGCGAGCAAGACGCCGCTCGAGGGTAGCACGCTGCGCCTTGCCGACGCGTTCGACGTGACGGTCGGTCCGCGCGTCGAACCGTTCTACACGCTCGTGTTCCCGGCCGACTGCCTGGAGTTGATCGAACGATACGGCCGTCTGCCCCTGCCGCCCTATATCACGCACGAAGCCGATGCCTTCGATGAAGCGCGCTATCAGACTGTTTACGCGATGAACCCCGGCGCGGTCGCCGCGCCGACCGCCGGCCTGCACTTCGATCCCGCGCTGCTCGCGCGGCTCGATGCGGCCGGTGTGCGCCGCGCGACGTTGACGCTGCATGTCGGCGCGGGGACCTTTCAGCCCGTGCGCACCGAGAACCTCGCCGAGCACCGCATGCATACCGAATGGTATGAAATCCCGCCATCGCTCGTCGATCTCGTCAGTGAGACACGGGCCGCCGGCGGTCGCGTGATCGCGGTCGGCACGACGTCGATGCGCGCACTCGAGGCGGCGGCGCGTGACGCGATCCGCGCGGGCGCCCCCGCGGGCACCTTGCGCGCGGGCAGCGCCGAAACCGACATTTTCATCACACCGGGCTATACGTTCAATCTGGTCGAACGGCTGATCACCAATTTCCACCTGCCGAAGTCGACACTGCTGATGCTCGTGTCGGCGTTCGCAGGCTATGAGACGATCCGCGCCGCCTATCAGCACGCCATCGAGGCGCGCTACCGCTTCTTCAGTTATGGCGATGCGATGCTGCTCACCCGGACGGGCCCTCGCCCGGAGGATCCATCCCCATGAACGACGCACGTTGCGTCGACTGTAATGGCTGCCGCCGTTGCGCCCCTTGCCCTCATGTTCTCCCGGGTGCCGACCCGGTCCAAGGCTCCCGACCATGCTGAAATTTGAACTGCTGACCACCGACGGCAACGCGCGCCGCGGCCGCCTGACGCTGAACCACGGCGTGATCGAAACACCGATCTTCATGCCCGTCGGTACCTACGGGACGGTCAAGGCCATGCCGCCGCGCGAGATCGAGGAGATCGGCGCGCAGATCCTGCTCGGCAATACCTTTCACCTGTGGCTGCGCCCGGGTAACGAGATCATCGCCGCGCACGGCGGCCTGCACGGCTTTATGGGCTGGAACAAGCCGATCCTCACCGATTCGGGCGGCTTCCAGGTATTCAGTCTCGGCGATCTGCGCAAGATCAGCGAAGAAGGGGTGACTTTCGCTTCGCCGATCAACGGCGACCGGCTATTCCTGTCACCCGAGATCTCGATGCAGATTCAGCGCGTGCTCAACTCCGACATCGTCATGCAGTTCGACGAATGCACCCCCTATGCGACCAACGGCGTGCCGACCGGCCGTCAGGAAGCAGCGGAGTCGATGCGCATGTCGATGCGCTGGGCACGCCGTTCGATCGACGAGTTCAGGCAGCTCGAGAATCCCAATGCGCTGTTCGGGATCGTCCAGGGCGGCATGTTCGAAGACCTGCGCGACGAGTCGCTCGCGGGGCTCTCCGAAATCGGTTTCGACGGTCTCGCGATCGGCGGCCTGTCAGTCGGCGAGCCCAAGGAAGACATGATGCGGGTGCTCGATCACATCGGCCCGAAGCTGCCCGCCGACAAGCCGCATTACCTGATGGGCGTGGGTACGCCCGAGGATCTCGTGGCAGGTGTCGCGGCAGGCATCGACATGTTCGACTGCGTGATGCCGACGCGCAATGCGCGAAACGGCTGGCTCTTCACGCGCTTCGGCGACGTCAAGATCAAGAACGCCTCGCACAAGGCCAGCCTGCGCCCGCTCGACGACAGTTGCGGATGCTATACCTGCCGCAATTTCACGCGCGGATACCTCCACCATCTGCATCGAGTCGGCGAAATTCTCGGTGCCCAGCTCAATACCATCCACAACCTCCACTACTACCTGGAGCTGATGAGCGAGATCCGGCAAGCGGTCGAGACGCATACGTTCGATGCGTTCCGCGCGCGCTTCCATGCGGATCGCCAGGGTGGCGCGGGATAGAGAAAGGGAAAACTTCGGCGCTGCCGGGTCTCGGCCGCGCCGAAGCACCGGGGCTCAGCAGGCTATGCGTTTCTTGATGTCGCGTGCGCGGGGGGGTGAAACGGTACCCGCGACGCCTGTCTCCTATGCCGGCTGGCTCGTGACCTCCAGTTGAATCGGCGTCCCATTGCGTGTGGCGAAGGCCTCCACCGTCACGAAGCGCTTGCCGTCGACGCGGCCATGCTCGACCGGGATCGAGCACCCCTGCTTGCCGGCGCCGAGCGATTCGGCGGGCCGGCAATTGGCGATGTTCGGTACCACGTGGTTCGCCCTGCCCGATACGACCCTCGCGGCGATTCCTGCGATGCCGGTGTGCCGGTTCCACACCTCCGTCCCGGATGCGCCCCCCTCGCGCGATACGGTGACCGTGAGCCTCGCCGCGTTCGCGGGGAGCCCGACGCGCACGCGCGTCAGTACGCCTTGCGTGCCGTCAAGCGTCCTTCGGCCTAAGACCATGCCGACCTCTTGTGCGGGGATCCTGGTCGAGACCGTCCTGACCAAGGTCGGACACGAAGTGGGAAGGACGTGCTGATCGATCCCGCCGGCGTCCGGGTCGGAGCGGTCGACCGTATTGCAACGCGACTGCCGTGCTGGATGCGGATTCCCTAGCGACGTCAGAAAGTCCTCGACGGTAGACGGCCGTGCCTCTGCGGCAGACCGCCGTGCTGGATGCGGATTCCCTAGCGACGTCAGAAAATCTTCGCCGGCGCCGCGGCGTTCGCGTCTGCCGGCGGAGCCAGCCTGCTCGCCGTGCCCGGGTTCCGCGAGCCCGGCATGCCGATGGGTACTCCGGGCCGGCGGCTTCGTCTGAGCCAGACCGCCAAGCAATGAGCGAATGGAATCTCCGCACCACTCATAGACCCTTTCGGGTACCGAAGGCTGCGCGACGCTCCTTGCGCCGGAAGGGCCGTCGCCCTGCCTGCCAAATCCGCCTCGCTCAGATGCCGCCAGCATCGAAAAATCGACCGATTGCATGGCGCGTTGCAACCCGTCCATGTTGCTTCCGTCGTAAGACATGCCGGCGCGCGGCGAGCCCTGGAGCGCGAGGCCGGGGGCATTGGCGGATGGATCCGCCGCGCGGGATGGAGCAGGGAAAGGCCCGACAGGCGGACCAAAGGGCGAGACAATAGGTGGCGCGACGCGCGAAGACACGGCAAATGATAAATTGAGCATGGCTTTCTTCCTGGAGGCGAATCAAGAGCGGATGACATCCAAATTCCGCAGACATTCGATTCCCACAGCCTAGGTCCGCCGCTGTATCCAATCTGTCATATTCCGGCGCATCTTCCGGCTCGCCTCGTGTTTGCCCGAAATGTGCAAGCGGACAGACCCTTCACGCCTGTCCGAAGGCCGCCCCAGGCCGGCCTCCGGCCGGTCTTCGTGAACGGGCGCGAGCCAAGCGGCCAAGGCGATTGCAGGCCCCTTGGCAGTGGTAGAATGCACGGCTAATTTCGGCTTAAACCGACGGAGACCCTGAGTGTTTATTTCCAATGCGTACGCGCAAGGCATTACCGGTGGCGGCACCGAGTCCAGCCTGATGACGTTCTTGCCGCTGTTGCTGATGTTCGCGGTGCTCTACTTCATCATGATTCGCCCGCAGATGAAGCGCCAGAAGGAGCATCGCAACATGCTCGCAGCCATGGCGAAGGGCGATGAAGTGATCACCGGCGGTGGGCTGGTCGGCAAGGTGTCGAAGGTCGGCGAAGCCTATGTGGGTGTCGAGATCGCCGAAGGCGTCGAGATCACCGTGCAGAAAGCGTCCGTCACGACCATCCTGCCGAAGGGCACGATCAAGTCGCTGTAAGCGAATTGATCGATCGCGACTGACGATGGCCGCGCTCCGGCGCGGCCATCGCACCCGGCCCCTTCCGCCCTGAACCCTCCCGTTGGGCCATCCCATGAACCGCTACCCCCTCTGGAAATACCTCGTCATGCTGGTGGCGCTCGCCATCGGCCTGCTCTACACGCTGCCCAACTTCTTCGGTGAAGCGCCGGCGGTGCAGATTTCGAGCGGCAAGGCGACGGCCAAGGTCGATTCGAGTGTGTTGCAGAAGGTCGAGGACACGCTGTCCGCGAACCAGCTTCACTCCAGCGATATCACGTTTGACAACAGCGCGACGTCCGCGAGCATTCGCGTGCGCCTCGCGTCGACCGACGAGCAGCTCCACGCACGCGACGTGCTGGCAAAGGCGCTCAACACCGATCAGAACGATCCGACCTATGTCGTCGCGCTGAATCTGCAGAGCAAGTCGCCGAAATGGCTGAGCTCGCTGCATGCGCTGCCGATGTACCTGGGCCTCGACTTGCGCGGCGGCGTGCACTTCCTGCTCCAGGTCGACATGCAAGGCGCGCTCGCGAAGCGTCTCGAGGCGGATGCAACGGATGCGCGCAATGCGCTGCGCGACAAGGAAATTCGCGATGGCGGCGTGAACCGCACCGGTAGCGAGGTCGTGATCGACTTTGCCGACGCGCAGACCGCCGACCAGGCGCGCGCAGTGCTTCTCTCGCGCGTCACCGAATTGCAATGGGCCACGCGCGCAGACCCGCAAGGCGGCACGCAGGTGGTCGGCACGTTCTCGCCGGCAGCCGAACGCACGGTCCAGGAGAACGCGCTCAAGCAGAACATGTCGACGCTGCACAACCGCGTCAACGAGCTCGGTGTCGCCGAACCGGTGATCCAGCAGCAAGGGCCGGAGCGCATCGTCGTCGAACTCCCGGGTGTGCAGGACACCGCAAAGGCCAAGAGCATCATCGGCCGCACCGCGACGCTCGAAGCCCGGCTCGCCGACCCGACGGGCCTGCGTCCGAACCCGGGCGACCCGGTTCCGCCGGGTGATCAGCTCTTCACGCAAGGCAACGCCGCACCGGTGCTGCTCAGGAAACAGGTGATCTTCACCGGCGACCAGATCACCGATGCGGGCGCGACGTTCGACGAACACCAGCGCCCGGCCGTCAAGATTCGCCTGAATTCGGCCGGCGGCCGGATCCTGCGCGACGTCTCGCGTGACAACATTGGCAAGCCGATGGCGATCGTGCTGTTCGAACGCGGCAGCGGTGAAGTGCTGACCGTGGCGACGATCCAGTCGGAACTCGGCGAGAACTTCCAGATCACGGGCGCGGTCTCGACTGAAGCGGCCAACGACCTCGCGCTCCTGCTGCGCGCCGGTTCGCTCGCCGCGCCGATGAACATCATTGAGGAACGCACGATCGGCCCGAGCCTCGGCGCGGACAATATTCGCAAGGGCTTCGATTCGGTCCAGTACGGCTTTGCGGCGATCGCGCTGTTCATGCTCGTCTACTACATGCTGTTCGGCGCGTTTTCGGTGATCTCGCTGTCGGTCAACCTGCTGTTGCTCGTCGCGGTGCTCTCGCTGCTGCAGGCGACGCTGACGCTGCCCGGCATCGCGGCCATCGCGCTCGCGCTCGGTATGGCAATCGACTCGAACGTGCTGATCAACGAACGCATCCGCGAAGAGCTGCGGCGCGGTGCCGCGCCGCAGACCGCGATCTCGGAAGGCTTCCGGCATGCATGGGCGACGATTCTCGACTCGAACGTGACCACGCTGATCGCCGGTATCGCCCTGCTCGCGTTCGGTTCGGGCCCGGTGCGCGGCTTCGCGATGGTCCACTGCATCGGCATCCTGACCTCGATGTTCTCGGCCGTGTTCTTTTCGCGCGGACTCGTGAACCTCTGGTACGGCGGCAAGAAGCGCCTCAAGTCACTCGCGATCGGCCAGGTATGGCGGCCCGAGGGCGCCACGCCGACCATCGACCAGCTCGAGGATGACGGTGGTGTCGAAATCGCGGACGAAGTGGTCGACCGGCGCAATCAGCCTGTCAGGCAGGCCGCAGGAGCGGCAGATACCGCGGCGCAGGCAGCAACGAAACGCAGCGCAACGAAAGGCGGCGGCACCCAGGACGCCGGCAAAGCCGGCGGCTCCGCGAAACGCACGCCGCCGCGCGCGCCCCACGCCAAGCGCTGAACTGGAGCCTCATCATGGAATTATTCCGCATCCGCAAAGACATACCGTTCATGCGCCACGCGCTGGTGTTCAACGCGATTTCGTTGATCACCTTCGTCCTGGCCGTGTTTTTCCTGGTCCATCGCGGCTTGCATCTGTCGATCGAATTCACCGGCGGCACGGTGCTCGAAGTCCAGTATCCGCACGTCGCGCAGACCGACCCGATCCGGCAGACGCTCGACAAGCTCAACTACGCCGACGCCCAGGTGGCGAACTTCGGTTCGTCGAACAGCGTGATCATCCGCCTGCCGCTCAAGGGCGGCCTGTCGTCGGCCCAGCAGAGCGATCTCGTGATGGCCGCGCTGAGCAAGCAGGACAACACGGCGCAACTCCAGCGCGTCGAATTCGTCGGACCGCAGGTCGGCAAGGAGCTCGCGACCAACGGCCTGCTTGCGCTCGCCTTCGTCGTGATCGGCATCGTGATCTACTTGTCGTTCCGCTTCGAATGGAAGTACGCGGTGGCCGGCGTCATCGCGAACCTGCACGACGTCGTGATCATCCTGGGCTTCTTCGCGTTCTTCCAGTGGGAGTTTTCGCTGTCAGTGCTCGCGGCCGTGCTGGCCGTGCTCGGCTACTCAGTCAACGAGTCGGTCGTCATCTTCGACCGGATCCGCGAAACCTTCCGGCGACAACGCAAGATGAGCGTGACCGAGGTGATCAACCACGCGATCACGAGCACGATGTCGCGGACCGTGATCACCCACGGCTGCACGCAGATGATGGTGCTCTCGATGTTCCTGTTCGGCGGGCCGTCGCTGCATTACTTCTCGCTCGCTCTGACCATCGGGATTCTGTTCGGCATCTACTCATCAGTGTTCGTCGCGGCGGCGATCGCGATGTGGCTCGGGGTCAAGCGTGAAGACCTGATCAAGCAGACTGCGCAGAAGCACGACCCGAACGACCCGAACGCGGGTGCACAGGTATAAGCGCTGGCAGGGATGCATGAGAAAAGGCCGGTTCGAAATTCGAACCGGCCTTTTTCGTTAACAGCTGTCGCGCCTACTTTGCAACGACGAGGTGGAACTCGATCACGGCCTCGTCGGCGAGCACCGCGGTATCGGCCCATTTGCCCTGTCCGATCCCGAAACCCCGGCGGCGCACGGGCAGCCTGCCGTCGAACACGCGCGTGCCGCCCTGCTCCGTCATGCTGACCGGCACGACGACGTCCTGCGTCTTGCCGCGAATGGTAAGTCTGCCTGTTACGCTGTATTCGCCGTCACCCGCCGGCACCACTGACGACGAGACGAATGTCGCATGCGCGTAATGCGCGGCATCGAACCCGTCCTTGCCCCGCACCGCCTTGTTCAAGCTGGGGTTGCCGAGATCGTAGCTGCCGGTGTCGACCGTGATCTTCGCGCTGCTGTTCGACGGCTTTACGGGATCGAATGCGATTTGCGCGTCGAAACGCTTGAACTGGCCGTCGAACGGCATGTTCATCTGCTTGAACCTCGCGTCGACCGTACTCTTTTGCAGATCGACCTGCGCGAGTGCCGGGCCGCTCAGCGACAACAATAGGGCAAGCGTTGCCGCGCCGGCAAAATGACTCGGTCGAGGGGAAATCGGGGAAATCGTCATACGGAGTTGTCTTGAAAGCTCGCGCGAACCGCGCGGGGGAGCGCATCGTAGCGCACTCACGTCTTACCGGAAATTTGGTGGCCCGCGTTGTCAGGCAGTTGAAGGATGAAACGCAGCGAGGACAGTGAGAGCAGGCCGACCAGCACGAAGGCGGGCCAGAAGTCGGCTGCGACCAGTTGCGTATGCCCCTGCACATAGCTCGAGGCCTGCAGGGCAAATGCGCCGATCGTCACGCCCATGCCGAGCGACAGCTGCTGGACCGCACTCGCGATGCTCGACGCCTGGCTCACATCGGCATGATCGACATCGGCGTACGACAGCGCATTGAGGCTCGTGAACTGCAGCGAACGAAACACGCCGCCGAACAGCAGGGTCAGCACGATACCGGCATGCGGCGTGTGGATCGTGAAGAACGCGATCGCGACAAGCGACGCCGAGGCGAAACCGACATTGAACTTGAGTACCGTGCGAAAGCCGAAGCGCCGCAGGATCTTGCGCGAGATCGTCTTCATGCACATCGAACCGGCCGCGGCCGAGCAGGTCAGCAGACCCGACTGGAACGGTGTCAGGCCGAAACCGAGCTGGAGAAACAGGGGCAACAGGAACGGCAGCGCGCCGATGCCCGCTCGAAACAGTGAACCGCCAAGCACGCCGACCCGGAAGGTCTGCAGGCGGAACAGGTCGAGCCGCAGCAAGGGATGCTCAGCGCGCCGGGCATGCAGGTAATACGCGATGAGCGCGATCACGCCAAGCGCAAGACAGCCGGACGACACGCGGGCCGAGACGAGGTGCCGCCCGATCGTGGCGAGCCCGAGCATCGTCAGGCTCAGGCCCAGCGCCGACAGGAGGAAGCCGGGCCAGTCGAGCGGGGGCACCCGGTCAACGCGCAGGTTCTCGATAAAGCGGGTCGCGAGATAGATGCCGAGCAGGCTGATCGGGACGTTGATAAAGAAGATCCAGCGCCAGTTCAAATACGTCGTGATCAGGCCGCCGAGCGGCGGCCCGATGATCGGCCCGATCAGCGCGGGAATCGTCAGGTAGTTGAGCGCCTGCACGAGTTCGGCTTTCGAGACGCTGCGCAGGATCACCATGCGCCCGACCGGCACCATCATCGCGCCGCCCATGCCTTGCAGGAAGCGCGCCGCGACGAAGGAGTCGAGCGAACTCGAAAGCCCGCAGAAGACCGAGCCGACCACGAAGACCCCGATCGCCGCCCGAAAGATGGTGCGCGAACCGAAGCGGTCGGCCATCCACCCCGACACAGGTATGAACACGGCGAGGCTCACCAGATACGAGGTCAGAGCCAGCTTCAACGCGATCGGACTTTCCCCGAGGTCGGTCGCGATCATGGGCAGCGACGTCGCGATGACGGTCGAGTCCATTTGCTCCATGAAGAGCGCGCAAGCCACGATGAGCGGGATGAGAACGGTACGGGAAACCACAGGTTCGCGCGTGTGAAAACAAGTAAAGAATCGAAAACGGAAACCGGGAAGCACATGGACTCACGGCACGCCTCGCGGGAAAACCATGCCCGCAACAAATCATTGACAAGTCAACAAGCGGCGCCAAGTATAGGCGCATTCGGCCCTGTCTGTCTGCCGCCGCAAGGGGTCGTGCGTTTGGTACCATGGAGCGCTGTCAAGTCGACGCAGCTGTCATGGTCTTTTCAAGATCGCGCGTCCCATTCGCGAGCCTTATGGAACTAGACAAATACGTCGCATGCGAAATCTGCGACACCGTGCACCACAAGCAGCACTTGGCCGGCCTTGCGACGGCGCGCTGCACGCGGTGCGGTTCCACGCTGTACCGGTCTGTCGGCCTGCGTTCGGCCGACCGCCAGCTCGCGATCGCGTTCGGCGCCTTCATCACCTTCCTGATTGCCAATGCCTTCCCGATCGTCGAACTCGAGACCAACGGTCTCACGACGCGCACGACGCTGATCGAGGCCATCCTCAACCTCGTGAACGGCGACCGGACCCTGATCGCCGTGATCGTCGCGCTCGCGACCATCGTGTTTCCGCTCATGGAGATTCTTGCGTTGATCTACCTGCTGCTGCCTATGCGGCTCGGTCGTCGCTCGCCGGGTTTCGATCTCGTGCTGCGCGGTATTCAGGCCGTCCGGCCCTGGGGCATGATCGAAGTCTTCATGCTCGGGGTGCTGATCACCGTCGTCAAGATGACGAGCATCGCCCGCGTGATCCCCGAGATCGCCCTGTTCGCATTCGGCGTGCTGAGCTTCCTGATCGCCGCGCTCGTCTCGTACAATCCGCGCGACCTCTGGAATCTCGCCGATGAAACACTGGTCAGGATCACCTCGATGCGGCTGCGTGCGGCCGCAAACGGCAAGTCCATGCACGCTTCGGCCAGGGCGGCAGGCCCGGCATCGGTTCGCGCGGTGATCGCCTCAGGTGTGCCCGCGGGTCCGTCCGAGGGGGCGTCATCAAGTGCAAGCGGCACCACGGAAAGCCCGAGCCCCCCACCGCCTCCGACGTCGAGGCATCCATGACCGAGCCAGGCGCACGGAACCCCGTGCCCGGCCCGATCGAAGCCGGCCAGGACAGCCGCCCCGCCGCCCAGGCGCGCTCGCTGCGGGCTCGCATTCATCGCAAGCCGCGCGCCCCTGAGCCCGCACCGGGACCGCCGGTCGAATACGTGACCGCACGCAGACTCGGCCTGCTGTCCTGTCATGCGTGCGGACTGCTGAGCCGGCATGTGCCGGGCTCTCACACCGAGCGCTGCCGGCGTTGCAACGCCGTGCTCCACGCGCGCAAGCCCGACAGCCTCGCGCGCACCTGGGCCCTGCTGATCGCCGCGATTATCATGTACCTGCCCGCGAACCTGCTGCCCGTGATGCACACAGTGTCGCTGTTCGGCGATCAGGACGACACCATCATGAGCGGCATCGTCTACTTCTGGACCTCAGGCTCCTGGCCGCTCGCGGTCATCGTGTTCATCGCAAGCTTCATGGTGCCGATGCTCAAGCTCGTCGTGCTGGGCCTGCTCGCGATCACCTCGCAGCGCGGCTCGCGCTGGCGGCCCATCCAGCGCACCCGCTTGTTCCGGATCGTCGAGTTCATCGGGCGATGGTCGATGCTCGACGTATTCGTCGTCACGCTGACAGTCGCGCTGGTGCACTTCCAGTCGCTCGCGACGATCTACGCGGGACCCGGCGCGATTGCCTTCGGCATGGTCGTCGTGCTGACCATGCTCGCCTCACATCAGTTCGATCCCCGGCTGATCTGGGACAACATCGAGAACTCAGGACAACACCATGACTAACGGCGAACGGCCCGAACCGCCTGAATCAGACGATCCGAAGCCACTGGCCGGCGACGTCCCGGAACCCATCGTGCAGCGCCGGCGCCGCTGGCTGCCCTCGCTCGTCTGGCTGATCCCGCTGCTCGCCGCGGTGATCGGGATCACGCTCGCGATCAAGGCGGTGGCCGACCGCGGACCGACGATCACGATCAGTTTCCTGAGCGCCGAAGGGATCGATGCCGGCAAGACCCAGGTCAAGTACAAGAACGTCAATATCGGCGAGGTCAAGCGGATCACGCTCGCGCAGGATCGTTCGCACGTGCTCGTCGAAGTCGAACTGACCAAGTCGGCCGAGAATTTCGCGGTCACGGACACGCGCTTCTGGGTCGTGAGGCCGCGTGTCGCGGCGAGCGGCGTCTCCGGGCTCTCGACGCTGCTGTCGGGTTCGTATATCGGCGTCGACGCGGGGCGCTCGCATGACGAGCGCACCGAATTCACCGGTCTCGAAACGCCCCCCGCGGTAACCGGCGACGAGAAGGGCCGCCAGTTCGTGCTGCGCGGCGATTCGCTCGGCTCGCTCGATATCGGCTCGCCCGTGTTCTACCGCCGCGTGACGGTCGGCCAGGTGGTCGGCTACGACCTGAATCGCGACGGCAGCGGAGTGACTGTGCGCGTGTTCGTCAATTCGCCGTACGACCAGTACGTGCGCAGCAATACGCGCTTCTGGCAGGCGAGCGGCATCGACGTGCGGCTCGACGCGAACGGCATCAAGCTCGACACCCAGTCGCTCGCGGCGATCCTCGCGGGCGGCGTCGCCTTCGAGTCGCCACCGAGCCAGCCCACGGGCGATCGGACCCGGCAGAACGCTTCGTACCGGCTCGCGGTCGACGAGCAGGACGCGATGCGCGACCCTGATGGCATACCGTTTCGCGTCATGATGCGCTTCAACCAGTCGTTGCGCGGCCTGCAACCGGGGGCGCCCGTCGACTTCCGAGGTATCACGCTCGGCAAGGTCGTGTCGATCGGCATCGATTACGACCGTGCGACCAAGACCATTGCGATGCCGGTCGCCGTCGATATCTATCCGCTGCGGCTCGGCGCGCGTTTCAACGCCGATGCGCCGGGTACCGAGACCGGGCGTGAACGGCTCGCGGCGATGGTCCGGCACGGTCTGCGGGCGCAACTTCGCAGCGGCAACCTGCTGACCGGCCAGCTCTACATCGCGCTCGACTTCTTCCCGCGCGTGCAGCCCGCGACAATCGACTACACGAAGGATCCGGTCGAACTGCCGACGACGCCGAGCACGCTCGACGAACTCCAGCAACAGGTCGCCGATATCGCCTCGAAGCTCAACAAGGTGCCGTTCGACCAGATCGGCAACAACCTGAACGAGACGCTGAAGAATGCCAATGTGCTGTTCGGGCAGTTGAACACCGAAATCGCGCCGGAGGCGAAGCAGACGCTCGACGAAGCGCAGAAGACCTTCAAGTCCGCGAACAAGGCGCTGCAGTCCGACTCACCGCTGCAGTCTGATGTGAGCCAGGCGTTGCAGGAACTGAACCGGACGATGCAGTCGCTCAACGCGCTTGCGGAATATCTGGAACGACACCCCGAATCGCTGTTGCGGGGCAAACCCGAGGATCCACAACCATGATGCCGATTCGATCGACACCACTCAGGAAAGCGCTGGGCAAGACTGTCGCCGCGCTCGCGGTCTGCACGGCGGCACTGTTCGTAGCCGGCTGCGCGTCCACCCCGCCCGATCACTTCTATACGCTCAGCGGCCGCGAGGGGGCGACGATCTACCATCCGTCGGCCGCCGATGCCGCGCCGTTCTACATCGAAGTCACCGATACGACGATTCCCGATACTGTGGCGCGCCCGCAGATGGTGCTCGACATGGGCGACGGGCGCATCAGCGTGGTCGAGCACCAGCGCTGGGTTGCCCCGCTATCGACGGAGATCTCGCAGGCGGTGTCCGACTACCTGACCCGCTCCCTGCACACGATCGATGTGTACCGATCGCCGACCGCCGATCGCCTGCCGGTCTATCGGGTCTCGATGAATGTGCGGCGCTTTGTTTCCGTGCCTTCGCAGAGCACGGCGATCGACATGGTCTGGACCGTGCGAGGCCGCGATCAGCAGGACGCGCACGAGACGCCGCTCGTCACGTGCAGATCGGTGGTCACCGAGAAGATCGGCGTGGGCTACGACGCGATCGCGCAGGGCCATCGGCGTGGACTTCAGCAGATTGCCGCGGACATCGGCGGCGTGATCACGACGCTCAATGAAACGCCGGCGCCCGTGTCACCCCCGCCGGCGCCGCAAGTCAAGGGCAAGCCGCCGGTCGTCGCGGCGCGGCCCGCTGCGCCGGTGGTGCCGTGCCCTTGATGAGATGACTCAGAGCCGCGCGGCGAGCTCGGCGGCCTTGCCGATGTATGAGCCCGGCGTCATCTCGAGCAGGCGCTGTTTCGCGTCGTCGGGAATCGCCAGGCCGCGCACGAAGATGTGCAAGGCTTCACGCGTGATGCCCTTGCCGCGCGTCAGTTCCTTGAGCTGTTCGTACGGGTTCTCGATGCCGTAGCGGCGCATGACCGTCTGGACCGGCTCGGCCAGCACTTCCCAGCAGTTGTCGAGATCTTCGGCAAGCCGCATGGGATTCACTTCGAGCTTGTCGAGTCCGCGCAGGCACGCATCGTAGGCGAGCAACGAATAGCCGAATGCGACGCCGATATTGCGCAGCACGGTCGAGTCGGTCAGGTCGCGCTGCCAGCGCGACACGGGCAGCTTGTCGGCGAGGTGACGCAGCAAGGCGTTCGCAAGGCCGAGGTTGCCTTCAGAGTTTTCGAAATCGATCGGGTTGACCTTGTGCGGCATCGTCGACGAGCCGATCTCGCCGGCCTTCAGGCGCTGCTTGAAATACCCGAGCGAGATATATCCCCAGACATCGCGGTTCAGATCGAGCAGCATCGTATTGGCGCGCGCGATCGCATCGAACAGCTCGGCCATATAGTCGTGCGGTTCGATCTGGATCGTGTAGGGGTTGAAGCCCAGGCCGAGCCGCTGCTCGATCACCCCGCGCGCAAAGCCTTCCCAGTCGAGTTCGGGATACGCGCTCAGGTGCGCGTTGTAGTTACCGACCGCACCGTTCATCTTGCCGAGCAGTTGCACGCTGGCGATGCGCTCGATCGCACGCGACAGGCGCGCGGCGACGTTCGCCAGTTCCTTGCCGAGCGTGGTCGGGCTCGCCGGCTGACCGTGCGTGCGCGACAGCATCGGCACCGCCGCATGTTCGTGCGCGAGCGCGACGAGCCGCCCGTGCAGCTTGCGCAGCGCCGGGAGCATTACGTGCTCGCGCGCGCCCTTGAGCATCAGGCCGTGCGAGGTGTTGTTGATATCTTCCGATGTGCATGCGAAGTGAATGAATTCACTCGCACGCTCGAGTTCCGCATGGCCCTTGACCGATTCCTTGAGCCAGTATTCGACGGCCTTCACATCGTGGTTGGTCACGCGCTCGATGTCCTTGATGCGCGCGGCGTCCGGGGTCGAGAAGCGCTCGACGAGGCCCAGCAGAAAGGCTTCGGCTTCGGCCGAGAAGCGCGGCACCTCGGCGAGGCCCGCATGCGAGAGCGCGATCAGCCAGTTGACCTCGACCTGGACGCGATGGCGCATGAAGGCCGCTTCGGACAGCCAGACGCGCAGCGCCTCGGTTTTCGGCGCGTAGCGGCCGTCGAGCGGCGACAGCGCGGTCAGGGCCAGGAGGGATTCGGGACTGAGTTCGGACATGATCGGCTAGGATTTGGGCTGAAGACCGCGCGCCACGGCGTGCCTCGGGCAAACGCGCGAATCTGCGAAAACGCGTTTTCGCGCGGCGGCGCTCGACAAGGGCGGTCGATCGAGAGCGTTCAAGAAAGGAACGACGAAAGCAAAATGAAGCAGGCAAACAGACAAGCGCGGATTTTACCATCGACGCCGCGCGACTCCTGTTAGAGCGCTGCGGCGCGCGTCAAAGTAGGGAGTCGTAAACATTTGCAGTCGAAAGAGCGATCAAAAACCGGGCTACGCCGGTTCAAGCTGTATTCCTTCTCCTGTGTCCAAGCGTTAAGGACAAGCCGTTTTCCCCCTCCGGTCAAATATAGTGCAATGATGAAACTCATCGGATCGCCGACCAGCCCGTACGTGCGCAAGGTACGAGTGGTCATGGCTGAAAAGAAAATCGACTACCAGTTCGTTACCGAGAACATCTGGGCGCCCGACACGACAATCGAAAATTTCAACCCGCTCGGCAAGGTTCCCTGCCTGCTGCTGGACGATGGCGAGGCCGTGTTCGACTCGCGCGTAATCTGTGAATATGTCGACACGCTGACACCCGTAGGCAAGCTGATTCCGCCCGCGGGACGCGAACGCGTCGAAGTGCGCTGCTGGGAAGCACTCGGCGATGGTGTCTGCGATGCGGGCGCGCTGATCCGCCAGGAAACGTTGCTGCGCGAACCCGCGCAGCGCAGCGAAAGCTGGGTGACCCGGCAGACCCGCAAGGTCGAGCACGGCGTCGAGGCGATGGCAAAGGGACTCGGTGAAAAAGCCTGGTGCGCATCGAACCACCTGACGCTCGCCGACATCTCGGTGTGCTGCGCGCTCGGTTTCTTGAGCTTCCGGATGCCCGAGTTGAACTGGCGCGAAACTTACCCGAACCTTTCGAAGCATTTCGAGAAGCTGAGCCTGCGCGCCTCGTTCGCCGACACGGTGCCGAAAGGCTGAGCGGTTTCGCGTACGGCTTCAAGCCTCCGCAGCGGTCTCGGCTGTGGCCGCCACGGCCATCTCCGATAAGGCGTTCGCTCAGGCTTCCGAGCCGATCTCTACAGGATGCCCGCATCGCCGAATTCGTCACGGATATCCGCGATCAGCGAGGTCCGCTGGGCCGCCGCTTTACCGATATGGCCGGCGACCACGCGCACGAGCAGGTTCAGCATGCTGACGACCGTGCTTGCCGAGGGGCCCGCGAGCGACGACGACACGTGGCACGGCAACGCGACTTGGGAGATCCGCTTGGCCCATGCGGCATTCTGAAGGTCGCTCACGGTCACGAGACGCACCCGTGTCATGCGCGCGCTGTTGACCACCTGCTTGAGCAATTCCGTGCGCGTCGAGGTGACGACCAGCAGCAAGGCGTCTCCCGGGCCTGTCATTGCCAGTTCCTCCGCCCAGATGCCGCTCTGCCCGCCAAGCACGTGCACGTCGGGACGCACGCGTGCGAGCAGCGGCCGCATGGAACGGACTAGTCCGTCCTCCGCGCCGAAACCCAGCAGCCAGACACGCGGTGCACGTGCGAGCAGCTCGCCCGCCGCCGACACCGTGTGGTTGCTCATCGATTCGAAGGTGCGCGTCAGATCGGCGATCTCCGCCTGCAGATGGCCCGCGACCGTATGGTCGGCGGCCGGCACCGGCGCGACCGAGGGCTGCAGAGTCTGCTCGAACGGCTGCGTGCGATTGCGTTCCTCGCGTGCCTGCAGCCGCACTTCATTGAAATCCTTGTAACCGAGGCTGCGAAACAGCCGCGCCGCGGTCGCCTTGGAGACCCCGGCCATACCGGCCAATTCCGTCGCCGTATAAGTCAGCATGTCCTGCTGTTGTTCGAGCAACAGCGACGCAAGCCTGCGCTCGCTCGGCGCAAGCGTCTCGTAGCGTTCCTGAATTGCTAGAACAAGGCGGGCCGACATGCTCATGACGAGCGGCATCCGGCGCGGCAGCCACGCCTGCGAGAATCATTGCAGAAAATTCTGTGACCCATGATCGTTCCCCGGTGACAGGATTTTTGGCCTATCGTAACATTCGTTCCATACTAACTCGCGAGGCTGAAACAATTGTTCCAGCCCCCCTAGCGATGAGCACCCTGCGACTCGCGCGGCACAAGATCTGGCCCAGCCTGCGGGAAGTCGCGGTGCCGGACTCGCGTTTCCACATGCGGTTTGCCGAGATGATCCCCGACTTCGCGGGCTCGGAGAAGGCCTGCGAGCGGATTGCCGCACTCCCCGCATGGCGCCCCAACGGCTATGCGTTCGTGACGCCCGACAACAGCCTCATGCCGGTGCGCCGACGGATGCTCGAAGACGGCATCACGCTCGTCGTCGCGACCTTCGACATGGCGCGCGGCTTCGTTCTCCTCGATCCTGCGACGATCCCGCCCGGCCATGCACGCTATGCATCGTGGCTCGACGGTCTTGAACATTTCGGCCAGCCCGTCAGCCTCGAGGCGCTCGCGCAGCGCGGACGTTTCGACCTCATGGTCACGGGCGCGTCGGCTGTGACAACCCGGGGCGTGCGGTTCGGCAAGGGTCACGGTTTCTTCGACCTCGAATGGGGAATGTTCAGCGATCTGGGCGTCGTCGTCGAGAGCACGCCGGTCATGACCGTCGTTCACGACGTGCAGGTCGTCGAAGATGCGCTTTTTCCCAGTTCGACCGACATCATCGTCGACCTGATCGCGACCCCGACCCGGACCATCGAAGTCAAACGCGCCCTGCCGAGGCCGCGCGGCATCTTCTGGGACGTCCTCGAACCCGAACTCATCGACGCGATACCCCCGTTGCAGGAACTGCGACGCGACCGCGGACTCGCCTGAGGTTCGGGTGCGTGCTTCGTCCAGGTTTCATCAGATTCGCATCCTGGTTCGCCCGGGTCCCGTCCGGGTTTCGCCTGAAAACGCACGGTCTTTTGTCCTGACGTCCACCCTTCTCTTCCTGGAAAAAACATGTCCCTATCAAGAAGGCGTTTCATGCAATTGGCGGCCGGCGCGGCTGTCGGCAGTGCCCTCCCCGGTGCCGGCATCCCGTTCGCACAGGCCGCGGGGTCGCCCGCGAAGCTGGTCATGCAGGCGTCGTGGGTCAACGACGCTGAATTCACCGGCTATTTCGTGGCCATGCAGAACGGCTACTACACCCAGCACGGCGTCGAACTCGACTACCTGTCTGGCGGCCCCGATGTGATTCCGGAAAGCGCGCTGCTCTCGAAGAAGGCGGACGTCGCCTTGACGACCGTCGAAGACACCCTGTCGGCCGTCACCAAACAACATGCGCCGCTCGTCGTGATCGGCACGCAATACCAGAAGAGTCCGGCCGGCATCGTCAGCCTCGCCAAGAACCCGGTCCGCAAGCCGGCGGACCTAGTGGGCAAGACGCTCGCCGTGCCACCCGCCAACCGCCTGGCCGTCGAGGCGATGCTGAAACTCAACGGCATCGACAAATCCAAGGTCCATATCGTGCCGTACGCCTATGACCCGACGCCCCTGCTCAAGGGCGAGATCGACGCGTCGCTCGACTTCGTCACCAACGTTCCATACGTGCTGAAGATGCAGGGCCAAGAAGCGGCGAGCTTCCTGCTCTACGATTTCGGCTTCCCGGTCTTCAACGATACCGTCGTGGTGACGCGCGACACCCTGAAGAACAAGCGCCGCGAACTGGTCGCCTACCTGAGTGCAAGCCGCCAGGGCTGGCAGGAAAACCTTCAGGATCCTGCCAAATATCCGCCCCTTTTCAAGGACACCCGCTTCAAGGGCAATGGTCGCGAAACCGCCAACGAAGTGTATTTCAACCAGGCACAAAAGCCCTTGGTCGAAGCGCCCGGCGGTATCTTCTCGATGTCGGACGACAGCATCGCGAAGTGCGTCGAGGCACTGAACGCCGTAGGCATCAAGGCGAAGCGCGAACACTTCGACACGACGCTGCTGCAGGAGATCAAGGCCTGATGGGGCGCGATCTCGTGATCGAGTCGGCACGGCGCACATTCTCTGTCGCCGGCCGAGAGATCGTCGCACTGCAGGATGTGTCGCTCGCGCTCAGGGAGGGTTCGTTCACGGCGTTAATCGGACCTTCGGGCTGCGGCAAATCGACGCTGCTGAGGCTAGTCGCGGGCCTCGACCAGCCGGACAGCGGGCGCCTGCGGGTCGGCGATGAAACGCCGCTTGCGATGCAGCGGCGCGGTGCACTCGGGATCGCGTTCCAGGATGCGGCACTCTTGCCGTGGCGTTCGGTGCAGACCAATATCCGTCTGCCTTTCGATGTGATCGGCCGATGGTCGCGCGACGACGCCGCTCGCGTGGACCGTCTGATCGATCTGGTCGGACTCAAGGGCTTCGAGCAGGCGTTGCCCGCGCAACTATCCGGCGGCATGCGCCAGCGGGTCGCGATTGCGCGGGCGCTCGCGACCGAGCCCGAAGTGTTACTGCTCGACGAACCCTTCGGGGCACTCGACCAGTTGCTGCGCCGGACGATGAATCTCGAGCTGCAGCGAATCTGGATGGAACGGCCGACGACGACGGTCATGGTCACGCACGGGATCGACGAGGCGGTCTTCCTCGCGGACCAAGTGGTGGTCATGCACGCGCGGCCGGGCCGCATCGCGCGCGTGGTCGACGTTCCGTTCGCGCGGCCCCGCTTGCCGGCCCTGTTCGGCAGCCCGGCGTTCCACGAAATCGAAAACACGATTGCCGCGTGTCTCTACGAAGACCAGGCGCCTCACCATGCGAGCTAGCAACAGGGCAGGCCCCTGGACCGTCTCGCTGATCCTGCTCCTCGCTTGGGAAGGGGCCGGACGCATGGGCTGGATCGCGCATGGTGCGATGCCGGCACCCAGCGCAATCCTGCACCAGTTGTGGCGAGACCGCGCGGATTACCCGCCGCATCTGCTCGGCACGCTCAGGACGGCGTTCGCGGGCTTCCTCATCGGCAATCTGGTAGCGATTGCGTCAGGCATCATGTTCGTCCGGTTCCGTCCGATCGAACGCATGATGGCCGGGGTCAACATGATGCTCTTCGCGATGCCGCCGATCGCATTGACGCCGATCCTGATTATCGCGCTGAGCGGCGATGCGCCGCGCGTGGTGCTCGCCGCGCTGGCGGTCTACTATCCGACGATGGCCGCGACCGTGCTCGGCATGACCCAGGTCGACGAGCGCCTGTGTGATGTGGTGCGGGTTTATGGCGGCGGCGAGCTGGCGATCTCGCGGTGGGTGCGCCTGCGCAGCGGCCTGCCCGCGATCCTCGCGGGACTGCGCGTCGCCGCACCCAATGCGGTGCTGGGCTCGCTGCTGGCCGAGTTCGGGGGCGGTGGAAACGCCGGACTCGGCACCTACCTGATCGGCTCGCTCGGACGCGGCGACCCCGCGCGCCTGTGGGGAATCGGGCTGCTCGCCACCGCGATCAGCGCGGCCGGCTACCTGCTGTTCAGCCGCGCGGCGAGGATATTTGCAAGTGACACGCTGAGCGCGACATTGAACGTCGGCGTCACGGCCCGGGGGCCCGGGAGGTTCCATCTGGCCGACGGGCTGATCGGCGTGACGGCCGTCTGCCTGCCCGTGCTGCTGTGGTGGCTGTGCATCGTCGTGCTGCGCGGTCTCGACGTTTCACCGATCGTGCTGCGCACGCCGCTCGAACTGGTCACCGGACTGACAGGCGGCGATGGCGCGGCCGACGCGCGCGATGCTCTATGGCAGGCGCTTGGACAAACGCTCCCGTATTGCCTCGCCGGGATGGCCGCGGGACTGGCGTTCGCCCTGCTGCTGGCCGTGCTCGGCAGCCTGCAGCCGGCGCTCGATGCTGCCTTGCTGCCGGTGTCGCTGATATCGCAATCGATGCCGCTGGTTGCGCTGACGCCGCTGATCGTCCTGGTGTTCGGCCGCGGAGCTGCTGCGATCCTGGCGATCACCGTGTCGGTCACGTTCTTTCCAGCCTACGTCACGATCTCGCAAGGCCTGAGTCTCGTGCCATCCACCGCGATCGACCTCGTGCGCACCTATGGCGGGGACCGCTGGCGGCGCATGCGGCTCGTCATCCTGCCGTGGTCGCTGCCCTATCTTTGCACCGCCGCCCGCCTGTGCGCCCCGCGAGCCTTTCTCGGCGTGATGATCGCCGAATGGCTAGCGACCGGTACCGGTATCGGCAACCTGCTGAACGAGGCGCGCGGGACACTCGACTACGGCATGGTCTGGAATGTCGCGATCACCGCGGTCGTGATCGCATTGGGTATCTATCTGGCCGTGCGCCTCGTCGAACGACGCGTGCTGCGGCGCTTCGCCGTACCCCAATGAGGGCGTGCCGGCACCGGTCGTGTTTTTCCATCCAACTCCGAACAAAGGTTTCCTCATGGACCATAAATCGATCGTCAGAGATCGCGTATTCGCCGAACTGCGCAAGGTCGCCTTTCCGGATAGCCGCTTTCATTACGACTTCGGCGAATTCATCACGGATTTCGCCGGCAGCGATGACGCACTCGAGAGGTTGATCGCCCATCGCTTTTACCAGCAGGCGGCATTCCTGTTCATCACGCCCGACAACTGCCTCGAGCAGCTTCGCTATCGAGCGCTGCGGGACGGCAAGCGTGTGCTGATCACCTCGTACGCGATCCGGCGCGGCTTCTGGCTGCTCGACCCGGCCAGGATCCCGGCGGACAAGCTGCTCTACGCGGCAACGCTCGACGGGATGGAGCGCCTGGCGCAGGCCGTTTCGCTGCGCGAGATCATGGCGCTACCCTCACTCGACTACATGGTGACCGGCACGGGCGCGATCAACGACGCGGGCATCCGGTTCGGCAAGGGCCACGGCTTTTTCGATGCCGAATGGGGCATGCTGTACCGGATCGGGAAGATCGGTGCGGACACGCCGGCCGCGGCACTCGTTCACGATTGCCAGGTGCTCGGCGAAACGCTGCACCCCGAAGTGTTCGATACCGTCGTCGATGCGATCTTCACCCCGACGCGTACGATCGAGGTGACGAATCCCCACAAGCCGACCTGCGGCATCGTCTGGGACCTGCTCGATGCGCATATGTTCGAGACGATCCCGCCACTGCAGGAATTGAAAGACATGGAAAGTGCCCCGGCCTTTCGGCAAGGCCCTACGACGCAACTGCGGCCGTAAGTGCCCGCATGCCCGTGACGGCCGCGCCCTCCAGCCCTTCGGCACCGGCGCGCTCGATGATCCCGCCGCCGAGGCAGACTTCGCCGTCGTAGAGGACAGCTGACTGGCCGGGCGTCACCGCCCATTGAGGCTCGGTAAAACCGAGCGCGAAAGCGCCGCCGGCGCCCGCGCGAAGCACCGTGCAGGGCGCATCCGCCTGCCGGTAGCGCGTCTTGGCCGCGATATGGGCGCCCTCGGCAGGCGGCTCGCCGGCGACCCAGCTCGCATCGATCGCCTCGAGCGCGGGCGCCGCCAGCCACGGATGATCGTGGCCCTGGACGACATAGAGCGTATTCGTGTCCATCGCCTTGCGCGCGACGAACCAGGGCTCGCCGCTGCCGTCGCGGCTGCCGCCGAGGCCAATGCCCTTGCGCTGGCCGAGCGTATAGAACGCAAGGCCGATATGCTCGCCGATCACCTTGCCGTCGGGCGTCTTCATCGGTCCCGGCTGGGTCGGCAGGTAGCGGTTCAGGAACTCGCGAAACGGCCGCTCGCCGATAAAGCAGATCCCGGTCGAATCCTTCTTCTTCGCATTGGGCAGGCCGATCTGTTCGGCGAGTCGGCGCACCTCGGTCTTCGGCATCTCGCCCAGCGGGAACATCGTGCGCGACAACTGCTGCTGGTTGAGCCGGTGCAGGAAATAGCTCTGGTCCTTGCTGAGGTCGGTCGCCTTCAACAGTTCGACGCGACCATCGCGCGCCTGCCGGACCCGCGCATAGTGGCCGGTCGCGATGGTGTCCGCGCCGAGCGCGAGCGCATGGTCGAGAAAGGCCTTGAATTTGATCTCGGCATTGCAGAGCACATCGGGGTTCGGCGTGCGGCCGGCCGAGTATTCATGCAGGAATTCGGCGAATACGCGGTCCTTGTATTCGGCCGCGAAATTGACCGCCTCCACATCGATGCCGATCAGGTCGGCGACCGAGACCACATCGATCCAGTCCTCACGGGTCGAGCAGTATTCGCTGTCGTCGTCATCTTCCCAGTTCTTCATGAACAGGCCGACCACATCGTAGCCCTGCTCCTTGAGCAGCCATGCTGTCACCGACGAATCGACGCCGCCGGACATGCCCACCACCACTTTTTGCTTCGCCATATGCGTGCGGCTCCGGCTACGGCCCGCGGCTCGGAGCCGCCCGGCGTTCGGAATTTTCCTTCGGAATTTCAATGACTTCGAATTTTACCGTGAAGGGAGACAACATGCTTCGGCTCGACACGGGATTCGTGCAACACGTTGCCTTTTGCCTGTATCGCCGCTTCGTGGCTTTCTGTACAGTGTGGCGGGCCGTTGTTTTGCCGGGTCGCCCGCGGGTAGCCCCGACTGTCATGCGCATACGCGTCGGGTACAGTGGGGCAGCCACGATCCGGCCGGTTTGCCCGCGTGGACGCGCTTCGGACTACGCGGGATCTCGAGAACAAGAAGGAGAATGCAATGCGAATTGGCATACCCGCCGAAGTGCGGGATGGAGAGTCGCGGGTCGCGGCGACACCGGAGACGGTCAAGCGTCTCGCGGCCGCGAAGCACCAGGTACAAGTTCAGGAGGGTGCCGGCGCACAGGCCTTTTTCCCGGATGCGGCCTATCGGGATGCGGGCGCTGAAATCGTCGACGCGGCGACAGCCTTCGGCGCGGACATCGTTCTCAAGGTCCGCGCGCCGCTTGATCACGAACTGCCGCTTTTCACGCGCGGGGCCGTGCTCGCCGGCATGCTCGACCCGTTCGACGCGGAACAGGCAGCGCGGCTCGCGGCAGCCGGGCTGGTCGCCTTCGCACTCGAATCGGCGCCGCGCACGACGCGCGCGCAAAGCCTCGACGTGCTGTCGTCGCAGGCGAATATCGCCGGCTATCGCGCGGTGCTGATGGCCGCCGAGCTGTATCCGCGCTTTTTGCCGATGCTGATGACCGCGGCGGGCACCGTCAAGGCCGCGCGCGTGGTCGTGCTCGGCGCGGGCGTCGCGGGGCTCCAGGCGATCGCGACAGCCAAGCGGCTCGGCGCCGTGATCGAGGCCTCTGATGTGCGGCCCGCGGTCAAGGAGCAGATCGAATCGCTCGGCGCGAAATTCATCGACGTCCCCTATGAAACCGACGAAGAGCGGGAGGCCGCTGTCGGGGTCGGCGGTTATGCACGGCCCATGCCCGAGAGCTGGCTCTTGCGGCAGTCGCTTGCGGTCCATGAACGCCTCAAGCTCGCCGACATCGTGATCTCGACCGCGCTGATCCCGGGGCGCGCCGCGCCGACGCTGATCCAGGAAGAGACCGTCAAGGCGATGAAACCCGGCTCGGTGATCGTCGATCTCGCGGCTGGCCGCGGCACCGAACAGCCGCATGGGCGCGGCGGCAACTGCCCCTTGACCGAGACCGACAAGACCGTGATCCGCTACGGCGTGCAGATCGTCGGGCATACGAACCTTCCGGCGACCGTCGCGGCCGATGCGTCGTCGCTCTACGCCCGCAACCTGTTCGACTTCCTCAAGTTGATCATCGACAAGGACGGTCAGCTGATGATCGATCTCAACGACGATATCGTCGCCGCGACCCTGCTCGCGCGCGACGGCGAAGTCATCCGCAACGCGCAACGCGCCTGACGAGGAGTGCAATGGAACTGGTTAATCATCTGATTGTGTTCGTGCTGGCCGTCTATGTCGGCTATCACGTGGTCTGGACGGTCACCCCCGCGCTGCATACGCCGCTGATGGCGGTGACCAATGCGATCTCCGCGATCGTGATCGTCGGCGCGATGCTGGCCGCCGCGCTGACCGTGAGCCCCGCGGGCAAGGCATTCGGCACGATCGCCGTGCTGCTCGCGGCGATCAATGTGTTCGGCGGCTTCCTGGTTACACGCCGCATGCTCGAGATGTTCCGCAAGAAGACGCCGAGGAAGGCGCTCGAGAGCGGCGCGGAGGGCGCGAAATGAGCTACGAAGTCGTCACCCTGCTCTACCTGATTGCTTCGGTCTGCTTCATCCAGGCGCTCAAGGGCCTCTCGCATCCGACGACTGCGCGGCGCGGCAATGTGTTCGGGATGAGCGGCATGCTGATCGCCGTGCTCACCACGCTCGCGCTGATCTACAACCGCGCGGCCGAGATGCAGCTGCCTCTGGGCACCGACCTCGGCCTGTTGTTCGGCGCGCTCGTGATCGGCGGTGCGATCGGCGCGTTTGTCGCGAACAAGGTCGAGATGACCAAGATGCCCGAGCTGGTCGCCGCGATGCATTCGCTGATCGGCCTCGCGGCCGTCTGCATCGCGTATGCGGTGGTCTGTGAGCCGTCCGCGTTCGGGATCTCGGCGCAGGGCGATCCCACGCTGCCCTACGGCAATCGCGTCGAACTGTTCATTGGCACCTTCGTCGGCGCGATCACGTTCTCCGGTTCGGTCATCGCGTTCGGCAAGCTCTCGGGCAAGTACAAGTTCCGGCTGTTCCAGGGTGCGCCGGTCATCTACCCGGGCCAGCACCTGATCAACCTGCTGCTCGCGCTTGCGATGCTGGGCTTCGGGATCATCTTCTTCCTGTCGCAGGCCTGGCTGCCGTTCATCATCATGACGTTGATCGCGTTCGCGCTCGGCGTGCTGATCATCATCCCGATCGGTGGCGCGGACATGCCCGTCGTCGTGTCGATGCTGAACTCGTATTCGGGCTGGGCGGCGGCGGGCATCGGCTTTTCGCTGAACAACTCGATGCTGATCGTCGCGGGCTCGCTGGTCGGCTCATCGGGTGCCATCCTCTCGTACATCATGTGCAAGGCGATGAACCGCTCGTTCTTCAACGTGCTGCTCGGCGGCTTCGGCGGCGCTGCCGCGGTGTCCGTCGGCGGCGCGGCGGGCGAGCAGCGTCCGGTCAAGTCGGGTTCGCCCGACGATGCGGCCTTCATGCTCGGTAATGCGCAATCCGTCGTGATCGTGCCGGGCTACGGGCTGGCGGTCGCGCGTGCGCAGCATGCGCTCATGGAACTGGCGACCAAGCTCACCGAGAAAGGCATCGACGTCAAGTATGCGATCCACCCGGTCGCGGGGCGCATGCCGGGCCATATGAACGTGCTGCTCGCCGAGGCCGAGGTGCCGTACGAGCAGGTGTTCGAGATGGACGACATCAACGCCGAGTTCGGGCAAACCGATGTCGTGCTGGTGCTCGGCGCGAACGACGTGGTCAATCCCGCCGCGAAGGACCCGAAGTCGCCGATCGCCGGCATGCCGATCCTCGAGGCCTACAAGGCGGCCACCGTGATCGTCAACAAGCGCTCGATGGCCTCCGGCTACGCGGGGCTCGACAACGAGCTGTTCTATATGGACAAGACGATGATGGTGTTCGGCGACGCGAAGAAGGTCGTCGAGGATATGGTGAAGGCGGTCGATTAGAACGGATTGGGGCGGAGAGGAAGCGATGGCCTAGGACCGTCCAGTCAAGCTTGACTTGAAAAAGAAGCCGCGCTCAGCAATGAGCGCGGCTTTTTGCGTTTCTAATGCATAGACTTGTCTCACGAGGTGCTTCCAGTGCCAGCGAGCGTCATCGTTAGCCATGCCGGGGTCTCGCGGTTCATTGGACAGCCTGCAGAGCGCCGGTTTCGATCGGAGGAAACATTCACGGCGTCGTCGCGGCGGTGATTCGTGGAATAGAGGGGAAACGAGCCATGTCTGACCAGATCTATACCCGGCGCCGTCGTCTTCTCGGCACGACGGTTGCGGGCATCAGCCTGATGGAACTGGGGCTGAGCGGACTCGCGCAAGCGCAGTCCAACAGCACGGCGTCCGGATCAAGCGCCGCTTCATTCGAAAACCTGCGGCAGATCAAGGCCGGCACGCTCGACGTGGGTTACGCGGAAGCGGGCCCGCAGAATGGGCCTGTGGTGATCCTGCTGCACGGCTGGCCCTACGATATCTACAGCTTCGCCGAAGTCACGCCGTTGCTCGCCGCCGCGGGCTACAGGGTCATCGTGCCGTATCTGAGAGGCTACGGGTCCACGCGGATTCTCTCCGCGGACACGCCGCGCAACGGCCAGCAGGCGGTCGTTGCGGTTGACGTCATCAACCTGATGGACGCACTGAAGATCGACAAGGCGATCTTCGGCGGCTTTGACTGGGGCGCACGTACGGTGAATATCATTGCCGCGCTGTGGCCGCAGCGATGCAAGGCGATGGTGTCGGTGAGCGGTTATCTGATCGGCAGCCAGGAAGCCAACAAGGCGCCGTTGCCGCCGAAAGCGGAACTGTCATGGTGGTATATGTTCTATTTCGCCACCGAGCGCGGCTATGCCGGCTATGACGCGAACCGACACGATTTCAACAAGCTGATCTGGCGCCTGGCGTCGCCGAAGTGGAATTTCGATGACGCGACCTATGAGCGCTCGGCCGCATCGTTCAATAACCCGGACCATGTAGCGATCGTGATTCACAACTACCGGTGGCGTCTGGGGCTCGTCACGGGCGAGGCGAAATACGACGAGCTGGAGAAGCGTCTGGCGAAGGGGCCGACCATTTCGGTACCGACCATCACGATGGAAGGCGACGCCAACGGCGCGCCGCATCCGGAGCCGTCGACCTACGCGAAGAAGTTCACCGGCAAGTACGCGCACCGGAACATCAGTGGCGGCATCGGACACAACCTGCCGCAGGAAGCACCCAAAGCGTTTGCTGACGCCGTGATCGACGTCGCCCGTTTCTAAGACGCGCCAGCCTTTCCGTTGTGGAGGACGCATGAAACGCTTGCTCGCATGCATTGCCTTCATGGCGGGCGTTCTGTCCGCGGAATTGGCGCATCCAGTAAATTGTTCGATGCTCAACGCGAGCCGGGTGCAGGTGAAACGTCCAAAAGAGAACGATTAATTCGCGTGATCGAGAGATTTGAGTGAGCCGCTCGCTCGCGACAGCGCGCTCGATGTCACCTATTGAAGAAAGGCCGCGCTCAGCAATGAGCGCGGCCTTTTGCGTTTCTAACGCATCGAACCTGTCTGGTTATTCCCGGGCAGCGAAGTAATTTCGCTAGGCGAAAATATATTCGCTAGGTGAAATCACCTATTGGTGGCCGATCTGGGTCATCGGTAAAGTTTCGCCTAGCGCAATAATAAGCGTTACGCGAAAACATGATGCTTGGCTCGAACCGTGCCATCCATCGCATCTTCAAAGGTCACCATGCAAATCGGAAAACCCAGTCAGCGACGCACGTCGATTTCGACCGCCGCGCCTGACAGCATCACCGTCCGTAACCGCGATCTCTGCAAGGAGTTGATTGGGCAGGTGAGCCTGACCGAATTCTTTTGCCTGCTCCTGACGGGCAAACCACCCACGGACGTCCAGCGCCTGTTCCTCGACGCATCCCTGGTATCGATCTCGGAACATGGGCTGGTGCCATCCATCCAAGCCGCCCGCATGACCTTCGCGGCAGCGCCCGAGGCTTTGCAGGGCGCGGTGGCCGCCGGCCTGCTGGGATGCGGGTCGGTCGTGCTCGGCAGTTCCGAAGAGGCGGGCAAGCTCTTCGCCAGCTTGCTCGCGAAAACGCCGCACGAGGGCACGCTCGAACAAGTGGTCGAGCGCGAAATCTCGGCGCTGCGGGCGCGGCGCGCTCCGCTGCCTGGCTTCGGGCATCCGCTGCACCAGCAGGAAGATCCGCGCGCCACGCGCCTGCTCGCCATGGCGGACGAACATGGCACCGCGGGAGAGAACGTGCGAGTACTGCGCGCCATCGCTGCCGCAGTGCCGAACATCTATGGCCGGGCATTGCCGATCAACGTGTCAGGCGCGATTCCCGCTGTGCTGCTGGACGTCGGTTTTCCTCTCAAGGCCCTGAAGGGCGTGCCGCTCGTCGCACGGAGCGTGAGCCTCGTGGCGCACCTGCTGGAAGAGAGCGTGGAGCCGATCGGCTTCGCGCTGGCCCATGCCGGCGAAAACGCGATCGAGTACGTCGCGTAACCCGGCACTCCCGGAACACAACGCGGCGAGCGCCGCTCAAGGAACAATCGAAGTGATCAAGGTATTGCAGAACATTCGTGTCATCGAACAGGGCACCTTCATTACCGGACCGGCCACGGGAATGCTGCTCGGCGACCTCGGCGCCGACGTCATCAAGGTGGAGCAACCCGAAACGGGTGACCCTTTCCGGGCTTTTCGCGGCGGCCTGTACAGCCCGCACTTCCAGACGTACAACCGCAACAAGCGCAGCGTCACGCTCAACACGAAAGATGCCGGCGATCTCGCCGCTTTCGACGAGCTCATTCGCACGGCGGACGTGTACATCCAGAACTTCCGCCCAGGCGCGGCGGCTCGCCTGAACGTGGACGAAGCGCGTCTTCGCGCGATCAATCCACGCCTCATCTACTGCTCGATCAGCGGCTTCGGCCAGTCGGGGCCTTCCGTGGGCCGTCCTGCGTACGACACGGTTGCGCAGGCCGCCAGCGGATTTCTCGGGCTGTTGATCAATCCGGAGAACCCGCGTGTGGTTGGACCGGCAATCGCTGATTCGATCACGGGCTTCTACGCCGCCTACGGCATTCTCGGGGCGCTGCAGGAGCGCACGCGCACGGGAACGGGCCTGAGCGTGGAAGTGTCGATGCTCGAGGCCATGACGCACTTCAACATGGACGCGTTCACTCACTACTATTCGGCTGACGAAGTCATGGGACCCTACAGCCGGCCCATGGTCTCGCAGTCGTACGTCATGAAGTGCAGGGACGGCAAATGGCTCGCGCTGCATATGTCGTCGCCCGAAAAATTCTGGCAGGGGCTCGCCGCGGTGATCAACAGACCGGGCTTGCTCGAAGACCCGCGCTTTTCGACGCGCGAGGGCCGCATCGACAACCAGGACGCCATGATCGAGGTGCTCACTGGAGTCTTCGTCGAGCGCGACCGCGACGAGTGGTGCCGCCTGCTGCTCGCGCAGGACGTGCCACATGCGCCGATGTATGACTCCAGCGAAGCGCTGGAAGACCCGCAGGCGAAGCATCTGGAACTGCTGGTGTCTGCGCAACACGCCACGATGGGCGAATACAAGACCGTGCGCAGCCCCGTGAGCTACAACGGCGAGCGCTCGCTCGCGATCGTGCCGCCGCCGGTGCTCGGCGAACACAACGAAGAAATCCTCGGGCCTCTGCGCGCTTGAGATTTCGCCGCGCTGGCCGATATATGGGGCGGGGACGCGCGGCCGGACCGCGCGGCAAGAACAACAATCAGGAGACTTTCATGGCGTTGAGCGTGGAAAAAGCGGGCATGGGCGAGCTCTCGCCGGACCTGGAGAAAGCAACTTACGACAAGGTGTTCTGGCGCTGCGTCCCGCTGTTCTTTCTTTGCTACATGGTGTCGTACCTCGACCGGGTCAACATCGGTTTTGCGAAGCTGCAGATGCTGGGAGACCTGCATCTCAGCGACAACGTATACGCGTTGGGCGCGAGCATGCTGTTCTGGGGCTACGTCCTGTTCGAGATGCCGAGCAACATCGTGCTGCACCGCGTAGGCGCGCGGCGCTGGATTGCCCGGATCATGGTGACGTGGGGTCTCGTCTCCATCCTGCTGATGTTTATCGGGCCGCTCGGACAGTTCTTCCACACCGGCTCGGCGACCATGTTCTACGTGCTGCGCTTCTTGCTGGGCATATGCGAAGCGGGCTTCTTTCCTGGCGTGGTTCTCTATCTGAACAGCTGGTTCCCGTCGCACAAGCAGAACCGCGTCATGGCCGGCTTCATGGTGGCGCTGCCGCTGAGCCTGGCCATCGGCGGACCGGTCTCAGGCTGGGTGCTGCAGAACATGCACGATACGTTCGGCTATCGAGGCTGGCAGTGGATGCTGTTCGCGGAAGGTCTGCCCGCCATCATTCTCGGAGTGACCGTGCTGCTCAAGCTGACGGAAACTATCGATGACGCGCACTGGCTCACGCCCGAAGAGAAGTCGCTTTTGAAGCGCAACCTCTCGTCGGAGAACGTGACGAAGACCCACGACTTTCGCGCCGCCTTGAAGAGCCGGGGCGTATGGATGCTGTGCGGCATCCTGCTCACCATGAACACTGGCTTCTATGGCTTGTCGTTCTGGCTGCCGTCCATCATCAGTGCCGCGGGACTCAAGGACGCTTTTCATATCGGCTTGCTTGCCGCTGTGCCCTATGTCGCCGCCAGTATCGCGATGGTCGCGAACGCCGTGCATTCCAATCGCACCGGGGAACGGCGACTGCACGCCGCCATTCCGGCGCTGCTGGCCGGCATCGCGTTGATTCTCAGCGCGACATTCACGCACCAGATCTCGGTGTCGATCCTGCTTATTTCGATCGCCGCCTCCGGGATCATCAGCATCATGCCGATTTTCTGGACCTTTGCCGGACGCCTGCTGTCAGGCGCGGCGGCAGCGGCCGGACTCGCGATGATCAACTCTATCGGCAGCTTGTCCGGTATCACCGGCGCAATGATCACCAACACGGCGAAGAACCTGACCGGCGACGTCAACAGCGGTACCTATGTGCTGGGCGGATGCCTGCTGGTGTGCTGCTGCCTGATTCTTTCGATTCCCCGCGCGATGGCGTCCACCGGACGACCGGATTGAGCTAGGTTTCCCGGCAAATGCCGGGAAGCTGACGGAAGGACACTGCAAGCCGTTATCAATCATTTAGTGATCCTTTCAATAAACCAGAACGTCCTCTCTAACAAAATAGCTTCCAGGAGACCCGTAGTGAACAGAGCCACCAAGGCCAAATTGTTGTCGTCGGTTACCGTCGCATGCTCGCTGTACGGCGTGGGGACCGCATATGCGCAAAGCAATGTAACGATGTTCGGACTGATCGACGAAAGTCTCAATTACGTCAGCAACGAAGGCGGCCACAGCGCTTTCACGCAAACGTCCGGCAACGTGCAGGGCAGCCGCTGGGGCTTCAAGGGCACGGAAGACCTGGGCGGCGGATACCAGGCCATCTTCACGTTGGAAAATGGCTTCGCGCTGAACAACGGAGCATTCGGTCAGGGCGGCCTCGAATTCGGACGACAAGCCTTCGTCGGACTCGCGATGCCCGCCGGCACGATCACGTTAGGAAGGCAATACGACTTCCTGATCTATCTGTATTCGATGACCAACCTGTTCGACACCGGTACGTACGGTTTCCATCTGGGAGACTACGACCGCCTCGGCGGAGAACGTCTCAACAATGCCATTGCATACCAGAGCCCCACGTTCGGCGGATTGAAAGTCGGCATGCTGTACGCGCCGGGCGGGGAGCCCGGCCATCTGGCGGCCGGTAGCGCGCAGAGCTATGGCATCTCGTACAGTCACGGCTCCCTGAATTTCGCCGCCGCATACACGAGCGTGAACAATACGGCCATCACGCCGGCCACGACGATCGGTGTTCCGGACCTGTTCGGCACGCCGCAAAGCGGAACGATCGAACTCAGCCGGATTTCGACCGTCGCGGCGGGAGGCAGCTATCAGTTTGGTCCCGCGCTGCTGCATGGCGTGTATTCGCTCACCGACATGAAGAGCGGCAATTCGACCGCCGTGCTGAGCACCTGGGAGGGCGGCGTGACCTATTGGCTCTCGCCCGTGGTATCGCTGGTCGGCGGCTATGCCTATTCGGAGCTGAATGAAGCCCGCTGGGGGCAATATATGTTCACGGCCGATTATTTCCTCTCGAAGCGAACCGATCTTTACGCCTTGCTCAACTACGAGCATGTGCATGGTGACGACGTCAAAGCCACGCTGTTCACGGCAATGCCTTCGAGCGGCGGCAACCAGACCATCGTCAGCCTGGGCATCCGGCATCGGTTCTGACGCATCGCTGCCGAACTGTATTTCGCATGGCGAAAATCAGTATACTTACGCCTGTCGATGAACGCCTACTCTCTTTCATGACCCAACCGCCGCCGGACCGTATCGATGAAAATCACCGGGACTTCGTGGCCGCGCTTGCGCGCGGCCTCGCGGTGATCCAGGCCTTTACCGAAGATCGGCCGGAAATGACGTTGAGCGAGGTCGCCCAGGCGGCGCAGATGAACGTCGCCACGGCGCGGCGCGCGCTGCTCACCCTGCACTCGCTCGGGTACGTGGGAATGCAGGGCAAGCGGTTCCTGCTGTTGCCGAAAGTGTTGTCGCTCGGGATCGCGTATCTGCGCTCGATGAATTTCAGGGACCTGGTCAACCCCTACCTGCAGGAGGTCGCGGACGAGTATCGTGATTCCGTGTCCTTCGCGATCCTCGATGGCGACGACGTGGTCTATCTTGGTCATGTACCCAGCAAGCGCAGCATCCTGCGACGCGCGTCCGTGGGATATCGGCTGCCCGCCTTCTGCACGTCGCTCGGGCGGGTCCTGCTGGCCAATCGGCCGCTCGAAGAACAGCAACGTCTCTTGGCCCGCGCGCCTTTTCCGCAATACACGGCCAAGACCCTGGTCCAGCGCGATGACCTCGCCCGCGAATTTGCGATGGCGCTGACCGACGGCTTTGCCACCCAGCAGGACGAGATCGAAATAGGCGTGATATCCATCGCGGTGCCGGTCTGCGACCCCCAGGGCCATGTGATCGCGGCGATCAACTGCTCGTCCGAGACGGAACGCACCACGGCCGAGGACCTGATTGCCACGCGCCTGCCGGTCCTGAGGGAGGCGCGAGCGCATATCGAATGGGCCATTCGCCGGGCGCCCGCTCTCGTCCATTCGATCCGCTCCTCCTAGCGCGCCACCTATCCCCGCGGCAACCTGCCCTTGCCCAATGCAAGGGCTCTTTTTCACACAGACTTGAACCGTTTGTGCCGCTATTTGCAGGACCACGCGTCGCGATATGCGCGTTAGCGCACGGAGTGATCAGGAACGACACCCTATCCTCACGTCGATCACCGTCCACGTTCGATTCCCGGGCGCATGGTTTCGGAAGGTCATTTGACAAGTCTCTGTCGCATGAGTAACGGCAATTCATCGCTCACAACCACGCGTTAGGCTTAGAGATCAGCGTGGCTCCGCGAACGGCACGTTAACCCGCTATCACGGTTGCCGCCTATGCGTAGCAATCCCGTCAAATATGCGTTGATCTTCGCCTGCGGGTGCCTGCCTGTGGTCGACGCATGCGCTGCAGATGTAGTTGGCGTCGTCAAGACGCTTAAAGGCGCCGTGCACATCGAACGGGCCGAGCGAAGCCTGGACGCGGCCATCGGTAGCGAGATCTACAACAATGACCGCATCGTGACAGGCCCCGGATCCTCCGTCGGCATCACCCTGCGCGACAACACACTGCTTTCCGAGGGGGCCAATTCCGTCCTCGAACTCAACAAATTCGTCTTCAATTCGACGACCTATGATGGCGCGCTCGATGCCACGATCAAGCGCGGTTCTCTTGCGGTCGTCGATGGCAAGCTGGCAAAGGCCAACCCTGATGCGGTACGTTACAGCACGCCGAACACGACCCTGGGCGTGCGCGGTACTGAATTCATCATCGAGGTCGGCGACGACGGGGAGCGTGCACGTTGAGGACGGCGATCCGGAAACACCCACTGATATCGGTTGCGGTATTCGCCGTGCTGGCGTTCCTGTCCGGGTGTAGTTCGACCCCGGACAAAATCACTCTGTTGCCGAATCCGGACGGCAGCGTCGGTGCGGTGATTGTCCGAAACGACACCCAGACGCACGTGATCGACAAGGCCTACACGCGGGTTGATGTCGTCAAGGGCGGCGCCATCGAAGAAACGGCCGACAGCCAATCCAATGTGGAGGCTCGCTATGGCGAGCTTCTCACTGCACGGCCCCCGCGCCCCATGGCGTTTACAATCAACTTTCTGTTTGACTCTGCCACCCAATTGGCCCCGGAGTCACCGGCCACGGTCGACAAGTTGAAGGCCGCGCTGGCGAGCTGGCCCGCACCTCACCTGACGGTCATCGGCCACACCGATCTGGCAGGCTCTGAAGAGTTCAATGACAAGCTATCGATGCAGCGAGCGCAGACTGTTACGAAGTTCCTGATCAAGGCAGGCATTCCTGCCCGGGAAATAGAGACTGCCGGGCGGGGCAAGCGTGAGCCTCTCGTGCGCACGGCGGACGGCGTTCCCAACCAATTGAACCGACGCGTCGTCATCACCATTCAATGATCCGAGCCATCCGCGACCGCGCCTGTGATCGGCACTAACTAGCCTCGGAAGACATGAAACGCTCTCGCGACTCATGGCTCACCTTCTTCAAGATCATGATGAGGGCAGGCATGGGGCGACCGGTGGCGCTCGTGCTCCTGTTCTGCCTGAGCCTGCTCAACCTGTGCAGTGAATTGCCTCTCAATGGGTCGCGTCCGGCATTTGTCACCACGCTTGGCGAGATGGTGCGCGACTCGTTTGGCGCGCCGCGGCAACTGCTGTTCGATCAATATCAGCGCCGATTTCCACGCATTCCGACTGCACAGCCCGTGACCATTGTCGAAATCGACGACAAGACGCTGGCCGGCATCGGTCAATGGCCGTGGCCGCGTAATCGACTGGCGAGCCTGATCGATGCCATCGCCGCACAGAAACCGGTGGCGATCGGACTCGACATCTATATGCCCGAGCCCGATCAAACCTCGCCCGACAAGGTGGCCGACAACCTGCCGCCAGCGGCCGCGAGCCTCGCAGCCAATTTGCGGCGACTTCCGAGTCACGAGGCCATTCTTGCCAGATCGTTGCGCGCGACACCGTCCATACTGGGTGCAGCGGCCTTCGATCATTCGGCGTTCGCCACCAGCACCGATATGCGAAGCGCACCCATCCATTTGCATGGCCCCGACCCGCTGAACAAAGTACAACGGTTCAACTATGTGCTTGCCAGCCTGCCGGAGTTGCAGGCTGCGGCGCACGGGCAGGCGATGCTGAACGTGGCGCTCGAAGGAGGCACGGTTCGGCGCATTCCTCTCATCATGGCTTTGGGCGACAAGCTGGTCCCGAGCTTGCCGATAGAAATGCTGCGCGTCGCCACGGGTTCATCCGCGCTCGACGTTTATACCAATCGCCTGGGCGTGCAAGCAGTAGGCGTCGCGGATGTGCTGGTGCCAACGCAGCCTGACGGTGATCTCTGGTTGCATTTTGCTTCCATTCGGTCGACGCTGAACCGCTATGTGTCCGCGAGCGATATCCTGCAGGGGAAAGTCGATGCAGACCGTATCCACAACAAGCTGGTGCTGGTCGGTCTCACGGGCTCCGGCCTGACAGACATGCGCACCACCGTGCTGGGCGAACTGGTGCCGGGCATCGAAATCCAGGCCCAGGTCATCGAGACCATTTTCGAAGGACACTTCCTGCGACGTCCGGCCTGGCTGAAATCGGCCGAATGCGCCTTCATCATGGCGTTCGGGTTGCTCATCATCTGGTACTTCCCGCGTACGGATTCCCGGCTTGCGAGATTCATCCGAGCGGTTCCGAAGTCTTCCGCCATTCTGGGCCTATCCCTGAATTTGCTGACGCTGTACAGCTGTCTCCTCATTTTCAAGTACTTCGGATTCCTGGTCGACGCGGCCTCGATTTTCATTATTCTGTCCGCGGTCATGGGCTGCTTCTTTTCAACCGCATTGCTCGTCAACGAAACACGACCCAGTTTGGGTGCCGCACACGCGCAGGTGGGTGAAGACGACCGCGATCGCGCCAGCAAACCGCCTGGCTAGAGGTCGGTTTGATTCAAGCGCATCGACCAGCGCTTGGAACCATGGTCCGGGATGGAGCGGACTGCCGAGAACGGCCGACTAACGCACGGCCTCGGGATGGGAGATAGGGAGCCTTTTGATCACGCCTGCTGATCACGCTTCCGGTTCGCGGCGCCGCACGGAGCCCGCGATCAGGTCGAAGCGGAACAGCCGGCACTCGAGCGCGCCGTTGAACAGTGGCGTCTTGGTCGATTCGCGCAAACGCAATTGGCCGGGTAGGCCACGGTCGGACGAGAGCATGAACGCGTGCCAGCCCGTGAAGCGCTGCTTGAGCGCATCGCCGAAGGCCTGGAAGAATTCAGCACCGAGCTCTTCGCTTTCGGCACGCTCGAAACCTCGCGAACCGTCACCGTCGTCGTCACGATTGCGATCGCCGGCACGTTCACCATCGCGCTGGTATCCGCCGCGCTGCACGCGGCCCGGCTCGCGCTCGCTGCGCGAGGTCGGCCGCGCTTCGCCGCGCGGGCCGCGGCCACGCACCTCGATCCGCTCGCCGTACGGCGGGTTCGCGACGAGCACGCCGGGCTCGTCGACCGGCGCGACCATATGGCGCGCGTCGAGCTGCTTGAGCACGAGGGTCGGCACGCCCGCACGCGCGAGATTGCTGCGCGCCTTTTCGAGCATATCGCCCGAAATGTCACTGCCGAAGATCCGCAGATCGTCGACCTTCGCCGTACGCGCGGCACGCTGCTTGTCGAGCGCCGCGACCTTCAGCGCCTGCCAGGCGTTGATGTCGTACTGCTTGAGCTTTTCGAAACCGAAGCGGCGCTGCACACCCGGGGCGACACCGAGCGATTGCTGGACCGCCTCCGCAAGGAAAGTGCCGCTGCCGCACATCGGATCGTAGAGGGGTGTGCCAGGCGTCCATCCGGTCAGCCGCAGGATGCCGGCCGCGAGATTTTCACGCAGCGGTGCGGCTCCCTTGTCGAGGCGCCAGCCACGCTTGAATAGTGGCTCGCCCGAGGTGTCGAGATAGAGTGTGCAGTCGGTCGCCGTGACGAACACGAAAATCCGCACGTCCGGTTCGGCCGTGTCGATGTTGGGGCGCGCCCCGGTCTTCTCGCGCAGCCGGTCGCAGACCGCATCCTTGACCTTGAGCGTCGTGAACTCGAGGCTCTTGAGCGGTGACTTGATCGCCGTGACATCGATGCGCAAGGTCTGATTCGCCGTGAACCAGCGCTCCCACGGCTGTTCGAGCGCGAACGCGAAGATGTCGTGTTCGCTCCGATAGGGCCGCTGCGCGATTTTCATCAGGACGCGGCTCGCGATGCGCGAATGCAGATTGGCCGCCATGGCCGCGGCCCACTCGCCGGCGAAGTGCACGCCGCCGGGCACTTCAGCCCCGACCTTCAGCGGCGCATGGGCGCTGATTTCGCGGAGCTCGGCAGCAAGGGGGGCTTCGAGACCACGCGGGCACGGTGCGAAAAATTCGAAAGAAGACATCAAGGGTTCCAGCGGCAAGATCAAGCCGACATTGTACGCGGCACGCACTCCGCGCACGCGCCGGTCCGCTCGCTGCATGCCCCCTGACATACTCGCCGGCTTGTTCGCTGCATACCGGGTGACGTATCCGCGCCGGCCTGTTCGCTACATACCGGCGACGTATCCGCGCCGGTCTGCGCACTGCATGTCGATGGACCTATCCGCCCCACGAGCCTGCGCACGCGCCGCCCACCTTGCCCTACCGGCGCAGCGTGACCTTCTCGACGATTTCGTCGACGACCTGCTCGGGCGTCTGGTCGATATCGACGAATATGGCCTCTTCCTCGGTCGGCGGCTCGAGCGTGTCGAGCTGGCTCTGCAGCAGCGATGGGTCGAAAAAATGTCCCTTGCGCGCCCCGAGCCGCGTGGCGAGGACCTCGCGCGTGCCATGCAGGTAAACGAACACGACATCCTTGTCGCCGGCGCGCAGGATGTCGCGATAGACCACCTTGAGCGCCGAACACGCGAACACGAAATCGACGCCCGCCGCGCGCTTCGCCTCGATAGCCTCGCGGATCGAGCGCAGCCAGGGCCAGCGGTCCTCGTCAGTCAGCGGATGGCCTTCGTGCATCTTCTTCTTGTTGGCCTCGCTGTGGAACTCGTCCGCATCGGCGAATCCACAGTGAAGACGGGCCGCGAGCTGCTCGCCGACCGTCGTCTTGCCGCTGCCCGACACGCCCATCGCTATCAGAATCATGGCTCCGTTCCTTTTTTTGCCGCCCTGACGACTGCCACCCACTTTTGAAGGCCACCCCAGCTCGAAGCTGCGAACCTCAGGCTGCCTTTGCCGCGTGATGGCCGAGCTGGCTCGCAGCACGTGCGAGGCGCGTGATTTCCGCCCAGTCCTTGGCCGCCACGGCAGCCTTGGGCGTCATCCACGAACCGCCGACGCACACGACGTTGGGCAACGCGAGGAAATTCGGCGCGGTCTCGGGCGAGATGCCGCCGGTCGGGCAGAAGCGCAACGTCGGAAACGGGCCATGGAAGGCATTGAGCATCGGCACGCCACCGGCCTGCTGCGCCGGAAAGAACTTGACGGTTTCATAGCCGAGCGCGATGGCATGCACGAGGTCCGTGGGCGTCATGCAGCCCGGCAGCAGCGGCAGCCCGGCGTCGACGGCGGCTTCGTGCAGCGCGCGCGTG
The DNA here is from genome assembly GCF_902859895.1 of Pararobbsia alpina. Lineage (GTDB taxonomy): Bacteria > Pseudomonadota > Gammaproteobacteria > Burkholderiales > Burkholderiaceae > Pararobbsia > Pararobbsia alpina. Next base: position 370,498 of record NZ_CADIKM010000001.1, read on the forward strand.
AGTCCCGGCGAGACGCCGAACTGCGCACCCGCGCGCCGCGACGCCGCGGCTTGTTCCGGCTTCGTGATGGTGCCGACGCCGACGACGATATCGTCGGCGATCTTGCTGGCCCGCTCGATCACGCCGAGGCCGGCCTCGGTGCGCAGGGTGATCTCGAGCACCTTGACGCCACCTTCATAGAGCGCGCGGCAGACCGCTTCGCCTTCATCGACGGAATCAAACGCGAGGACCGGGATGACCGGACCGATTCGAACGATGTCACTGATTTTGATCATTATTTGCTCCTCCGACTGTGGCCTCAAAAATATTTATGACACCGTGACGCCGGCCGTCGGTACCGCGTGCAAGCCTTCGCACGGCAGGGGTCCGAACACCGATGCACCGAATTCCGCGGGCGCGGCCGCGGCGCGGAACACGCCGAACAGCTCGCGGCCGAAGCCGACTTCATTCGCATCCTGATGCAAGGGTTTGGCGACCTCGCGCCTGGCCCATTCGTCAGCATCGATTTCAACGTCGAGCACGCCGGCTTCGGCATCGATAACCAGCATATCACCCGTGCGCACCTTGCCAAGCGGGCCGTCGAGCAAAGCCTCGGGTGACAGGTGGATCACTGCGGGCACCTTGCCCGAGGCACCGGACATGCGGCCGTCGGTGACCAGCGCGACCTTGAAACCCTGGTCCTGGAGCACGCCGAGCGGAGGCGTGAGCCGGTGCAGCTCGGGCATGCCGTTCGCGCGCGCACCCTGGAAGCGCACCACCGCGACGAAATCGCGCTTGAGTTCGCCCGCATCGAACGCGGCCTGCACTTCTTCCTGCGAGTCGAACACGATCGCCGGCGCACGCACGACGCGGTGGCTCGCCGCCACGGCCGAGATCTTGATCACGCCACGGCCGAGCTTGCCCTGCATCAGGCGCAGCCCGCCATCGGGCTGGAACGGCTCGGCAGCCGAGCGCAGCACCGCGGTGTCGTGGCTTTGTGTCGTGCCCTCGACCCACTGGAGCTTCCCGTCGATCAGCTTCGGTTCCTTCGTGTAGTGCGACAGGCCCTTGCCCGCGACGGTCGTGACGTCCTCGTGGAGCAGGCCCGCGGCGAGCATCTCGCGCACGAGGAAGGCCATGCCGCCCGCCGCGTGATAGTGGTTCACGTCGGCCTTGCCGTTCGGATAGATCTTGGCGAGCAGCGGGGTCGACTGCGACAGGTCGTCGAAATCGTTCCAGTCGATCAGGATGCCGGCCGCGCGCGCGATCGCCACAAGGTGCAGCGTATGGTTGGTCGAGCCGCCGGTCGCGAGCAGCGCCGCGATGCCGTTGATGATCGCCTTCTCGTCGACGACGTGGCCGATCGGCGTGTACGTCTTGCCTTGCGCGGTCAACTCGAGCACGCGGCGCGCGGACTCGGCGGTCAGCGCATCGCGCAGCGGCGTGTGCGGGTGAACGAAGGCGGTGCTCGGCAGATGCAGGCCCATGACCTCCATCAGCATCTGGTTGCTGTTGGCCGTGCCATAGAAGGTGCAGGTACCGTGGCCGTGATAGGCCTGGGCCTCGGCCTCGAGCAGTTCATCGCGGCCGCACTGGCCCGTCGCGAAACGCTGGCGCGTCTTGGCCTTGTCGTCGTTCGACAGCCCGCTCGTCATCGGGCCCGCCGGCACGAAGATGGTCGGCAGATGGCCGAACTGGAGCGCGCCGATCAGCAGGCCCGGCACGATCTTGTCGCAGATCCCGAGGCACAGCGCAGCGTCGAACATATTGTGTGTTAGCGCTACCGCAGTCGACATCGCAATGACTTCACGCGAGAACAGCGAGAGCTCCATGCCGGCGTTGCCTTGCGTGATGCCGTCGCACATCGCGGGCACGCCGCCGGCGAATTGCGCGACGCCGCCGGCTTCGCGGGCGGCCTTCTTGATGATGTCCGGATAGCTCACGAACGGCGCATGCGCCGAGAGCATCTCGTTGTACGAGGAAACGATCGCGATGTTCGGTTCGCGGATCGCCTTGATCTTCATCTTGTCGTCGCCGGTAAGCCCGGCAAAACCGTGTGCGAGGTTCGCGCACGAGAGCGCGCCACGCGCGGGAAACTTGCCCTGCGCATCGTCGATGCGCTGCAGATAGGCTGCTCGCGTCGCACGGCTGCGTTCGATCACGCGGTCGGTGACCTTCTTCAGTTGGGTATGCGGGGAAACCATTGAATGTACTCCTTGCCGGCCGCTTCGCCGCGATCGAATTGTTGTTTTATCAGATGTGGAGCCTGGGATTTTAACCCAAACGTTCGACACCTCCGTGTCCCGGTGCATCGAGTCTTGGCGAGTGCTCATCCGGTTCGAGGGGTGTCGAGCCGGGGTCCCGTTTGACCGCCATTCCCCCCCGTATCCCGGCTTATGCGACCATGCCGGAGGTACATCCAATGTGAGTGAACACTTTTTCATGCCGATTCTGCCCCCTGCGCTGCCCCCGAGTCTTCCCCCGAGGCTTTCCCCGACCCCGCCGTCGTCCGACGCCCCCGCTTCAGTCGGCGAAGCGCGCGACACCCCGCCGGCCTGGCCCGCCGGCGACGATCCCCATGGCTGGCTCGAACAAAGCGAGACGCCCGAGGTCGCGCAATGGGTCGCCTTGCAGAATGCGCGCACATTGCACGCCTATGCCCACGGCGAGGCCTTCGAGACGCTTGTCCAGCGCCTCGTCGACGACGCTCTGTCGCCCGACCAGCTCGTGGTGCCGACGCGACATGGCAAGTGGGCGCACGACTTCCGCCAGGACGAAGCGCACCCGCTCGGCATCTGGCGCCGCTGCGGCTGGGCGGACTGGCTCGCCGGCACACCGCACTGGCAGACGCTGCTGGACCTCGACGAACTCAGCGAAGACGAGGACGTCGACTGGTCGTGGCACGGCGCCTCGGTGCACTACCCGGATCGCGAGCGTGCGCTGCTCTTTCTTTCGCCAGGAGGAGGCGATGCGATCGTGGTCCGCGAATTCGACCTGGTCGCGCTCACCTTCGTCGACGACGGCTTCAATGTCGAGACCGACGGCAAGCATCACGCAAGCTGGATCGATCGCGACACGATCTATTTCGAGTGGGACGCGAGCGGCGGCGACCCGGCCCATCCAAGCGTCACCCAGTCGGGTTATCCGCGCGAAGTCAGGCGTTGGTCGCGCGGCACCGCACTCGAGGACGCCCCGGTGGTGTTCAGTTGCCTGCCGGGCGATATCTCCGCATCGGCCTCGTTCGACATCGAGAGCCGTCGGCATTTCGCGATGCGCAGCATCACGTTCGAGGAAGGGACGACCAGCTGGCTCGATGGCGACACGTGGCGGCAATACGAGGTGCCGCTCGATGCGGATGTCTACACCTGGAAAAAGTGGCTCATGATCGCACCGAGCCGCGACTGGACCGTCGGCGGGGCGACGCACCGCGGTGGCTGCCTGCTCGCGATCCCCGAGGACGCGTTCCTCGAAGGCAAGCGCAGCTTCCTGCCATTGTTCACGCCGACGGACAAGACCGCGCTCGCGGGTTTCGAAACCGGCAAGGAGTGGGCTGCGATCAGCTATAGCGACGACTTGCTGACGCGCACGCGTTTCTGGAAGCCCCCCGTGGCCGATGTCGAAATCACGGCGTTCGAGAGCGCGTCCGCCGCCTCGGGCGCGATGGCGTTTGCCGCCGGCGCGATCAGTGCCGACGCCACGCCGGGTGCCGGCGCCTTCATCGCCGCGGCGCATGCGTCCATCGATCCCCAGGTCCACGCGTTTCGCGAGTTGCCGGTCGATGCGGACAGCGAGACTTCGGTCTGGTTCATCGACGACATGCTCGACGACACGCTGTTCCTGATGAGCAACCACTACCTCGAACCGCCGACTCTCTGGCTCGGCGACGCGCGCGCCACGGACCTCGCCGAACGCAAGTGGATCCAGCAATTGCCCGCCTCGTTCAATGCTTCCGGCATGACCGTGATTCGCGCCAGTGCGCGTGCGCCTGACGGCACCGCCGTCCCCTATTGGGTGGTCGGCAAGCGCGAACTCATCGAAGCCGGCACTCGCCGCGCGGCGCCGTGCCTGCTCTATGGCTATGGCGGTTTCGAGATCGCGCTCGAACCTTCGTATGCGAGCACCGCCGGCATGGGCTGGCTCGAGCAGGGTGGCGTGTATGTGGTTGCGAACATCCGCGGCGGCGGCGAATACGGCCCCGAGTGGCATCGTGCCGCCCTTCGCGAGAAGCGGTCGGTCGCCTTCGACGATTTCGTTGCGGTCGCGCAGGCGCTGGTCGACCAAGGATTCACGACCGCACGGCAACTGGCGATCCAGGGCGGCAGCAATGGCGGCCTGCTCGTCGCGGCATGCATGGTCCGGCATCCCGGCTTGTTCGGCGCGGTCATCTGCGAAGTGCCCCTGCTCGATATGCAGCGCTTTCACACACTGCTCGCAGGTGCCTCGTGGATCGAGGAATACGGCGATCCCGACAAGCCCGACGACGCCCGATTCCTGTCCGCTTATTCGCCCTATCACCGGGTCGCGGCGGACGTCAGCTATCCGCCGATCCTGCTGACTTCGTCCGCGGGGGACGACCGCGTCCACCCGGCGCACGCGCGCAAGATGGCCGCAAAGATGCAGGCCATGGGGCATCCGCACGTCTGGTACTACGAGGAAACGCAGGGAGGTCACAGCGCCACGCCCGATCCACGCGATGCCGCGCGCAGTACGGCACTCGTGTACCGGTTCCTGTGGGAAACGATCGGCCGCTAATCGACTGTGACCGGGCTCGTGCAACCGCTTCAACAGCGGATGCACGCCGTCGTTCAGCCCGCCAGGGCGGACACCGCCCGACCGCCCCAGCTGGCGGGCGCCACATGGCTTCGCGGCCCCGTCTTCTGGGTGCCCTGGGCGTGAGTCAGGAAGCCGGCCACGCCCTTGTCGCCCGTCGCCATCGGCATGATCTTGAACCCGCTCTTTTTCATATAGTTGACCGAGTAGTATTTCAGGCGGCTGAAGTAGTCACCTCCGATGTCGAACTCCTTGCGGCCACGGTGCAAGGTGGTCGACTGCGCGCCGTTGGTATCGAACAGCTCGATCATCGTCCATAGGCTGCCGCCGAGTCCCGCGTTGAGCGTCAGCATCGGGATCAGCGGGCTGGCGTTGCAGCCCTCCCGGAAGAAGTCGGCGAACTTCTTGTCGTTCGTGATCAGGGAGCCTGGCTCGGTGTTGGGTTGACGGACCCCGTCGACCAGGGTCGAGCGCTTCACCTCGTCTTCGTAGTATTTGCGCGCTTGCTCGAGGAAACGCTCGATGGCGAACTGTTCGGCCAGGCGGCTGAAAAGCTTGACCAGCCACTCGACGGCCGATATCACCGCCGACACCAGGCTGCCGAGGCCGGGCAGGAACACGCTCAGGGCCACGCTGCTCGCACCCTTCAGTATCGCGCCCAATCCGCCGCAGACGCCCAAAGTCATCTCGTGCTCGATCGAATTGGCGATCTCTTCCGGGTGGCCGGACCGGATGCGAATGTGGCGGCGATCGTTCCACGAAGCGATGCGAGTGCAGGCCTCGCTGATCGTGCGCACCACGCCCGTGCCGATGTCGACGGCACCGCTGAGGAAGGGCACGGCATTCTTCATGATGAGGTCTATCGCTATGACGACGCCCTTCTTGAGGAGCATGCCCAGTTTCTCCGCGATCGACAGGTCGTAGCGTGCCCGCCAGGCGGTCATCAGTATCTGGCTCAGCTTGTCGAACGCCTTCTTCAGCTTCTCCCACAGCACGAATCCGGCATCCCCCACCGCGGCGAGCGCCGTCGCCGGCACTGCAACAGCCGCGGCACCCACGTAGGCTACGGCGCCGAGGTATTTGTTCTTGTTCCACTGCGTCGACAGGCCGAGCGAGGCTATCCTTAGCGCGGTCGCGGTGAGGGGCAGGGCGTTGGCGACAGTGCTCTCGAAAGAGACCGCCGGCGCGGGGGCAGCGGCGGGCTTCGTCGCCGCGGCGACCGCCGACTCGATGCCGTCCTTCCCTAGCGCATCCACCGCCTTGGCGCCCATCCACGCGAGCCGAGGTGCCGAAACACCCTGGCCTTTCACGGTCAGGGCAGCACGCGTCCCTTTCGTGGCGCTACCGAGTTCGTTGAAATGGGTGGTCACGCCAGCGCCGATCGCTCCGCCTATCAGGCCGGCGCCCTCGATGGCCATTCCCACGGGGTCCATCTCGAGCCTGACGTTGCCCAGCAAGTACAGCACGCCGTAACGGGCATGCGGAATCTCCACGTCACGGATGTTGGCTGCCACCTTTTTGTCGAGTGCCGCCGCCGCCGCCGGACTCAAGGCCCCGGAGTACGTCGTGTTGTGGAGATACTCCAGCAAGCCACCGCTGACGGCGTTGCGGTCGCATTTGTTCCACGAACCGCCATGCGCCTTGCGGTACGCGCTCAGTTGCGCATAGAGCGCCTTTCTGTTCTCTTCCGAGCGGGTGGAATAATAGTCGTCGTAGGCCTTGTCCAAGGCCAGCGTGGTGCCGCTCCGACTGCTCAGCCTCAGCGAGGTGCGCTTTCTGAATTCGGCGGGCGTGACGATCGCCAGCAATCCTGGACTGCCCATGGTAGGTCCTTGTGAGGAATTTCGAGTTGACTCGGAAAACGACCAGGACCCTGTGCACCCGCCAAGACAAAGCTGCGCGGCAAAAGCAGCGCGACAAAGACCGCACTACAAAGACCGCACTACAAGGACAGCACGACAAGGAGGCTGAGATGCCGCAACTGGTACATTTTGTTACAAAGTGTAACCGGCAGCGGCGAAACTTCGCAAGCAATTCGAAACGCGCAGTCGAGCTATTTTTCGCCCCTGAGGTTAATACGCACAGCCATGGCGTCCTTTCTGCTCTGCGCCCCGAGAGCTCCCGCGCTCAGAACGGCTTGACCACCACGAGCATCACGACCGCGAGCAGGCCGAGCACCGGCAGTTCGTTGAAGAACCGGTACCAGCGGTGCGGACGCATGTTCTCGCCGCGTTCAAAGCGTTTGAGCAGGCGGCCACAGGCGATGTGATAGGCGATCAGCAGGACCACGATGCTGAGTTTCGCGTCCATCCACCCCTGCTTCTGCCCGATGCCATAGCCGACATATAGCCAGAGCCCGAATGCGAGCGCCGGCACCGCCAGGATGGTCATGAAGCGGAACAGCTTGCGCGCCATCAGGAGCAGCCGGGCGATCGCCGCGGGCTCCGTCTCCATGGCAAGATTCACGAAAATTCGCGGCAGATAGAACAGACCGGCAAACCACGAAGCGACAAAAACGATGTGCAGCGCCTTGATCCAGAGCATCGCGCGCGCCGCCTATTGCCGGACTTCGCCGTGCCCGAGCACAACGTATTTGAGCGAGGTCAGGCCGTCGAGCCCGACCGGCCCGCGTGCATGAAGCTTGTCGTTCGAGATGCCGATCTCCGCACCGAGACCGAACTCGAAACCATCGGCGAGGCGCGTCGATGCGTTGACCATCACGCTGGCCGAATCGACTTCGCGCAGGAAGCGCATCGCGCGGTCGTGATCTTCGGTGACGATCGAATCGGTATGGGCCGAACCGTACTGGTTGATATGGTCGATCGCCTCGTCGAGACCGTCGACGACCTTGACGGCGAGAATCGGCGCGAGATATTCGGTCGACCAGTCTTCGGGCGTCGCCTCGACGACGCGCTCGATGCCCGCGGCCTGCAGGATCGCCTTGCTCGCCGGATCGGCGCGCAGCTCGACCTGCTTTTCGGCAAACCGCCTACCGAGCACAGGCAGTGCACGCTCCGCGATGCCGCGTGCGACGAGCAGCGTCTCCATCGTGTTACAGGTGCCGTAGCGATGAGTCTTGGCGTTGTCGGTGATCGTCAGAGCCTTGTCGAGATCCGCGCGATCGTCGACGTAGACATGGCAGATGCCGTCGAGGTGCTTGATCATCGGGACCCGCGCATCGGCCATGAGCCGGGCGATCAGGCTCTTGCCGCCACGCGGCACGATCACGTCGACGTAGCCGGTCATCGTGATCAGCTTGCCGACGGCCGCACGGTCGGTCGTCTCGACGACCTGCACGACATCGGCGGGCAAGCCGGCCGCGGCGAGACCTTCGCCAATCGCGCGCGCAAGCGCGGTATTGCTTTCGATGGCTTCCGAGCCGCCGCGCAGGATCGTCGCATTGCCGGACTTCAGGCACAGCGCGGCCGCATCGATCGTCACGTTCGGGCGCGACTCGTAGATGATGCCGATCACGCCGAGCGGCACGCGCATCTGGCCGACCTGGATGCCGGTCGGACGGAACTTGAGGTTGCCGATCTCGCCGACGGGATCGGGCAAGGCCGCCACCTGATGAAGGCCCTCGATCATACTTTTGAGCGCCTTGTCCGACAGCGTCAGGCGATCGATGAAAGCGGGATCCTGGCCGTTCGCGCGCGCGCGTTCGACGTCACGCGCATTGGCTTCGCGCAGGGCCGGCGCATCGCGTTCGATGGCTTTGGCGATCGCCACCAGCGCGGCATTCTTGACGGCCGTACCGGCACGCGCGATCGCGCGGGACGCGGCCCGTGCACGGCGGCCGAGCGCATCCATGTATTCGTCGACATCGCCCGTCGCGGATTCGCGCGCCGATACTTGTTCGTTCACACCCATCTTCACACCCATATTCACCCGGCAGCCGGTGCCGCCGGTTGGTTGATTCTATGCCGTTTTCTATGCCGTTCGCGCTGGCGCCGTCATGGCCGTCATGGCGAGTTCAAAGAGGCCCGCCCAGGGATCGGCCGGCGGCAGCTCGCCCGCGATCGCCGCTCCGCGTCGCGTGCCTCCGATGCCGCTGAGCCCCTTGACCTGGCGGTCGAGTCGGGCCGCAAGCTCGAGGCCGCGTTCGAGCGCGGCTTCGCTGACACGCGACAGCGCCGGCCCGATCAGCCGCTCGCGCGGCCCCCAGACCCGGTTCTCGCGCAACAGGGTCGCGAGCGGCTTGCCGGCCGCGATTCCCCGCTTGACCCGCAGCAGCGTACGGACTTCCTCGGTCAACGCCCAAAGCACGAGGACCGCGGCTTCGCCTTCACCCTTGAGACCGTCGAGCATGCGCGCGGTGCGCCCGACATCACCCGCCAGTACGGCCTCGTTGAGCTTGAAGACGTCATAGCGCGCGACATTGAGCACCGCATCCTGCACCGATTCGAGATCGAGCACGCCGGCCGGGTGCAGCAGCGCGAGCTTCTGGATTTCCTGATACGCGGCGAGCAGATTGCCTTCGACACGCTCGGCAATGAATTCGAGCGCCCGACGCCCCGCTTCACCGGGCGCGAGCTTCTGCCCTTGCGCGGCGAGCCGCTGGCCGATCCAGCCCGGCAGTTGCGCCCGCTCGACTTTGTCGATCTTGATCGCGATGCCCTCGTTGAGCAGCATGCCGAACCAGCTCGTCTTCTGCGTCGCGGCGTCGAGTCTCGGCAAGCTGATCAGCGTGAGCACATCGTCGCCGGCCATTTTCGCGAGTTGCTGGAGCGCCTCGGCGCCGTCCTTGCCTGGTTTGCCGGTCGGGATGCGCAACTCGACAAGCTGGCGATCACCGAACAGGGACATCGACTGGCTAGCACCGAGCAGCGTGCTCCAGTCGAAACCCCGCTCGGCGGTGAACACATTGCGTTCGGTGAAGCCCGCCGCGCGCCCGGCCGCGCGCAGGGCGTCGAGCGTCTCCTGCACGAGCAGCGGCTCGTCGCCATAGACGGTATAGAGCCGACCCAGGCCCTTCGCCAGATGGCCGCTGAGCGAATCCGCGCGCAGTTGCATCGATGTCCCCGCTCAGAGCGGCGGCGTCGGCAGCGGCGCCCTGCGATTGATCGCCGGCACGGCGGGCTCCTCGCCCGGCTCCAGGGTATGCACGACCGCGAGCCGGCGCATCAGCTGATCGACCGCGTCGTGCTCCATATCGCGATAGAGCAGGTCCGCTTCGGCCTGCTTGGCGAGCGCGAACTCGTTGTTGTAGGTCATCGAACGGTTCAGCGAGATATTCGACGCCGGAATCAGGACCGTGCCGTTCCTCCCGGTCAACTGGTAGGCCACGGTGAGATCGAGCTCATATTCCTCCACGATGCCCTCGGCATTCAGGCTCAGCGTGGCCTGGCCGCGACCTTCCGTGATCGACAGCACGGCATCCGCATCCTTCGCCTCTTTCGCGTCCTTCAGGATTTTCGTGTCGGTGCCCGCCTCGATCTTGCGCTTGAGCAGTGCCGTCATTTCACGGCTGCCGGTCGACGAGATGTAGAGCTTCTTGAACGGGTAGTCCGCATGCCCCTGCAACTGGAAACCGCAAGCGGACAGCACGCACGCGGCGACTACCGCGGAAAACATTAGCCGGATCACGCTCGCTCCCTCAATCAAACCACCACGTTGACCAGACGGCCCGGCACGACAATCACCTTCTTCGGTGCCTGGCCATTGCCGAAGCGTTCGAACATCTCGTGCGCGATCGCCGCCTGCTCGATGACTTCGCGCGTCGCATCCTTTGCCACCGTCAGCGCACCGCGCACCTTGCCGTTGATCTGCAGCACGAGTTCGACCTCCGAGACATCGAGCGCCTTCTCGTCGACCCCCTGCCAGCGCGTATCGAGCAGGTCACTGCCGAACTCGCTGCGATAGCCGAGTTCGTTCCAGAGCGTGACGCTCACGTGCGGAACCACAGGATAGAGCACCTGCAGCAGGAGGCCGTACGATTCGCGCAGGACGGCCGGACCGTGCGGGCCCTCGATCGCATCCTTCGCGCCTTCGATCGCGTTGAGCATCTTCATCGCGGCTGACACCACGGTGTTGTACTGGATGCGCTGATAGTCGAACTCGGCCTGCCTGAGCACGCTGTGGATCTCGCGGCGCAAGGTCTTCTGGGCATCGCTGAGCGAGGCGGCGCGCAGGGCCGCGCGGTCCGACTTCGCGCTCGCGAGCACCTCGCGATGATTGAAACCGAAATGCCAGAGGCGGCGCAGGAAACGGCTCGCCCCCTCGACACCCGAATCGGCCCATTCGAGGCTTTGCTCGGGTGGCGCGGCGAACATCGTGAACAGCCGCGCGGTGTCCGCCCCGTATGAGTCGATCAGGGATTGCGGATCGACGCCATTGTTCTTGGACTTCGACATCTTCTCGATACCGCCGACGATCACCGGCTCGCCATCGGCCTTGAGCGTCGCGCCGGTCGGCGTGACCGTCACGTCGAGCGGGTTGTACCAGACGCGCTTGCCGGAATTGTCTTCGCGATAGTAGGTGCCGTTGAGCACCATGCCCTGCGTGAGCAGGTTCGCCGCCGGTTCGCCGAAATTGATCAGGCCGAGATCACGGCTGACCTTGGCCCAGAAACGCGAGTACAGCAGGTGGAGAATCGCATGCTCGATCCCGCCGATGTACATGTCCATCGGCATCCAGTAGTCGGTGCGCGCATCGACCATGTTTGCCGCGTCCGGACAGGCGTACCGGTAGAAGTACCATGACGAGTCGACGAAGGTGTCCATCGTGTCGGTCTCGCGGCGCGCGGGCGCGCCGCACTTCGGACAGGCGACGTTGAGGAACTCGGCCGACTTCGCGAGCGGATTGCCTGTGCCGTCCGGCACGAGGTTCTCGGGCAGCACGACCGGCAGGTCGGCTTCGGGCACCGGCACATCGCCGCAATGATCGCAGTGGATCAGCGGAATCGGCGTGCCCCAGTAACGTTGCCGCGAGATACCCCAGTCACGCAGGCGCCACGTGACCTGCTTGTCGCCGAGGCCGAGTTCCTTGAGATCGGCCGCGATCGCATCGATCGCTTCCTTGCTCGTGAGGCCGTCGTACTTGCCGCTGTTGACGAGGCGCCCCTTCTCCTTGTCGGCATACCAGTCGGCCCAGACCATGCTCGAAAACGTCTCGCCCTCCACACCGACGACCTGCCGCACAGGCAGCGCATACTTGAGTGCGAACGCGAAATCGCGTTCGTCGTGCGCAGGCACACCCATCACGGCGCCCTCGCCGTAGCTCATCAGCACGTAGTTGCCGATCCAGACTTCGACCCGGTCCTGCGTCAGCGGATGGGTGACGAAGAAGCCCGTCGGGCGCCCCTTCTTTTCCATCGTCGCAATATCGGCTTCGGCGACACCGCCGCGCTTGCATTCCTCGATGAACTGCTGGAGATCCGGCTTGTTCCGCGCAAGACGCGTCGCCAGCGGATGTTCGGCCGCAACCGCGACGAAGGTCACGCCCATCACCGTGTCGGCACGCGTCGTGAACACGCGCAGCAGCTGCGCCTCGCCATCGATCTCGTACGGGAAACCGAAATTGACCCCGAAGCTCTTGCCGATCCAGTTCTGTTGCATGACCTTCACGCGCTCGGGCCAGCCGAGGCCATCGAGGTCGTCGAGCAGTTCATCGGCGTACTGGGTGATCCGCATGTAGTACATCGGGATCTGGCGCTTCTCGATCGTCGCGCCCGAACGCCAGCCGCGACCGTCGATCACCTGCTCGTTGGCGAGCACGGTCTGGTCGACCGGGTCCCAGTTGACGGTGCCGGTCTTCTTGTAGACGATGCCTTTTTCGAGCAGCTTGAGGAACAGCCACTGATTCCACTTGTAATAGTCGGGCTTGCAAGTCGTGACTTCGCGCGACCAGTCGATCGCCAGGCCCATCGACTGCATCTGCTTCTTCATGTAAGCGATGTTGTCGTAGGTCCATTTCGCGGGCGGCACGTTGTTGGCCATCGCCGCATTCTCGGCCGGCATCCCGAACGCATCCCAGCCCATCGGCATCAGCACGTTGCGGCCCAGCATGCGGTGATAGCGCACCATCACATCGTTGATCGTGTAGTTGCGCACATGCCCCATGTGCAGCTTGCCCGACGGATAGGGCAGCATCGACACGCAGTAGAACTTGTTGGCCGGATCGGGAGATTCGACGGCCTTATAGACATCGTGCTCGCGCCATTCGGATTGCGCGGCGGCTTCGACGTCAGCGGGAACGTACTTTTCTTGCATGGCGGATGGTCGGGTGGTACGCGAGGGCCGCGCGCCGTAAAAGGAAAGCGCGCGAAAAAAATAGGGCAAGCCGCAATTATACCGTCGCGCCGTCGCCGGCACGCTTGCACCGGCCTATTGCCTGGGTATCGCGCCGGATGCGGCCGCCGGTGTTGCCGCCGGTGTTGCCGCCGGTGTTGCCGCCGGTGTTGCCGCGGATGGTGCCACGGGTGCTGCCGGCGCGGCGGGTGTGACGGATGCGGCCGCCCCGGCTCCCCCGCCTTCGTCCTCTTTTTGATCGACGTCGGGCAGCGTCACGAAGCCGATGCGCGAGAGCCCCGCACGCTGGGCATCGGCCATGACGCGGGCGATCGTCTCATAGCGCGTCGCGCGATCGGCGCGCAAATGGATCTCAGGCACGGATGCCTGCTTGCCCGCCGCGGCGAAACGGCTGCGCAACTGGGCCTCGCTGAGCGGGTCGCGGTTCCAGAACAGCTGGCCGCTCGCGTCGATCGACAGGGCAACCGTCTGCGCGGTGTCGGGCGCCGAGGCCGCCGTCGCGCGCGGCAGGTCGAGCTTGACCGCGTGCGTGAGCAGCGGCGCCGTGATGATGAAGATCACGAGCAGCACCAGCATCACGTCGATCAGCGGGGTCATATTGATATCGGACATGGGCGCGCTGCGCTCGTCCTGACCGAAACTGCCAAATGCCATCGCCAGGCCTCCGTTCAGGGCTTCGCGCGCGGGATCGCGGCCGCCGGCGCACAGGCAAGCGCATGGAGGTCGCGCGCAAAGCCGTCGAGGTCCTCGCCGAGCTGGCGCACCTGGCGTCCGAGGATGTTGTAGGCGAGCACCGCGGGAATCGCCACGACGAGGCCGAAGGCGGTCATGATCAGCGTCTCGCCGACCGGGCCCGCGACGCTGTCAATCGAGGCCTGCCCGGTCGAGGCAATGCTGCCGAGCGCATGGTAGATCCCCCAGACGGTGCCGAGCAAGCCGATGAACGGCGCAGTGCTGCCGATCGAGGCAAGCAGGACCTGGCCGAACTCGAGCCGGCGCTGGGAACGTTGCAGGGCATGCCGCAGGCCGCGCATCACACGATCGCCGTGCTCGACGCGCGACAGCAGGACGCCCGGGACATCCGCTTCGATACCATGGAGTGCCGCTTCGGCAAGCGGCGTGAAGACGCGCTCGGCATCGGCGTGGCGCAACGCGCTCACCCCTTCACCGAGCGACGGCGCCTGCCAGAACGCAGCGACCGCACGAGGCGCCTGGCGCCGTGCGCGAAGCAGTATCCAGCCTTTGACCAGCAGGAAGCACCAGCTCGCGATTGACATCGCGAGCAGCAGCCAGGCGACCGCATGGGTGACGGCATCGCCGGTGCGCAGAAAATGGATGACGCCGGTTTCGCCCATTCAACGGCTCCGTGGATGGAGATCAGAGCCGTTGCCGGCTCAACGCATTAGGCCAAATGAGCGGGCCCGATGCAGCCGGACTCAGCGCAGGCCGAGCACGTCCTGCATATCGAACAGGCCCTGCGACTTGTCGGCCAGGAAACGCGCGGCGACCAGCGCGCCGTTTGCGTAACTCTTGCGGCTCGACGATTTGTGCGAGATCTCGATGCGCTCGCCGTCGCCCGCGAACAGCGCGGTGTGGTCGCCGACAATATCGCCGCCGCGCACCGTCGCGAATCCGATCGTCGACGGATCGCGCGCACCCGTCACGCCCTCACGTCCGTAGACCGCCACCTTCGACAAGTCGCGCCCGAGCGCCTTGGCGATCACTTCGCCCATGCGCAGCGCGGTGCCCGACGGAGCATCGATCTTGTGCCGGTGATGCGCCTCGATGATCTCGATATCGTAGCCAGTCGACAGGTATTGCGCGGCGAGGTCGAGCAGCTTGAACGTCACATTGACGCCGACGCTCATGTTCGGCGCGAACACGATCGCCAAGGACTGCGCGGCGGCGGCAAGCTCGGCCTTCTGTGCTTCGCCGAAACCCGTCGTGCCGACGATCATCTTCACGCCATGGCGCCGGGCGACTGCCAGATGGGCCAGCGTGCCTTCGGGACGCGTGAAATCGATCAGATATTCAGATTGCGACAAGACAGCTTCGATGTCGTCCGTGATCGCCACGCCCGTGTTGCTGCCGAGGAACAGACCGGCATCCTGGCCGAGTGCTGGGCTGCCGGCGCGGTCGAGTGCGCCCGAGAGCCGTGCATCGGGATCGGCGAGCACGGCTTCGACGAGCATCCGGCCCATGCGGCCGGATGCACCTGCAATTGCGATCTTCATCAGTTCGTGCTTCCGGATCCGGGTGGCGCTGCGGACGGCGCGCTCGCGGGCTCACCCGCAGGCACGGCCTCGCTCGCACCGAGAACGCGATCGAGACCGCTCGAGCCGCTAGTCTGTGTCGCACCCTGGTACAGCGGCGGTTGCGGCCGCTTGAGGTTGATTTGGGGCTGTCCGGTCGGCGTCTGTACATTGCCGCCGATGATCGGCTGCGGAACTTGCGAACCGTTCGGAACCGGCTTCTGATCGCGCGCCGGCGTCGTATCGAGCGACGTCGCCGCATTCGCGGCGTTCGCCGCGGCGACATTCGGGGCCGGAGCGGCCGCACCGGATGCCGGTGCCGCCACGACCGCAGGCGCGGAGGCGGCCTCACCCGCGGCGGAAGCTGCCGCGGCAGCGGCGGCCTTATCTTCGCGTTCCTGCCTCAAAAGATTGCTCGCCTTGTTGTCGCCGTCGATCGCCGCAAGCAGTTCCAGCTCGCTCGGAAGATTCTCGGCACCGGTCCAGTGATCGAGCGAATCGCCGTTGAAGTAGAGCGTCAGGTCGCGTTGCTCGACGATCTCGACCGGCCCGCGCCGGAACGAGAACATATAGTCCCAGCGGTCCTGGTGGAATACGTCGGTCAGCAGCGGCGTGCCGAGCAGCGCCTTGACCTGGTCGCGTGACATCCCCTTCTGAAGCTTCGCGGCAGTTTCATTCGCAACGAAATTGCCCTGCTCGATCGTCAGGTGGTAAGGCGTCATCCGGTCGACGATCTTGTGCGTCGCGTTGTTATATGTCTCGCAGGAGGCAAGAACAACGGTACTCACGACGGCGACAATCAGGAAACCCGCGTGGCGCGAGCCACGATTGAAGAATGTTGAACTCATTTCACCCATTGTTCCGCGTTCGTTGACGCGAGATCTTTGATGCCGCCCAGGAAAACCCATTATGATTGGGGCCTTGTATTGTACTCTAGGGATGCCTAGCCATGACCAATCCCGCCGATCTCAAAAATATCGGACTCAAGGCGACCCTGCCGCGCCTGAAAATCCTTGAGATATTCCAGAATAGCAATGTCCGTCATCTGACCGCCGAAGACGTTTACCGGCATCTGCTGCACGAGGAGCTCGACATCGGTCTCGCGACCGTTTACCGGGTGCTCACGCAGTTCGAACAGGCAGGTCTGCTCAACCGCAGCAACTTCGAATCCGGCAAGGCCGTGTTCGAACTCAACGAAGGCACCCACCACGACCACCTTGTCTGCGTCGATTGCGGGCGCGTCGAAGAGTTCTACGACGCCGAGATCGAGCGCCGCCAGCAGGCGATCGCCAACGAGCGCGGCTTCGCGCTGCACGAACATGCGCTCGCGCTCTACGGCGGCTGCACCAAGACGAACTGTCCGCACCGGAAACACTGAACGGCACTGCCGCTTCGGCCGAATCCGCCGAATCTGCCGGATGGCGAGCGTGCCGATCCGGCCCATAGTGCCGTAGTCTTACACGTTTGGCTGCGGCGCCCGCATTACCGGGCATTGCAGCTTTCTGCGCGACTGAAAATACAAGGGCCCATCCGTTTCGATGGGCCCTTGTCGTTGGCACAGGTGCAATATCGGGCACGGGGTACGCGCCCGATATTGCACCGTTCTACTGTGCCGCTTGCTGCGTCAGGTGTTGCGTCACTTACCGCACCAATTATTGCGCCTTCGCCAGCGCCACCGTCGTGTCGAGCATCCGGTTCGAGAAGCCCCACTCGTTGTCGTACCAGCTCGAGACCTTCACGAGATTGCCCGAAACCTTGGTCAGCGTCGCGTCGAAGCTCGACGATGCCGGGTTGTGGTTGAAGTCGTGCGACACGAGCGGCAGCGTGTTGTATTCGAGAATGCCCTTGAGCGAACCTTCCGAAGCGTCCTTGAGGATCTGATTCACTTCCTCGACCGTCGTCTCGCGCGCGGCGACAAAAGACAGGTCGACGATCGAGACATTGATCGTCGGCACGCGAATCGCGTAACCGTCGAGCTTGCCGTTGAGTTCAGGCAGCACGAGGCCGACGGCCGAAGCCGCGCCGGTCTTCGTCGGGATCATGCTCTGCGTGGCCGAGCGCGCACGACGCAGGTCTTCGTGGTAGACGTCGGTCAGCACCTGGTCGTTCGTGTACGAGTGAATCGTCGTCATCAGACCCGACACCACGCCGAGCTTTTCATGCAACGGCTGCACGAGCGGGGCAAGGCAGTTGGTCGTGCACGAGGCGTTCGAAATGACCGTGTGTTCTTTCTTGAGCGTCTTGTGGTTCACGCCGTAGACGATCGTCGCGTCGACATCCTTGCCGCCCGGCGCCGAGATCACGACCTTCTTCGCACCACCCTTGATGTGTGCGCTGGCCTTTTCCTTCGTCGTGAAAAAGCCCGTGCATTCGAGCACCACGTCGACCTTGAGCTCGCCCCAGGGCAGCTCGGCCGGGTTGCGGTTGGCCAGCACGCGGATACGATCGCCGTTGACGACCATGTAGTCGCCGTCGACCGTGATGGTGCCCGGGAACTTGCCGTGCACCGTGTCGTACTGGGTCAGATGGGCGTTGGTATGCGCGTTGCCGAGATCGTTGATCGCAACGATTTCGATATCGTGCTTTTTGCCTTCCTCGTAGAAAGCGCGCAGCGTGTTCCGGCCGATCCGGCCGTAGCCGTTGATTGCAACGCGAATTGCCATGTCCTTATCTCCTGATTGTCAAAAACAGCGCGCCCGCCTGAACCGGCTGGGCCGCGCCGAAACACAAGACCATTATCCCAAAACCGGCTAACGGGTCGCCAAGCTGGCTGGCGGCAACCCTTTCGCCGGGAACCCTTAGCCCAGAACCCGTTTGGCGGTCGCGACAACGTTCTCCACCGTGAAGCCGAAATGCTTGAACAGCTCGCCGGCGGGCGCCGATTCGCCGAACGTGTCGATCCCGACCACGCCGCCCTCGAGCCCGACGTACTTCGCCCAGAAGCTCGTCACACCGGCTTCGATCGCGACCCGCGCGACGCCCTTGGGCAGCACGAATTCCTTCCAGTCCGCATCCTGACGGTCGAACACCGTCGTCGCGGGCATCGAGACGACGCGCGCGCCGATCCCCGCCTGCTTGAGCGGTTCGATGGCCTTGACGGCAAGTTCGACTTCCGAACCGGTTGCAATCAGGATCAGCTTGCGCGCGACGAACTCTTCATCCCAGTCGACGAGCACATAACCGCCCTTCTTGATCCCTTCGACCTGGCGATCGCTGCGTTCGTTGAACGGCAGGTTCTGGCGCGTGAAGATCAGCACGCTCGGACCATGATGCGCGGCCGACTCGGTCCACGAGACGGCGGTTTCGACCGTGTCGGCCGGACGCCAGACGTCGAGGTGCGGAATCAGGCGCAGGCTCGAGACGTGTTCGATCGACTGGTGCGTCGGACCGTCTTCGCCGAGGCCGATCGAGTCGTGCGTGAACACGAACAGCGAGCGGGTCTTCATCAGCGCGGCCATGCGAAGCGCGTTGCGGCTGTAGTCCGAGAACGTCAGGAAGGTGCCGCCGAACGGAAGGTAGCCACCGTGCAGCGCGATGCCGTTGAGTGCCGCGCTCATGCCGAATTCGCGTACGCCCCAGTTCACATGATTGCCCCACTGGATCGCGCCGTCGTGGCCCGCGCGCACGGGCTTGCTCGCCTTCCAGTTGGTCAGGTTCGAACCGGTCAGGTCGGCCGAGCCGCCGAGCAGTTCGGGCAACGCCGCGGCGAGGCCGTCGAGTGTCTGTTGGGAAGCCTTGCGCGAAGCAATCGTTTCGCCCTTCGCGACCGCGGCATCGATGATGGCCTGCGCTTGCGCGGCGAAATCACGCGGCAGTTCGCCCTTCATCCGGCGTTCGAATTCGATCGCGCGGGCCGGGTGCTTACCTGCGTAGGCGGCGAAGCGCGCGGTCCACTCCGTCTCGAGCTTCGCACCCGAGGCCTTCGCGTCCCAGTTGTCGTAGACGTCCTGCGGAATCACGAAGGGCTCGTATTCCCAGCCGATCGCCGCACGGGTCGCCGCGATTTCCTGCGCGCCGAGCGGCGAGCCGTGTGAGTCATGGCTGTTCGACTTGGTCGGTGCACCCTTGCCGATGATCGTCTTGCAGCAGATCAGCGTCGGGCGGTCGGAGGTCTTGGCAGCCTTGATCGCCGCGTCGACCGCATCGATGTCATGACCGTCGATAGCGGGGATCACGTGCCAGCCATAGGCTTCGAAACGCTTGGGCGTATCGTCGGCAAACCAGTTCTCGACGTGGCCGTCGATCGAGATGCCGTTGTCGTCGTACAGCGCGATCAATTTGGACAGCTTGAGCGTGCCCGCGATCGAGCAGGCCTCGTGCGAGATGCCTTCCATCAGGCAGCCGTCGCCGAGGAAAACATAGGTGTGGTGGTCGACGATCCTGTCGTCGCCGTCGTTGAATTCCTGCGCGAGCAGCGCCTCGGCGAGCGCCATGCCGACCGCGTTCGCCAGACCCTGACCGAGCGGCCCGGTGGTCGTCTCGACGCCCGGGGTCATGCCGTATTCGGGGTGACCCGGCGTCTTCGAGTGCATCTGGCGGAAACGCTTGAGCTCGTCGATCGGCAAGTCATACCCGCTCAGGTGCAGCAGCGCATACAACAGCATCGAGCCATGGCCGTTCGACAGCACGAAACGGTCACGGTCGGGCCAGTGCGGATTGGCCGGATTGTGACGCAGATGGCGATGCCACAATGCGACCGCGATATCGGCCATGCCCATCGGCGCGCCCGGGTGACCGGAATTGGCTTGCTGGACCGCATCCATCGCGAGCGCACGGATGGCATTGGCCATGCGCGAGGCGGCGTTCGGAGCGACGGGAGCGGAAGGGCTGAGAGACGTGGTCGTCATATCGGAAATCCGGATCGAAACAGGGGGCGAATGCACCGCGGCGCAATCGGAACATCGATGGGGCGCGGCAAAGCACCGGATTTTACCAGATGGGTATGACGGTGATTTGCGGTTTGCGAGATATCTGGCGGGCTCGCATGGCAAACTATCGGCTGCAAGCTTTCGTGGAGTACCGATGGCCACACCCGATCCCGACCATGGCGGGCCGCCCGCCGACGGCCCCCGCACCGGCGGCAGCGCTGCCGACCCGCGCCCTGCCGGCGTGCCCTGGCTCACGCCCTACCTGACCGTGCGCGATGCGCAGGCGAGCCGCGTGTTCTATGAAAAGGCGTTCGGTTTCGCGGTCCGCGAGGCGGTCGACGACGACGGCGCCACGATGCATGTCGAGATGACCCACCGTGGCGAGCTGGTCATCATGTTCGCGCCTGAAGGGGCCTTCGGCTCGACCGCGAAAACACCGCGTTCTGCCGGCGCGGAAGCGCCGCAGTTGTTTTATCTCTATGTCGACGATGTCGATGCGCTCCATGCGCGGGCCGTCGAGGCCGGTGGCAAATCGCTGCTGCCGCCCGGCGACCAGTTCTGGGGTGACCGCTTCTGCCAGATCGAGGACCCGGACGGCTGTCGCTGGGGGCTCGCTCACAAGAGCAAGGGCCCGACTGGCCGCCAGCCCGGCTCGGATAACTGACGCGCATGCCCCGCTTCCATATTGCGACACCGTTGCAGGCGCTGGCGTCGGGCGCGACGGTCGAATTGCCTGAAGAGGTCGTGCGGCACCTCCAGGTGCTGCGCCTGCAAACCGGCGATGCCGTGACGCTGTTCGACGGCACAGGCGGCGAATATCCCGCAACGCTCGGTGAGATCGGCAAGCGCCACGCGGCCGCCCTGCTCGGCGAGCACCAGGCGCGCGAAGTCGAACCCCCTTATGCCGTGACGCTTGTGCAAGGCATTGCCGGTGGCGACAAGATGGACTGGCTGATCGAAAAGGCGATCGAACTCGGGGTCCGGCGCGTGGTGCCGCTGGTGACCGTGAGGTCGGTCGTGCGCCTGAGTGGCGAACGCGCACAGCGCCGCGCCGAGCATTGGCGCGCACTCGCGTGCGCAGCCTGCGAGCAGTGCGGACGCAACCGGGTTCCGCAAATCGATGCCCCCGCGCCACTCGATCGCTGGCTCGACAGCAAGGGCATGGCGGATGGGCCATTGCGCCTCATGCTTTCACCGCGTGCCCAGGGAAGTCTCGAATTGTTGCCGGAAGCGGCGCCCGCAGTCCCGGTGGAGTTGCTGATCGGGCCCGAAGGGGGTCTTTCCGCAGACGAAGAAACGGCCGCATTGGCGGCCGGTTATCTGCCGATCAGCCTCGGCAGCAGGATTCTTCGTACCGAAACAGCCGGCCTCGCGATGCTGGCCGCACTGGCGACGCGCTGGGGAGGATGGTAAGCGCCAACGGCGGCAACCCCTCAGGCAGCGAACGAATAGAACACCCGGAACGCCACCTTGCGCTCGGCCCAGAACTCGGCCGCCTCGCGGAACACGTCGAGCAGCGTCTCGCGTGCGTCCTTGTCGAACTTCACCGCCGTCGGCACGCCCTCGAGCACGATGACGAAGCCCGGTTGCGCGCCGGCCTTGTCGACCATGTCGGTAAGGCAGTCGTAAAGTGCGTCGTAGTTCTTGCCGAAATGCTTCGGCAGCAGGAATTCAGTCGCGATCGTTTCGAGCACTTCGGCTTTCGACTGCGCGTTCGCGCACCACGCGTAGAGGAAGTGGTGGCCAAGGCGCGCGGCCTCGACGGCGAGATCGGGCACGCGAAACGCCCGAATCGACTGGACGATGTTCGGACGCACGGTCTTGAAGAGAGTCATGGTCGGCTCGTCGGGTTGAATCTCACGAAGCGACCGTTCCCGGCCGCCGTCGCGCATCGACATTACACGCTGAAAGAGGTTGGTGTTGTCGCTCATCCCGAACACGTCGTTTGCGACACCGGCGTCTTGCGCTAGAACGTTGTCGCTCATGGTCATTCTAGAATCCGTTGAAAGGTCTGGTAGTGATCGCCCGTGTAGTAGCAGTCGTCCAGAGTTCGGGGCGGACCGCCGCAAACGATGCGTCGCGCGCCGCGATCTCGCGACTTCGGCGTCGTCACCGTGTACTCGTGGTAATAACCGCGCGGACGGGCGGGCAATTCGCGCTCGAAATTCTTGAAAATGCCACCGTCTTTCGAATACCGGAACGGACCACCCGCGCGAATCGCATCGAGCGTCTGCGCAGCCTCGCGGGGCAATTGAGCCACTGAAACCGACTCGACCGCTGATGTCTGCGCATTCGAATCGCGAGCCTGCGCGCCGCCGACCAGCAATGCCGACGAGACGCCGAAAGCCAGCGCTACCGTGCGTATCGACCGCGCGCCGCGCGAAAGCCACTTGCGAGCCGTCAACCCGTATCCCCGAGCTAAGCATGGCCGGCAACGGACGTGAGCCGACCACTGAAGGCGTAAGGTTATCCCTAACCGCGCGCAGAATCAACGTTCGATTGGCAAGTGTAAAGGTTTGACTTACAAAGGAAACAGCGCCGCGGCGCCTGAAAATGAGGCGGGCCGCGGCTTGCACCGCGGCCCGTCCCGATATCCCGGCCAAAAGAAGTGTAGGCAGCGCGCGCGCTGTGACTGCGTCGCGATCTCCGTCAGACAGAGCCGCAAGTTCGATCACCGACTTACGTAAAACTTACAACCAACCGGTTTTGCCTCATGGCGGGTCGCCTCCCGCCCTGTTCCCGGCCTGCCCCAAGACTATTTCCAACCGTTTCCGGTCCATTCCCCTGGGTCGCTACCCTGATCCACCGCCGGGAAGTGTGCGAGACTCATTCCCGGCTGGCGGCAAGCGCATCGACCACCACGAGTGCGGTCATATTGACGATGCGGCGCACCGTCGCCGTCGCCGTCAGCACATGGATCGGCCGTGC
Source organism: Pararobbsia alpina (assembly GCF_902859895.1). Lineage (GTDB taxonomy): Bacteria > Pseudomonadota > Gammaproteobacteria > Burkholderiales > Burkholderiaceae > Pararobbsia > Pararobbsia alpina. The sequence continues at coordinate 393,544 of NZ_CADIKM010000001.1, forward strand.
CGCGCCGAGCAGGATCGGCCCGATCGCGACGTTGTTGCCCGCCGCAACCTTGAGCAGGTTGTACGAGATATTGGCCGCATCCATATTGGGCAACACCAGCAGGTTCGCATCGCCTTCGAAGGTCGACTCAGGCATCAGGCTCTTGCGCAGGCGTCCGTCGAGCGCGGCATCGCCTTGCATTTCACCTTCGATATCGAGATCCGGCGCAATTTCCCTGAGCAACGTCAAGGTATCGCGCATTTTCTGCGCGCTAGGCGCGGGGCTCGAGCCAAAGCTGGAATGCGAAAGCAGCGCGATCTTCGGTTCGATCCCGAAACGACGCACCTCCTCGGCGGCGAGCACCGTGATCTCGGCCAGTTGGGCCGGCGACGGGTCGACGTTCACGTGGGTGTCGACGATGAAGATCTGGCGACCCGGCAGGATCAGCGCGTTCATCGCCGCATAGACCGACGACCCTTGGCGCTTGCCGATAATCTGGTCGATGAAATGCAGGTGACGGTGGGTCGTGCTGATCGTGCCGCAGATCATGCCGTCCGCTTCACCCTTGTGGATCATCATCGAACCGATCAGCGTCGTGCGGCGGCGCATCTCGACCTTGGCGAGCTGCTCCGTAATGCCCTTGCGGGCCATCATCTTGAAGTACGTCTGCCAGTAGTCGCGGTAACGCTCATCGCGTTCCGGGTTGACGACGGTGAAATCCTGACCCGCCACGAGGCGCAGGCCGTAGCGCTGCAGACGCTGTTCGATGACCGCCGGACGGCCGATCAGGATCGGCATCGCGATGCCTTCGTCGACAATGATCTGCACCGCACGCAGGACACGCTCTTCCTCGCCTTCGGCAAACACGATCCGCTTCTTGGCCGGCTCGACACTGCGCGCAACCTGGAAGATCGGCTTCATGATCGTGCCGCTCGCATAGACGAACTGCTGCAGATGCTGGCGGTAGGCGTCCATGTCCTCGATCGGACGGGTCGCGACGCCGCCGTCCATCGCGGCTTGCGCGACTGCCGGTGCGACGTTGACGATCAGGCGGGGATCAAAAGGCTTCGGAATCAGGTACTGCGGCCCGAACGACAGGTCGTGGATCCCGTAGGCGGTCGCCACGACGTCGCTCTGCTCCTGGCGCGCGAGGTCGGCGATCGCGTGGACCGCGGCGATTTCCATTTCCTTCGTGATCGTCGTCGCGCCGACGTCGAGCGCGCCGCGGAAGATGAACGGAAAACACAGAACGTTGTTGACCTGGTTCGGGTAGTCCGTGCGCCCGGTCGCGATAATCGCGTCGGGCCGGACAGCCAGCGCCTCTTCGGGCGGAATTTCAGGACTCGGATTCGCGAGCGCGAGGATCAGCGGCCGGTTGGCCATGACCTTGACCATCTCGGGCTTGAGCACGCCGCCGGCGGACAAGCCCAGGAAGATGTCGGTGTCCGCGATGATGTCGGCAAGCTTGCGCGCCTCGGTCGGCTGCGCATAGCGCACCTTGTCGGGGTCCATGAGTTCGGTGCGGCCTTCGTAGACGACGCCCGCGAGATCCGTCACGAAAATGTGTTCGCGCGGCAGGCCGATGTCGACCAGCAGGTCGAGACAGGCCAGCGCCGCAGCACCCGCGCCGGAGGTCACGAGCTTGACCTTCTTGAGGTCCTTGCCGACGACCTTGAGGCCGTTCATGACCGCGGCCGCTACGACGATTGCGGTGCCATGCTGGTCATCATGGAACACTGGGATCTTCATGCGCTTGCGGCATTCGCGTTCGACCGTGAAGCAGTCCGGAGCCTTGATGTCTTCGAGATTGATGCCGCCGAAGGTCGGTTCGAGCGCGGCGATCACGTCGACGAGCTTCAACGGGTCGCTCTCGTTGAGCTCGATGTCGAACACATCGATCCCGGCGAATTTCTTGAACAGCACCGCCTTGCCTTCCATGACGGGCTTCGAGGCGAGCGGGCCGATATTGCCGAGGCCGAGCACCGCCGATCCGTTGGTGACGACCCCCACGAGATTGCTGCGAGCCGTGAAACGCGCCGCGTTGAGCGGGTCGGCGACAATCTCTTCGCAGGCCGCGGCGACGCCGGGCGAATACGCAAGCGCGAGGTCGCGCTGGTTCAGGAGCTGCTTGGTGGGGGCAATGGCAATCTTGCCGGGTGTGGGGAACTCGTGATAATCGAGAGCGGCTTCGCGGAGTTTGTCTGCAGGAGAGGACATGGAGGCGCTTAAAGCTAGGCGGATTAGAATCAGTTATCTAGATCCATTGTAGCGCCGAAACCCTTCTCAACCCGGGCCAACCCTGGTCGGAACCGCTTGCTGCGGTGCCACACGACACGACGCCTGAGGCGATCTTCATCGAATGCTCAACGAATTCAGTCTCATCAGCAGGTATTTTTCGCGACCGTCGCAGGCGCCAGGCAGCGCGGTGCTCGGCGTGGGCGACGATTGTGCGCTGCTCGCACCGAGAGCGGGCAAGGCGCTCGCCATTTCGAGCGACATGCTCGTCGAGGGGCGGCACTTCTTTGCGGGGGCCGATGCTCGCGCACTCGGCCACAAGACTCTTGCGGTCAATCTGTCGGACCTCGCCGCGATGGGTGCGAGTCCACGCGCGTTCACGCTGGCGCTCGCGCTGCCGGTTATCGACGAAGCGTGGCTGGAGGAATTTTCCGCGGGGATGTTCGCGCTGGCCGACCCCGCGGGCTGTGAACTGATCGGCGGCGATACGACGCGCGGCCCGCTGACGCTTTGTGTCACGGTGTTCGGCGACGTCGATGCAGGGCGCGCGCTGCGCCGCGACGCCGCGCAGGTCGGCGATGACGTCTGGGTCTCGGGCACGCTCGGCGACGCGCGGCTCGCGCTCGGCGCCCTGCGCAACGAATGGACCTTGAACGCCGCCGAACTCGCCGAGGTCCAGCGCTCGTTGGACTGGCCCGAACCGCAACTCGCCCTCGGCATGGCGCTCGCGGGTGTTGCGCATGCCGCACTGGACATCTCGGACGGCTTGGCGGGCGACCTCGGCCATATCGTGGCGAGATCGAATGTCGGCGCACGCATCAATGTCGATGCACTGCCGCGCTCGGCGACACTCGCGCGACAGACCCCGCAAATCCAGCGCCAATGCACGATTGCGGGCGGCGACGACTACCAGCTGTGTTTTACCGCTTCCGTGCGCGCACGAGACGTCGTGCTTTCGGCGAGTAGCCAGGCCGGTACATCTGTGAGCCGCGTCGGTACAATTACGGCCTTCGATGAGGCTGCCGATGCGGCGCGAATCGTCTGGACCGATGCCGGCGGTCAACCGCTGGCGCTTGCATTGCGTGGATTCGATCACTTCGATGACTGACCCGAAAGACATTATCGACGCCGACCCTGAACGGAAGGCCCAACGCTCGGCGCAGCTGCACCGGCGTTTCGGTGGCCGCTTCGGCTACTTCCGCAACCGCGGGGCCGATGCGGGCGCAACCGGCGCAAGTGCCAATGCGGCCGGTGGTTCGGCGGGGGCGGCCGGCGGAGCAGGCACAAACGCGGGTGCCGCCAAGGATCGCGGCGTGCGACCGACGGCCGCCTTCATGCGCTCGCACCCTGCTCACTTGCTTTCTCTCGGCTTTGGCACGGGGCTGTCGCGCTTCGTACCCGGGACGATCGGCACGTTGTTCGGCTGGGTCTCGTTCTTGGTTCTCAATCCGTATCTGACGTCGGCCGGCTGGGTTGCCTTGATCGTGCTCGGTTTCTTCGTCGGAATCTGGGCCACGGCCTTCACGGCAAGCCGGCTCGACGCAGCCGACCCCGGCGCGGTGAACTGGGACGAGATCGTCGCGTTCTGGCTCGTGATGCTGTTCGTGATGCCGTCGACGTTTTCGCAGCAACTGGCGGCTTTTGTGCTGTTCCGTTTGTTCGATATGCTCAAGCCGCCGCCGATCCGCTGGTTCGACCAGCGTTTCAAGGGCGGCTTCGGCATCATGATCGATGATATCGTCGCGGCCTTTATGACTTTGCTCGTGATCGCGGTGGGACGTATTCACTATGGACAATGAAAACACCCTGCACCAGCTTGCGATCCGCGTGGGCAACCGGCTGCGCGAATCGCGCCTGATGCTCAGCACGGCCGAATCGTGCACGGGCGGCCTGATTGCAGGCGCGATCACGGATATCTCGGGCAGCAGCGGATGGTTCGAACGCGGTTTCGTGACCTATTCGAACCAATCGAAGACCGAGATGATCGGCGTACCGCCGGAGCTCATCGAGCGTCATGGTGCGGTCAGCGAGGCTGTTGCGCGAGCGATGGCCGAGGGCGCGCTGCGTAATAGCCGCGCGCAGCTCGCGTTGTCGGTGACAGGGGTCGCCGGCCCCGGCGGCGGTACGGAGACGAAACCGGTCGGCACGGTCTCGTTTGGTTGGAGCGACCGGATCCACACGACCTGTCAGACGATGCACCTCAAAGGCGACCGCCGCCAGATTCGGATCCAGACGGCCGCGCATGCGCTGCGCGGCGTATTGAAAATGCTCGACGAAGAAGACGAGCGATAGACAATCGGATTCGGGGACTGCGCAAGTTCCCGCATCGCAACCCTCACCCGCGCATCTCAGAACTTATTAAGACTGCGCTATCGACGCGCCAGATCTGCTGCATTGACTTAGTCCACATCGCATCCGATCGCCGCCTTCGCGGCGGCATCCCAAAATATAAGAATCGCGATGACGAATTCCGAATACCTATCACGGCGATGGATTAGCAGGATGGCACCGTCGGTCTGATGTCAGACGGATGCTTGGGGAGCTTCAGTCATTTCGAAAGCTAATCGAAAGCAAGTTGACAGCAACGCAATCTGAAATTGACAATGAGAATCGTTAACATTTAGGTGGCGATGCGTGAGCATCGCTCGGCATCTTGACCGGCCTTCATTGCGATTCTTCCCAATCATTTCTCGTAGGCGTCTTAGTCAAGCATTACCACGAGCTCGTTGACTATGTACGGCGCCGCTTCGGCGATCAGACGTTCGCTCACGATGTCGTGCAGGACGTCTGTGTACAGCTACTTCGCCGTCCGCCGGGCGAGGCCATGGATACGCCCCTCGCATTTCTGAGACATTTGTCGATCCATCGCGCTATCGATCGGTGGCGTGCCGACGAAAGGCATGCGGCGTATGTCCTGGAGGAGGAGCAGGATGTCGCCGGACTTCACGCGGACCTGATCGGCGAGGAGCGTCTATTGAGCTACAAACAGACCGTTCGGGAACTCGAGAAAGTCATTCAGGGCCTGCCGACCCGCTGTCGCGAGGTATTTGTCCTGCACAAGATTCATGAGATGACGCAGGACGAAGTGGCTGCACACTTGAACATCTCGCGTAACATGGTTGCTAAACACCTCTCTCGTGCGATGATCGAATTCGCCCCCCTCCTTCGGACAACACTGCAAGACAAGACGGCAACTGCCGATGCCGCATAAGCATTCCCACGACCCCGACTCCGATTCATTCCAAGACGCCGCGCTCGAAGACTATAGGGACGCGTTGCGGGAACTATTCCCTCTTGAAGACCTTGTGCGCAAGGCATCGCGTCGCCGGCGAGTCCGGCGCGCGGCGGCGGGCGCCGTCGTGTGCGCGGCGGCCGGCGTGTGCACGTGGATCCTCGATCACGCCCATCGGATCGAGCAGTTTCACACGGTCGTGAGCAAGCACACGGTCACTCGCGCACACGACGGGGCCGCCTGATCGCCTGTCACTGACGCGTTTTTTTCTCTGCGATTTTTTTCCACCCCGACGTCAACAACGGCGTCCGCCTGAACGGTAACCCCTGTGAGATCAAAACATTCTTATAAGGAGCCGTTGCATGAGCTTTACCGGGGACCGCCGGGGTGCGGGTCAGTACAGATGTATCGCGGTTGCCGTCGCCTTGTCCGCGTCGGCACAAGCCACTCAGGCTGCTCAACCTGTTCAAGCTGCGCAAGCCACTCAGCCTGCTCAGCCTGCTCAGCCTGCTCAAGCCGCTCAGGCTACTCAAGCTGCGCAAGCCGCTCAAGCCACTCAGGCTACTCAACCTGCGCAAGCCGCTCAAGCTGCTCAAGCTGCTCAAGCTGAGCCGGCAACTGCCACGCTCAACGCGCCTCCGCAAGCAGAGCCGGAGCCGATGCAACTCGAACCGATCCAGATCTCGGACGTGCGCACGCACAGCGACGTCGTGCAGCCGACCCAACAGGTTACGGTGATCGACCACGATGAACTGCAGGAGCTCCAGACAGGCTCGAACAACCTCGCCACGGTGCTGAGCAAGGTAGTGCCGGGGATGGCCGATTCGAGCCACACCATCACCGACTATGGGCAGACCCTGCGCGGGCGCAGCGTGCTCGTGCTGGTCGATGGTGTCCCGCTCAACACGAATCGCGACTCCGCCCGCAATCTCGCCAGCGTCGATCCGAACAATATCGAGAAGATCGAGGTACTGCGCGGCAGCAGCGCGATCTACGGCAGTGGCGCGACGGGCGGCATCGTGTCGATCACGACACGGCCGGCAGGTGGCGAGCCGCGCGCGGAAACGCTATTCACGATGACATCGCCGCTATCGCATCTTTCTGGCTCAGGGCTGGGCGGTCAGGTACAGCAGTTTTTCTCAGGCAGCCACGGGGCGATCGACTACGAGTTCAACGTCGGCGCGCAGCACGTCGGTGCCTCCCGCATCGTGACGCTGCTGCCCGACCGCGGTGAACGCTATCTCGAAAGTGTTTACGACAACGATTGGCTCGCCCGCATCGCTGCGTCCCGCGCGAATGCCGCCGGGCCCGCTTCGCTCAATCCTTCACCACTCCATCGCTCGACGAGGTTCTCTGACATGACATCTCACGTTGACTCCGATTTGCTCTATCTCGGTCGCCAGGATTTGATCGCGCTCGGCGGCGATCGCTCGCAGCCTTACGTGGAAGCCATCGAGGAGGGGCTCGCGCTGCATGCACGACGCGATTTCGCGCAGCCGCTCAAGCCCTATCTGCGTTGGCGCGGCGCGGATCACATCGCAGACCGCATCATCGCGATGCCGTGTTATGTCGGCGGCGAGCATCCGATCGCGGGGCTCAAGTGGATTGGCAGCCGGCAGCACAATCCATCGCGTTTCGGCAAGGAGCGCGCGAGCGCCGTGATCGTGCTCAATGATGCGCAGACGAACTATCCGGTCGCGATCATGGAGGGCGGCCTGATCAGCGGCATGCGCACGGCCGCGATCACTGCGGTGGCGACGCGGCATCTTGCGCGCGATGACTTCACCGACGTCGCGTGCATCGGTTGCGGGCCGATTGCGCGGATGCAGATGCACACACTCATCGAGCAGTTTCCGCAGATCCGCCGTGTGCACCTGTTCGATCTCTCGTGCGAGGCGATGCGCGGTTTCAGCCATGCGTTGACCAAGCGCTTCCCGCAAATCGCGTGCGAAGAAGCGGCTAGCGCCGAGCAGGCGGTGCGCTCGGGTGAGGTCGTCGTGACCTGCACCGTCGCCGACGCGCCCTACCTCCAGCACGCGTGGCTCAAGCGCGGGGCATTCGTGTGCAACGTGTCGATCATGGACGTGCACAAGGAGGTCTACGAACTCGCGGACAAGGTGATTGTCGACGACTGGGATCAATCGAACCGCGAAAAGAAGATCATCAACCAGCTCGTGCTCGAAGGGCGCTTCAGCCGCGAACGACTGCACGCGGAACTGGGTGAGATCGTGATCGGCGAGCGGCCGGGCCGCGAGAACCACGACGAGATCATTCTCCTCAATCCGATGGGGATGGCGCTCGACGACATGGTGTGCGCGCGCCATTTCTATCGACTGGCAACGCAGCGCGGCGTCGGCACGCGACTGCCGCTGTTATGAGCCAGATCGCCGAACGGGCTGACGTGGCCCGCACTCATGCAGATGCGTCGCGCGCGCAGGGCATCGCGACGGCATCGATCGAGCGGATGCTCGCGCAGGATTTGCTCGACGCGCTCTGGCTCGAAGACCTGCACGGATTTCGTGGGCGCTCGCAACTATCGCGCGGACCGGGCGATCAAGCGGTGCTTGCCGTATCGCTCGCGGACGACGCCACACTCCGCTGGCTGGGCTCGCATATTCAGGGACCGCGCGTGCTGCGCCTTCGTGCCGCGGCACCCGTGGTCTTGCAGCGCAGTGCGTCGAGCGCTTCCTTGAGCGTGGCACAAACGCTCGAAGCGCTCCGGCGCGCGCCATGGTGGCCCGAACCCAGCGATCGGCTCACGCAACTCCTGACGCTCGCGCAGCGTCAGATGGCGCGTACCTTCCTCGCGCAAGGCGCGCTGCTCGCCCGTGTTGCGGCGCGGCCGCGCAGTCTGGCTGCATGGGAAGCCGTGTGTTGTCTGCGCGATCGTCCTTTTCATCCACTTGCACGCGCGAAATTGTGGCCGGATTTTTCCGGCGACGATTTCGACGTCGAATCGGGTCGAACTGTCGAGCTGCACTGGGTCGCGGCCACGCGCGATGCACTCGCGAGCGGGACGACGCAAGAGCGCGAGGCGCAGCCCGTCGCTACGGCGCTTCTGGACGAGGTCGAGTTCGCCGCACTGGCACAACGCGCCCGCGAGCGCGGCGCCGCCGCGTCGGCACTCTGGCTTGCGGTCCATCCCTGGCAATGGCTGCATCTGCAGCGGCGCGCACCGGAACTGCTCATGCGCTGCGTCGACCTAGGCGGTGGACTCGGCGCCGCACTGCCGACCGCTTCGCTGCGCACGCTGAGCATCACGGCGGCGGAGCGCCCCGCGAACGATATTCATCTGAAGCTCTCGCTGAGTGTGCAGGCGCTCGGTGCGTCGCGAGTCATGCCGCCGCGCTACTTGCACAACGGCGTGCTTGCGCAGGCCTGCCTCGAAGAACTGCGTCGGCGTGATGCTTGGCTCGGTGCACATCTCGAACTTTGCGACGAAACGCAATGGTGGGCACTCCGGGCAGGCGACGATCGCACGTCGCTGATCCACGAAAGCGGCGAACTCGCGTGCATGCTCCGCCGTTATCCCGAAACCGACGGCTGGCTGCTGCCGATGGCGGCGTGTGCTGCAATCACGAGCGATACCCGCTTGCCCGCGCTGGATGCGCTGTGCGCCGACCCCGCCTTGCGCGTGCTGGCCGGGCCGCCGAGCGACGCGCCCGTCGAACGGGTGTGGCGCGTGTTCGGTGAGATGGCACGCCTGCTGATCGAAACGGGTCTGCGCTGCTTTGCTCACGGTGTCCTGCCCGAGCTGCATGGCCAGAACGTGATGTTGCGGATCGGCATAGTCGGGATGCAGGCACTCGTTCTACGCGATCACGACACACTGCGCGTCTGTCCGGCCGCGATGGGGGAGCACGGCATTGACCCGCCAGCCTATCTGGTCGATCGAAGCACTCCGAACACGCTGATTCTGGATCGAGCCGAAACGCTGCTTGCGTATTTTCAGACGCTCGCGGTCGAGGTGAATCTGTACGCGATCATCGCCGCGATCGCCGAGTGCTACGACACTGACGAGGCGACGGGCTGGAACATCGTCGCACGCACCTTGCACGAAACGGTCGACACGGCGCTTCAAGGGTTTCCCCATGCGCAGCGATGTGCGAGGCAGCAACTCTTCGACGCTCCGCAGTGGCCATTCAAGCAACTTCTCGCGCCACTCGCGGCACGCACATCCGTGGGCACAGGTATGCCGAGCGGTCTCGGCACGATCGCGAATCCACTTTGGACTGCGGCGGGCGTGTCGGGTGCTTCGGGCGTGTCGGGAGTGTCGGGTGCTTCGAGTGCTTCGAGTGCTTCGGGTGCCTCGGCCGCATCTGGAACACAAAGCCGATGAGCGCCCGCCCGAAGCTCGCCGTGGCCACGCTGATCGGCTGTCAGGCCGCGATCACGATGGGTCTGATGGTGCTGGTGCCGATCATGCCGCTTTTCCTGCGGGATCTGATGGGCAATGGTGTGAGTGCGGCCGAGGCAACCCGGTGGAGCAGCGTTGCGCTCGCGGCTCCGGGTGTCGGTGCGCTGCTTTGCGCACCGTTCGCCGGACGTTGGTGCGAGCGCTACGGCTACCGGCGCACCTTGCTGATGTCATTGTCCGTGTTCGTCGCGAGCATGACGGCCATGGCGCTGTCTGGCGACGTCGGCACGTTCATCGCGGGACGGCTCTTGCAGGGCGCGAGTGCCGTCAGCGTGATCGTGACGGCATTCATCTCGCGCGTAAGCGATCCGTCGAGTCGGGGACGCTCGCTCGGTCTGCAAGAGTCCGCGGTGGCCGCGGGCGCGCTGGTGGGACCCTTGCTCGGCGGCGTTCTGCAGGACTTCTGGTCAGTGCGCCCGCTGCTGCTCGCGGTTGCCGCGTGCACGGGACTTGCCGTGCTCGTGTTCGCGTCCAATCTGCGAGAACCGACTGCGCCGAGTTCGACAGCGTACATCGGCACGGGCGGCACGCGTCGCACACTCTTCGCCGACCCCGGCTTCCGGCGCTTGCTGATCGCGGGAGGTCTGACGCAAGCGGGTGCATTCGCACTCGTCAACGTGTTCGCGCTCTTCATCGAAGCGCGTTTCGCGGGGATCACTTCGCTTGCAAGCAAGATCGGCTTCCTGCATTCGCTCGGGTGGTTCGCTACGCTCGTCGCGGGGCCGTTCTGGGGTGCGCGCAACGATCGCCGCAATCCGACGAGACAGTTCGTCGGTACCGCGCTCGCCTGTGCCGGCGCTCTTTCGCTGCTTCCGTTCGCGACCGAACTCTGGCAGATCGGCCTGCTGCGGATTGCGCAAGGCGCGTGTTTTGCTGCACTCGCGCAATCCGTGCTGCTCCTGTGCTGCCGCAGCGCACCCACGCAGATTCAGGCAAGCGTGATCGCGACCGCGAAAAGTGCAATGGTCGCCGGACAGTTTCTCGGCCCGCTTGCCGTGCTCGTCGTGCTCCCGTTCGCCGGCCCCGCGGCCACCCTGTGGCTGACCGCGGCCATGTTCCTGTGCGCGGCGCTTGTGGTTCGCACCGAACCGGTCATGCGGTTTTCTTCCTTTTCAGAGTCGAGATAAGTCATGCCGATTTCTGCAACACAGCACTGCCCGCCCCCGCGCGACGTCGGGCATGAGCATCGGCCGACCGGCCACCCGACTCCCGCCACCAAGACGCCTTGCGGCGACGCGCTGAGCGCTCTGGAGCGCCAGCTGATCGAGCAGTACTTCAACACGTATTGCCGCGAAAGCACACGCTTTGACCCACGCGTGACAGACGATACGCCGCTGATGCCCGCGCTCAGGCAGGCCGTGAACACATGGCGCGCCACGGGCTACGAAGCCGCGTGTGTCGAATTCCCGCACGACGGCAGCTGTCTGTGCGTGGCGCTCGAACACTATTCTCCGATGGGTTTTCATCGGATCGGACCGCATGCGGCTCTTGGGCGGCGGAACGGAATCACGTGTGTGCTCGACGGACCGGAACCGCTGATCGAGCGCATCGCGCAGGCGCTCGAGGCGCGTTTGGCACCCGCCGATCCAGACCGGACAGCCCGCTTCGAGGCATTGATGCACAACAGTGTCGGGCGGGTTCGCCACTACCACGCTGCACGGTGCGACAAGCCGGGTACGCCGTTCGTAGAGGCCGAACAGTCGCTCCATTTTGGGCACGTATTCCATGTCACTTCGAAGGCGTCGGAAGGCTTCGATGAGAACGACCTCGAGGCCTATGCGCCTGAACTGGGTGCATCGTTCCAGCTGCACTACTTCGCCGTGTCGAATCGACGGCTCGACGCCCGCACAATCGACGACGCACCGTTGCCGATCGATACCGAAGCGATGCATGCGGCCTGCGCACTGCTTGGCGAGAGCGAGTACCGGCTGCTGCCATGTCATCCCTGGCAGGCCGCTCACCTGCTGCGTCAGCCATCGGTCGGGGCGCTGCTCGCCGCACGCGACCTGATCTCGCTCGGCCCGCTCGGCGAGCTGGCGTGGCCGACTTCGTCGGTGCGGACCGTTTGGCTGCCGCGCCAGCGACGCTTTCTGAAACTATCGCTCGATGTCCGGATCACGAATTTCGTGCGCAACAATCCGCCCGAACAGGTGGCCCGGGCGCTCGACGCGAGCCGCTATATCGCAGGACTGCCGCTCCAGGCGCGACGCTCCGAGCGCTTCGAGGTCCTGCTTGATTTCGGCTGCATGGCGCTTTCGACAGGCGACGCCGCGTTGCAGGCAAGCACGGCGGTCATCTATCGCGAAGGGATGCGCGATGAAACAGGCCTCGACGCGCGTGTGCTGGCAAGCGTGCTGGAAGATTCGGTCGAAGGCATCTCGCCGTTGCGGCGGATCCTGCACGATGCGCTCGGCCCGACGCCTTCGTTCGAGGGGCTGGCCATCTGGTGGAACGACTATCTGGAGGTCACGCTTCTCCCGCTGCTGGGTCTCTTCGCGTGTCACGGCGTGAGTCTCGAAGCTCATTTGCAGAACGCGATGGTCGCCTTTCGCAATGGCTGGCCGATACGCGGCTATGTTCGCGACATGGAAGGCGCAAGCATCAGCCGTGCGCGCGCGACGCGGGTGGAAGCGCTCGCGCCCGACAGCCCCGCGTTCTACGACGATGAGCAGGCCTGGATGCGTTTTCGCTACTACGTGCTCGTCAACCATATCGGTCATTTCATCGCCTGCGTGGGCCGCACGGGCCTGTGCGACGAGGCTGCGCTCTGGCGCGTGACGGCCGCGACGTGGGCCCGCGACACGCGTCCTGCCGTGACCGATCTGCTTGCCGACCTGCGCCGCCGGTCGACGCTTCCCGCCAAGGCGAACATGCTGAGCTGCTTTGGCGGACTCGGTGAGACACCGGCGTGGATCGACATTCCCAATCCGCTTTTTCATCAGGAGCGCAACCCGTGAAACTCGCCGAATTCGACGCGCTCATTCATAGCGATGCCTACCGCGACGCCGCACAACGCGTCATCCGTCAATTGCTCGAAGCCTTGCTGTTCGAAGACGCGCTCACGCATGCATGCTGGGCAGACACACTGCTTTCGATCGAGGCGACAAGCCGTGACGGCGAGACGCTCTTCTATCGATGCGAGGCTCGGCGCACGGCGTCGTTCGGGCGCGTCCGGATCGTGTCGACCGTGCGGCGAGAAGGACCAGGCGGCGCGGCGGATGCCGTGGACGTGGCGCTCCTGATTGCCGAACTCGCGCCGCAACTGCGCGCCGATCCCGAGCAACTTGCCCGGTTCGCGGCCGAACTGAGCGCGACCCACATCAAGGATGCGCAAACGCGCACCTCGCAGTCCGGAAGGCTTCTGCGCGGCAGAGACTACAACGAAATCGAATCCGGCCTGACCGGTGCCCATCCTTACCATCCGAGCTATAAGTCGCGCATCGGCTTCACGCTGGACGACAACGGCCGCTACGCACCCGAGTGCACACCGGGCGTTGCGCCACGCCTGCTCGCTGCGCGGCGCGAGTGCTGCCGCTGGAGCGTGAGCCGCGATGTCGAGGACGGCGATCCGCTGCGTTTGCTCTCGGGTGCGGAACGCGCTGCATTCGACATGCAACTGACCAAGCGCGGCCTGCGCCCCGCGGACTACCTGCCGCTGCCGGTTCATCCGTGGCAATGGGATGCGGCAATCGAGGCAAGTTGTCATGCGGCGTTCGCGCGTGGTGAACTCGTGCCGATCGACGTGCTCGGCGATCGCTATGCACCGCAGCAGTCGATCCGCACGCTCGCCAATGCCGACCGGCGCGAGGCGCCTTCGCTCAAGCTCGCGATGAGTCTCGTCAACACATCGACTTCGCGGGTGCTCGCGCCGCATACCGTGCGCAACGCCGCGCCGATGAGCGACTGGCTCGCGGACCTCGCGGCGCGGACTGACTGGCCGGAGCCACTCGTGCGTCCCGTGCTGCTGAGGGAAATTGCGGGTGTCGCCTACGTGCCCCGGACACCGATCGCAGGACAATACGGTGCGCTGGCCTGTATCTGGCGGGAGAGTGTGCATCGGCATCTGGCCAGGGGCGAAGCGGCACTGCCCGTCACCGCGATCACACATGTCGATGCGGACGGACGGCCGCTCGTCGCGGACTGGGTCGAGCAGCACGGCACACGCGCCTGGGTGCGCAGGCTTGTCGAGCGGGCATGGCTACCGGTGTTGCATCTCCTGTGGCGCGACGGCGCGGCACTTGAATCGCACGCGCAGAACATGGTGCTTCTGCATCGCGACGGCCTGCCGGAACGCATCGCGCTCAAGGACTTTCACGACGGCGTGCGCTACTCGCGCCGCTGGCTTTCGTGCGCCGCGCCGGCACTCGATGCGCCGCCTGCGGAACACGCGCGCGTCAATCCGAACTCGTTCATCGAAACCGATGACGCCGACGAACTACGCGATTTCACAACCGACGCCTTGTTCTTCGTCAATCTCGCGGAGATCGCGTGGTTCTTCGAATGCCATTTCGACCTCGAAGAAACTGAGTTCTGGGCAATCGCGGCCTGCGTGATTCACGACTATCAGGCCCGCTGCCCGGAACTAGCGGAGCGCTTCGCCCGGTTCGACTGCTTTGCGCCGACGATGCAAATCGAGTTGCTCGCGAGCCGGCGCTTCATGCCGGAAATTCGCCTGCGCACCCGTGCTGCCCCCAATCCACTCGCCCAAACGGTGTACGCATGAGCGCACCACGATCGCTCAAAGCGCGGCTCACCGCGACGGCCCCAAGTGGCACGCCGCTGTTCGGCGTGTTCTGCTCGACACCCGCGCCGCTGACAGTCGAGTTGATCGCGGCGGCGGGCTACGACTTCGTCGTGATCGATCTCGAACATACGCTGCTCGATGGCCTCACGCTCAACGCAATGCTGCTCGCCGCGCGGGCGAGTGGCATCGCCGCGCTGGTGCGAACTGCTGCTGCTCATCAGATCGTTCAGGTGCTCGACGCGGGCGCGCAAGGGATCGTGATTCCCCGCGTGAAGTCGGCGCACGAAGCGCGCGCAGCAATCGCCGCCGCTCATCACGCACCGCTCGGCCAACGTGGACTCAATGCGACGGCTGCCAGCCGCTTCGGCCGCGACGATCTTGCGAATGCGCTCGCGCAGGCCGCGGCCGACACGCTCCTCGTCGCAATGATCGAGGATGGCGAGGGCCTCGCCGCGCTCGACGAGATCGCGGCACTCGAAGGTATCGACGTGCTGCTCGCCGGTGCCGCCGATCTGTCGCAGGCGTTCGGTGTGCCATGGCAGACCGGACATGCCGTGGTGCGCGACGCCGTCGCTTGCGTAAGCGTCGCCGCGCGGCGGCACGGCAAGACGTTCTGCGCATTGCCGCGCAACCACGAAGAGATCGCGGACATGTATCGCGCGGGCGCGCGCCTCGCGATCCTCGGCGACGACCGTGGCATCGCCCGCCGTGCACTCGCCGCGCAATTGCAGACGTGCTCCCAATTGCAGACGTGCTCCCTGAACGAGAACGCCCCATGAATCAGGAACTGATCGAACGCTATCTCGACCGCACGGAGGCACCCGTGTGCGCCTATCTCTACGATCTCGATGGCTTGCGCCAGCGGGCCACGACGCTCACCGCCGCATTGCCAGCCGGATGCGAGTTGTTCTTTGCGATCAAGGCGAACAGCGACGCACCTGTTCTGAGCGCGCTCCACGGCGTGGTCGCGGGCTTCGAAGTCGCATCGCTCGGCGAAGCGCGCCGCGCGCGGGAAACCGGGCCGGACGCACGCATTGTCTTCGGCGGTCCGGGCAAGACGGACGACGAACTGGCAGGCGCCTTGCGACTCGGCGTCGAGTTGATCCATGTCGAGAGCGAGCTGCAACTGCGCCGTCTCGATGCCGTGGCCGACCGCATGGGACGGTGCGCTCGCGTGCTGCTGCGCGTGAACCCGAATCCGATTGCGTCCGATGCTGCCGGCGCACGGCCCGAAGGCACATTGACGATGGGGGGACAGGCCACCCAGTTCGGCATCGAAGAGGACGCCATTCCCGGTCTGATCCGCACGGCGCGGACCCTTCGGAATATCGATGTGGTCGGGCTGCATCTGCACGCGCTCTCCAACAACCTGGACGCCGGCTCACATTTGACGCTCATCCGCACCTACCTCACGCTTGCGGCGCGCATGCAGCATGACCATGGCTTGACACTCGACACGCTCAACGTCGGCGGTGGAATCGGCGTGGACTACGCGGACACAGACCGGTCGTTTGACTGGCCGCGCTTTTGCGCTGGTCTGGCGGACCTGATCGATGAATTTCGGCCCGGTTGCCGCATCGTGTTCGAATGCGGGCGCTTCATCGTGGCCGATTGTGGCGTGTACGTGACGGAAGTGACCGATATCAAGCGTAATCACGGCAAGCACTTCGCGGTGCTGCGCGGCGGTACGCATCATTTCCGCCTGCCGGCGTCGTGGCAGCACAATCACCCGTTCGTGATCCTGCCCAACGAAGCGTGGCCGTACGCCTTCGAACGGCCGTCGGTCGAAGCACAGGCCATTACGCTGTGCGGCGAGCTTTGCACGCCGAAGGACGTGCTCGCCCGGGACGTGCAAGTGCCGCGTCTGCGTGTGGGCGACCGTGTCGCCTTTCTACTCGCCGGCGCCTATGGCTGGCATATTTCGCATCACGACTTCCTGAGTCATCCGCATCCGGACCGTGTATTCGCTACGTGCCGGTCGGACGCGCTACGCGCAAGCGACTCGCCGAGCGCCTGAACCGGAGCATCCTGCCGATTCATTCATCGGACTGGCCGCGATGCGTCCGAACGAGGTTGATTGCATCGCGCGTCGCGGCCGCGGCACGCGATGCCTGTTCGGCGAAGTCTTCGCCGTCGCCCGCATAGAGAATCGCGCGAGACGAATTGATCATCATGCCCGTTCCATTCGCGGTGCGGCCCGCGCCGACCGTCGCGGCGACGTCGCCGCCCTGCGCGCCCACGCCTGGAATCAACAGGGGCATCTCGCCCACGATCGCCCGCACCTCGGCAATCTCGGCGGGAAAGGTCGCGCCGACCACCAGCGACAATTCGCCGCTCGCGTTCCACTTGTCCGCCGCCAACCGTGCGACCTGCTGATACAGGGGACGACCTCCGGTCTCGAGAAACTGGAGGTCGGAGCCGCCCGGGTTCGAGGTCCGGCAGAGCACGATCACACCCTTGCCCTGATGGGCAAGGTAGGGCTCGATCGAATCGAAACCCATATACGGATTCACGGTCACGGCGTCGGCACGATACCGTTCGAACGACTCGCGCGCATATTGTTCGGCGGTGCTGCCGATATCACCACGCTTCGCATCGAGGATCACGGGAATGCCCGGATGCTGCTCGTGAATGTGTGCGATCAACTGCTCGAGCGCATCTTCGGCGCGGTTCGACGCGAAGTAGGCGATCTGCGGTTTGAACGAGCAAGCGTAAGGCGCGGTCGCGTCGACGATCGCCCGGCAGAAGTCGAAGATCGCTTCGGGACGATTCTTCAGGCCCGCGGGAAATCGCTTCGGCTCAGGATCGAGGCCGACGCACAGCAGGGAATTCGTATGCGCCCACGCGGACACGAGAGATTGGGTAAAGGACATGGCGAGCCGGAAAGGAGCGCTGCGCGACGCAGCGAAAACGGCGTCATTGTAGCGGCTGGCACGGGCGCGGCTGCAGGATCGACTGCCAGGGGGGGCGGAGCGGCGTGGCACAGGAGCAAGACTTGCAGTTGCAATCCGCAGATTCGCGCCGGCCCCTAAACCGGTGGAAAGCGCGGCAGCGCGCCGAACAAATCGACGGTGAACCGAAACGTCCGCGTCAAACGCGCTCCCGGATCAAGCATCGTCATTCCGTGACGGACTGCCCCACCCTCGAGGTTGACCGCGTTGATCGGATGATCGACGGGTTCGAAGCAGAACCAGTCCTCACCGAGCGGCGTATAGAGCACATAGTCACGCGTATCGGCTTCGATATCGAGCGCGAGTCCTTTTTCGGGCCAGTGGATCCTTGCCCGGCCGCACCAGTCCGTAAACGCATGGTTCACGACATCGCGCGGCAATGGGTAGGCAACGCCGAAGCGGAAAGCCGCCGGAGTCGATACGCGCCGTGTCGGCAGCCAGTCACGGCCCGACAACCAGACGCGGCCGGCGGGAGCCAGCAGCAGGGTATCGCGCCCGCGCGCGATGAACGGATGCAGTCCGATGCCGAACGGCAATGCCGCATCACCCCGATTTTCGATTTCGATACGTATCGTCAGCGAGGTATCGACAAGCTCGATATCCTGGATCGCACGATACGAATAGGGTTTGCCATCAGACGGATCGCCTGTTTCCTCGAGCGACAGCACAGCTCGATGCGCCGATGCCTTTTCCACGCGCCAGGCCCGCTGCCAGCCCGAGCCATGAATCGGTAGCCGCTCACCCTTGCGGTTCGGCGCGAGCTTGACCGTGCGGCCTTCAAATTCGAAACGTCCCTTGCCGATGCGGTTCGAAAACGGCAGCAAGGGATAGCACGCCAGCGCGTCCGGGTCCACGACCGCACCATCGGGTGCCGCGCGAAACAAGGGAACCCGCCGCGTGCCGCACATCCAGTCGAAACGCGCGATGCCACCACCGGTCGCCGGTGTGAGTGCGACCCTCAAAGCGGCGCTCGAGAGTTCGAGCCGGTCAGCCAAGGCCGCCACGTTCACCCTCGCGGGTCGCCATGCTCAGAAGGCGTTTGCCGGCCGACCGGCAAACGGCGTATCGGGCAGTCCATGCACAACGGCCGCCGCCATGTCGACCCGGTAGAGGCCGCCTGCGGTCGGCTCGGCCGCAAGTTGCGCCTCGCTCATGTTTTCGCGTGCGGTCGTCAGGTACAGCGTGCCGAAATCCGCGCCGCCGAACACTGGACAACTCGGCTGTAGTGCCGGTACATCGATGCGGTGCAACTCGCGCCCCCGCGGGTCGTAGCAGACAACGCGACGGCCGCCCCACTGCGAATTCCACAGATTACCCTGCGCATCGATCGCCGAGCCGTCGGGACTGCCCGTCGCATCCGACAGCGCGACAAACTCACGGTTATTGCCGATGGTGCCATCGACCGCGTAGTCGCACACACGGATCGTGCGTGTCGGCGTATCGCAGTAGTACATCGTGCGGCCGTCAGGCGAGAACGCCAGGCTGTTCGAGATCTCGCACAAGGGCAAAGGCAGGCGCTCAACGCTCAGATCGGCATTGAGCCGGTAGAACGCGCACTGCGTCTTGTGTTCGCCCGACTCGTCCTTGGTGCCGAACACGAAGCGGCCTTCGCGATCGAGACGTCCATCGTTGAGGCGCGTGGCCATGCCCGCCTCGATCTCGGCGATGGTGCTGACCTTGCCCGTCGCGATTTCATAGAACGCGAGCCGCGACGCCAGACCCAGCACCAGATAGCGTGCATCCGCGCAGCTCGCGTAGGTCGCGAGCCGTTCGGGCATCGGCAAGGTGCTCAATTCACGGCTGGCGGAGTCGTAGCGGTGCAGCACCGATTGCTCGATGTCGGTGAAATACACGAGCTGCTCGCGCGGCTCCCAGATCGGCCCCTCGCCGAGCGTGCACTTCGTGTCGAGGAGCAGTTCCGCGTTCACGCCCAGCCTCCGTCGACGACCATATGCTGAGCGGTGATCATATTGCTGTCGTCGGCGGCGAGAAACAACGCCATGCGCGCGACATGCTCGGGCATCAGTTCGGCATCGATGCACTGGCCCTTCTTGATGTCCTTGCGGCCTTCGTCGTCGAGCCACATTTCGCGCTGCTTCTTCGTGAGCACCCAACCCGGCACGAGCGCGTTCACACGGATACTGAACGGCCCGAGGTCGCGCGCGAGACCGCGCGTGAGCCCCTTGATCGCCGATTTCGAGGCGACATAGACCGGATAGTTGCCGTTCTTGAGCATCCAGCTGATCGAACCCAGATTGATGATCGACCCCTTGCCGAGCGACTTCATATCCTCGATGACCGCCTGCGCCGCGAAGAACTGGTGGCGCAGGTTGACCGCGATGCCCTTGTCGAAACTGTCGGGTGTGACCGATTCGATCGAGTGCCGCACATCGTTGGCGGCGTTGTTGACCAGCACGCCGATCGGGCCGAATGCCGCGCGCACATCGGCCACGGCCTTCCTGAGCGCATCGATGTCGGTCAGGTCGCAACGCAGGAACAAGGGCTTGTGACGCGCATCGCCGAGCCGCTCGGCCAGCGTTTCGCCTGCATTCTGGTCGATGTCGAGAAAACCGACCTTCGCGCCTTGGGCGACGAAGTGCTCGACAAACGATTCGCCAATGCCGGTCGCGCCGCCGGTAATCAGGACGGTGCGATCGACGAGACTCGGAAACTGGCCATACGGTGACGACGACATCGAGGTCCCTTGTTCGGTTAGGTGAATGGACACAGCCAACAGGCCAAAGCTTGAAGCACGGAGGCAACGGCTGGCAAGTGTCGGTCGCGCATCAGTTGCGCTCAGTCGCGTGACCCGCGGTTCTTCAACTGGTCGAGCAGCACCGCCGCGAGCAGGATCGCCCCGCGCACGAGGTACTGATAGAACGCGTCGATGTTCAGCAGGTTCATCACGTTCTCGACCGTGCCCATGATCAGCACGCCGATCACGACACCCGAGATCGTCGCACGACCGCCAAGCAGCGACACGCCACCCAGCACGCAGGCCGAGATCACGTTGAGCTCGAAACCCTGGGCCGCATTCGGCTGGCCCGAGGTAATTCGCGACGCGAGAATCACGCCGGCGAGCGCCGTCACCGCACCCTGCACGAGGAAGATGTAGACGCGCGTGCGTTCGACGTTGATCCCCGCGAGACGCGACGCTTCGGGGTTCCCGCCGATCGCGAGCGTGTTGCGGCCGTAGACCGTGTTGTTGAGCATCACGCCGAATACGATGAAGCAGAGCAGCGTGACCCAGATCGGCAGCGAGACGCCGAACAGCGACAGGCCACCCAGGGCGATAAAGGTATCCGAGGAGACCCCAACCGCCTGGCCATTCGAAACGATAAAGCCGAGCCCGCGCACGATTTCCATCGTCGCGAGCGTCGTGATCAGCGCATTGATCCGCAAATAAGCGATCACCGCGCCGTTGAGCCAGCCGATCACCGCGCCTGCGAACACGGCCGCGACAATGCCGAGCATCGTGCTGCCTGTCGCGTTGAGCACCATCGCGCAGAGCACGCCGGCGAACGCGACGGTCGATCCGACCGAGAGGTCGAAGTCGCGCGAGGCGAGGCAGAACATCATCGTGCACGCGACCATGCCGATCTGGGAGACCGACAGCGCGAGACCGAGCATGTTTTCGATCGAGAAGAAGTGATCGACGAAGATCGACGTCGTCACGAACATCAAGACAAAGATCACGATCAGGCTGTACTCGGTCAGTTGCTGCAACCAGCGCTGCTTGTCGTTTCTTTGCGGCACGAGTGTCTCGGCCAGCTTTTCTCCAACTTCCATGATGGGCTCCTACAATGCTTTTTAACTTGAACGTGGTCGGTCTGCTGTGTCAGGCCGCGACGGGTTGCGTCTTCTTCGGGTGGCCGCTCGGCAAGGCGAGATCGAGCACGCTGGCCTCGCTGGCCTGCGCACGCGTGAGCTCACCCGCAATGCGGCCCTGCTTCATCGCGATGATCCGGTCGGACACGCCGAGGACTTCGGGCAGTTCGCTCGAAATCATCACGATCGCGCAGCCGCGTTCGGCGAGTTCATAGATCACGTTGTAAATCTCATGCTTTGCGCCGACGTCGATCCCGCGGGTCGGTTCATCGAGAATCACGACCTTGAGATCGGGTTCGGCGAGCCAGCGCGACAGAATCGCCTTTTGCTGGTTGCCGCCCGACAGGAAGCGGATGCGCTGGCGGCGGCTCGGTGTCTTGATCTTCAGCCGCTGGATAAAGGCATCCGCGGTTTGCGCTTCCTTCTTGTGATCGAGGAACAGGCCAGCACGCAGGGAATGGCGGCGGCAACTGATATTGATGTTCTCCGAGACCGAGGCGATCGCGATGATGCCCTCCTCCTTGCGGTCTTCGGGGCAGAGCACGATGCCCTGGCGGATCGCATCGCCGGTGCGCGAGATCTTGATCGGCTTGCCGTCGAGCAGTACCTCGCCGCCCTTCTTGCTATCAGCGCCGTAGATCAGTCGCATCAGTTCGCTGCGGCCCGCACCGACCAGCCCGAAGAAGCCGAGGATCTCGCCGCTGCGCACCGAGAAGCTGGTCGGTTCGGCGAGCTTCTTGCCTTCGATGTTGCGGACTTCGAGGCGCACCTCACCGGCCTTGCGCGGGCGATAGCCCCAGATGTCGGAGATTTCGCGGCCGACCATCTCGCGCACCAGCGTATCGCGCGACACACCTTCGAGGGTGTCGTGCGACGCCACCTTGCGGCCGTCGCGGAAAATCGTCGCACCGTTGCACAGTTCGTAGATTTCGTCGAGCCGGTGCGAGACATAGATCAGGGCATGGCCCTCGGCGCGCAGGTCGTGCACGAGCTTGAACAGCACCTCGGTCTCGTGGTGCGAGAGCGAGCTGGTCGGCTCGTCGAGCGCGATCACCTTCGCATTGCGCATCAGCGCCTTGCAGATCTCGACCATCTGGCGCTGTGCGATCGACAACTGGCGCAGCTTCTTGTTGACGTCGAGATCGACGCCCATCGCATTGAGCCGTTCGCGCACATACTGCTTCGACTCGCGCATGTGGACCCAGCCAACCGAGTTCGGCAGGCGGCCGAGCATCAGGTTTTCGGCCACGGTCAGGTCGGGCACATACTGGAGTTCCTGATGGATCACCGCGATGCCGGCCGCGATCGAATCCTTCGCGCTTGAAAAGCGCCTTTCGTCGCCGTCGATGAGCACGCGACCCGAGTCGGGCTGGTATTCGCCGCCGAGCACCTTGAGCAGGGTCGACTTGCCCGCGCCGTTTTCGCCCAGCAGGCCGTGAACCGAGCCCGCCTTCACTTCGAACGACACACTATCCAGTGCGCGTACGCCCGGAAACACCTTGCCGATATTGTCAAAACGTAGCGTCGTGGTCACGTCGCCTCCATCCATTCCGAGTATTCAGGCGCGCTCTCGAGGAGCGCTCCGGATCGTGCCGGGTCCGGCGCCAAGCGATGCCGGACCCGTCCTCCAACTTACTCCAGGCCCATCTGCTTGCGTACTTCGTTATAGGTGCCGCGTTCCATCAGTGCACCGCTCGTGAGCGTCAGCTTCGCGGGTTCCTTGTTCTGCGTGATCCACTCGTACATGTCGATCGACGTTTCATAGCCGTGACGCTTCGGGCTGATCAGCACGGAACCGAAGAAGCCGGTCGGGTTCGGCTTCTTGAACTCGTTGATGGCCGATTCCGAACCGCCGATACCGACCGCGACCATGTTGTCCGCCTTGAAACCGCGGCCTTCGGCGGCACGCACGGCGCCGAGCGCGGCTTCGTCGTTCAGGCCGAACGCGACCCAGTGCTTGAACTGCGGATTCTTCGTGATCGCGATGTTCGCGGCGTTGAACGCGTTTTCCGTATCGGTCTTCGCCTGCGGCGCATCGATGATGTTCGCCGCCGGGAAGCCCGCCGCGGTCAGTGTGGAGACCGCGCCCGCGACGCGGTCATGTGCGGTCGGCAGCTGTTCGAACGAAATCTTGATCGCGCCCGTTTCCTTCAGGTCCCAGCCGCGCTTCTTGATTTCCTCGGCGATCGCCGTGCCGACCTGCTCGCCGATCTTCGTCGCCGAAATACCCATATGCGGCACGCTTTCGATCGGCTTGCCCGAGCCGTCGACGAGGCGGTCGTCGACCGTCATCATCTTCAGGTTGTCGGCCTTTGCCTTCGCGACGATGCCCGGTCCGAGCTTGACGTCGGGCGTGCAGATCACGAAGCCCTGAGCCTTTTGCGCGGAGAGGTTGTCGATCGCCGTGATGACCTTGTCACCGCTTTGCGCGCCGATCTTCACGAGCGTGAAGCCCTTTTCCTTGGCAGCTTGCGCGGCGAACTTCCACTCATCCTGGAACCACGGCTCTTCGGGCTGCTTAACGATGAAGCCGATCTTGACTTCCTCGGCGGCTTGCACGGCGCTCGCGCCGAAGCTCAGTGCCGCGGCGGCGGCGATCAGGCTGACAAACATTCTGCGTTGCATCTTTGTGTCTCCTTACGAGAACGTAGGTGGCCGCTTGTTCGATATCGCCAGGAGGCGCGGCCAATCCGGCTGGCATTCAGAATCAACTGCTGCGAGTACGTCGTTCTACTTTTGTTTCGTGCTGCGGTCCTGCTTCGTGCGTGCCGCGCCCATGCGATTCGGCGCTCCCCGGCGCGCTCTTCAATCGTGGTACAGCGCCGAGCGGCCGCCGTCCACGGTGATGCAACTGGCATTGATGAACGGCGCTTCTTCGCTCGCGAGGAACACCGCCGTCATCGCCACTTCCTCGGGCTTGCCGACCCGCTTCGGCGGTTGCAACGCAAGAGTCGCCTCACGTGCCGCGGCCGGGTCCGGTTGTTCATTCCAGTGATCGAGCAGGAGCTGGGTCTCGATATAGCCCGGCGCGATCGCATTGACGCGTATGCCCTGCGCCGCGTATTCGATACCGAGTGCGCGGGTCAGGCCGATCACGCCATGCTTGGCAACCGGATACGGAAAGCAGCCCGGAATGATCTTGAAGCTGTGCGTCGACGCGATATTGATGATCGCGCCGCTGCGGCGCTCGACCATGCCCGGCAGCGCGGTCCGGCAGCCGTTCCAGACGCCGTCCAGGTCCACCGAGAAACAGCGCTTCCAGTCTTCGTCGCTCATCGTCAGCGGATCGCGGAACACATTGATCCCCGCGTTGTTGACGAACACGTCGAGCGGCCCGAATGTCTGCTCCGTCAGGGCCAGCGCCTGCTCGAGCATGGCGCGTTCGGTCACGTCGGTATGCACGGCAAGCACGCGCGCGCCCGGCGTTTCTTCGCGCAAGGTCTGCGCCCAGGCCTCGGCCTGCTCGATATGACGTTCGGCGAGCGTGACCGCCGCGCCTTCGCGCACGAAGGCACGCGCGATGGCCGCACCGATGCCCTGCCCGGCACCCGTCACGATCGCGACCTTGCCTTCGAGGCGGTTCATTTGAGTCCCGCCTCGGTACGGGCGGCCTGCAAACCGGCGATGAACGCACGCGCATTCGCGCCGACTTCCTCCGCGGTATTGCCCACCTTGTAGAGCGCCGATCCGAGGCCGAAGCCCTGGGCGCCCGCCTTGAGGAAGGGGCCCATGTTCGACGGCGTAATGCCGCCAACCGGCACGAGCGGGACCTGCTTCGGGACGACCGCGCGCCAGGCCTTGACCACCTCGACGCCGAGCTGTTCCGCGGGGAACATCTTGAGCACGTCGGCGCCATTGCTCAGGGCGGCGAACGCCTCGGTCGGCGTCGCGACGCCCGGCGCGCTTGCGAGGCCCTTCGCCTTCGTCGCGCGGATCACCGCGGGGTCGCTGTGCGGCATCACGATCAGCGAACCGCCGGCACGCGCGACTTCATAGACATGTTCGACCGACAGCACTGTGCCCGCGCCAACCTGAATCTCGGGCGGCAATGCATCGCGCAGGGCGCGGATGCTGTCGAACGGGTCTGGAGAATTGAGCGGGACTTCGATGATCCGGAAGCCCGCTTCGACGAGCGCGTGACCGATCGCGACGACCTCGTCGGGCCTCACGCCGCGCAGGATGGCGACCAGTGGGCAGACATGCATCGCGGCGATCAGGGCCCCATGCGGATGATAGGGAATGGCAGTGTTGGCGGGTGCGGTCATCGGTGTGGGGGTCGAGTCAGTCTCGGAATCGAATTGCGAAATCGGCGCGCATGCGCAGCCGGACGATTGGCCACAGGATGGGTGGCATGATCCGCTACACGACGGGCAGCGCGATCAAGCCCACGACGGGCCGAGCGGCGCGCTGCGCATGCCATGGCCGTGTTCGCGCTCATGGCTGCGCGAGTCCTGCTTGTGTCGCAATCTGCCAGAGGCCGCGCTCGGTCGCGTTCGCGACAGGCCGCGCGTGCCGGCAGCCGAAATGCGCGAGCGCGAGCCGGTAACGCTCGACGAGCGCGGCTTCGCCGATCAGCAAGACGGGTTGCGAATCCCAGTTCGCGCCGGTGTGTTCGAGCAGATTTTCGAGGCCCGACAATTCATGGCCGATCAGCAGGCCGGACAGATAGTCGGGCTGTTGTTCCGCGCCGAGCTGACCGGTCAGGCCGAGCGTGCGCGTCGAGAAGATCGTCGCGAGCATGCCCGCTTCCGATGCTCCGCGCGCGACTGCGACGCCGCGCAGGAATGCCTCATTGTCCGGCGCCGCCGGCGTCTGCATCGTGCGGCCGAGAATCGTATGGTCGCGCAGCGCGGCAAAGGTCTCGCCGGTCATGAAGGTGTGGAAGTGTTCGATGCGCGAGCCTTCGACGATCGCCCACTTCGCATGCGAACCCGGCAGACCGACGAGCGTCGTGCAGGCCCGTGCTTCGGTCTGTGTTCTCGTATGCGCGCCTGACGCTGCATCTTCACGTGCCGCTCCCGCCTCCGCGTGTGGGGCCGTACCGGTGGCCTGCGGCTCAATGAGCATCGCGCCGAGAATCTGCGTTTCCTCACCGCGCATCACATTGGGCAAGGTTCCGCGTTCGAGCACGCCGGGCACGATATGCAGCACTGCACCGCGCGCGGTGCGGACTTCGGCGAGCGACGAAGCCAAGCGGTTCGCATCGGCGGGCGTATCGATATAGCGCGCCTCGATCCAGCCCTGGGCGCTGCCGACCATGCCGCACGCAATCAACGGCAGCCCCGGACGCGCATCGAGCCAGTCGCCGCACGCCGCCTCGAAGGCTGCATCGAAGCCGCCTTCCGACGCACTGCAGGGCAGTTTCATGATGCCCCACGGCAGATTGCGCGCGCCGAGCACCTTGCCCCGCGCGCCGAACAGATAGGCGCGCAGCGAACTGGTGCCCCAGTCGAGCGCGATCATCACCGCCTGGGCCAAATCTTCCTGCGCGGCTGGAATGCGGGTCGCGTCGCCTGCCGGCGCGACACTGCTTGCTTCGATCATCGTTTGATCCGTCGGGTCGTGGGTTGCGGCGCACGCCAGCCGAGTTCCTCGGAGATCGCGCGGGCCTCGCGCTGAACCACCGGAACCAGCTCATCCATGCGCTCGGTCGGCATATACGGTGTCGTGCTCGCGACGGAGAGCGCAGCGACGATCAGGCCGGATGCGTCGCGCACAGGCGCGGCGACGCAGCGGATGCCAGGTTCGTTTTCCTCGAGATCAAAGGTATGGCCCGCGCCTGCATAGGCTGTCATACGCTCGAGGAAGGTTTCGCGGGTATAGGGGGTCGACTGCAGGCCGGCCTGCTCCGGCTTGCGGCGCGCGGTATCCCAAAGTGTCTCCCAGGCCGGGGCGGCGAGGTCGAGCATGAGCGCCTTGCCGATGCCGGTCCATGCGAGCGGCATCCGGTGGCCGACGCGCGAACGCATCTCGAGGCCCCGGGTGCCGGAGATCTTGTCGATATACAACACGTCGCCGCCTTCGCGTACGCCGAGATGGATCGTGTCGCGAGTCGCATCGGCGAGCGCTTCGAGATGCGGACGCGCGACGGTCGACAGGGGCATTTGTTCGAGCGAGACGGCTCCGAGCTCGATCAGCTTCGGGCCGAGCAGATAGCCGCCCTGCACCTGACGCAGGTAGCGCGCCTGGACCAGACTGCTCACGAGCCGGTGGGTCGTCGAGCGGGTCGTGCCGAGCGCGGCACCAAAGGTTCGCAGGTCACGCACGCCGGCCGCGGCGGCTTCGAGAATCGCGAGGCCGCGCAACAACGTCTGGGTGCCTGCCTGCTGCGGTGTGGCATCGAGCAGCGTCGACGGTGTTTCCACCACGGTGACCCTAAACGAAGCGTTCGAGGCGCTCTGTGATGATTTCCCGGCGGATGTCCCGGCGGATGTCCCGGCGGATGTCCCGGCGGATGTGCCAGCGGCGGTACCTGCGACGATGTCCGATACGGCCGTGTTCAGCGACTTGTCCATGTGATCCGTTTCGCCACGTCCGGCTGGCAGTGCGACACGCGGTCCCGCTCGAGGCGAGGTGCGAGGCGACTGGCCGAACGTGCTGTCTCCCGATCTTCTTATGCTTGCGAAGTGCGCCCATGAAGCGGCGGACGACTCCTTCGCGCAGAGCGCCGTCAATACATTCGAGTGCGCTTGCGGCGGATTGTAAGGTGATGAATCCGCTTGTTCAATATCTGAATGACGCTCTCATTTATTGGGAATTGTTGCGATGCGCCATCCAACGGGCGTGAACATGCCGCTAACGAGCGGGCACCGCGCGTCTGAAGGACTGCGAGTTTGTTGCGCTTATTTGTCCGAGGGGAGTTCGGCGGCGCCCATGCGGCGCGCGATCACGCCGGCACGGCTGGCCAGATAGGCACTGCCGCGGTGCTCGTCGAAATACTTGGGGCGGGGCAGCATCACGGCCAGCCGCGCAGCCTGGCCGACTGAGAGCTTCGCCGCCGTGGTCTTGTAGTAATGCTGCGCCGCGGCTTCGGCCCCATAGACGCCCTTGCCCCATTCGACCGAGTTCAGATAGAGCTCGAAAATCCGTTCCTTGTCCATCAAGAGCTCGAGCATGAGCGTGATGATCAGTTCCTGCCCCTTGCGGATATAGGTCTTTTCAGTCGACAGGAACAGATTGCGCGCGAGCTGCTGAGTGATCGTCGAACCGCCGGCGGCCATGTGCCCCTTGCGCTTGTTCTTTTCCCAGGCCTGCAGGATCGCGTCGACTTCGTAGCCTTTGTTGTTCACGAAGTCCGCATCTTCGGAAGCGATGATCGCGCGCTTGAGATTGCGCGAGATCGTGTCGTACGGCACCCATTGATGCTGGAAGGTGACGGCTTCGCCATCGCGCCAGAAGCGCCATTTCGCGGCGCGCATGAAGGCCGTGCCCGATGGATCGAAGACCGTCCAGAGACCGATCTGCACGAAGTAGAACACCTGCGTCGCGGCAAACGCGAGCGTGAAGAGGCCCGCAAGATAAACGAACCAACCGAGTGCGGGCCGGCGTGCGCGAAGGTGCGCACGCGGTGCCGGAGCCTTGTCGGTCAGCACGCTCATCGTCATGGAGCAGGTGAGGCCGTGGCTGTCGTGGCCGTAACCGCCGCTTGCGCGGGCAGCGCGGCTTGCTGGCGCGCGAGCATCGCTCGCAACTCCGCAAGGACACTGGCGCTGTCGGGCCGCACCCCGCGCCAGATATGAAACGACTCGGCGGCCTGTTCGACGAGCATGCCCAGGCCGTCGGCCGCACGCGCACCGCGCGCCTGCGCAAGCTGCATGAAGACGGTCGGGTGCGCCGCATACATCATGTCGTAGGCCAGCGTATCGGGCGTCAGTGCCTCCGGGTCGAACGAAGGAAGCTCCCCGCCGAGGCTGCCGGCCGTCGCGTTGATGACCACGTCGAACGCGCCCGTCGCGACCTCCGCGCCGCCGCCGACGATCGTTCCGGTGTGCACGTGCGCTCCCGGGATTGCATCTCCACCCGCACCAGCACCTGCACCTGCATCAGCTTCGGTTTCCGCACTGGCGTCCGCGTCAAGGTTGGGGATTTCGCTGCCGGCAACTTGCAAGGCCGTCATGGCTGCAGCAAGGTCGACCGCCTTGCTCGCGGTCCGGTTGACGATCACCAGTTCGCGCACGCCTGCTTCGAGCAGGGGCAGTGCCACGCCACGTGCCGCGCCGCCCGCGCCGAGCAGCAACACGCGCTTGCCCGCGAGCCGCACATGCAGATTGCGTTCGATGTCGTTGACCAACCCGATGCCATCGGTGTTGTCGCCTAAAATGCTGCCATCCGCATCGACCTTCAAGGTATTGACCGCGCCCGCCGCGGCGGCGCGAGTCGAATGCGCATTCGCGAAACGATAGGCTGCCAGCTTGAACGGCACGGTCACGTTGAGACCACGGCCGCCGGCCGAGATGAACGCACGAGCCGCTTCGTCGAAGCCATCGACCGGTGCGAGCAGATGCTCGTAGTCGATCCGCTCGCCGGTCTGCTCGGCAAAGCGCGCATGGATCCACGGGGATTTGCTGTGCGCAACGGGATTGCCGATCACGACATAGCGATCCGGCGCGAGATCGGTGTCTGTCGCCTCGCCGGTCCCGGTCTCCGCTTGGGCTTGGGCTTGGGCTTGGGCTTCGGCTTCGGCGTCGACTTCCACTTCTGTCTTCACACCTTCGCCTTCATCGCCTTCGTCTTCCCCCTCATCGGCTTCGGCCACATCGCTCGCAACCGGTGCGTCGAGCACCTGGACCAGACGGGTCGACGCTTCGACGGTCAGCTCGTCGATCGACACGACGTCGAGCAGCACACGCGTGCCGCGCGGATGCACACCGAGCGCCGGTACGTGCAACACCAGCGGAATTTCCTCGAGCCGCACGAGATCGCCCTTGATCACCGTCGCGACCACGCGATCGCGCTGTTCCTGCTTGAGCCAGCGCAGGCACCAGAACGCTTCCATCTTGTTCTGGTAGTCCGCATAGGCCGCATAGGTCTCGTCGAAGCCCTGCAGCACCGCGTAAAGCTCCGCGTCCTTCGGCTTGAACGGCGCGACGAGCTTGCCCGCGACGCCATGCTGCGCACACGCGAGCAGTTGCCACTGGTTCACGAGGTCGACATAGCGGCGCAGCGGCGAGGTGCTCCAGGCATATTGAGCGACACCCAGACCTTCATGCGGTGCGGGCGTGGTCTGCATCCGGGTGCGGTTCGGCCCGAACGAGCGCTGTGCGCGATAGATCCCGGGCACGCCGTATTCGGCAAGCAAGGCGCCCCATGTACTGTTCGCGACGATCGCGAGTTCGGCGACGATCGAATCGAGCGGCGAACCGCGGCGGCGCGGCGTGATCGTCACATGCTCGCCATCGATGTAGAAGTTGAAATCGTTGTTGCGCTGCACTTCGCGCTTGAGGCCGAAGCCGATGCGTGTCTGCTGGCGCCTCTCGTACAGCACCTTGGCGAGCGGCCAGAGCAGCGCAATTTCTGCCTGGTGCGGATAGTCGCCGGTGCCCGCGTCGAGCGTCTCTTCGGTGACGAGCGCGTCGAGATGGTTATGTCGCAGATTGCTGCGTACGAAGACCTTCTCGGCGCGCGTCTCCGTCGCGACGATCTCATGGGTCGACGCATCGACGATGATGTAGAGCGACAGCGCCGGACGCAGGCCGCCCTCCTTCAGCGTGAAGATCTCGACCACGGGATCGGGCAGCATGGTGATCTTGTCACCCGGCATATAGACGGTCGACAGCCGGTTGCGTGCGATCTGGTCGACCGCGTCGCCAGGCTGGATGCCGAGCGCGGGCGCCGCGATATGGATGCCGACGCGGATACGCCCGTCGGGCAGCACGCGCACCGAAAACGCATCGTCGATTTCGGTCGTCGTCACGTCGTCGATCGAGAACGCTTCGACATCGCCCTCGGGCAGATCGTCGAGCCGCGGCTCGATCGTCACGGGCGCGAAGCCGGTCCCGTACGGAAAATATTCGGACAGGAAACGCGCCTCGTGCAGCACGCGCGCCGAAGCGACGCCGCCCGCGTCGAGCATCAGGCGCGCGGGCGAGGTGCCGAGCGCGGCAGCCGCGGCTTCGAGCGCCTTGTATTCGATCGAATTCTTGTCAGGCTTGGTCAGCAGGCCGATCACCTTGCCTGCGAACGACTCGGGCAGGCGATGCGCCTTGAGTTCGTTCTCGTAGCCTTCCTGCACAAGGGCCTGCTGGCGTTTGCGCTCGAGCCCCGCGAGCGCCGCGCGCAATTGTTCCTCCGGCGCGCGCTGATACTGGCCGCGCCCTTTCTTGCGGAAATAGACGGGCGAGGCGTGCATGCGCAGCACCAGGGCAGCCTGCTTGATCGCATTCGGCTTCGTACCGAAGTATTCGTCGGCGAGTGCGCCGAACGCGAACTCGTCGGCCGGCGCACATTCCCAGAGGAACTCCGGATCGATGTCCTGTGCTTCAGCGTCGGCCTGCTGCATGAGCTCGGCCGGTGTCGGCGCCTCGAACTCGAGCAGCACGTCCTTGCCGCGCACTTTGGCACGGCGGCCGCCCGGCAACTCGACCTGGAATGCGTCGCCCTGTTTGGACAGCACCGTGCCAGCCTTGAAGCTGCCTGATTCCTCGAAGAAAACGTTCACGCAATACTCTCTAGACAATGCCGCAGAATGCCAGCACCCGGTCGCGATAGTCGGCGAAGTCGCTGATGCCGTGATCACTGCCCTCGATCAGGGTCGTGCTCACTCCAGCATAGAACTTCAGCATGTCCCGGTAATCAAGGACTTCGTCCCCGGTCGTGGCAATCAAATAGTAACGTTCAGGCCGCGTGATCGACGCGACCGCCAATGCTCTCAATTCATCCAGATGACCGGGCTCGACGACGATTTCGCCGCCGCCGTGCCATAACACTTGCGGGCCGAGGTACGACGCGAGGTCGCGGCCCGGGTCGACGGCCGGATTCAGCAGCACGGCCCGATAGCCGTGGCGCTCCGCGAGCCAGGCCGCGTAGTAGCCCCCGAGCGAGCTGCCGATCACGCAGACCTGCTCGGGCGGGAGCCCGTCGACCGCCTGCTCGGCGAGCGCGATCGCTTCGCGCGGCGAGACCGGCAGTTGGGGACAGCGCCATTCGTCCAGGCGGCCGAGCGCGGTCATCCGCTCGGCGAGCATGCGCGCCTTGAACGACCGTGGCGACGAGCGGAAACCGTGCAGATACAGAATCACGCAGCCGCCCCGCCGGCCCGCACGGGTAGGGCGAGCGCCTTGAGCAGACGATCGTGAACGCCGCCGAAACCACCGTTGCTCATGACGAGCACATGATCGCCGGGCCGTGCGCTGCGCGCCACCGCGGCGACCAGGGCATCGATGTCGCCAAAGGCGTGCGCCGTGTCGCCAAGCGGCGCGAGTGCCTCGGCCAGATCCCAGCCGAGCGCATCGCAGCCGGCGGGCGCGCCGTAGCCGAATACGAGATCGGCGCCGCGCAGGCTGTCGGGCAATTGCGCTTTCATGACGCCAAGTTTCATCGTGTTCGAACGCGGTTCGAGCACGGCCAGGATGCGGGGTACCGGTTGGAGACTTGCCTTGTGACCGGTACTCACGCCATCGGTGCTCATGCTGCCCGTGCTTGCATTCCGGGTCTGCGCATCGAGGCGCCTGCGCAGGCCCGCCACCGTTGTCCGGATCGCGGTCGGATGATGCGCGAAATCGTCATAGACCGTTACGCCATTGACCGTGCCGCGCACTTCCATGCGCCGTTTGACGCTCTGAAACGAACTCAGCGACTGCGCAGCCTGGGCAGGCACGACACCGACATGCCGGGCGGCGGCCATCGCGGCCAGCGCGTTCATCTGGTTGTGCGCGCCCTGCACGTTCCACTCGACCTCGCCGACAGGCTCGCCGCGCAGGCTCACGCCAAAGTGTGTATCGATCGCCTCTGCAGACTGGCCGTCGAGCGGCACGGCCTGCCAGCCGTCGGCGACGCCGAAGCGCTCGAGTTCGCTCCAGCAGCCGCGTGCCAGCACGCGCTCGAGCGCGGGTTCGACGCCGTTGACGACGAGCCGCCCGAGGCGTGGCACCGTGCGCACGAGATGATGGAACTGGGTCTCGATCGCGCCGAGATCCGCGAAAATGTCGGCGTGATCGAACTCGAGATTGTTGAGAATCGCGGTCCGCGGCCGATAGTGGACGAACTTGGAACGCTTGTCGAAAAACGCCGTGTCGTATTCGTCGGCCTCGATCACGAAAAAGCTCGAATCGGTCAGCCGCGCCGACACGCCGAAGTTCAGCGGCACGCCGCCGATCAGGAAGCCCGGGTTGAGCCCCGCATCCTCGAGCAGCCACGCGAGCATCGAAGCGGTCGTCGTCTTGCCGTGCGTGCCCGCCACCGCGAGTACCCACTTGTCCTGCAAGACATGTTCCCCGAGCCACTGCGGACCCGATACATACGGCAGGCCCCGGTCGAGGATCGCTTCCATGAGCGGGTTGCCGCGCGAGACGACGTTTCCGATCACAAACAGGTCGGGCTCGAGCGCGAGCTGCGCTTCACCATAGCCCTCGATGAGTTCAATGCCCTGCGCCTCGAGTTGCGTGCTCATCGGCGGATAGACCCCGGCATCGCAACCCGTCACACGATGGCCGCGCTCGCGTGCGAGCACCGCCAGTCCGCCCATGAAAGTGCCGCAGATGCCGAGAATATGAATGTGCATGGGGTGCTGTGGAAAGCGCGCGCAGAAATCGTGGCATTGTACCCGAGCGGCCTCGCCGGCCCGCCATCCGGCCAGCGACGCGGCACATGCCAAGGCGGCTTGCGGAAACGCGGCGAAAGGTCAGTCGGGTATCATCAGACCATGTCTCGCAAACCTCATCTCGACCCGCGACGCGTGCGCGACGAAATCGCGACCGTTGCCGCCCGTCTGATCGCCGAAGACGGCCTCGACTACTCGACCGCCAAACGCAAGGCCGCGCGCCAGATTCTCGGCGGTACCCGTGCCGCTGGCGAATGGCTGCCCGATAACGAGCAGATCGAGGAAGAAATCCGTGAATACCAGGCGCTGTTCCAGGCCGAAAGCCAGCCGCTCGCGCTGCACACGCTGCGCAAGGTCGCGCTCGACTGGATGCGCAGGCTCGCCGAGTTCCAGCCTTTTCTGACGGGCGCCGTGCTCAACGGTACCGCGAACCAGCACTCCGATATCCATCTTCAGGTTTTTTGCGATAACGCCAAGGAAGTCGCGATCTTCCTGCTCAATGCGGGCATCCAGTACGAAGTGTCGGAAACGCGGCATTTCGCGGGCCGCGGCCAGGTGGAAACGCTGAG
This sequence comes from Pararobbsia alpina, assembly GCF_902859895.1. Taxonomy (GTDB): domain Bacteria; phylum Pseudomonadota; class Gammaproteobacteria; order Burkholderiales; family Burkholderiaceae; genus Pararobbsia; species Pararobbsia alpina. The sequence goes on from NZ_CADIKM010000001.1 coordinate 428,256, forward strand.
TTTCTCGTGGCACGATGCCGCCTTGCAGGAACGCATCTGGATTCATGTCGCGCTCTACGATACCGACGACCTGCGCGGTGCGATGCGCGCCGACGGCCGAGGCCGGCCGCTGCGCGTGAACGAGGCAGCCGTCACGGCGCTGATCGCCGCCGGCAGCAGTTCGGCGAGCGATTCGCTGAGCGCGCACGATCTTTCCTGAGACCCGGACCGAGACTCACCTAGCCATGACCCTTTTGCCATGATTCGTCGACTGTTTGCCCCGCTACTTGTCGCCTCGCTGATCGCCGTCATCGGTGCTTTCGCCGGACCGCAGGCTGTCAAATGGGCCTTCGGCGCCGAGACCGGCCCGCAGGCCGCGGTCAACGCGCTCTGGGGCACCACCCTGCCCGACCCGACCAACCGGCCGCGCGCGCTCTCGGAATTCCGCGGCAAGCCGCTGGTGGTCAACTTCTGGGCTTCGTGGTGCGGACCGTGCGTCGCCGAGATGCCCGCGCTCGACAGGCTGCACAAGAAATATTCGGCCAATGGCGTCAATTTCATCGGCATCGCGGTCGATACGCCACAGAATGTCCAGGGCTTCCTCGCACGCCTCAAGGTCGGCTACCCTCTCGTGGTTGCCGGCTTCGGCGGTGGCGATCTGGCCCGGCAATTCGGCGACGAGCAGGGGGCGCTGCCGTTCACGGTCGTGATCGATGCAAGCGGCAAAGTCCGTTCGACGACGCTCGGCCAGATTCAGCCGGCCAAGCTGGCGGCGGTGCTCGACTCGCTCTAGACGACAGGATGCGGAGATACACCTATGGCGTCATCCGGCCGGCAACGTCAGCGTGGAACCAGCGCATGCGGCACAACACGCGCCTGGCGATGACGGGATCCCACCGGTTGGGTTGTCGTCACATCGCCTGAAGCGTCGACTTTTTTACAGCGTTTTTCGACTTCACGATGCATTCTTAGGGCTTCTTGCACGTTCTCTTCAACTACCGGCGGTAGCCGGGCCGAAACCCTTATTTTCCAGACAAAAAGACCCTGACGCGTCGTCGGCGCTTCCAAAAAGCCCGTCCTTTTCTTCTTCTACTGGACAACTTCTTTCTTACGGCGGTAAAGTGCGGCCAACTTCGCGGAACCCAAGTTTGGTATGACCCCTCGACTCCTGGTGCTGCACGGCCCCAATCTGAACCTGCTCGGCACACGCGAGCCGGCCGTCTACGGCCATCGGACGCTCGCTGACATCGACGCCGCACTCGTGCAGCGCGCGCAAGCGGCAGGCGTTGCACTGGCCACATTCCAGAGCAATCACGAGGGAGTCCTGGTCGACCGGATCCACGCCGCGCGCGAGGAGAAGGTCGAGTTCGTGGTCATCAATCCCGGTGCGTTCACGCACACCAGCGTCGCGCTGCGCGACGCATTCGCCGGGACGGCCATTCCATTTGTCGAAGTACATTTGTCGAACGTGCATCGCCGCGAGCCCTTCCGGCACCATTCCTTTTTCAGCGATATCGCGGAAGGTGTCATCGTGGGGCTCGGCTGGCAGGGCTATCTTTACGCACTCGAATTCGCGCTGGACCGCATCGCCGTGACGCCGCAGGCCTGATTCGCGGCACGTCTCACAGCGCGACGCCATGCATGGGCGCCGCAATTCGTATTTAGCGATCTGAAACTGGGGATATTCAATGGATCTTCGTAAGCTCAAAACCTTGATCGACCTCGTCTCCGAGTCGGGCATCTCCGAACTCGAAGTGACCGAAGGCGAAGGCAAGGTTCGCATCGTCAAGAACGCGCCACCGGTGTTCATGCCGCAAGCCGCACAGATGCAATACATCCCCCAGGGCTATGCTCCCCAGGCACCTGCGGCAGGTCCGGCACCGGCCGCCGAAGCCGCGGCGGTCGCCGCGCCGGCGACCGGCCTCTCGCAAGGCCATGTCGTGACTTCGCCGATGGTCGGAACCTTCTACCGCGCCCCATCCCCGGGTGCCGACGCCTTCGTGCAGGTCGGCGATACGGTCAAGGAAGGCGACACGATCTGCATCATCGAGGCGATGAAGCTGCTCAACGAAATCGAGGCGGACAAGTCGGGCGTCATCAAGGAAGTTCTGGTCGAAAACGGCCAGGCGGTCGAATACGGCCAGCCGCTTTTCGTGATCGCCTGAGCGGGACGAAGACTCCCCATGTTCGAAAAAATCCTGATCGCCAATCGCGGCGAAATTGCCTTGCGGATCCAACGCGCCTGCCGTGAGCTCGGCGTGAAGACCGTGGTCATCTATTCCGAAGCCGACAAGGAAGCGAAGTACGTTCGGCTCGCCGACGAAGCCGTCTGTATCGGCCCGGCACCTTCGGCCCTGTCGTACCTCAACATGCCCGCGATCATCAGCGCGGCCGAAGTCACCGATGCCGAAGCGATCCATCCGGGTTATGGCTTCCTGTCGGAGAACGCGGACTTCGCCGAGCGGGTCGAGCAGTCGGGCTTCACCTTCATCGGTCCGCGCCCCGAGACGATCCGCCTGATGGGCGACAAGGTCTCGGCCAAGCAGACCATGATCAAGGCCGGTGTGCCCTGCGTGCCGGGTTCGGAAGGCGCACTGCCCGAGGACCCGAAGGAAATCGTACGGATCGCGCGCAGCGTCGGCTACCCCGTGATCATCAAGGCGGCCGGCGGCGGCGGCGGACGAGGCATGCGCGTCGTCCATACCGAGGCGGCGGTCGTCAACGCGGTGAACCTGACGCGCGAGGAAGCCGGTCGTGCGTTCGGCAATTCGCAGGTCTATATGGAGAAGTTCCTCGAGAACCCGCGCCATATCGAAATCCAGGTCATGGCCGACCAGTTCAAGAATGCGATCTGGCTCGGCGAGCGCGACTGCTCGATGCAGCGCCGTCACCAGAAGGTGATCGAGGAAGCGCCCGCGCCGGGCATCGCGCGCCGCCTGATCGACCGGATCGGCGACCGCTGTTCGGACGCGTGCAAGAAGATGGGCTATCTCGGCGCGGGCACCTTCGAGTTCCTTTACGAGAACAACGAGTTCTATTTCATCGAAATGAACACGCGCGTCCAGGTCGAGCATCCGGTCTCGGAGTTGATCACGGGCGTGGACATCGTCCAGGAACAGATCCGCGTCGCGGCCGGTGAAAAGCTGCGCCTGCGCCAGCGCGACATCGAGTTCCGCGGCCACGCGATCGAATGCCGGATCAATGCCGAGCATCCGTTCAAGTTCACGCCGTCGCCGGGACGCATCTCGTCGTGGCATTCGCCGGGCGGCCCGGGTGTGCGGGTCGACTCGCATGCGTACAACGGCTATTTCGTGCCGCCGAACTACGACTCGATGATCGGCAAGCTGATCACCTATGGCGCGACGCGCGAACAGGCGATCAACCGGATGCGCATCGCGCTGTCCGAGATGGTCGTCGAAGGGATCGAAACGAATATCCCGCTGCATCGCGAGATGATGATCGACGCGAAGTTCGTCGAAGGCGGCACGAGCATCCACTACCTCGAACATCGGCTCGAAGAACGCAAGAACGTCGTCGCCGATGATATGTGAGGGGGAAGTGGAAAGGATGTTGAAGCAATGACTGAGCCCGTGAGCTACCGTGAACTGGTGATCGAGATCGATCGCGAACATGCCGAAGCCTTGTCGGATGCCCTGCTCGATCTCGGCGCGCTGTCGGTTTCGGTCGAGGATGCCGATGCCGACACGCCCGACGAGCAACCGCTGTTCGGCGAACCGGGGCTGATGCCCGAGCGCGAGGCGTGGCGCCGCTCACGCGTGATCGCGCTCGTCGCGCCCGATGCCGAGCCCGACGTGCTGCTGACGGCAGCCGCCAATGAACTGGGCCTCGACGAAGCGCCCAAGCATGCGGTGCGCGAAGTTGCGGATCAGGACTGGGTGCGGCTCACGCAATCGCAGTTCGAACCGATCCCAATCGGCAAGCGGATCTGGGTCGTCCCTTCGTGGCACGCGGCACCCGATCCCGATGCGCTGATTCTCGAGCTCGATCCCGGTCTCGCCTTCGGCACCGGCAGTCACCCGACCACGCGGCTGTGCATGGAGTGGCTCGAGCAGTCGCTCGCAGGCGGCGAGACGGTACTCGACTATGGTTGCGGTTCCGGTATTCTTGCGATCCTTGCGCAGAAGTGCGGTGCGAGCCGCGTGGTGGGTGTCGATATCGATCCGCAGGCGGTCGAGTCGGCCCGGCTCAACAGCGAGCGCAACCATGCACCGGTCGAGTACACCTTGCCCGACGATGCACCCCAGGACCGCTTCGATGTGGTGGTGGCGAATATCCTGTCGAATCCGTTGAAGCTGATGGCATCGATGTTGAGTTCGCGCGTGCGCCCGGGCGGCAAGCTCGCGTTGTCGGGTGTACTCGCCCGGCAGGCGGAGGAAGTCGCCGCGGCGTATGCGCCGTGGATCACGCTGAGCGTGTGGCGCGAGCACGAAGGGTGGGTTTGCTTGAGCGGAACCGCGGCGAAGTCCGCCTAGGTTCGCTTGCGCCGGGTGGTCCGCTTGCGCGGCCGCTTCGGCAATTTGATCAGTTTTCCACGGTGGACGGCTAGGCGTGAATCGTTAGTAGAATAGCGCCTATGCTCACCGACCGGCCTCCGTCTTAAATGGCTTCTATGGCGCTCGCGACCCGCTGCCCTCATTGCCAGACCGTTTTCAGGATCGTCCCCGACCAGCTCAAGCTGCATCGAGGTCTGGTCCGTTGCGGACATTGCCGCGAAGTATTCGACGGCGTTCTCCATCAGGTCGAGCCGCCGGTACGTCCGGCGCCACAGCCTGTTACGACTGCTGAACCTGTTTCGGCTGCCGCTTCCTCCGCCTTGTCCGAGGCTGCTTCTCCTATGGGCGATCATGCCATGGGAGAAGAGGAGCACGACACGAAGCCCGAGATGCGCGCTGCGCCTTCGGTCGATCTCGCGGACGAGCCGAACGTCGCGTCCTTGGACCATGTTGCGAACGAGCAGCATGCTTCGTCCCCAGACCACGTTGCGGACGAGCAGCATGCTCCGTCTCCAGACCACTTTGCGGACAAGCCGCACGTGACGCCTTCGGCTGAAGCTGAGGACGAGCTGCATACACCGGTGACAGAGCAGGTGTCGGATCACGCGACCGAGCCCCTCGAAAGCGGCTTCGATTCGCGGGCTGACACGACGCTCGGACATGAACTCCGCACGGAAGTGGCCGATACGACGGAACGCGACTTCGTGGCACGCGCCGCCGAAGCAGCGGAACACGATGCGCGCCTCGCGAGCGACGCGCCGCCTTTCGTCGCGGAAGACCCCGACGCGCACCACGGTCCCGCCGAAGCAACGCCCGCCGAGTCGCTCAACGAAACGTTTGCCGAAACACCTCACGACACACAGCGTGAACGGGATGAAGAGGCGGCAGCCGAATCGTTCTCGCATGATGCTGCCCACGAGCATGCGAAGCACGACAAGGTCGAGCGGAGTACCGTCGAACCCTTTGGCCACAGTCCGCGCCAGGCGTTCGGCCATGAAGAGGCGGTGCTCGACATCGAGCCGAGGACGCGACACTACGGCCCGACCATCCACACGGATCCCTGGTTGGCCCCGGCCGATACGCGCACCGAACCCGCGTTGAACCTCACCGCACCCGCGATCTCAGCGGCCGCCACCGCGGGCCCGGCGTTCATCCCGCTCGCCGACGACGACCGGAATGATTTCCGGATTCGTGTCGAACCGCATCCGGAACCCCGCGACGCTGAACTGCACCCCGCACGCCGGATTCTCGGCTGGATCGTCGCCGTGCTGCTGCTCGTGCTGCTGATCACCTTGCTCGCATGGTGGCAGCGTGAGCCGGTGATGTCGCGCTGGCCGCAGACGGTCGACGTGTACCAGCAGGCGTGCGCGAAACTCGGCTGCGCGGCCCTGCCGCCGCGCAATATCGACCAGCTCCAGATCGAAGCGTCGACCCTCACGCAAAGCACGCAGGCCAACCGGTTCGAATTGTCGATGAACCTGCACAACCGCGCGGCGCTCGCGCTCGCGTGGCCCGCGCTCGAGATCTCGCTGCTCGACGCCAACAACCAGTTGGTGATTCGCCGCGTAGTCAGCCCCGCGGAATATTTGCCGGCCGGCATCGACCTGAATGCCGGCATCGGCGCAAACGCCCGGCAGGCCGTCCGCTTGCAACTGACCGCGAACGGCGCGGCGCCGGCCAACTACCGTGTATTGATCTTCTATCCCTGAGCAGGCGGAGCAAAGCTATGAGTCAAGTCACCCTGGGCGGCAACCCGATCGAAGTCGCTGGCACCTTCCCCACCATCGGCCAGCAGGCCCCGGCCTTCTCGCTGGTCGGCAAGACGCTTGCCGACGTCAAGCTCGCCGACTTCGCCGGCAAACGCAAGGTCCTCAACATCGTGCCGAGTCTCGACACACCGACCTGCGCGACCTCGACGCGCAAGTTCAACGAAACCGCAGGCAAGCTCGACAACACCGTCGTGCTCGTGATCTCGGGCGACCTCCCCTTCGCGGCCTCGCGCTTCTGCACGACCGAAAATCTCGACAACGTGATCACACTGTCGACCTTCCGCGACCCCGCCTTCAAGTCCGCCTACGGCGTCGACGTCAAGAGCGGCCCGCTGAACGGCCTGACCGCACGCGCGGTCGTGGTGCTCGACGAAGACGACAAAGTCCTGCATTCGGAACTGGTCGGCGAAATCAAGAGCGAACCGAACTACGACGCTGCTCTCGCCGCACTCAAGTAGGCGTTCCTCATCTGGAGCGATGAAGGCCGGCAGCCGATGAGCGGTTCAGGCCTCAAAATAAGTGCCGATATCCTGTAGGGGATGTCGGCAACTGTTTCCGCCGCGGCCCCCGCGGCTTTTTCATTTTTATATCCAAGAGGTTTGATTTGGCTTCGCTGATTTCCGGCTCCATTGCCTACGACACCATCATGACGTTCGAAGGTCGGTTCAAGGAACATATCCTGCCGGACCAGGTGCATATCCTGAACGTGAGTTTCCTCGTGCCAACGATGCGCCGCGAATTCGGCGGCTGCGCGGGCAATATCGGCTACGCGCTGCACATGCTCGGCGGCGACGCGCGGATCATGGGCACGGTTGGCGAGCTCGATGCCCAGCCGTACTTAGACCGCCTGAACTCGCTCGGCCTGAGCACCGCGCACGTGCTCGCGCTGCCGGGCCAGTACACCGCCCAGGCCATGATCACGACGGATCTCGATAACAATCAGATCACCGCCTTCCACCCGGGCGCGATGATGCAGTCGCATCTGAACAAGATCGAGAAAGAATCCGGCGTCACGCTCGGCATCGTCGCACCCAACGGCCTCGACGGCATGCGCGAACATGCGGCACAATTGGCCGCCGTCGGTATTCCGTTCGTCTTCGATCCGGGCCAAGGCCTGCCGATCTTGAGCAGCGAGGACCTGCGGCGCATGATTGAACTTGCGACTTACGTGACGGTCAACGATTACGAGGCGAAGCTTCTGAGCGACAAGACCGGCTGGTCCGTTGCCGAGATCGCCGCCAAGGTCGATGCGATGATCGTGACGCTCGGAGAACACGGCGCACAGGTGCATCATCAAGGTCGTATCGAAGACATTCCTGCCGTCCTGGCAGAACGCGTCGTCGATCCTACCGGCTGCGGTGATGCATTCCGCGGTGGCCTGCTCCATGGCATTGAGCACGGTTGGGATTGGGCAACCACGGGCCGTCTCGCCAGCCTGATGGGCGCGCTGAAGATCGCTGAACAAGGTCCGCAGAACTATGCGTTCTCGCGCGATGAGATCGCCGAGCGTTTCAATCGGGCGTTCGGCTATCGCCTGCCGTGATTTTTCGGTTATGGAGAAGGGTATGAAAAGCATCATGCGCCTCGCATCGGCGGTCGCGTTGGTCGGCGCCCTCGCCTTGCAAGGATGTGCAAACTACAGCACCTCGCCCGACGTCTATACGGCCAACGCATCGCAACGCGAAGAGACAGTTCGCTTCGGCACGCTCGAGAGTGTTCGTGCGGTAAAGATCCAATCGAACGGCGGTCAGCCGAGCGGGCTGGGTGCGGTCGGTGGCGGCGCGCTGGGTGCGGTGGCCGGCAGCACGATCGGCGGCGGCAACGGCTCGATCCTGACGGCCATCGTCGGCGGTATTGCGGGCGCGGTCGCAGGCAATGCGATCGAGAACGGCGTTGCGACGCGCAATGGTGTCGAACTCACGGTGCGCCTCGACAACGGCGATCTGCGGGCGATCACCCAGGAGCAGACCGGCGAACTCTTCCGTGCGGGCGACCGCGTGCGTTTGCTGTCGAGCGCCGGCACGACACGCGTCACGCACTAGGCGGCGCAAGATCGCAGTACCCGCTGGAGCGGCGATGCAGCCATGCGTCGCCGCTTTTTCTTGCCCCCTTGTTTCGCGGGGCATCTCTTGTCTCTCGTCCCGACTCTCGCTTCCCGTTACCTGCATCCCCAGTCGCCCCACGCCTCGCGTCTGCGTCTTGTCGTTGAGCAAAAGCGCAGGCCGAAAAAAAATCCCGCCTGCCGGCGAACCGGCGGCGGGATCGGATTGAGTAGGCCTACTCAATCAGTGACGCGCACGAAGCGTGTCGGCTTTTGCTGCAACGAACGGCTTACGGACGGCTGCCGGTCGGGAACGGCCATGCTGCCGCCGGGTTCAACGCGGTCTTCACTGCGTTGGCCGGTGCCGTGGGTGCGACGGTGGAAGACGCTGCAGGGGCAGCGGCGGCAGGAGCCGCCGCCTTTTTCGCAGCGGCCTTCTTGGCAGCAGGAGCCTTCTTCGCGGCAGCCTTCTTGGCAGCAGCCTTCTTGGCAGGCGCCTTCTTCGCAGCGGCCTTCTTCGCCGGTGCAGCCTTCTTCGCAGCAGCCTTCTTCGCTACGACCTTCTTGGCCGCAACCTTCTTGACGGCAACCTTCTTCGCTGCGGCCTTCTTGGCCGGCGCAGCCTTCTTCGCTACAACCTTCTTCGCAACAACCTTCTTCGCTGCAACCTTCTTCGCTGCAACCTTCTTCGCAGCAACCTTCTTCACGGCAACTTTCTTTGCCGCGACTTTCTTGGCCGCAACCTTCTTCACTGCGACCTTCTTCACGGCAACCTTCTTCGTTGCAACCTTCTTGGCTGCGACTTTCTTCACGGCAACTTTCTTAGCCGGGGCTTTCTTCGCAGCAGTTTTCTTGGCGGTAGCCATTTTTTTGCTCCTTCAGGTTTCAAGTAAGAGTCGAACAAACCACACCCATCATCAAAACCCGCTTCCCGAGAGCGCGCACACGGGCACGCCCGCTACGAAGCGGGCCATTCATCGGCGTACGCGGTTCGACGTGCTTACGCTAATGAATACGGCAAGGCGCACACGGTCTCTTCGGACCGTGCGCGCCAAATACGAACCAGCAATCTGGCCGGCGATAGTCGTTTGATCAAGCCGTCCGCCTTGCGGCCGGCTTTAATACGGGGGTAGTAGGCCCGACCCACTGAAGGGCTGGCAAAGTGCATATCATCGTCGTGCGGGGCTCGTAAGCCACTCGGCGCGCTTTGCATTCAGGCGACCATGCTCCACAAAACTCGTTTGCATCGACATCGCGGGATGCCCACACGATGCCGACACATTCAAACTCCCCAAATCAACACTGCCACAGCCGGGCAAGCGAGCTCACTCCCAGCTCAACGCGCCGCCCGTTTGATATTCGATCACGCGTGTCTCGAAGAAATTGCGTTCCTTCTTCAGATCGATCATCTCGCTCATCCACGGGAACGGATTCTCTTCGTTCGGGAAAAGCGCATCAAGACCAATTTGCTGGCAACGGCGGTTCGCGATGAAGCGCAGGTAGCTCTTGAACATCGACGCGTTCAGGCCCAACACACCGCGAGGCATCGTGTCCTCGGCGTAGCGGTACTCGAGTTCGACCGCCTGCTGGAAGATCGCGTTGAGTTCGGCGCGGAACGCCGGCGTCCAGAGATGCGGATTCTCGAGCTTGAGCTGGTTGATCAGGTCGATGCCGAAATTGCAGTGCATCGATTCGTCGCGCAGGATGTATTGGTACTGCTCTGCGGCGCCAGTCATCTTGTTCTGGCGGCCGAGCGCAAGGATCTGGGTAAAGCCAACGTAAAAGAACAGGCCTTCCATGATGCAGGCGAACACGATCAGCGACTTGAGCAGTTGCTGGTCGGTTTCGGGCGTGCCGGTCTTGAACGATGGATCGGTCAGCACCGTGATGAACGGGATGAGGAACTCGTCCTTGGCGCGAATCGATTCGACTTCGTTGTACGCGTTGAAGATTTCGCTCTCGTCGAGCCCGAGCGACTCGACGATGTATTGATAGGCGTGCGTGTGGATCGCTTCCTCGAATGCCTGGCGCAGCAGGAACTGGCGGCATTCGGGTGCGGTGATATGGCGATAGGTGCCGAGCACGATATTGTTCGCGGCCAGCGAATCGGCGGTCACGAAGAAGCCGAGGTTGCGCTTGACCAGACGGCGTTCGTCGTCGGTCAGGCCGTTCGGGTCCTTCCAGAGCGCGATGTCGCGCGACATGTTCACTTCCTGCGGCATCCAGTGGTTCGCGCAGCCGGCCAGGTATTTTTCCCAGGCCCACTTGTACTTGAACGGCACGAGCTGATTGACGTCGGTCTTGCCGTTGATGATGCGCTTGTCCGCAACGTTCACACGCTTCGCGGTCAGTTCTTCGGAAGCGGGAGTCGAGGTCGTGGCGGCCAAGGGAGGTGTCGCGATGTCGAGCGCGAAGATGTCTTGCGGAAGGGAAGCGTGCTGAGCTGCAATCCGAGTCGATGCAGAGAGAGTCGCGATGGCGGCTCCAGCGGGTGCGCGCAATGCGTTTGCTTGCTCGCCGCTCGCGGGAGTTACGGCCGTGTTCTCGTCATCCCAGTTGAGCATGAATGTTCACCTTCAAGTTAGAACGGTTTGTACCATCTTTTCATCTGCGTTAAAAGGCTTCGCTGATGAAAATCCATGTTTTTGTTCGTGTGCTGCGACCTTCCTACAACACTCGCGCTCACCCATCGTCATCGTCAGCATGAGCACCGCATCGATTGCATGTGTCGGGCATCGTGAAGTGATGTCGCGTTGCACGTATCGTCGATGCTTCGATGACCTGCGAAGCGCTCTGCCGAGTGAGTCGGATATCAGCTCGACAGTGATAGGAAGGCGCTCAGGACATGAGCCACGAAGCGGGTGGAGTGCATGCTCGGGAAGCGTGAGCCGGAGCTCACGCGACCGCTTCATGCAAGCGACCTCATGCAAGCGACCTCATGCAAGCGACCTCATGCGATCCACCTCATGAGATCCGCTCGTCGCGATCCACCTTACTGGCAGGCTTCGCACTCGTCGAAGCCGGGGTCTCCCGGCCGCATCATGCACACCGGGCCCGCGATCTCTTCATCGCTGAGCGCCGCGCCCGCGTCCAGCACGATGGCGGACGAAGCCGCCGCCGGTGCCGGGCTCTTTGCTACTGCTGTCGCAAACGCTGCGCCTGCCGTGGCCGAAGGTGCGGCACCTGCGAGCACGCCGCTGCCGACGTGCGCCGCGATGCTCGAACCGCCGAGACCCAGACCGCCACCACCCACGCCACCGTCGCCGCTCGGCACCGCGTTCAGCGCGCCGTGCGCGACCGTCGATTTCTCGACATGGGTCGCCGCCATCGTGCGCAGGTAGTAGGTCGTCTTGAGACCGCGCAGCCATGCAAGCTTGTAGACCTCGTCGAGCTTCTTGCCCGACGCGCCCGCCATATAGATATTGAGCGACTGTGCTTGGTCGATCCACTTCTGGCGGCGCGACGCGGCTTCGACGAGCCACTTCGGATCGACTTCGAACGCCGTCGCGTAGATGCTGCGCAGGTCCGCCGGGATCCGGTCGATGCGCGAGAGGGTGCCGTCGAAGTACTTGAGATCGGCGACCATCACTTCGTCCCAGAGGCCGCGCGCTTTCAGGTCGCGCACCAGGTACTCGTTGACGACCGTGAACTCGCCCGAGAGATTCGATTTGACGTAGAGGTTCTGATACGTCGGTTCGATGCAGGCGGATACCCCGATGATGTTCGAGATCGTCGCGGTCGGCGCGATCGCGACGCAGTTCGAGTTACGCATGCCGTATTCAGCGATCCGCGAACGCAGCGCATCCCAGTCCATCGTGCTCGACGTATCGACTTCGACATAGCCGCCGCGCTCGTCGGCGAGCAGCTTGAGCGTGTCCTGCGGGAGGATGCCGCGATCCCACAGCGAACCGCGGTAGCTCGAGTAGCGGCCGCGCTCGGCAGCGAGTTCGGTCGAGGCCCAGTAGGCGTAGTAACAGACCGCTTCCATCGAAAGGTCGGCGAACTCGACGGCGGAGTCCGACGCATACGGCGTGCGCAGCAGGTGCAGGCTGTCCTGGAAGCCCATGATGCCCAGGCCCACCGGACGATGCTTGAGGTTCGAGTTGCGCGCCTTGGCGACGGCGTAATAGTTGATGTCGATCACGTTGTCGAGCATGCGCATCGCGACCGAGATCGTCTTCTTGAGCTTGTCGTGATCGAGCACCAGTGCGTCGCCTTCCTGCTTCAGATGCGCGACGAGGTTGACCGAACCGAGGTTGCAGACGGCGATTTCCGTGTCGCTCGTGTTCAGCGTGATTTCGGTGCAGAGGTTCGACGAATGGACGACACCGACGTGCTGTTGCGGCGAACGCACATTGCACGGATCCTTGAACGTGATCCACGGGTGGCCGGTTTCGAACAGCATGCCCAGCATCTTGCGCCAGAGCTGGGCAGCCGGAACCTTGCGGAACAGCTTGAGCTCGCCGCGCGCGACTTTCTCTTCATAGCCGACATAGGCCTTCTCGAACTCGGCGCCGAACTTGTCGTGCAGGTCCGGGCAGGTCGACGGCGAGAACAGCGTCCACTCACCGTTTTCGTGGACGCGCTTCATGAACAGGTCCGGAATCCAGTTCGCGGTGTTCATGTCGTGCGTGCGGCGGCGATCGTCGCCCGTGTTCTTGCGCAGCTCGAGGAATTCCTCGATGTCGAGGTGCCACGTCTCCAGGTAGGCGCAGACCGCGCCCTTGCGCTTGCCGCCCTGGTTCACCGCGACGGCCGTGTCGTTGACGACCTTCAGGAACGGCACCACGCCTTGCGATTTGCCGTTCGTGCCCTTGATGTGCGAGCCGAGTGCGCGCACGCGCGTCCAGTCGTTGCCGAGGCCGCCCGCGAATTTCGAGAGCAGCGCGTTTTCCTTGAGTCCTTCATAGATGCCGTCGAGATCGTCGGCGATCGTCGTCAGGTAGCACGACGAGAGTTGCGAACGGCGCGTGCCCGAGTTGAACAGCGTCGGTGTCGAGCTCATGAAGTCGAAGCTCGACAGCACGTTGTAAAACTCGATTGCGCGCGCCTCGCGGTCGATCTCGCCGAGCGCGAGGCCCATCGACACACGCATGAAGAATGCCTGCGGCAATTCGATGCGCACGCCGTCGTGGTGCAGGAAGTAGCGATCGTAGAGCGTCTGCAGGCCGAGATAGCCGAACTGCAGGTCGCGGTTCGCATCGAGCGCGGCGCCGAGCCGCTTCAGGTCGAATTGTGCCAGCTTCTCATCGAGCAACTCGGCGTCGATCCCGCGCTTGATGAACTGCGGGAAGTATTCCGCATAACGGGTCGACATCTCGGCGGGCATGACTTCCTCGCCGAGGATTTCACGACGGATCGTGTGCAGCAGGATGCGCGCGGTCGCCTGGCTGTAGGCCGGCTCCTTTTCGATCATCGTGCGCGATGCAAGGATCGCCGAATCGTAGACTTGCGTGATCGGTACGCCGTCGTAAAGATTCTTGACCGTCTCCGCGACGATCGGCTCCGGCTTCACGGCTTCGCCGAGATTTTCACAGGCCGAGGCGATCAGCGACTTGAGCGCGCTCATGTCGAGCGGGCGCGCGACGCCGTTGTCGACCACATTGATGCCGTGCGACGGCTGCGGATCGGGTTCGTGCGCGCGCTCCTGCGAACGCTTTTCGCGATAGAGCACGTAGGCGCGCGCGACGTTGTGCTCGCCGGCACGCATCAACGCGAGTTCGACCTGGTCCTGGATGTCTTCTATATGAAACGTGCCGCCGTTGGGGCGGCTGCGCACGAGTGCGCGCACGACGCTTTGCGTCATCTGCTCGACCAGCTCGCGCACGCGCGCGGAACCGGCGCCCTGCCCGCCGTTTACGGCGAGGAAGGCCTTCGTGACGGCGATGGCGATCTTCGACGGTTCGAAGGCGACCACCGAGCCATTGCGGCGGATCACCTTGTAGTCGGCATAGGCCGACGAAGGGGCGAGCGGCTGAGCGCCCGGCGCATTGCCGAGGCGGCCGGCTCCTTCGGCGAGCGACTGTCCTGGCGACGTCGTCGTCACGTTTTCGGTCTGCATGTGCAAAGCTCCTGGTCTGTGTTCAGTGTGCGGTGTTGCCGCGATGGACGAATAGAAGAGGCCGATAACCATCCCCATGGCCGTGAGTGCCGGGTCCCCGTGCGGCGCATCATGCGATGCACGCGCGGTCATGCTTGAAACGCTGCGCTCACGCTCGGCCGCCTCTGAGAGGCGACGCTCAGTCAACAAGTACGACTTCGACAACGACTCGGCCGGATGGCCCCGGCGCCCGTCGACGATTCGTCCAGGGCGCCAGCCAGCAGTGGCCTGGAGCGAAAAACACCGCATAGGAGGTCGTCCTAGTCGGTGTTTAGAGCGCTCTAAAACGAGGCACAGATTTGGTGGATAAACACAATATCTAGTACCCCGCCTGACTGCGTACACCAAGTATAGTGTGTACCCTCGGCCGGCTCCAAGGGATTAATTTGGCCAGATGGCCTTGACTTATTGGCGAGCTCGATAAGATCCCGATCGAAGCGAGATGAATAGATATTCATCTCGCCGGCAGGTGCATCGCTCAATCGTCCGCTGGGTCCGATGGAGGGGCGATCCGTGCACGAGGGGTGTGCACGGCGATGCGCATGAGCTGCCGAAAGAACAGGCAGCGCCACTCATCGTCGTTCGAACGGGCCAGTATTCAGGTAGGGAAAATACTCAGAGGGCAGCTCGAGTTGCCGCCTCAGGCGAAGCCAGTCGAAGTGTGGGCCCGGGTCGGTTTTTCGTCCCGGCGCGATATCCGAATGCCCGGCGATCGCGCTCAATCGATAGCGTGCGACGAGAGACGAAGCCAGTGCCGCCAGCACCTCGTACTGCGCTTGGGCAAACGGCTGCGTGTCGCTGCCCTCGAGCTCGATGCCGATCGAAAAATCGTTGCAGCGTTCGCGGCCGAAAAAATCGGAGCGCCCCGCGTGCCAGGCGCGCGCCTCGCACGAGACGAACTGGTCGAGCGCGCCGTCGCGGCGAATCAGGAAATGCGCCGACACGCGCACGCCCCGGATCTGTTCATAGAACGGATGCGCATCCCAGTCGAGGCGGTTCTGAAAAAAATCGGCAATCGCGCCGCCGCCGAACTGCTCAGGCGGCAGGCTGATATTGTGGATCACGAGCAGGTCCGGCACGACCTCATCGGGACGCGCGTCGAAGTTCGGCGAAGGCCGGTGTGTCGCAGCCGTGACCCAGCCCGCATCATCGATTGCGAATCTCAACGCCCGTCGCCCGCCTGCGCGACGCGCACCGCGTAGTCGTGCGCATGCTTCGGACCGCAGAAATTCCGACCAAGCGAAGCCGTCGCTTCCGAGATCGGCAAGTAGGTATCGCAATGCGCGCAACGCACCATAGGTTCAGGCAGTGCGAGCCGGGCACCATGACCGCCCCGGTTTGCGGCCTTGGCTCCGGCGGTCCCCTTCGATCCCTGTGCTCCACCCGCGGCACTTGCGGCGTTCGCATTCGCCGTGCCGCGGCCGCCCGCCTGGCTAGCCTCATGACGCGCACGCCCGGCGGCCGCCTCGCGCAGGCGCTGCAGCTTGCGCCAGTACCAGTTGGCAATAATGCCGATCAGAATCAGCAGGATCAATCGTTGCATGGGGCCTTCCTAGACGACGGACCGATGCAGCAGCACTTCGAGCACGAAGCGGCTACCGACATAGGCGAGCAGCAAGGCGCCGAACGAGGCGAGCACCCAGCGCAGCGCGGTGCGGCCGCGCCATCCATAGAGTGTGCGGCCCGCGAGCACGCCACCGAACATGAACCACGAAAGCACGGCGAACACGGTCTTGTGGTCGAAGCGCAGCGGCCGGTGAAACAGCTGCTCGCTGAACAGGATGCCCGAGACAAGCGCAAGGGTCAGAACGAAAAAGCCCGCGGTGATCAGTCGAAACAGCAGCTTCTCGAGGGTCAGCAGCGGCGGCAATGCGTCGAGCCAGGTGTTCGCCCAGTGATCGGGTCCGGCATCCAGCGCGGGTGCACCCGGATCCATGCGCGCAGCCGCGCGCAAGCCCGCGCGGCTTTCGGGCCGCACGCTCGCGCGCGCGCCGCGCGCCGCATGCAGGCGCCGCTCGACCAGCAGCATCAGCGCGGCATGCGCCGCGGCGAGCGCCAGCAATCCATAGGCGACATTCGCAACGAGAAAGTGCAGCTTGAACATCAGGTCGGCCGAATACGGGAGCACCTTCACGCCGCCGAAAATCAGCGGCATCAGGCTCGCGACGAAGGCGATCGGCAACACGAGCATGCGCAGCCCGTCGAGCGGAAAGAAAAGACTCTCGATCCAGTACATCAGCACGCCGAGCCATAGCATCGCGGATAGCGCGAACGCGAAGCCGTAGATCATCGCGCCTTCGGGAAACACGGTCTGCTCGAGTACGAGGCCATGCACGGCGAGCGCGCAGGCCAGCAGCAGGCGGTCGCGCTGCGAGAGACTTTGCGGCCGGGCGCTCAAGGCCTCGCCGGCTGTCTGCGCGATGCGTCGCCGCGAACGCCATGCGGCAACCGACAGGCTGCCATAGAGGATGGCGGTCAGGGCATACAGTACAATGGTCATATTCGAAGTTTACACCAAGGTCCCGTCGCACCGAGGGTCAGGCCGGCATGCTCGCAGCAACGGTCGATGCGCCCCGCGCGCGCCGCGCTTTCCAGCGAGGCGCACCGCGTGTCCGGCGGCCCGGCACCTGCAATTCCCTGCGCTACTATGCTCGACAACCTGACTCAACGGATGGCGCGCGTCGTCAAGACGCTGCGCGGCGAAGCCCGCCTGACCGAGGCGAATACCCAGGACATGTTGCGCGAGGTTCGCCTTGCACTTCTCGAGGCCGACGTCGCCCTGCCCGTCGTGCGCGAGTTCATCGCGAAGGTCAAGGAAAAGGCCCTCGGCGAAGAGGTGATCTCGAGCCTGACGCCCGGTCAGGCGCTCGTCGCCGTCGTGCAGCGAGAGTTGACCGCGATCATCGGCGGCGACTACGAAGGCAAGGCATCGGAACTCAATTTCGCGGTCACGCCGCCGGCGATCATCCTGATGGCTGGCCTGCAGGGCGCCGGCAAGACGACGACGGTCGGCAAGCTTGCGAAGCTGCTGCGCGAAAAGCAGAAGAAGAAAGTACTCACCGTCTCCTGCGACGTCTATCGTCCCGCCGCGATCCAGCAGCTCAAGACCGTGACCGAACAGGTCGGGGCCGACTTCTTCGCGTCGGAGCCCGGCCAGAAGCCCGTCGATATCGCGCTCGCGGCGCTCGACTGGGCCAAGAAGCACTATCACGACGTGCTGATCGTCGACACGGCCGGCCGGCTCGGCATCGACGAGGCGATGATGCAGGAGATCGCCGCGCTGCATACGGCGATCAAGCCGGCTGAAACGCTCTTCGTGGTCGATGCGATGCTCGGCCAGGATGCGGTCAACACGGCCAAGGCATTCAACGACACGCTGCCACTGACCGGCGTCGTGCTGACCAAGCTCGACGGCGACTCGCGCGGCGGCGCCGCGCTCTCGGTGCGGCACGTGACCGGCAAGCCGATCAAGTTCGTCGGTGTCGGCGAAAAACTCGACGGCCTCGAAGTCTTCTACCCGGACCGGATGGCGAACCGGATCCTCGGCATGGGCGACATCCTCGCGCTCGTCGAGGAGGCCCAGCGCGGCGTCGATGTGGACGCCGCACAGAAGCTCGCGAACAAGGTCAAGAAAGGCGGGGACTTCGATCTCAACGATTTCCGCGCCCAGCTTTCGCAGATGAAGAAGATGGGCGGCCTCGGCTCGCTGATGGACAAGCTGCCTGCGCAGTTCCAGCAGGCGGCAGGCAACGCCGACATGAACCAGGCCGAGAAACAGATGCGCCGGATGGAAGGCATCATCAGCTCGATGACCCTCGCCGAACGCAGCAAGCCCGAGTTGATCAAGGCGAGCCGCAAACGCCGGATCGCCGCGGGTGCGGGCGTTCAGGTGCAGGAAGTCAACCGTATGCTCGCGCAGTTCGAACAGATGCGCGGCATGATGAAAAAGCTCAAGGGCGGCAACCTCGCGAAGATGATGCGTGGCATGAAGGGCATGATGCCCGGCATGCGCTAGCGTCTTCCTACTAATATAGATACCCACACCTGAACGCCGGATACAACTCGTGATGAACCGCGAAGAAGCGCTCGAACTGTTGAAGACCTCCGAAGAGATCGTCTCCGCCGCCGATGTCGAGGCGTCGATCCGCAGGATGGCGGGCGAGATCAAAGAGACGATGGGCGAGCGCTTCCCGCTGCTGCTCTCGGTGATGGGCGGAGCGGCAGTGTTCACGGGCATGCTGCTGCCGCATCTCGATTTCCCGCTCGAGTTCGACTACGTGCACCTCACGCGCTACCGGAATACGACCAAGGGCGGCGAGATGCATTGGCGCGTCGCGCCCGCCGAGTCGGTCAAGGATCGCATCGTGCTGGTGATCGACGACATTCTCGACGAAGGCCAGACCATGGCCGCGATCCGCGACCGAATCATCAGCATGGGGGCGAAGGAGTTCAGGTCGGCGGTGCTCTGCGAGAAGACGATCCCACAGGCCAAGCCGCTGCGGCCCGATTTCTGCGGCTTCGAAGTGCCGGATCGCTATGTCTTTGGCTGCGGGATGGATGTGAAAGGCTACTGGCGCAATCTGCCGACCATTCGCGCACTCACGGTCCCAAGATAAAAAGGCCTCTCAGGTCTCGAAAAAAAACGGCGCACCTTCGTGCGCCGTTTTTTTTGCGGCCCTTCCGCTTCGTCGAACCGGGCTCGCGAACAAGCGGTCAACTTCCCGTCTGGAGCTGCCTGACGAAAATTCGCACGCCTTCGAGCAGCATGTCGACCGAGATCGCGATCAGCACGAGTCCCATCAGCCGTTCGAACGCCGCGACCGTGCGTTCGCCGAGCCATTGCTGAATGCGATCGGACAGCAACAGCACGGCCGCGCAGATCATCATCGTCACGCTCAGCGCGGCGACCCACTCGAAACGCCGGTCCGGCGCCTGCGAGGCGAGCAGCATCACTGTCGCGAGCGCCGACGGCCCCGCGAGCGCGGGAATCGCCAGCGGCACGATCAAGGGCTCGGCATGCTCGCCACCACCGCCGAACGCGCCGTCCGGGTGCGGAAACACCATGCGCAAGGCGATCAGGAACAGCACGATCCCGCCACCGATGCGCATCGACAAATCGCTCAGGTGCATCGCATGCAGGAAATGCTGGCCCGCCAGCATGAAGGCCAGCAGGATCCCGAACGCAATGGCGACTTCGCGCAGGATCACCATCGGCCGGCGCTTGATCGACACCCGCTTCAGCGCATTGATGAAGATCGGGATATTGCCGATCGGATCGGTGATCAGGACCAGCAATACCGTAGCCGACAGGAAGTTGTATTCCATTACCTTTCCAGCGCGGCCTTCACGCGCTGGGCGACCACGCCTGCCGCATCGGCTGCGACAAGCAA
Source organism: Pararobbsia alpina (assembly GCF_902859895.1). Taxonomy (GTDB): domain Bacteria; phylum Pseudomonadota; class Gammaproteobacteria; order Burkholderiales; family Burkholderiaceae; genus Pararobbsia; species Pararobbsia alpina. Next base: position 448,049 of record NZ_CADIKM010000001.1, read on the forward strand.
GGTGGGCTCGGTATCGCGGCGCGACTGGTATTCGACCTTCCCTTCCTTGAGGCCGCGATCGCCGATCACGAGCCGGTGTGGCACGCCGATGAGTTCCCAGTCGGCGAACATCACACCGGGGCGCTCGCCGCGATCGTCGAGAATCGCGTCGATGCCCGCGGCCTTGAGCTCGCCGTACACGCGATCCGCCTCGGCGCGCACCGTCTCGCTGCGGTCGTACCCCATCGGGCAGACGACGACTTCGAACGGCGCAATCGACTCGGGCCAGATAATCCCGCGCTCATCGAAATTCTGCTCGATCGCGGCACCGAGCACACGCGTGATACCGATCCCGTAGCAGCCCATCACCATCGGCTGCGGCTTGCCCGATTCGTCGAGATAGGTCGCATTCATCGAATCCGAATATTTCGTGCCGAGCTGGAACACCTGGCCGACCTCGATGCCGCGGCAGATGTTGAGCACACCCTTGCCATCGGGCGACGGATCGCCTGCCACGACTTCGCGCACGTCGGCAACCGTCGGCTCGGGCAGGTCGCGCCCCCAGTTCACACCCGTCAGGTGATAGTCGACCTCGTTCGCGCCGACGACGAAATCGCTCATATTCGCGACTGTCGAGTCCGCAATCACGGTGAGCGGCTTGCGCGTGCCGATCGGCCCGAGATAGCCCGGCTTCGCGCCGAATGCATCGACGATCTCCTGCTCGGTCGCCATGCGCGCGTCGGCGAGGCCCGGCAGCTTCGAGACCTTGACCTCATTGATCGCATGATCCCCGCGGATCAGCAGCAACACGATGCGCGGCTCGCCTTCAGGCGCATCGACCGCCATCACGATCGACTTGATGGTGCGCTCGAGCGGGATGCCGAGCAGTTCGGCGACGTCCTCGCACTTCGCCTTGCCCGGCGTCGCGGTCTTCACCATCGTCTCGGCGGGCGCCGCGCGCGAGGCGAGCAGCGGCAGCGCTTCGGCGGCTTCGATATTCGCCGCGTAGTCCGAGGTCGGGCAGTAGACAATCGCATCTTCACCCGTGTCGGCGATCACCTGGAATTCATGCGAACCGGTGCCGCCGATCGAGCCGTTATCCGCCGCGACCGCACGGAAGGTCAGGCCCATGCGGCTGAAGATCCGTACATAGGCGTCGTACATTTTCTGATACGTGAGCTTGAGGCTCTCGACGTCCCGGTCGAACGAATAGGCATCCTTCATGATGAATTCGCGGCCGCGCATCACGCCGAAGCGCGGACGGATTTCATCGCGAAACTTCGTCTGGATCTGATAGAAGTTCACCGGCAACTGGCGATAGCTTCGGATTTCACGGCGTGCGATGTCAGTGACGACCTCTTCGTGCGTAGGTCCGATCACGAATTCGCGATCGTGGCGATCTTTCAGGCGCAGCAATTCGTGGCCGTACTTGACCCAGCGACCCGATTCCTGCCAGAGCTCGGCCGGCTGCACAGCCGGCATCAACAGTTCCAACGCACCCGCTTTTTCCATCTCGTCGCGTACGATCGCCTCGACCTTGCGAATCGAGCGCAGCCCCAGTGGCAGGTAGTCGTAGATGCCGCCAGCCACGCGGCGAATCATGCCGGCACGAACCATCAACTGGTGACTGACGATCTCAGCATCGGCAGGTGCTTCCTTCAGCGTGCCGATGAAAAAACGTGATGCTTTCATTCAGGGGTTCCCAATAAAGCGAAGGCGCCGCGCACCGCCGTTCGCGCCATGAGTGGCGGGTCAGCGGGGCGACGTCCCTCAAACGGTGCGCGGCGCCCGTTATCTGTTTATAATCAAAGCAATTTTAAAGGATTCGAAGGTGCTTGTATGCTGGATCGTGAAGGCTTTCGCCCGAACGTCGGCATCATCCTCTTGAACGCGCGCAACGAAGTGTTTTGGGGCAAACGGCTACGCGAGCATTCGTGGCAATTTCCGCAAGGGGGCATCAAGTTCGGCGAGAACCCCGTGCAGGCGATGTATCGGGAGTTGCACGAAGAAGTCGGCTTGAAACCCCAGCACGTCAAAGTGCTCGGTCGCACACGCGACTGGCTGCGTTACGAGGTGCCCGACAAGTTTATCAAGCGTGAGGTACGCGGCCACTACCGGGGCCAGAAGCAGATCTGGTTTCTGCTGCGCATGGTAGGGCGCGATTGTGACATCTGTTTGCGTGCCACCGACCATCCGGAGTTCGATGCGTGGCGCTGGAATGAGTACTGGGTGCCACTCGATGCGGTCATCGAGTTCAAGCGTGATGTATATCAGCTGGCGCTGTCCGAGCTTTCGCGTTTCATGCGACGCACGGCTGGCGCGCAGGCGGAGCACGCACGCGCGGACGCCATGAACGGCGAGAAGCACCCGGCCGGATCGAAAGGGGCGGCATCGCGGATGGAATCGTTGAGCGCATCGCTGGCCGAAGCGCTCGATGATCCGCATGGTGCTCCGCGGGTGGATCCGCTCAGTGGGCCGCTCAGTGGGCCGCTCAGTGAGCCGCTCACTGACTCGTTGCAGGCCGTCTCGACCTCCCCTCTCGCCCCCTTTCACCACACGACCAACCCCGGCAAATAACGACGCGGCGGCGTGTGTCGTTGCGCCGCCCGCCCTGGACTCCAAGATCTTGAACCTCTCCCGTCTGTTGGGTTGCGCCACGCGCGCGACCATGATCGCCTCACTTGCCTGCGGCATCCTTGCCCCGACACTCGCCAAAGCCGGTCCGAGCGATGGCTCGATGCCCGGCGCCTCGATGCCTGATGACGGCCAGAGCACCTTCCAGTATCTGTTCGATCGCAAATCGGTCTTCAAGGAAGAGAAGGTCGATACCTTGCCGGCGCTACCGGACAATGCGGATTTGCTGCCGTTCGAGGTATCGAAACAAACGGCGCTGACCTTTGCCATCGATCCAAAATCCGTTTCAATCGGCAAGGACGGCGTGATCCGCTATACCGCCGTGATCACGAGCGCCTCGGGCGCGCGCAATGTGCGTTATGAAGGCCTGCGCTGTGAAGACGGCCATCAATGGCGCATGTACGCGGCAGTCGACGAAGATGGCACCGGCTGGGACCGCGAGACGAACACCGAGTGGGCCCAGGTCGAGTGGAACTCGCTGAACGCCTATCATGCCGCGCTCGCCCAAGACTACTTCTGCAATTTCTCGAGCCTGAACGGGGATGCGAAAACGATCGTCCAGAACCTGCGTTACAAGAGGACGATTACGGACCAGCGCGATCACTGAGCGAAGTCCATGAGGTAGGCGAAGCGCGCCGCGCAAGCTGCGCATGAAAAAGCCACGGATCGAATATCGTCCGTGGCTTCTTTTCGCGCCCGAGAAAGGCAAGCGCGGCATCCGACACCTGGCCTTCGTCAGCACTCCGACCGGTTCGCTGGGCCCGTGAAGCGGGCGCTCCGCTCAGACGACGACCAGATTGTCGCGATGGATCAGTTCGGGCTCGAGCATATAGCCGAGCACGCTCTCGATCTCGCCGCTCGGCTTGCGCTGGATCAAACGCGTTTCGGCACTGCTGTAGTTGGTCAGCCCACGCGCGATCTCGCGTCCTTGAGGATTCAGGCATGCGATGACCTCGCCGCGTGCGAACACACCCTGCACATCGACGATCCCGATAGGCAACAGGCTCTTGCCCTCCGAACTCACTTTCGCGCATGCGCCTTCGTCGATGACGACGCGGCCGCGCACCTGAAGATGATCGGCCATCCATTGCTTGCGTGCCGCGAGCCGTGCCGTGCGAGCGACCAGTTGCGTGCCGATCGCCTCACCGGCGGCGAGCCGCACGAGGACGTCCGGTTCACGACCGCTGGCAATCACCGTATCCGCGCCACTGTTCGCCGCGCGCTTCGCGGCGATGATCTTCGTCAGCATGCCGCCGCGACCGAGACTGCTGCCCGCCCCACCGGCCATCGCCTCGAGCGCGGGGTCTCCCGCAATCGCCTCGCTGACGAGCGTCGCCGAGGGATCCTTGCGCGGGTCCGCCGTGTAGAGCCCTGTCTGGTCAGTCAGGATGATCAGCGCATCGCCTTCGATCAGATTCGCAACGAGCGCGCCCAGCGTATCGTTGTCGCCGAACTTGATCTCCTCGGTGATGACCGTGTCGTTTTCATTGATGATCGGCACCACTGACAGACGCAATAGCGTCAACAGCGTCGAGCGCGCGTTGAGATAGCGCTCGCGGTCCGCGAGATCCGCATGGGTAAGCAGGATCTGCGCGGTCTGGATGCCGCGCTGCGAGAAGCCGCTCTCGTAGACCTGAACCAGGCCCATCTGTCCGACGGCGGCGGCGGCCTGCAGTTCGTCGATTTCACGCGGGCGCCGAGTCCAGCCCAGACGCTGCATGCCCTCGGCGATCGCGCCCGAACTCACCAGCACCACTTCCTTGCCGCGCGCGCGAAGTTCCGCGATCTGCGTGGCCCACCGGCCGATCGCCTCGTGGTCGAGGCCGCGTCCGTCATTCGTGACCAGGCTCGAGCCCACCTTGACCACCAGCCGCTTTGCATCGGCAATCACCGACCGCATGTTTAACCCGTCCCCTAGGATCATGTTGGAGCGCCCCCGGCACGTCGTTGTGGCGGGGTCGTCAAATGCACCGTATTGCACGGATGTCCGATCGACATCCATCGTGCGGGAAGCAGCCTTCGGCCTGCACGCTCGGAACCCGGCCGTGCCTGCGTACCGCTCCCCCGCCACTCACCTCGCGGCTTACTCTCTTACTCTTCGTCCGGCGGCTGCGCCCTTGCATCATTCGATGCCCGGGGCATTTCATCCGCGGAAGCAGCCGCCCCGGCCACGCCTTCGCGAAAACGCGGATCCGCCGCGAGCTCCTCGGCTTCGGCCGCCCGGCCTGCCGCACCGTGCTTGGCCAGATGGTCGTAGATCGCGTAGATCAATCCTTCGCAACCCTGGCCCGTCAGCGCCGAGATCTCGAACATCGGACCTTTCCACTTGAACCGCTTGACGAAGTCGGCGACGCGCTTGGCACGCGAGTCGTCATCGAGCATGTCGAGTTTGTTCAGCACAAGCCAGCGCGGCTTGTCGTAGAGCGCCTCGTCGTACTTGGTGAGTTCGTTGACGATTGCCTTCGCTTCGGCGACCGGATCAATCGCTTCGTCGAACGGTGCCAGGTCGACAAGATGCAACAGGAGGCCGGTGCGTTGCAAGTGACGCAGGAACTGGTGGCCGAGCCCCGCGCCTTCGGCCGCGCCTTCGATGAGCCCCGGGATGTCGGCGATCACGAAACTCTGGCTTGGACCGACCCGCACCACGCCGAGATTCGGCGCGAGCGTCGTGAACGGATAGTCGGCGATCTTCGGCTTCGCGTTCGAGACCGAGGCGATGAACGTCGACTTGCCCGCATTGGGCATCCCGAGCAGCCCGACGTCGGCGAGCACCTTGAGCTCGAGCCGGATCATCCGGCGCTGGCCCGGCTTGCCGTCGGTCTTCTGGCGCGGCGCGCGATTCGTGCTCGACTTGAAATGCAGATTGCCGAGGCCGCCCTGGCCGCCTTCGGCGACCGTCACCTGCTGGCCGTGCTCGGTCAGGTCGGCGATCAGTTCGCCGCTTTCCATATCGGTGATGATCGTGCCGACTGGCATGCGCAGCACGATGTCGTCGCCGCCCTTGCCGTAGCAGTCGGCACCGCGGCCGTTCTCCCCATTGCGCGCGATATGCTTGCGCGCATAGCGATAGTCGATGAGCGTGTTGATATTGCGGTCGGCGATCGCGTATACGGTACCGCCCCGGCCGCCGTCACCGCCATCGGGTCCGCCGAACGGGACAAACTTTTCGCGGCGCATCGAAGCGCTGCCGTTGCCGCCGTCGCCGGCGATCACTTCGATGCGGGCTTCGTCTATGAATTTCATGCTGCTTCTCTCACAGCGCCTGGTACAACCGCCCGCGGCGCGGGCCGGGCTCTACCAGACGCTCAAACAAAAAAGGCCCCGCTGGAATGCGGGGCCTGCGGGGCCTTTGCGGCATGGCCGCCTCGCGGCCGGGTGGGCTGCAAGGCTGCTACGGTATCGTTCGCCGCAAACACGGAGCCGGTCTTGACGAGCGACTCGAGCTTGCGACCACCACGAGCGATACCGGGCCCGAGGGCCTCTTACTCCGCAGCGACCGGGACGACGTTGACGAACTGCTTCTTCGCCGCGCCCTTGATCGTGAACAGCACGTGGCCATCGGCCAGCGCGTACAAGGTGTGATCCTTGGCCAGGCCGACGTTGTTGCCCGCGTGCATACGCGTACCGCGCTGGCGAACGATGATGCCGCCGGCCAGGATCGCCTGACCGCCATACACCTTCACGCCAAGGCGCTTCGATTCTGAGTCGCGGCCGTTACGGGACGAGCCGCCTGCTTTTTTGTGTGCCATTTGCTTGCTCCTTCGCGGCCGTTAAGCGTTGATCGCGTCGATACGCACTTCAGTGTAGTTCTGGCGATGGCCAGCACGCTTCTGATAGTGCTTACGACGACGCATTTTGAAGATCTTCACTTTGTCGTGACGACCTTGGGAAATCACGGTAGCCTTGACCGAAGCCCCACTGACCAGGGGTGCGCCGAACTGAATCGATTCACCTTCGCCTACTGCGAGCACCTGGTCGAGCGTGATTTCTGCGCCAATGTCTGCCGGTATCTGTTCTATCTTGAGTTTTTCGCCAGCAGCAACCTTGTATTGCTTGCCACCGGTTTTTATGACCGCGTACATTGTTGAACCTCACTCGAATTCATTCTTTCCCCCGCACCGTGCGGAGAAACGCTTGATTATACAGAAGTTTTAGGAACGGTCAAAGCATCCCGGCCGTACCGGGCGGCGCGTCACGGGAACGGTCTATAATCCTCGGGTTCTTCAACAAGACTTTCGGTATCCGCGTTGACCGCCACGACCTCCGCTACAAGCCTTCTTGCTCCGATCGCCGAAGATATGGAACAGGTTAACCGGGTGATCCGGAAACGCCTGGCGTCCGAGGTCGTGCTGATCAACCAGATCTCCGAGTACATCATCAGCGCGGGTGGCAAGCGGCTGCGCCCTGCCCTGCTGCTCATCGTCGCGCGTGCGCTCGGCGACACCGGACCGCACCGGCACGAACTTGCGGCGGTCGTCGAGTTCATCCATACCGCGACCCTGCTGCATGACGACGTGGTCGATGAATCGGCGCTGCGGCGCGGCAAGCAGACTGCCAATGCGCTGTTCGGCAATGCGGCGAGCGTGCTGGTCGGCGACTTTCTGTATTCGCGAGCGTTCCAGATGATGGTCAGCGTCGACCAGATGCGCGTGATGCAGATCCTGTCGGACGCGACGAATGTGATTTCCGAGGGGGAAGTGCTGCAGTTGCTCAATATGCACGACCCCGACGTCGACGAAGCACGCTATATGCAGGTGATCCGCTACAAGACAGCCAAGCTGTTCGAGGCGGCGGCCTTGCTGGGCGCGGTGCTCGCGGGTGCGACGCCGAGCCAGGAAACGGCCGCGGCCGAGTATGGCCGCCATATCGGCGCGGCGTTCCAGATCATGGACGACTGGCTCGACTACACCGGCACGCCCGAATCGATGGGCAAGAATGCGGGCGACGACCTGCGCGAGGGCAAGCCGACCCTGCCACTGATCTGGCTCATGCAGCACGGCAGCAGCGAAGAACGAGTGCTTGCGCGCGAGGCCATCGAGCAAGGCGGCACGAGCAAGTTCGATACGATCTTCACCGCGATCACCCGCTCGGGCGCGCTCGACTACACGCTTCAATGCGCCGAGCGTGAAGCACATGCCGCGCTCAATGCGATTGTTCGCTTTCCCGATTCCATTTACAAAGAAAGCCTGCTAGACTTATGTTCTTATTCGACGGCGCGCCTTTCCTAGCAACGCTTCGCGGCTTGAATCACAAGCTAGGGCAAGGATGCCGGGCATCGAATTTCGGGGTGTAGCTTAGCCTGGTAGAGCGCTACGTTCGGGACGTAGAGGCCGGAGGTTCGAATCCTCTCACCCCGACCAGAATTTTCCTTGAGCAATCAAGACTAAAACCGTCCACTTCGCTGGGCGGTTTTTTGTTTTTAGGCCCTTGCGCTTCCGCTCTGCTTCACTAGACCGTAAAGGCGTGCGTCGTCCGCTGAGTCGGATTCAATCCAGTGCTCATCGACGCACGCTTGTCGAATCATGAAGCCGGCGGCTGCCTGACGCAAAACTCCACGCCACCCGCTCCCTCGACAAGCGCCACCTCGCATCAGCAATAGCGGATGCCGCGTGCATGCTCTCATGCATCACACACTCGCGCGGCCATCCGCTTAGCCTGTCAGGCGGAGTTCGAGATCATCGCGTCTTGGCTGCGGCGTTGCCCGTGGAAGCATCGCCCGTCTCCACGGCCTCCGTCTGTTGCGTCACCGGATGCCGTGGATCATGCAGGTCGGTGGCCGCCCAGCCACCACCCAGGTCGCCGAACAGCAACGCCGCATCCAGCAGGCGCTCCTCCTGCACATTCAGCGCGGTCTGCTGATTGGTCAACTGGGTGGCCTGGGCAGTCGCCACGGTGGTGTAGTCCACCGTGCCGGCCTGATACTCGTTGAAGGCAATCTCGGCGCCGCGGTTCGCGTCGCGCACGGCCGACTCCAGCACGACCGACTGCTCGCCCAAGATTCGCAGGCCGGACAGGTCGTTCTCCACATCCTCGAAGGCGGTCAGCACCGTGCTGCGGTAGCTGGCGACGGTGGCGTCGTAAGTCGCCTTCGCAGCGTCCACGTTCGCACTACGCAAGCCGCCGTCGAAGATCGTTTCGGAGGCGCTGCCGCCCAGCGACCAGACGTAGCTCGTTGCCTTCAGCAGCCCGGACAACGGCGACTGCGTGAAGCCCGCCAGCGCCGAAAGGGAAACCGTCGGGTAATAGGCTGCCACGGTCACGCCGATCGCTGCATTCTGTGCGGCCATCTGTCGCTCGGCGGTGGCGATGTCGGGCCGGCGTTCGAGCAGCGTCGACGGCACACCAACCGGCACCGTCGGCAGGGTCGGCATCGCGGCGCTGTACGGGATCGAAAGCTCCTCTGGATTCTTGCCCACCAACACGGCAATCGCATGGGCGTACTGCGCCCGCGCCACGCCGAGCGCGATCAGATTGGATTGCGCCGTCTCGAGTTGGGTGCGTGCGATGATCAGGTCGGACGGCACGACGGTCCCTGCCTTGTCCTGGTCGGCGACCACGTCGAGATAGTGTTGATACGCCTGGACGATTTTCTGCAGCAGGTCGATATTGGCGTCGCTGGTACGCAGCTGGATGATGGCCGTGGCCAGCGCCACCTGCTCGGAGAGGGTCGCATTGGCGAGCATTGCCTCGCTCGCTTGCGCCGTGGCGGCGTTTTCCTGGATCATGCGCCGCACTTGTCCCCAAAGGTCCGGGGCCCAACTGATGTCACCTTCGAGCGAACCCGTGTTGACGACTCGCGCCGCGTTGCCGAACGTGCTGCCGAACGTGTTGCCGATCCCGTTGCTGCTCGAGCTGCGCTCCTTGCTGCCCGAGCTCGTTACGCCGATCGTCGGGAACAGGCCCGCGCGAGCAACCCGCACTTCAGCCAGCGCTTCCTGGTAGTTTGCGTAGTCCTGGCGCACGGTCTGGTTGGAAACCGACACCATCGGTTCGAGCTGGTCGATCAGCGGATCGTTGAACGCGGTCCACCATTCGCCTTTCGGTCCGGCAGCGGCGGCCGGCTCGGCTTGCGTCCAGCCCGGCAACTCCGCGTAGGTGGTGGGCACGTTGACCAGCGGCCGGTGGTAGTCCGGGCCGACCATGCAGCCGCTGATCAACAGGGCCAGCGTTGCAACGGCCAAGGGTCGAAGGGGGCTAAGGTGGCCAAAAGGACCAAAGTGTTTATACGAAATCTTCATCTTCATGCCTTCGTATCCGGTTGTCCGGGTTGCGCCGAGTCCCGATTCCATGGCAGGCCTGCGGCCCCCCTGACCAGCTTGGAACGCAAGCGGTCGAGGTAGAGGTAGATCACCGGTGTCGTGTATAGCGTAAAGACCTGGCTCAGGATCAGGCCGCCCATCACCGTGATACCGAGCGGTTGACGCAGCGAGGCACCCTGGCCGATGGCGATGGCAAGGGGCACTGCCCCGAGCACTGCCGCGAACGTGGTCATCATGATCGGCCGCAGGCGCACCACGGCGGCGGCGTGAATCGCTTCCCGCGCCGACATCCCTTCGTTGCGCTGCAACTGGATCGCGACATCGACCATCATGATGCCGTTCTTCTTGACGATACCGATCAGCAAGATGATGCCAATCATCGCGATCACCGAGAATGGCGTGCCGAAGATCAGCAACGCCAGCGTCGCGCCGATACCGGCCGACGGCAATGTCGACAGGATGGTCAGCGGGTGAATCGAGCTTTCGTACAGCACCCCGAGCACGATATACACCACGCCCAGCGCGGCAAGAATCAGCAAGGGCACCGTACCCATGGACTGAGCGTAGGCCGCCGCCGCGCCGGCAAACGCACCGTGGACCTTGGCCGGCATGCCGATCTCGCGAATGGTGTCGTCGATCGCCATGGCCGCGTTGCTCAACGAGCCGCCGGGCGGCAGGTTGAACGAAATCGTCGCGGCGACGAGTCCGCTCTGATGGTTCACCTGCGTCGCCGTGTGGCTGTTCGAGTACGTGGCCAGCGCCGGCAATGGCACCATGGTCTCGGCCGAAGTGCTGTCCGCGCTGCCTGTCGAACTGCCGCCCTTGCTATTGGAGATACTGTTGTTGGTCGCGTTGGCTTCCGCGTTCGAGTTGAGCGAGTTCGTGCTCGACGAGGTGCTGGTCATGGTGATCGCACTCGTCGGCGTCACCCCCGACACGGTACCGCCCGGCATTTGCGTGCCCGCCGTACCGGTTGCATTGCCCGCCGCCGTGCTCAGGAAGATCTGGCTCAGTGTCTGCGGATACTGCCAGTATTCCGGCGCCACCTCCATCACCACGAAGTACTGGTTGAGCGGGTTGTAGATCGTCGATACCGTGCGCTGGCCGAAAGCGTCATACAGCACGTTGTCGATCTGGTTCGGTGCAAAGCCATACCGTTCCGCGGTGGCGCGATCGAAATTGACGTAGGTCTGCAGACCGTGTTGCTGCAGGTCGGAGTTCACGTCCACCAATGACCCGCGGTCCTTGCTGAGCGCGGCGACGAGCAGCGGCGTCCACTTGAACAGCGCCGCGGAATCGTCGCTCGTCAGCGTGTACTGATACTCGGCGGCTGACTGCCGCCCGCCGATCCGCAAATCCTGCTGCGCCTGGATGAAGAGCCGGGCGCCCGAGACCTGGTTGAGCTTGGGCCGCAGCCGGTTGACGACTTCGCTCGCGGTGACATGGCGCTGCGCCAGCGGCTTGAGTTCAATGAACACGTTCGCGGTGTTGAGCGCGCGGCCGCCGGTAAAACCCGCCACCGAGGCGACCGCCGGATCCTTCTGCACGATCTCCTGCAACTGGGCCAGCTTCTTTTCCATCGACGGGAAGGAGATGTTCTGGTCGGCCATGATCTGTCCGACCAGAATGCCGGTGTCCTGCTCAGGGAAAAAGGTGGCCGGCACCAGCTTGAACAGGAAGACGTTCGCCACGAGCAAGCCGATCAGCAGCACAATGACCAGCAGCGAATGGTCCAGCACGGCCGTCAGCGAACGCGCATAGCCATTCTTGAAGCGGTCGAACTGCGCCTCGATCCAGAGCCCCCAGCGGGCTTTCGAATGCCCGGCGTTGTTGCGGCTCAGCACATACGCGCACATGGCCGGGGTGACCGTGAGCGAGATCACGAGCGAAATCAGGATCGCGATGGAGAGCGTGACTGCGAACTCATGGAACAGCAAGCCGACGATACCGGGCATCAGCATGATCGGCAGAAACACCGCAATCAGCGAGAGGCTCATCGAGATCACCGTGAAGCCCACTTCTCCACTGCCTTTCAGGGCCGCTTCCTTGGGGCTCAGGCCTTCCTCCATGTGGCGCACGATGTTTTCCAGCACCACCACCGCATCGTCGACCACGAACCCGGTGCCGATGGTGAGCGCCATCAGCGATAGATTGTCGATGCTGTAGCCAAGCAGGTACAGCGGCCCGAAAGTACCCACGATCGACAGCGGCAACGCGACCGCCGGCACCAGCGTGGCACGTGGAGACTGCAGGAAGATGAACACCACGCCCACGACTAGCAGCACGGCGATGAACAGTGTGCGTTCGGTGTCGCCGACCGACGAGCGGACCGACTGCGAGCGGTCCAGCGCGATGGCCACGTGCACACTGCTCGGCAGCGTCGCCTGGATCGAGGGCAGCACCTTGCGGATCTGCGCGACGGTGTTCACGACATTGCTACCGGGCATCGGATACACGACCACCAGGATGGCCGACTTGCCGTTGAAGAGCCCGGCATTGCGGATATTCTCGTTCGAGTCCCTGACGTCGGCGACATCGCGCAGCTGTACAGCCGCACCGTTGCGGTAGGCGACTACCAGGTCGCGGTAAGGCGCGGCCTTGCTGATCTGGTCGTTGGACGTGACCACATAGCGTTGCTTGCCTTCGTCGAGGTGGCCCTTGGCACTGTCGGCGTTCGCCGCACCGATCGCCGCGCGCACGTCCTCGAGGCCGATCCCATAGCTGTTCAGCTTGCCCGGCTGCAACTCGACCCGTACCGACGGCAATGCGCCGCCGCCGAGCGTGATCTGGCCGACGCCGGTGACCTGCGAGAGCTTCTGCTGGATCACCGAATCCGCGGAGTCGTAGAGCTGCGCCTTGGTGAGCGTGTCCGAGGTCAGCGCAAGCACCATGATGGGCGAATCCGCCGGGTTGTACTGGCGATAGGTCGGATTGCTGCGCAGCGTGGTCGGCAAGTCTGCGCGAGCCGCCTGCATCGCCGCTTCGACGTCGCGGGCCGCGCCGTTGATGTCGCGCTTCAGCCCGAACTCGACCACGATCATCGACGAGCCGACGTAGCTGATCGAGGTCAACTCCTGGACGTCGGCGATCGTGCCGAGCCGCCGCTCGAGCGGCTCTGCCACGGTAGACGCCATGATGTCCGGGCTCGCGCCTGCCATGTTCGCCTGCACCACGATCACCGGAAAGGCAACGTTCGGCAACGGCGCGACCGGCAGCCGGAAATAGGCGAGCACCCCGGAGATCAGGATCGCGATCGCCAGAAGCGTGGTCGCGACCGGGCGCCGGATGAACAACGCCGAGATGTTCAAGGCGTGTCCTCCGCACTATTCCCCGTCGAATTCTCCGGCGCATTGCGGCGGCGCCTGCGGTTCACGCGCTGCGCCATCCTGTCGAAGAACAGGTAGATCACCGGCGTGGTGAAGAGCGTCAGCATCTGGCTCAACGTCAGGCCGCCGATGATCGCGAGACCGAGAGGCCGGCGCAGCTCCGAACCTGTGCCGGTGCCGAGCAGCATCGGCAGAGCGCCGAGCATGGCGGCGAGCGTCGTCATCAGGATGGGGCGGAAGCGCAGCAGCGACGCCTCGAAGATCGCTTCGCGCGGCGCCTTGCCGTGATTGCGTTCGGCATCGAGCGCGAAGTCCACCATCATGATGGCGTTCTTCTTGACGATGCCGATCAGCAGCACGATACCGATGATGCCGATCACATCCAGGTCGCTGCCGGCGATCATCAGCGCGAGCAGCGCGCCGATCCCCGCCGAGGGCAGCGTGGACAGAATCGTCACCGGATGGATGAAGCTCTCATACAACACGCCGAGCACGATATACACCACCACCAGCGCAGCGATCAGCAGGTACACCTCGCTCGACAGCGAGTCCTCGAACGCCTGCGCGGCGCCCTGCAGCGACGAGGTGATCGACGGCGGCAGGTTCACCGACTGCTCGGCCTGATGGATCGCCTTGACCGCCGCGCTCAACGACGCGCCCTTCGCAAGGTTGAACGAGATCGTGACGGACGGGAACTGCGCCAGATGGCTGATCACCAGCGGCGACTTCGTGATCTGGATCTTCGCGATGCCGGACAGCGGCACCTGGCCGGTGCTGCTGGTCTGGCTGGGCAGATACAGATTGCCGATCGACTGCACGTTGGGCAGCGCATTCGGCTTGGCGACGAGAATCACCCGGTACTGGTTCGACTGCTCGAAGATGGTCGAAACGATCCGCTGGCCGAGTGCGTCGTACAGCGCGTTGTCGATGGTTGCCGACGTAATGCCGAAGCGCGCGGCCAATTGCCGGTTGACTTCGACGTTCACGCTCAGGCCGTCGGTGTTCATATCGCTTTGCACGTCGGCGAGCGACGGAATCTGCTTCAGGCGCGATACCAGTTCCGGCACGTACTTCTGGAACGCCTGCTGGTTCGGTCCGCGCAGCACGAAGCGGTACTGGTTCGGCGAGACCGTGGTGTCGAGCGTCAGATCCTGCTCAGGCTGCACGTAGAGCTTTACGCCAGGTACATTGGCGACTTCCTGCTGCAGGCGCCGCGCAATCTCTTGTGCCGTGCCGGAACGCTTGCTCCGGTCGCGCAGATTGATCAGGAAGCGGCCGTTGTTCAACGTGGTGTTGGTGCCGTCGATGCCCACGTAGGAGGTGAGCGAGCTCACGTCAGGGTCTTTCAGGATCGCATCGGCAAGGGCGTTCTGACGGCTCGCCATCGCCTCGTACGACACCGAGTTGTCGGCCACGCTGAAGCCCTCGATCACGCCGACGTCCTGCACCGGAAAGAGGCCCTTCGGAATCGCCACATACAGGTAGCCGGTCAGCACGACGGTGCCGACCGCCACCGCGAGCGTCAGCACCTGGTGGTCCAGCACCCAGCGCAGGCCGCATTCATAGGCGGCGAGCGTCTTGTCGAAAAGGCCTTCGCTGATGCGCTCGAAGCGGCTTGGATGGCGTTCGGCCTGGGCGCGCAGCATGCGCGCGCAGAGCATCGGCACCAAGGTCAGCGAGACCACCGCCGAGATCACGATGGTGACGGCGAGGGTGACCGCGAATTCGCTGAAGAGACGCCCGATCACGCCGCCCATGAAGAGCAGCGGAATCAGCACGGCGATCAGCGAGATGGTCAGCGAGAGAATCGTGAAGCCAATTTGTCCGGCGCCTTCCAGCGCGGCCTCGAGTGGCGTCTTGCCTTCCTCCAGATAGCGCACGACGTTCTCGATCATCACGATCGAGTCGTCGACCACGAAGCCGGTGGCGATGATCAGCGCCATCAGCGAGAGATTGTCGATCGAGTAGTTCAACTGGTACATCACCGCCAGCGTGCCGATCAGCGAGACCGGCACGGACACGCTCGGGATCAGCGTGGCCGGCACATTGCGCAGGAACACGAAGATCACCGCGACCACCAGCACGATGGCCAGAATCAGTTCGAACGCCGCGTCGGACACCGACGCGCGGATCATGCCCGTGGTGTCGGACACCACCGTGACCTTCATGCCCGCCGGCAGCGTCGATTCGAGCTGCGGCAATTCCTTCATGATCTGGTTGACCGTGGCGATCACGTTCGCGCCCGGCTGACGCTGCACATTGAGCACGATGGCCGGCGCCCCGTTGTACCAGGCACCGCGCTCGACGTCCTGCGCGGCCTGGCTCACCTTGGCAACGTCGCGCATGAACACCGGCGCGCCGTTCTGGTAGGCGATCACCGTGTTCATATAGTCCTTCGGGTCGACGATCTGGTCGTTGCCGTTGATCGTGTAGTCGAGCTTCGGACCGTCGAAATTGCCCTTCGGCTGGCTGACGTTGACGTAGCTGAGCAGCGTACGCAGGTCGTCGATGTTCAGGCCGTAGGCAGCCAGTTTCTGCGGGTCCGCTTCGACGCGGATGGCCGGCACGTTGCCACCGCTCGTCGTGACCACGCCCACGCCCGACACTTCGGAAATCTTGGTGCCGAGGCGGTTGTTCGCGACGTCCTCGAGCTGCGTGAGCGACATCGACTTCGAGGTGACCGCGAGCGTCAGAATCGGCTGATCGGCCGGGTTCACCTTCGCATAGGTCGGGGGCGCGGGCAAACCCGAAGGCAAGTAGCTGTTGGCGGCGTTGATGGCCTGCTGGACGTCCTGTTCGGCGACGTCGAGGTTCAGCGACAGATCGAACTGCAGGGTGATGACCGACGCGCCGTCCGAGCTGTAGGACGTCATCTGCTGCAAGCCGGGAATCTCGCCGAGCTGCACTTCGAGCGGCGCGGTCACCGTGGTGGCCATCACGTCCGGGCTCGCGCCCGGATAGAAGGTCTGCACCTGGATGGTCGGATAATCGACGTTCGGCAGCGAAGAGACCGGCAGCACGCGCGTCGCGACGATGCCGATCAGCACGAGAGCGACCATCAGCAGCAGCGTCGCCACCGGTCTAAGAATAAACAGACGGGAAATATTCATCGGCGCGTGGGTCCGCTTCTACGAAGCAGCATTGGCCGGCGCGCCTTCAGACACCGCAGCGGGCTCCGACGCGCCGCGGGCCCGCTTGTGGTGGTGGAAGGCCGTCGCAGACTGCGAGGCAGCGCCGTCGGCCGCGGCGGAATTCGCCGTGGCCGTCCGGATCTTGGCACCGTCATTCAAGCGGTCTGTGCCGTCGGTGACCACGTCGTCGCCCGCCGAGAGGCCGGACAGGATGACCGTGTCCGCACCATTGCTCGGGCCGAGCTTGACCTTATGCACGGAAACGGAATTGTCTGCGTTGACGAGATAGACGAAGTCGCCAGGCGCGCCGGATTGCACCGCCGGCGTCGGCACCAGCACGGCATTCTGCATCGTGTCGACCAGCAGCTTGATGTTGACGAACTCGTTTGGAAACAGTGCTTCGTCGTCGTTGGGGAACGTTGCGCGCAAGGTGACCGTGCCCGTTGCCGTAGCCATCTGGTTGCTGACGGCGTACAGCGTACCCGTGGCGATTTGCCGCGCGTTGTCGCTGCTATAGGCGGTGACCTGCAAGGTGGCGCCGGCATTCAGGCGCTGCATGACGGCGTCCAGCGAGTCTTGCGGCACCGTGAACTCCACCGTGGTCGGCTTGACGGTGGTGATGACGACGATGCCCGTCGACGACGACGCCGTGACGTAGTTGCCCGGGTCGACAAGGCGCAGGCCGACCTTTCCGGAGACCGGCGCGACGATGTGGCAATAGACCAGGTCGAGGTCGTACTGGGCGATCATGGCCTGATCGGTCTTGACCACGGCCTCGTCCTGCTGGACGAGGAACTGCTGGTCCGCGTAGGTCTGCTCGGCGATCGACTTGCGCTCGTCCAACTGTGTATAGCGGGCAAGGGCGGCACGCGCCTGAGCGAGCAAGGCGCTGTCTTTGGCGAGTGACGCCTCGGCCTGCTGCTTGTCGATCTCATACTGGCGCGGATCGATCTGGGCCAGGAACTGGCCCTTCTGCACTTCCTGGCCCTCGCGATAAGCGACGGTGGTCAGGTAGCCACTGAGTTCCGGCAGCACGGTCACGGTGGCGATCGGCGTGACGGTGCCCAGTTCGCTCAAGGTGACCGGCATCGAGCCGAGCCTTGCCTTCGCAACCGTCACGATCATGGGCGCTGCGGCGTGCGTGCGCTTCTTCTGGGTCAACAGGTGGACGACGACCAGCGCAATCAGCGCCAGCACGACGACCACAAACAGGATGAGCCCGCGTCGGGAGTGCTTCGGCTGCCTGGACACGCCTTCGCTCATAAGTATCTCCGAAAACAAATGCTGCCGTTGGTGATTGGACGGGAAGTGCTGCTGAGTTGGGACTGCAGAGAAGCGCCACGATTCCCTCGCGTTGTCACCATCGATCAAGCCTTCAATAAGATTTCATTTAGCAGTCAGCCACGCTGGCTGCGCGCACGGCAAATCACCGTAGCCTGCGCTGGCAGGCATTACGGTCCGATGAGTGCAGTGCGCTACGACGAACGTTGGCCAGTAAAGTTTCAGCAGCGCCGCCCGGCGCATCTTGGGCTCAACGATCCTGTTGGTTGTCGCAAGGGCCGGACTGACTAGCCGTCGGTTGTTGATATTGACCTCAGTAACAGCAGATACACGGATTGAAAATAAGAAGACCGTCAATGTACTAGGCTTGGGCGATGCTTGAGTTACACGAATGCAACAATGTGGCTCGCTGAAATGTTCTGTTTAATGCCTTCAGGCGCGTCGTTGGCACCAATAGGCGGCGGAAGGCGAGATCTGCCGCCTGTTGGTGGCCGCAACGAACGGTAACACCTGCGGAAAATTGGTGACCGGCTATGCCTCGGAATGTCCTGGAAGAACCGGGACTGACGGTGACGAGCATGTCGAGGCCGTCAGCTCTGTCAGGACCGGGCCTTAACGCTAAAGCATTCGATGCGCCACCCACCACCCCGAGCGGGCAAGAGATTATCGCTTCTGTCACAATAACCCTGCGCCGGGGTGTGCGGACCGAAACGAAAGACTGAAAGCTCGATGAAAACGTTGACTCCAGCGGTGACCAGAGTGCCCGAACGCCTGCACTATCCGCTCGACGTGATCCCGACCTGCGTGTGCCGGTGCGTGGCCTACCCGCTGGACCTGCGCCCCCTGAAAGAAATGAAGGGCGAACTGGGATCGATGTCGATCGTTCGACGATCCAGCGCCGGGCATAAGCAGTCCTTCGCATATCGATCTCGCGCACCTTCCTGCGACAAGATCTCCATGCTCAATGACTCTATCTTCAATCCTCGCTTTGCCGCTGTCGCGTGCCGAAGACCCAAAAAGGTTGATAAAAGATTGACGCCTCTCTCGATATATATTCTCACCCACAACAGTGAACGGCACTTGGACAAGGTCCTGACCGCCGTGAAGCGTGCGGCGGATGATCTATTGGTGGTGGATAGCGGCAGCAACGACGCAACACTAGCAATTGCGGCCAAACATGGCGCTCGAATCGCACACCGGGCCTTTGACAATTTTCGCGCCCAGCGCCTTTTTGCCAATAGCCAATGTTTGCATCAGACCGTCATGTTCTTAGATAGTGATGAGATCGCCAGCGACGCGCTGATTGATGAAGTCATGGCGCTGAAGGTCTCCGGGTTTTCGCACGACGCCTATACAGTTCGCCGCGACTGGGTGGTGAGGGGCAGGGTCGTCCACGCTCTGATGCCCGCTAGCTGCCCAGACTACCCCGTTCGCATATGTCACCGGGACAAGACGGATTTTACCGAACACAGCGTTCACGAAACGCCTGTCGGCTTTGCAAGTATCGGGCGCATCGAATCTCCGTTGATCCACCACACCTTTGAGAGTAAATCAGAGGTGAGACGAAAACTTGATCAATACACCGACCTGGCTGCAATTGATCTGCTCGCTAGACGGAAATGGATTGGTGTACTTTGGTTCAAGCAGTGGTTCAGTCCGATCGGGGCGTTCGGAAAATGGTATATCCGTAATGGAAACTGGCGTGATGGTCGAGTTGGCTTGATATTGGCGCTCTATGCCTCCACCTACACGCACCGTAAATATCGCAAAGCGCTCCTTCAGCTCATTTCCGAATAGTGCGAG
Source organism: Pararobbsia alpina (assembly GCF_902859895.1). Taxonomy (GTDB): domain Bacteria; phylum Pseudomonadota; class Gammaproteobacteria; order Burkholderiales; family Burkholderiaceae; genus Pararobbsia; species Pararobbsia alpina. The sequence goes on from NZ_CADIKM010000001.1 coordinate 467,462, forward strand.
TTGGGCAATGGCTGGCGTAGTCACTTGAGGGGCCGGCAGGCGGCCGAAAGCGGTCGCGGTAAGCATGTGGCCCCCTACGCATACTTCGCCACTGCGATGAGATGGCAGATCGAGCCCCCCGCACGATCAGGGACAGCAGGTGGGCGGCATGGGGGTGGTCATCGCGCGGCAACCGGGCGGAGAGCGATGACGAACGGGCCGCGAACGACCGCCCAAATCGGTCTGCTATAGTGCTCTCACCTCCTTTCTTCGATTTTCCCTACGCGTGGAATCGCTTCCCTTATGGGCGCAGGCCGGCCTCGTTGCCATTCTCCTGCTGCTGTCCGGTTTCTTCTCGATCTCTGAAACCTCGATGATGGCGATCAACCGCCACCGTCTCAAACATCTCGCCCGCAAGGGTGCCGTCGGCGCAAAAACCACCCAGGGCCTGCTCGCCCGCACCGAAGACCTGCTCGGGGCCGTGCTGATCGGCAATAACGTGATCAATACCCTGATCCCGGTGCTCACCACCTCGATCGCGGTGCATACATTCGGCGGCGACAACGTCGTGCTCTCGATCACGACCGGCGTGATCGCCTTTCTGATCATCGTGTTCGCCGAGATCACGCCGAAGATCGTCGGCGCGACCTATCCCGAGAAAATCGCGCTGCCCGCGAGCCTCATCATCGCGCCGCTCATGCGCGTGTTGCGTCCGTTGATCTGGTTCGTGAACCTGTTCGCCTCGGCGATCCTGCGCATCCTTCATATCAATCCGCGCGACGCGAACAATGTGCGGATGTCGTCGGAAGAACTGCGCAGCATCGTGATGGAATCCGGCAGCTTCATGCCGCACAAGCACCGCAGCATCTTGCTCAATCTCTTCGAACTCGAGAACATCACAGTCGACGACGTGATGGTGCCGCGTCCACGCATCGAAGCGCTCGATCTCAGCGCGCCGCTCGACCAGATCCTCCAGCAGCTCGAAACCTGCTATCACAACAAGTTGCTTGTCTATGAAGGTGACATCGACCGGGTGCTCGGTGTGCTTCACGTGCGCAAGACGCTGGCCGCGCTGCGCCATCATGAGGAGCTCGATCGCGAGACGCTGCGCGAATTGCTGAGCGAACCTTATTTCGTACCGACCGGCACGGCGGTGTTCCAGCAACTCCAGTTCTTCCAGGAGAATCGCCAGCGCATCGGGCTGATCGTCAACGAATACGGCGAGGTCCAGGGGCTCGTGACACCCGAGGACATCATCGAGGAGTTGATCGGCGAGTTCACGACATCGATGCCACGCTCCGCGAACACGCGCGCGGGCTGGAACGCGCACGGCGAATGTATCGTCGCCGGCGCGATGCCCTTGCGCGAGCTCAATCGCTGGCTTGAGCTCAAGCTGCCCGTCGACGGGCCGAAGACGCTCAACGGTTTGATCCTCGAAACCCTGCAAGAGATTCCTGAAGGCGATGTCGCCCTGCAGATCGGCGAATGCCGGCTCGAAGTCATGCAGATCGACAATCAGGCGATCAAGACGGTCAAGCTGTTCAAGCCCGCAGCACCGGCTCGAGGCCGGAGCTAAGCAGAAGCGAGGCGAAGTTGAACGGTTGGGTTCCGGGGGCCTATGCGGGAAGCCTGGCCATCCGGCCGACTGTGCGCGGGCGGCCGGCTGCGCGACGATGAAGCTCCCTTTCGGACCTCATCGGAGCTGCCCATGGATGATTTCGATTTTCCCCCGCCGCCCGCTTCGCGCACGGTGCTGTCCTCGCATCACCTGACCATTCTCACGAGCGTCGACGACGCGGCGGACTCACCCGCCGCGCGCTTGCTTCGTGATGTCCTTCTCGATGCCGCGGAGCGCCGCGCGTCCGATATTCACATCGAACCCGATGTCGGCGGATGGCGCATACGCCTGCGCATCGACGGCGTGCTGCATCAGACCGCACGTCCGGCAGCGAGCCTGTGCGATCCGTTCGTCACGCGTATCAAAGTGCTCTCGCGCATCGACATCGCCGAGCGGCGCATCCCCCAGGACGGCCGGCTCAGGATCCGGATCAGGCCCTCGAAAATCGAGGAGTATCGGGTCAGCACGCTGCCCACACTGTTCGGCGAGAAGGTGGTACTGCGCCGGCTCGACAGCCTGCCTGAGGAGTTGAGCCTGCAAGCGCTCGGTCTCGAACCCGAGCAGCAGGCGACCATCTCCCAGGCCATCCGGGCACCGCACGGGCTACTGCTCGTCACCGGCCCGACGGGCAGCGGCAAGACGCTGTCGCTGTATTGCTTCATGCAATACCTGAACAGCATCTCATCGAATCTCTGTTCGGTCGAGGATCCCGCGGAGATCCAGCTTGCGGGTCTCAACCAGGTCAACATCCGCGAGAAGGCCGGGCTCACGTTCGCTACCGCACTGCGAGCCCTGTTGCGGCAAGACCCCGACGTGGTGATGATCGGCGAGATTCGCGATCGCGAGACCGCCGACGTCGCAGTCAAGGCCGCGCTGACCGGCCATCTGGTTCTTTCGACGCTTCACACGAACGACGCCCCCGCGACGCTCGCCCGTCTGCTCGATATCGGCATCGAGCCTCACAACCTCGCCGCGGCCATCCGCCTGATCACGGCCCAGCGACTCGTGCGGCGTCTGTGCCCGGCCTGCCGCGAACCCTATCTCGCCGACGCCGATAGCCTTCGCGCAGCCGGCTTCGACGATGCGGACATCGCGCAAATCGAGCCGCTCTACCGGCCGATCGGATGCGAACAATGTCATCAGATCGGCTATCGGGGGCGTGTCGGCATCCACCAGGTGATGCCGATGACAAGTGTCCTGCGCAGTCAGATCGTCGAGCATGGCGTTGGCAGAGCGTTCGCCGAAGACGTGGCACGCAGCCGTTTGCCGACCTTGCGCGATGCCGCGCTGCTCAAGGTGAGGCGCGGCGAAACCTCGCTCGAAGCCGCCGTCGCCGCGACAGAGTTCGATGCATGATCCGGCGGTTCGCACAGGCAATCGGCTTGCGGACCGCGGGTGGTCCGCCTCGAGTCGAAAGCAGGGATGAACGCGAACGCGCACAGGGACGATCGCAAGCATCGCGTGTGCGATATGCGGAAGCAACCCGGCTGCTCAGGCAACTGGCGAGTCTGCTGAAGGCGGGGCTGCCGCTGGCACCCGCCTTGCAGGTGCTGCAAACGACAGCGCCACGCAACGAGACCCGGCAGTTACTGGTCGAGATCTCCCGTGACGTGTCCCGCGGGCAGGCCTTGTCAAAGGCATTCGCACGACACCCGCGTGCGTTCGGCAGGCTTTGTTGCGCGCTTGTCGCGGTCGGGGAGGCATCCGGCGGACTCTGCGATGTGCTGTTTCGCATCGCGGCCCAGCGCGAGAAGGCCGCTGCGCAGTGGGCCAGACTGCGTGGTGCGCTCACCTATCCAGTGTGCCTGCTCACGTGCGGCGCGGCCATTGCGGGTGCACTCACGCACTGGGTCGTGCCGACCTTCGCGGACATCTTCGAAAGCTTCGGGGCGTCGCTGCCGCTCGCCACGCGCGTCGTGCTAGAAATCTCGGACACGGTCGGACACGTCATGCCCTGGGCCTGCGCGGGCGCCGCGCTGGCCTACCTCGCACTCACGCTTATGCTCAAGCGTTCGCCCCGGCTCCGGTTCGCATGGCATACGGGGCTGCTGGCCCTGCCTGTCGCAGGCACGCTGATCACGCGCCTGTTCGTCGCGCGATGGTGTCGGGCGCTGGGAACCTTGCTGAGCGCGGGCACGCCGCTCGCCGATGCGTTCGACGTACTGGCCGATGTCTCGGGCCATCCGGTATTCGATGCGGCGACCCGCGATGCGGGGCGCCGCATCCGGCGCGGTCAGCGGCTCGCCGACGCGCTGGCATGCACAGGATGTTTTCCGGCGGGCATCGTCCAGCCCATCGCGGTCGCCGAGGAAACCGGGGCGCTCGATCGACTGCTGATCGATCTGGCCGATCTGGCCGACCAGGACCTCGATACCGCGCTCGTGTCCGCGGCGACGCTGGTCGAGCCCGCCATCATCGTCATTCTCGGGGCCCTCATCGGCGGCCTCGTGATCGCCCTCTACCTGCCCATCGTGGAGCTCGGTCATGTGGTTTAACGGCGTACGATACGCAACTCCCGACAGCGCTGGTGTAGCATGGGCGGCCTTTCCTGCCGCGCGTCGGCGCGCCCCTTTGCCTTGCTCTCGTCCACGATGCTGACCGGTCTGACCTCACTGTTCGACGGCTTTACGCTGATGCCCGTCGCCATCCAATACGCGTTCGTGATTGCGTTCGGACTGGTGATCGGCAGCTTCGTCACCGTCGTCGTGCATCGCGTGCCCCGGGTGCTCGAACGCAACTGGGACACGAGTGTCGCCGAGTATCTCGAGGAGCGGACAAACGCGGCAATGGCCTCGGCCGAGGCGGACGAAACCACCGTCACCCAGGATAGGGCTGTACCGGGCCGCCGCAGCCGCGGGAGCGAGTTTGCCCCCACCGAAGCCGCCGCGCGAGCCGACACGCCCGCCGGCAAAGCCAAGGGCGCCGAGACCTACAATCTCATGCATCCGGGTTCGCATTGCGATGCGTGCGGGCATCGCCTGCGGGTGTGGGAGAACATTCCAGTGCTCAGCTATCTGTTGCTGCGCGGACGCTGCGGCAGTTGCCATACGCGCATTTCGATCCGCTACCCGCTGCTCGAACTCGCCAGCGGCTTGCTCGCCGCACTTGCGTGGTGGCGTTTCGGACCGGGCTTCGCGGCGATCGCGGCCTTCGGATTCGCCGCGGTCGCGCTGACGCTGAGCTGCATCGACTGGGAGACCGGGCTGCTGCCTGATGCGATCACGCTGCCCTTCCTCTGGGCCGGACTGCTGATCAATCTGGATCCGTCCTTCGCCACGCTCGGCGATGCGGTGATCGGTGCCGCCGCGGGATACGTCTTTCTGTGGTGCGTCTACTGGGGGTTCTGGTGGTGGCGCGGGGTCGAGGGCATCGGCCATGGCGACCTCAAGCTGTTCGCGGCACTCGGCGCATGGCTCGGCTGGACCGGCCTCGTTCAGGTGCTTGTTCTGGCCTCGGCCGCGGGTGCACTGGTCGGCCTGGCCATGCTTGCGACCCGCCGCATGAAACGCGACGAGCCGCTGCCATTCGGGCCCTTTCTCGCTGTTGCCGGCTGCATCACCCTGTTCGCCGGCACGCCCTTCTGGCCGTCGCTCCCCCTGTACGGTAGCGCGGGCCTCGGAGGTTGACATGGAACACGAACGGTTGAAGTCGGGGCACCTGTTTTCAGTCGGGCTGACCGGCGGTATCGGCAGCGGCAAGACGCTGGTCGCCGACCGTTTCGCGTCGCTGGGTGCGACGATCATCGATTCCGACGTGCTCGCCCATACCGTGACCGCGCCCGGTGGCGCCGCGATGCCCGCGATCGAAGCAGCCTTCGGCCGCGAATTCGTTGCAGCCGACGGCTCGCTCGACCGCGCCCGCATGCGCGCCCTCGTGTTTAGCGACAGCGAGGCTAAACGTCGGCTCGAATCGATCACCCATCCGCTGATCCGCGCCGCGAGCGAGGCCGCCGCACGTGCCGCAACCGGGCCCTACCGGATCTTCGTGATCCCGCTGCTCGTGGAATCGCTTGGTCTGGCGCGCGACGGCGCTGTCCCGGTGTCGGCAAACGCCGCATCGGGCATGCATCCTGCTGCACCGGACGCAGCGCTGCAGCCTGAGAATCGCTCGGGCGAGTCACCGCGTCGGCGAAGCGGCGGCCCGGCTTCCGACCTCGAAGACCCCGTGCAAGACGCCCCAGGCGATCGCCTGCAAGACCGCCTGAAAGGCCGCTTCGATCGGGTGCTCGTGGTCGACTGCGCACCCGAAACACAGATCGAGCGGGTCATGCGACGCAACGGCTTCAGTCGCGCACAGGTCGAAGCCATCATCGCGCGGCAGGCGAGCCGATCCGGGCGGCTCGCGCTCGCCGATGACGTGATCGAAAACGACAAAGCCAGCACTGACGCGGTTTATGAGAAGGTTGACGCACTTCATCGTCGCTATCTCGCCCTCGCGGGGGCGAGATAGCTGCGCTCCATCATTGCGACGCGCCCAATGCCGGCATTAGAATGTGCGAATACTTCAACCCCGATCCCGGTAAAGGCGAGCATTGATCCTCTACGAGTATCCGTTCAACGAGCGAATCCGAACGCTGTTGCGGCTCGAAGATCTGTTCGACCGCTTCTCTTTTTTCCTGCACCAGGAAGATCCCCGTGAGCATCATGTCGCGTTGACGACGCTCTTTGAGATCTCCGAAGTGGCCGGGCGCTCCGACCTCAAGTCCGATCTGCTCAAGGAACTTGAACGACAGCGCGTCACGCTCACGCCGTTTCGCGACAACGCCGAGATCGAACAGTCGACGCTCGAGGTCGTGCTCGGCGAAATCGAAGCGACCCTCGCGAATCTGAACCAGATGCAGGGCAAGGCAACGCAGCACCTTGGCGACAATGAGTGGCTCACGAGTATTCGCAGCCGCGCGATCATCCCGGGCGGGACCTGTCGTTTCGATCTGCCCTCGTACTATGCGTGGCAACAACTCTCCGTCGAGCAGCGCCGCAACGACATCGCAAAGTGGGTCATGCCGCTCTTGCCGCTGCGCGATGCGGCCACGATCGTGCTGCGTCTCGCGCGTGAGTCGGGGCAGTCCGCCAAGGTGATGGCCGTGCAGGGCAGCTATCAGCAGATGCTGTCCGGACGGACCTATCATCTGATGCAGGTTCGTGTCCCCGATGAAGCGCGGGTGATTCCCGAGGCGAGCGCGAACAAATACATGCTATGGGTGCGGTTCACGACCCAGGGGGGCGATCTGCGTCCCCGTGCGGTCGATAGCGACGTCCCGTTCGAATTGACACTCTGTACGCTGTAGAGCCGATAAGGCGGGCGTCATGGACCCGCCTCCTTGCTTGCAGCGGCTTGACTTGAAGAGAGAAGGCGATGACTACCTTCGTGAACTGCCCGACCTGCGGGAAGAAGGTCCCGTGGGCCGCCGAAAGCACCTTCCGGCCATTCTGCTCGGAGCGCTGCAAACAGATCGACCTCGGCGCCTGGGCCGCCGAAAAATACACGATCGCAGGCAAGACCGACGAAGAAAACCCTGACGGATCACCGAAGGACGAACTCAACTAGGGCGGTCGGACAAGCGGCGACCCAGCCTGCCTTCAGGCCGATTCGGTCAACCAGTCCAGTACCGGAACCGTCGCCGGCAACAAGGGATCGACGCTGATCGGTTGCCGCTGCCACGCGAAGGCCTGCCCTTCACGGCCGACGAGTTCGCCTTCCCACTGGGTGACCTTGCAGAAATAGAGCCGCACATAGGCGTGCGGATAGTCGTGCTCGAGCACACGCCACCGCTCGCAGTTGCCGATCGTGATGCCCAGCTCTTCGTGAAGTTCGCGGCCCAGCGCGGCCTCGACCGATTCACCGGCCTCGAGCTTGCCGCCCGGAAACTCCCAGTAACCTTCATAGGGCTTGCCCGCCGGACGCTGCGCAAGCAGGAAACGCCCGTCCGGCTCGATCAGGATGCCGACCGCGACTTCGGTCACAGGGCGCCCGTCGGGCGCCTGGCCTTGCTCAGCGGCGAGCTTCATCACTGCTGCCGTCCCGACCAGTCGCGCGCAAACTGCCATGCAACCCGGCCGGAACGCGAACCGCGTTCGAGTGCCCAGACGAGCGCGTCACCGCGCGCGGCCGCGACATCGTCGTCGGTGCGGCCGAAATGCTTCATCCAGTGCGCGACGATCGAGAGATAGTCGTCCTGCTTGAACGGATAGAAGCTCACCCACAAACCGAATCGCTCGGACAAGGAGATCTTCTCTTCGATGACCTCGCCCGGATGGATCTCGCCGTCGTTCGTATGCTTGTAGCTCTCGTTGTCGCTCATGTACTCGGGGAGCAGATGGCGGCGATTCGAGGTCGCATAGATCAGCACATTGTCCGATTGCGCGGCAATCGAACCATCGAGCGCGACCTTGAGTGCCTTGTAGCCCGACTCGCCTTCTTCGAACGACAAGTCGTCGCAGAACACGATAAACCGCTCGGGCCGCGTAGTGATCAGGTCGACGATATCGCCGAGGTCGTGCAGGTCGTCCTTGTCGACTTCGATCAGGCGCAGGCCCTGGTCCTTGAACTGGTTCAGGCAGGCCTTGATCAGCGACGACTTGCCGGTACCCCGCGCGCCGGTCAGCAGCACGTTGTTGGCAGGCTGGCTCATCACGAACTGACGCGTGTTCTGTTCGATCAGGTGTTTCTGCCGCTCGATGTTCTGAAGATCGTCGAGGCCGATCAGGGAAATGTTCGGCACCGGCTGCAGATAGCCCCGCCCCTGCCGCGTGCGCCAGCGAAAGGCGACAGCCGAATCCCAGGTGATCTCGGGAGCCGTCGGCGGCAGCAGGGTTTCAAGACGACCGAGCAGTTGCTCGGCGCGGCTCAGGAATTGTTCAAGTTTGTCCATGCGACAGTGTGATAAACCAGTGTTGCGGCCGGCTGCGGCCGACCGGAGTGAGCATCCAGTGCCCGCGCCCGGCAGGATGGCCGGGCACGCGATCCCGTACTATGACCGATAGTCCGCGTTGATGCTCACGTAGTCGTGCGACAGATCGCAGGTCCAGATCGTCGCTTCCGCCTCGCCGCGCCCGAGGCGCAGGCGCACGGTGATTTCAGCCTGCTTCATCACGCGCTGGCCGTCTTCCTCGCGATAGTCGGGGTTGCGTCCGCCGCCCTTCGCGACCAGCACCTCGTCGAGATAGAGGTCCGTGCGGCTCACATCGAGATCGTCGATGCCCGCATAACCGACCGCGCACAGGATACGGCCGAGGTTCGGGTCCGATGCGAAGAAGGCCGTCTTGACGAGCGGTGAATGGGCGATCGAATAAGCGATCCTCCGGCATTCCGCGACGTCCGCACCGCCTTCGACCTTGACCGTGATGAACTTGGTCGCGCCCTCACCATCGCGCACGATCAGTTGCGAGAGCGACTGTGCGGTGGCCGTCACCGCATCGCGGAGCGCGACGTAGGCCGGATCGGCCGTCGAAGTGATGGCAGGCAGCGAGGCGCGGCCCGAGGCCATGATGATGAACGAGTCATTGGTCGACGTATCGCCGTCGATCGTGATGCAGTTGAACGAGCGGTCGGCGACGTACTTGACCATCTCGTCGAGCACGGGCTGCGCAAGCTTCGCATCGATCGCCAGGAAGCCCAGCATCGTTGCCATGTTCGGACGGATCATGCCAGCGCCTTTGCTGATGCCCGTCATCGTCACGGTATGACCGTCGATCGTGACCTGCGCCGACACCGCCTTCGGCAAGGTGTCGGTCGTCATGATCGACTGCGCGCCGAGATACCAGTTGGCGGCGTCGCGATGCGCGAGTGCGTCGGGCAGCGCCGCCTTGACGCGATCGACGGGCAGCGGCTCGAGAATCACACCCGTCGAGAACGGCAGGATCTGTTCGGCGCGCAAACCCGTGAGGCGCGCAAGTTCGGCACAGGTCGCGCGCGCATCGGCGAGGCCCGGCTCGCCGGTGCCTGCGTTCGCATTGCCCGTGTTGATCACGAGTGCGCGAATGCCGCCGCTTGCCTGCACCTTCGCGAGATGCTCGCGGCAAACGATCACGGGTGCCGCGCAAAAGCGATTGGCCGTGAATACGCCGGCAACCGTCGCGCCCTCATCAAGCGAGATGACGAGTACGTCCTTGCGATTCGGCTTTCGGATATGACCTTCGGCCCAGCCGAGCGTGACGCCGGCGACGGGGTGAAGTTGAGCAGGGTCGATCGAGGGGAAATTGACGGCCATCGTGTGCGCTTCGGATCGAACGGGCCATCGGCCGCCGGACGACGGCGCGGCCCCGAGAGAAAAAACCCGCGCCGGGCGCGGGATCGGGCTATCGGCCCCGGACTGCGCCGGGCCGGCGTGAACCCCGCAAGCGGGGTCCACGGTGAATCATGCCAGCTTGCCGTGACAATGCTTGAACTTCTTGCCGCTGCCGCAGGGGCAAGGATCGTTGCGGCCGACCTTCGGCATCGCGACGCGCGGTTCGGCGCCCGCCGCTTCGGCATAGTCGCCGCCGGCCGCGACTGCCGCCGCCACCGCGCCCGCGGACACGGTCGCGACCGCGATCGAATCGTCAGCGGACTCGGCGCCGGCCCCCCCGCCGCCGAATTCCGGATGCTGGTATTGCACATGCTCGAGATGGCCGCCGACTTCCTCGAGTTCTTCGGCGACTTCCTCGAGTTGCGCCTGCGACTGGATCTGCACCGTCATCACGACGCGCGTGACTTCGAGCTTGATCGCATCGAGCAACGCCGCGAACAGTTCGAACGCCTCGCGCTTGTATTCCTGCTTCGGGTTCTTCTGCGCATAGCCGCGCAGATGAATCCCCTGGCGCAGGTGATCGAGCGCGGCGAGATGTTCGCGCCAGCGCATATCGACGGTCTGCAGCATCACCGACCGTTCGAAGCCGCTGAACCCTTCGCGGCCGATCAGGCTCACCTTGTTATCGTAAGAAGCTTCCGCCGCGTTGAGGACCTGGTCGATGACCTCCTCGTCCTCGATCGCATCGGCCGCCTCGACCGTCGCCGCGAGCGGCACGTCGAGCTGCCATTCGTCGCGCAATACCGTTTGCAGGCCGTCGAGGTTCCATTGTTCCTCGATGCTGCCCGCCGGCACGTAGGTGCGCGCGACTTCGGCGAATACCGCCTGGCGCATCGCAGAGATCGTCTCGGAGATATCGGTCGCCTCGAGCAGTTCGTTACGCTGCTGGTAGATGACCTTGCGCTGGTCGTTCGAGACGTCGTCGTATTCGAGCAACTGCTTGCGGATATCGAAGTTGCGCGCTTCGACCTTGCGCTGCGCGGACTCGATCGAGCGTGAGACGATGCCCGCTTCGATCGCCTCGCCTTCGGGCATCTTGAGGCGGTCCATGATCGAACGTACGCGGTCGCCCGCGAAGATGCGCAGCAGCGGATCTTCGAGCGACAGATAGAAGCGCGACGAACCCGGATCACCCTGGCGGCCCGCACGACCGCGCAACTGGTTGTCGATCCGGCGCGATTCGTGACGTTCGGTACCGATGATATGCAGGCCGCCCGCGGCCTTCACCTGTTCATGCAGCGACTGCCACTCGTCGTGCAGGTGCTGGATGCGCCCGATCTTCTGGTCTTCAGGGATCGACGCATCGACTTCAATGAAGCCCGCCTGCTTCTCGACGTTGCCGCCGAGCACGATGTCGGTACCGCGGCCGGCCATATTGGTCGCGATCGTGATCATCTTCGGCCGTCCGGCCTGCGCGATGATCTCCGCTTCGCGCTGATGCTGCTTCGCGTTGAGCACCTGGTGCGACAGCTTCACTTCGTCGAGCAGGCCCGAGAGCAGCTCGGAGTTTTCGATCGAGGTCGTGCCGACGAGCACCGGCTGGCCGCGTTCAAAGCAGTCGCGGATGTCGTTGATCACGGCCCCGTACCGTTCACGCGCGGTCTTGTAGATCTGATCTTGCTTGTCGGTCCGCTTTGGCGGCCGGTTGGTCGGCACCACGACCGTTTCGAGGCCGTAGATTTCCTGGAACTCGTAGGCTTCCGTATCGGCCGTACCGGTCATGCCCGACAGCTTGCCGTACATGCGGAAGTAGTTCTGGAACGTGATCGAGGCGAGCGTCTGGTTCTCGTGCTGGATCTTGACGTGTTCTTTCGACTCGACGGCCTGGTGCAGGCCTTCGGACCAGCGGCGGCCCACCATCAGGCGGCCCGTGAACTCGTCGACGATCACGACCTCGCCGTTCTGCACGACATAGTGCTGGTCGCGGAAAAACAGCGTGTGCGCGCGCAACGCCGCATACACGTGGTGCATCAACGTGATGTTCTGGGGTGCGTAGAGGCTCTCGCCCTCGCCGATCAGGCCCCACTGCGCGAGCAGTGACTCGGCCTTCTCGTGGCCGCGCTCGGTCAGGAACACCTGGCGCGCCTTCTCGTCGAGCGTGTAGTCACCCGGTACTTCGACGCCCGTGCCGTCGGCCTTCTCTTCGCCGATCTGGCGTTCGAGCAGCGGCGGCAACGCGTTCATCTTCACATACAGCTCGGTGTGATCCTCGGCCTGACCCGAGATGATCAGCGGCGTGCGCGCCTCGTCGATCAGGATCGAGTCCACCTCGTCGACGATGCCGAAGTTCAGCGCGCGCTGTACCCGCTGCGAGGTCTCGTAGACCATGTTGTCGCGCAGGTAGTCGAAGCCGAACTCATTGTTCGTACCGTAGGTGATGTCCGCCGCGTAGGCCTGCTGCTTCTGGTCGTGCTCCATTTGCGACAGGTTGATCCCGACGCTGAGCCCGAGGAAGTTGTAGAGCCGCGCCATCCATTCGGCATCGCGCTGTGCAAGATAGTCGTTGACGGTGACCACGTGCACGCCATGTCCCGACAACGCGTTCAGATAAGCCGCAAGCGTCGCCACGAGCGTCTTGCCCTCGCCCGTGCGCATTTCGGCGATCTTGCCGTAGTGGAGCACCATGCCGCCGATCAGCTGCACGTCGAAGTGGCGCATCTTGAGCACGCGCCGGCTCGCTTCGCGGCAGACGGCGAATGCTTCGGGCAGCAGCCGGTCCAGCGTTTCACCCGAGGCGACGCGCTGACGGAACTCCCCCGTCTTCGCGGTCAGCTGCTCGTCACTGAGCTGCTCCATCTGCGGCTCGAGCGCATTGATCGCGACGACATTTTTCTGATATTGCTTGATCAGCCGCTGATTACGGCTGCCAAAGAACTGTTTGAGAACACCGGAAATCATCGGATCGTCTGCGTCGTGGCGCGCCAGCGCGCCCCGCCGGCTTGGCCTCGGGGTTTGCAAAGGCGGGATTTTAACACGCTGTACCCGGCAACCCTTGTGTCAGAAATGCCGATTCCCAAAGGGAATTCGGGGCCCGCAACGCACCCCGGGTACAACCCAGAAAGCTACAATGATTCCGTTAATCGAAATTTTCAAGAACCGGCGCGCCGCGTGAAGCCCTTTTCGTCTTCTTCGTCCTCTCCTTCGTCGTTTTCGCCATCCGGAACGACGGCCGGCCGTTCATCGCGCCGCTCGCCTCGTTCTGCACGCGCAGTCAGCGACCTGCTCGGCGAAACCGATGCGCTCGCCGCGCTGCGCGCGGGCATGCGGCAGGTCGAGGCGCTCGAAAACGACCTCGTGACGCTGCTGCCCGACTATCTCGCCCCGCATGTATCGGTCGGCGCAATCAAAGGGGAAGTGCTGACGATCTTTGCCGGCCACAGTGCGCTCGCGGCACGGCTTCGCCATCTCGAACGCGGACTGGTGCAGGACCTCCAGCAGCGCGGCTGGCCCGTTAGTGGATTCAAGGTCAAGGTACGCCCGGTCATGAAACCACCCGCCGTGCCCAAGCAGGCGAAGGTCTCCGCGGCCGGCGTCGAATGCCTGCGCACGTTCGCCGACGGCCTCGAGGCTTCACCGCTGCGCGACGCGCTGGAGCGAATGGTCGCGCGGCACAAGCGACCCTGAAGGGTCGGCCTGTAACTAGCTATTTGATTTATTGCGACAAGAATATCTTATAAAAAGATCGCAATTCTTAATCGTGTCTCACGGCAATAGCGTGTTAAATCCGTAGGCGTAGGCTCTGCGCGCGCCGGCGCTAAATACCGTTGAGTATCGCCAGGCTTGCCTACGGCCCCCGTCGAGCGAGGCTTTACGTCGCGCAAGCCAAGATATCAGGCAAATACGGCCTGCGTGTCGTACTCGAAACCGCGCGGCGCTGCCTTGATGTCCTCGAACGTGACGACCTCGTAGGCATCGTTCTGCGCGAGCAACTCGCGCAGCAACGCATTATTCAGGCCGTGACCCGACTTGTAGGCGGTGTACGACGCCAGCAGCGGGTGACCGATCACATACAGATCGCCGATCGCATCGAGCATCTTGTGCTTGGCGAACTCGTCGCTATAACGCAAACCGTCATTGTTCAGGATCCGGTACTCGTCGAGCACGATCGCGTTGTCCATGCTGCCGCCGCGCGCGAGACCAAGCTCGCGCATCTGTTCGACTTCATGCGCAAAGCCAAACGTGCGTGCACGCGAAATCTCGCGCACATACGAGGTATCGGCGAAATCGACTTCGCATTCCTGGCCGGTCTTGTTGACCGCCGGATGACGAAAATCGATCGTGAACTTGAGATGAAAGCCGAAGTAGGGTTCGAGACGTGCGAATTTGTCGCCTTCTCGCACTTCGACCGCCTTCTTGACCTTGATGAACTTCTTGGGCACATCCTGTTGTTCGATGCCAGCCGACTGAATCAGAAAGACGAACGAGGCCGCACTGCCGTCCATGATCGGAATTTCTTCAGCAGTCACGTCGACGTACAGATTGTCGATACCCAGGCCGGCGCAAGCCGACATGATGTGCTCGATAGTCGACACCCGGGCGCCCTCGCGCTGGAGCACCGACGCCAGGCGTGTATCGCCGATGCTCATGGCCCGCGCGGGAATCTCGATAGACTGAGGCAGATCGACACGCGTAAAGACGATGCCGGTATCGGGGCCTGCGGGTCGCAATGTCAATTCGACTTTGCGACCTGAGTGCAGACCGATGCCGACCGTTTTGACGATCGATTTAATGGTTCGCTGCTTCAGCATGTCGGACTCTTTACTTTATAAAAAATCGCAATCGCGACTCGATTCTTAATAGTCGGATTATAGCTGCTTTTCCTACCCATACCGTTTCGAACTGTTTCGCGACATTACGACTGTTGCGCCCCAGCCATGGCGGTCCTTGCCTCTTTTACGAGTGTGTGTTGCGCGCCTATTGGCGGCGCCGACCGCTCGAACGGAGGCACGTCGAGCGGCCGGACACATCTTCTAATGCACTTCTCTTGCACGTCATGATGAGAGCAGCAAGCTCCGTACCACACAGTGCTGTCGCGGCGTCGAAGTCTTACCCGTTCGCGCACCCTGCCCGAGGCGCAAAAACGGCACTGTTCACCATGCCCGGCGTGCGGCGTCCCCGTTGACTCCGCAACACCCCTCGTCGGGCGACACCCATCCGTCGCAACCCAGGGTTGCGCTGGCACGTGCCGACGTCGACAACTCACCTCCCAGCTCAGGAGGCCAGAAATTTCGTGCGGAGGGTTCAGGCGGACGATAGTCGGCCGCCGAAGCTGTCCGCAGACATTCCCGCTTCAACAGTTCATTCAATGCTCAATCCGCCTGCTTGCGCAGGAATGCCGGAATGTCATACGTGTCGACGCCCTTTTCCTGCAGGGCCGCGACGTGCGAGGCCGCCGTCTCGCGCGTGCTGCGCCAGACCGCCGGCGTTTCGAGCGCGCCGTAGTCCGTGGTCGGGTTGTGCGAATGGCCATGCGAAGCCGAACCCACCGGCATATTGTCGGTACCGGTCTTGAGCAGCGTCATCGGCGCGGCCATCGTCTTCTTCGCGGCGCGGCCGAGGCCGGTCGCGACAACGGTCACGCGCAAGGCATCGCCCATCGCATCGTCATAGACCGTACCGAAGATCACCGTCGCGTCGTCCGCGGCATAGCTCTTGATCGTGTTCATGACTTCGCGCGTTTCAGACAAGCGCAGCGAACGACTTGCTGTGATATTGACAAGCACACCGCGCGCGCCCGAGAGGTCGACGCCCTCGAGCAGCGGGCTGGCGACAGCCTGCTCAGCCGCCAGACGCGCACGGTCGACGCCGGCCACCGTGGCCGTTCCCATCATCGCCTTGCCTTGCTCGCCCATCACGGTTTTCACGTCTTCGAAGTCGACGTTCACCAGACCATCGACGTTGATGATTTCCGCGATACCCGCAACGGCATTGTGCAAGACGTCATCCGCACACTGGAAGCACTTGTCCATTTCCGCGTCGTCGCCCATCACCTCGAAGAGCTTGTCGTTCAACACCACGATGAGTGAATCGACGTGATCTTCGAGAAGTTGGGAGCCGGCTTCGGCCACGCGCATGCGCTTGCCACCTTCGAATTCAAACGGCTTGGAAACCACCCCAACCGTCAGAATGCCCATCTCCTTCGCGATTTGCGCAACCACCGGCGCCGCGCCCGTGCCCGTACCGCCGCCCATGCCGGCGGTGATGAACACCATGTGCGCGCCGCGCAGCGAGTCGGCAATCCGCTCGCGCGCCTCTTCGGCCGCGGAACGGCCCATGTCCGGCTTCGCACCCGCGCCCAGCCCGGTCTTGCCGAGCTGGATCGCGATTTGCGCCTTCGAACGCGAGAGCGCCTGTGCATCGGTGTTCATACAGATGAACTCCACACCTTGCACACCGCGGTTGATCATGTGCTGAACGGCATTGCCGCCCGCCCCCCCAACGCCGACGACCTTGATGATCGTGCCGTTGGTTTCCGTTTCCAGCATTTCGAAATCCATTAGTGCCTCCGTCAGAGATAAATCGGCCTTTATCCGGAAGAGGATCGGGCAATCCTCCACCAGGCACCGGTCGCCGCCCACCGGCGCTGCAAAACTTCTTGCGTGCGTCCTTTCTGCGAACTCATGTGATGCCAGCCCACTGCGTGTTGCTAAACCGCTTGATCCACCGTGTTCAGAAATTCCCCAAAAACCATTCCTTCATGCGACCCCAGACCTGGTTCGCCGAGCCCGACTGCACCGCGACCTTGCGCCCGCGCATGCGCTGCGAGCGGCCTTCGAGCAACAGGCCCATCGCCGTCGAATACCGCGGGTTGCGCACGACGTCGGCAAGGCCGCCTTCGTATTCGGGCACGCCGATGCGCACGGGCTTCAGGAAGATGTCTTCGCCGAGCTCCGCCATCCCGTCCATCGTCGCGGCACCGCCGGTCAGCACGATCCCGGAGGACAGCAGTTCCTCGTAACCTGACTCGCGCACGACCTGCTGCACCAGCGAGAACAGCTCCTCGACGCGCGGCTCGACCACGGCGGCCAGCGCCTGGCGCGACAGCACGCGCGGACCGCGTTCGCCCAGACCGGGCACTTCGATCATTTCGTCCGGATCGGCAAGCGCCTGTTTCGCGATGCCGTGGCGCACCTTGATGTCTTCCGCATCGGGCGTCGGCGTGCGCAGGGCCATCGCGATATCGCTGGTGATCTGGTCGCCGGCGATCGGGATCACCGCCGTGTGGCGGATCGAGCCTTCGCTGTAGATCGCGATATCGGTCGTGCCACCGCCGATATCGACAAGCACCACGCCGAGTTCCTTCTCGTCTTCGGTCAGCACCGCGAGGCTTGACGCGAGCGGCTGCAGGATCAGGTCATTCACCTCGAGGCCGCAGCGCCGCACGCACTTGACGATGTTCTGCGCGGCCGACACGGCACCCGTGACGATATGCACCTTCACTTCGAGGCGGATACCGCTCATGCCGATGGGCTCGCGCACGTCTTCCTGGCCGTCGATGATGAATTCCTGGGTCAGGATATGCAGCACCTGCTGGTCGGTCGGGATATTGATCGCCTTCGCTGTCTCGATCACCCGCGCGACGTCCGCCTGCATGACCTCCTTGTCCTTGATCGCGACCATGCCGCTCGAATTGAAGCTGCGGATATGGCTGCCCGCGATCCCCGTGAACACATTGGTGATCTTGCAGTCGGCCATCAGCTCGGCTTCCTCGAGCGCGCGCTGGATCGACTGGACAGTCGCCTCGATGTTGACGACGACGCCCTTCTTGAGCCCCTTCGATTCGCTCTGGCCGAGGCCGATCACTTCATAGTGCCCTTCGCCTTTCAGCTCGGCCACGATCGCGACGACCTTCGAAGTCCCGATATCCAGGGCGACCAGCAGGTCCTTGTAGTCTTGTCTCATAGCGTTTGACTCTTAAGGTGTGATGCCCGCGGCAAGCGCTGCACGGTCTGGATCGCATTCATTGCGTGGCCCCTTGTTGCTTCGGCGCGGGCGTGCCCGATTTGCCGATGGTTTTCCCCGAATTCCCGTTGTTTCCCGGCGCCTTGTTTGTTGCTGTCTCGCCCCCTGCTGCAGGACCTGCGCCTGTCTTGCCCGTTGCCGTCCTGCTCGTTGCCGTCCTGCTCGATGCCGTCCTGCTCGATGCCGTCCTGTTCAATGCCGCTTTGCTCACTGCCGCCCTTCCCTTCTCCGTGGGCGCGCCTTTGCCCGCAGCCGGCCTGGCGGCACCCTTGCTCGCCGCGGTGCCCGCCTTGTCCGCCCTTGCTGCCGCCGCATTCGCCGGGTCGGCCGCGATCTTCACGCTCGCGCTCCGGATCGCGAAGCCGTTCGGATAGCGCAGGTCCACGTACTCGATATCGTTGCCCCAGCGCTGCGTCGTCTGGCCCCATGACGAGACGAGGCGCTGCGCACGGCTCGCGAGTGTCTGCGCATTGCGCTCTCGGCCGAACTCGACCTGGAGTCCGTTCGAGAGCTTGACTGTCCACGCATAACGTGGCGACAGCGTGACCCCGACCGGTTTGGCATGCAGCGGCGCGAACCACTTCGCGAAGTCGCGGTAACGCGCGACGACATCCTGCACGCTGCCGTCCGGACCGTCGAAGGCCGGCAGATCGCCCTCGACCTCGGCCTGGTTCGCCGTGAAGAGCTCGCCGTCCGTGCTGACCATTCGGTCGTCGCCCCAGGTCGCGAGCGGCTTGTACTCGTCGAGATCGACCGCGATGCTGTCCGGCCACACGCGCCGCACGCTCGCATGGCGAACCCACGGCATCGTCTCGAACGCGGCACGCGCGGTATCGAGGTTGACCGTGAAGAAATTGCCCTGCAAATGATCGAGCACGGCCCGGCGCACCGTCACGGCATTGACATGCTCGGCGTCGCCGTCGATCCGGATCGCGTGCAGCGCGAACATCGGGCGCTGCGCGGTCCAGCGCATCCCCGCACCCAATACGGCGAGCACCACCAGCGCATAAAGCGCGGAGGCGATCATATTGAGTTGTCGGGTGTTGTGCCACATCGTTCAGTTGGTTCTGGTCAATTCGTTGCGGTTAATGCTACGACCACGGTTACAGTTGCCATTACGCCTGCGGTTTCGCGCGGTTCCGTCTTCCAGATCTACGACTGCTTCACTTCCCCCTCGGCTCCATCCCGACGTGTCCAGCGGTACTGCCTATCGTTCCGCCTTGTCGAGCGTCTGCGCCAGCACGCTCAGCACGAGGTCCGCATAACTGATGCCGACCGCGCGGGCCGCTTTCGGCGGCAACGAGTGATCCGTCATCCCCGGCGCGGTATTCACCTCGAGGAAATACGGGTTGCCGTCGGCATCGAGCATGAAGTCCGCGCGGCCCCAGTCAGTGCAGCCGAGCACTTCGAACGCGCGCCGCGAGAGCGCCTTGAACCGCTTTTCGTCGGCATCCGTCAAGCCACTCGGAATCAGGTACTGCGTATCGTCGGCGATGTACTTCGCGTGATAGTCGTAAAACTCGCCGGCCGGCACGATCCGGATGATCGGCAGGTCGAGTTCGCCCGCGATCGACAGCGTGAACTCGCCGCCGCCGTCGATGCTCTTCTCGACGAGCACGATCGGGTCGTACTGCGCGGCCTCGGCAATCGCGCGCTCGAGCGTGTCGGCCGACTTCACCTTGATGACCGCGACGCTCGACCCTTCGCTCGCCGGCTTGACGAACAACGGCAGGCCGAGCTTGCCAACCAGGCCGGCGACACGCGCCGCATAGTCCTCGCCCCGATGGACGATCTCGAACGGCGGCGTCGGCACACCGGTCTGCTGCCAGATCAGCTTGCTGCGCAGCTTGTCCATGCCGAGCGCCGAGCCGAGCACGCCGGTGCCGCTATAGCGGATGCCGAGGAATTCGAGCGCGCCCTGCAAGGTGCCGTTCTCGCCATAGCCGCCATGCAGCGCATTGAATACGCGCACGAATCCTTCACGCTGCAGATCGAACAGCGCGCGTTCGGCCGGATCGAACGCGTGCGCATCGACGCCGCGTTCGAGCAGCGCCGCGAGCACGAGCCGCCCCGACTTCAGCGAGACCTCGCGCTCAGCCGACACGCCGCCCATCAAAACAGCCACTTTCCCAAAAACTTTCGGATCCACTCCGCTCTTCCCAATCTCAGTCAATTCGTTATTCCCGCTCTTGCGTCAACCGGCCCGGCACCGTGCCGATCGACCCCGCACCCATCGTGATCACGACATCGCCGTCGAGCACGAAGCCCGCCAGCGCATCCGGCACTTCGTCGACGGTCTCGACGAACACCGGCTCGACCTTGCCCGCCACGCGAATCGCACGCGCGAGCGCACGGCCGTCGGCGGCGACGATCGGCGCCTCGCCGGCCGCATAGACTTCGGTCAGCACGAGGCCGTCGACCGTCGACAGCACCTTGACGAAATCCTCGAAGCAGTCACGCGTCCGCGTGAAGCGGTGGGGCTGGAACGCGAGCACGAGCCGCCGGCCCGGAAACGCGCCGCGCGCCGCCGCGATCGTCGCAGCCATCTCGACCGGGTGATGACCATAGTCGTCGACCAGCGTGTACGCGCCCTGCGCCACCGGCACTTCGCCGAAGCGCTGGAAGCGGCGGCCGACGCCGTTGAATTCCGCGAGCGCCTGCTGTATATCGGCATCCGCGACCTCAAGTTCAGTCGCAATCGCAATGGCCGCGAGTGCGTTCTGCACGTTGTGCGTACCCGGCAGGTTCAGTTCGATCCGCAGGGGTGCCGCTTCCTCGCGCAATACCGTGAACGCCATCTTGCCTTCGCGAGCGACGACATCGATCGCGCGGACTTGCGCGTCCTGCGCAAAGCCGTAGCGGATGATCGGCTTCGAGACGAACGGCAGGATTTCGCGCACGCTCGGATCGTCCACGCAGAGCACCGCGATCCCGTAGAACGGCAGGCGGTGCGTGAATTCGATGAAGGCCTGCTTGAGCCGCGCGAAGTCGTGACCATACGTATCCATATGGTCCGCATCGATATTGGTGATCACCTCGATCACCGGAAACAGGTTCAAAAACGAGGCGTCGGACTCGTCGGCTTCCGCGACGATGAAGTCGCCGGTGCCGAGCCGCGCATTCGCGCCCGCGCTGTTCAGGCGCCCGCCGATCACGAACGTCGGATCGAGGCCGCCGGCCGCGAGCACGCTCGCGACGAGGCTCGTCGTGGTCGTCTTGCCATGCGTGCCCGCGATCGCGATGCCCTGCTTGAGGCGCATCAGTTCGGCGAGCATCACCGCACGCGGCACGATCGGAATGCGCTTGTGCCGCGCCGCGAGCACTTCGGGATTGTCCGAGCGCACGGCGGTCGAGACCACGACCGCATTCGCGCCTTCGATGTTGGCGGCGTCATGGCCGAACGCCACGTTCGCGCCGAGCGCGATCAGGCGCTCGGTGACCGCGCTGCGGCCGAGGTCGGAACCGCTGACTTGATAGCCGAGGTTCAGCAGCACTTCGGCGATGCCGCTCATACCAGCGCCGCCGATGCCGACGAAGTGAATATTCTTGACGATGTGCTTCATAGTGATTCCTTGCGTTGCGCGACGGCGGCGCAAACGCCTGCGACCACCTCGGTCGCATCCGGTTTCGCGCATTCGCGCGCGCGCGCGGCCATCGCCGCGAGGCTCTCGCGCGTCTGCGCGCCGATCCAGTCCGCGAGTCCCTCGACCGTCAGCTCGCGTTGCTGGATCAGCAGCGCGCCGCCACGGTCGGCCAGGAAGCGGCCATTGGTCGTCTGGTGATCGTCGACCGCATACGGGAACGGCACGAACAACGCAGCCACGCCGACCGCCGCGATCTCCGCGACCGTCATCGCGCCCGAGCGGCAGATCACCAGATCGGCTTGTGCGTAGGCGCTCGCCATATCGTCGATAAAGGGCACGAGCCGGATGTCCGGATCGTGATCGAGGCCCGCGTTCTCGTAGTAAGTCTTCAGCGCGCCGATATGCTTCGCACCCGCCTGATGGACGACATGCGGACGCGAGCCCGCGGGCAAGCGCGCGAGTGCGAGCGGCACGGCCTCGTTGAGCGCCGCGGCGCCCAGGCTGCCGCCGACCACGAGCAACTTCAACGGACCCGTGCGAGCCGCATAGCGCCCTGCCGGCTCAGGCATGTCGCGTAGTTCTTCGCGAATCGGGTTGCCGGTCCATTCGCCACCGGGCAATGCATCGGGAAACGCAACCAGCACTCGCTTAGCCAGCTTGGCGAGCACACGGTTCGCGAGGCCCGCGATCGAATTCTGTTCGTGCAGCACGAGGGGGCGTCCGGTCAGCGCCGCCATGATGCCGGCCGGGAACGTGATGTAGCCGCCCATGCCGAGCACGACGTCGGGCTTGATCCGGCCCAGCACGCCGAGGCTCTGCGAGCACGCACGCAGGAGATTGAACGGCAGTCGCAGCTTGGTCATGAGACCCTTGCCGCGCAAGCCGCCGAAGCGCACGAACTCGATCGGAATGCCGTGTTTGGGCACGAGCGTCGCTTCCATGCCCCCGGGATTGCCGAGCCAGACCACGCGCCAGCCATGCGCCTGCATCCAATGGGCGACCGCGAGCCCCGGGAACACATGTCCGCCGGTGCCGCCAGCCATCACCATCAGCGTGCGCGCATGGGTCATACCTTGCCTCCGCGCATCAGCACCCGGTTCTCATAGTCAACGCGCAGCAGCAACGCGATCGACACGCAGTTGAGCAGGATCCCCGAGCCGCCGAACGAGACCAGCGGCAGCGTCAGCCCCTTGGTCGGCAGCAGGCCGAGATTCACACCCATGTTGATAAAGGTCTGCGCACCGATCCACAGGCCGATGCCCTTCGCGACGAGACCCGCGAACACGCGGTCGAGCGCAAGTGCCTGCCGGCCGATCTCGAATGCGCGGCGCACGATCCAGTAGAACAACAGGATCACGACGAGCACGCCGACATAGCCAAGCTCCTCGCCGATCACCGCGAGGATGAAGTCGGTATGCGCTTCGGGCAGATAGTTGAGCTTTTCGACACTGCCGCCGAGCCCGACGCCAAACCATTCGCCGCGTCCGAACGCGATCAGCGAGTGCGTGAGCTGATAGGCCTTGCCCTGCGCATAGCGCTCATCCCAGGGATCGAGATAGGCGAAGATCCGCGCGCGACGCCAGGGCGAGGCCCAGACGAGCAGGGTGAAGGTACCGACCGCGGTCAGCACGAGCCCGCCGAACAGCTTCGCATTGACGCCGCCAAGAAACAGCAGGCCCATCGCGATCGCCGCGATCACCATGAAGGCGCCCATATCGGGCTCGAGCAGCAGCACCGCGCCGACCGCGCCGACCGCGAACGCCATCGGCAGGAAGCCCTTGCTGAAGCTGTGCATGAATTCCTGCTTGCGCACGGTGTAGTTCGCCGCGTAGATCGTCACCGCGAGCTTCATGATTTCCGATGGCTGCATATTGGTGATGCCGAGCGGAATCCACCGGCGCGCGCCGTTCACGCCCTTGCCGATATGCGGGATCAACACGATCACAAGCAGCACGAGCGACAGCACGAACAGCTTGGGCGCCCATTTGTCCCATATGTTGATCGGGATGCGGAAGACGAACACCGCGGCCATCAGCCCGATCACGACCGAAATGATGTGACGCACGAGAAAGTGGTTGGTCGTATACGACGCGTACTTCGGCGAATCCGGCATCGCGATCGACGCCGAATAGACCATCACGAGCCCGAGGCCGAGCAGCGCGATCACGACCCACATCAGGGTGTGGTCATATTCGAGCATCGTCGAGCGCGTGGGTCTGATGCGGTTGAGGCCCGTACTGAAGCCACTGCCCGGGTCCCGCTCGCGGCGCACGGTATCCGACGTGCCGGACATCCCGGACATGCCGGTCGATGCCCCGCGACGCAGCGGAGGCGCCGACGCGCTGCCGTCGAGCATCGCATTCGACGCACCGGGCAGATGGGAGAGAAGTCGCTGGATGAAGTTCATAGCATCGTCCCATGATCTGCGGCGACGTCCTCGACCGCCGAGCGAAAGACATCCGCGCGATGCGCGTAGTTGCGGAACATGTCGAAACTCGCGCAGGCAGGCGAGAGCAGCACGGCGTCGCCAGCCTCGGCAAGCGTCGCGGCCGCGCGCACCGCTTCTTCAAGCGTCGCATGGTCGTGCAGGGGAACACCGGTAGCCGCCAGCGCAATGCGGATCGCCGGCGCATCGCGGCCGATCAGCATCACGGCGCGGCACCAGCGCGCAACCGGCGCGGCAAGCGGATCGAAATCCTGTCCCTTGCCGTCGCCGCCCGCGATCAGCACGACCCGCTGTGCCAGTCCGTCGAGCGCGGCGACAGTCGCACCGACGTTGGTGCCCTTGCTGTCGTCGACAAAGTCGACACCGTTGATTGTCGCGATCGACTCGACACGGTGCGGCTCGCCGCGATAGTCGCGCAGGCCGTGCAGCAGCGCGGCGAGCGGCAGCTCGAGCGCGCGGGTGAGCGCGAGCGCGGCCAGCGCGTTGGCTGCGTTGTGCAGTCCGCGGATATGCAGGGCATCGGCCGGCATCAGGCGTTTGATCGCGATGTCCGGCTCGGCGCCCGGACCCCGGCGCTTGCGCGTCGAGGTGCTTTCGGGGGGGGCGTCGGCCTGGTCGAGCGCGTGGACCAGCCAGGTCAGGCCGGATTCGCGCAGCAGACCGAAGTCGCCGTCATGCTCGGGCTTACCGAGGCCGAAGGTCACGACGCGCGCGGGCGAATCGGTGCCGTCAGCCGGAGCGCTGGCAGCGGCCGCGGAAGACGTCGATCCGCTAGTTGCGTTCGCGCCCGTGGCAGTCACTGAAGCACGCGCGGGCCCACCCATGGCCGCCTTGGCAAAGGTCATGACCCGGGCATCGTCGCGATTCAATACCCGCACGGTCCGCGCACCGAAGATCCGGCCTTTCGCCGCCGCATAGGCGTCGAGTCCGCCATGCCAATCGAGATGGTCCTGCGTGATATTGAGCACGGCCGCCGCATCCGGCTCGAAGCTGTGCGCGGTCTCGAGCTGGAAGCTCGACAGCTCGAGCACCCAGACCTCGGGCAGGGCGCTCGCGTCGATCGCTTCCGACAATTTGTCGAGCGCGGCCGGACTGATATTGCCCGCCACCCCGACCGACTTGCCCGCGCGCTGACACAGCAAGCCCGTGAGCGCGGTGGTCGTCGTCTTGCCATTGGTGCCGGTGATCGCGAGCACCTTCGGTGCATAGCCGCTTTCGGCAAGCGTCCTGAGCGCCTGGGCGAAGAATTCGAGTTCGCCCCAGACCGGAATACCGCGTTCGCGCGCCGCGGCGAGCAAGGGAACAAGCTCGGGGGCGAGCGGTGACAGGCCGGGGCTGATACCGACGAGCTCGATGCCATCGTCGAGTAGCGCGGGCGCGAACGCACCGCCGATGAACTCGGCACGCAAACCGTCGCTGTCGAGCACCGCACGGTTGGGCGGCGACTCGCGTGTGTCGGCAACGCGCAGCCGGCAGCCATGGCGCGCGCACCAGCGCACCATCGCCAGGCCCGATTCCCCGAGCCCCAATACCAGTACTGACGGTCGTTGCAAATCGCCGAACATCTCAGGCTTTCCTTTTTGAGCTGCGTCGCAGCCCGGTTAGTGCATTCAACGCAATCACAAGATCGGCTTAGCGCAACTTCAACGTCGACAAGCCGATCAGCACGAGCATCAAGGTGATGATCCAGAACCGCACGACGACTTGCGTCTCCTTCCAGCCCGACAACTCGAAGTGGTGATGCAGCGGCGCCATCCTGAAAATCCGGCGTCCCTCGCCGAAGCGCCGCTTCGTGAACTTGAACCATGAGACCTGAAGCATCACGGACAGCGTCTCGACGACAAAAATCCCGCCCATGACAAACAAGACGATCTCTTGGCGGACAATCACGGCAATCGTGCCGAGCGCGCCGCCGAGCGCGAGTGCGCCGACATCGCCCATGAAGACCTGCGCGGGGTGTGTGTTGTACCAAAGGAATGCGAGTCCCGCCCCCGACATCGCGGTGCAGAAGATCAACAGTTCGCCCGCACCGGGGATATGCGGGAACAACAAGTACTTCGAATAGACCGCGCTGCCCATCACGTAGGCGAACACGCCGAGCCCGCTGCCGACCAGCACGACGGGCATGATCACGAGCCCGTCGAGACCGTCCGTCAGGTTCACCGCATTGCTCGAGCCGACGATCACGAAATAGGTCAGCGCGATAAAGCCGAGCGTGCCCAGCGGATAGCTGATCGACTTGAAGAAAGGCAGCATCAGGTCGGTACGTGCCGGCAGCTCGAGCGAAAAGCCACTGTGGACCCAGGTCATGAACAGGTCGAACACGCGCGCATTGTTCGCCTCCGAGACACTGAACGCGAGATAGACCGCGGCAAAAAGGCCGATCACCGACTGCCAGAAGTATTTTTCGCGCGAGGCCATCCCACGAGGGTCTTTGTGGACGACCTTGCGGTAGTCGTCGACCCAGCCGATCAGCCCGAAACCGAAGGTCACGAGCAGCACGATCCAGATGAAACGGTTGGTGAGATCGGCCCACAGCAAGGTCGAGATCGCGATCGCGAGCAGCACCAGCACGCCGCCCATCGTCGGTGTGCCGGACTTGATCAGGTGCGTCTGCGGACCGTCGGTGCGGACCGCCTGGCCGACCTTCAGCGAGGTCAGCTTGCGGATCACCCACGGGCCGCAGATCAGTCCGATCGCCAGCGAGGTGATCGCAGCCATCACCGCGCGGAATGTCAGGTAGTTAATCACGCGCAAGAAGCTTGCATCGTTCTGCAGCCACTGCGCCAGGACCAATAACATCGAACTTCCCTCTTAATGCGCGCCGGGCTGGCCCGGCGCTGCTTCCAGTGTCAGGGCCCGTACCACGCGCTCCATGCGCATGAAACGCGAACCTTTGACAAGAATCGTGCCGCGGGCGAACGGCCCCGCGGTACTACCTGCTGCTTTCGTATCGCCTGCTGTACTGCCCGCAGTGTTGCGTGCCGGGGTGCCCGCTGCCTTCTCCGTCAATTCCGCGAGCAATGCTTCGACCGTATCGAAATGCATGCCCTGCTCGCCGAATGCCTCGACCGATGCTTGCGACTCGGCACCGAGCGCATACATTGCATCGATGCCCTGCTCGCGCGCGAACTCGCCGATCTCGCGGTGAAACGCCGTGCTGTAGTCACCGACCTCGCCCATATCGCCGATCACGAGCACGCGCGGGTGGGCTTCGGCGGCGAGCACCGCGATCGCCGCGCGCATCGAATCGGGATTCGCGTTGTACGTGTCGTCGATCAGTTGCACACCGGCGAACGGCGCGAGTCTGGCGGACTTGCGTTGCAGGCGCCCAGCCACGGGTTCGAACTGTTCGAGCCCGGCCTTGATCGCTGCCAGCGGCACGCCGGCCGACCAGGCGGCGGCCGTCGCGGCGAGGGCATTGCGCAGGTTGTGATCGCCGATCACATGAAGCACCGCGTCGAACGCGCCGTCCGGTGTATCGACATGCAAGGCGCCATCGGCCCGGTGCTCACCGCGGATGACCGCTGCGGCATGCTGGGGCGCCGGGTTCAGCACGAAGTCGACGATCTGGCGGTCCGTCGCCGCAACGCGCCAGATCGCCGCATAGGTATCGTCGGCCGGGAACACGGCGTGAGCATGGTCCGGCAACGCGTGGATCACACTCGCGTGTTCGAGCGCGACGGCCTCGACGGTCGACATGAACTCCTGGTGCTCGCGCTGGGCGTTGTTGATCAGCGCGATCGTGGGCTGCGCAATACGGGCGAGCAGTTCAGTCTCGCCCGGATGGTTCATGCCGAGTTCGACCACCGCGAGCCGGTGCGCGGCGTTCAGGCGCAGCAGCGTCAGCGGCACGCCGATATCGTTGTTCAGGTTGCCGGCAGTCGCGAGCCGAGCGGTCTCGCCGACGGCGGCTGCGAAGATCGAGGCGATCATGCCCTTGACCGTGGTCTTGCCGTTGCTGCCCGTTACCGCGACCAGCGGCAGCGTGAACTTCGCACGCCAGCCGCGCGCGAGTTCGGCCAGCGCGGCGCGCGTGTCGGGCACCCGCAGCGCGGGCAGGCGCCAATCGGCCGGGCTGCGCGAGACAAGCGCGGCCGAGACGCGACGCTCGGTGATCTCGCCGAGGAATTCATGTGCGTCAAAGCGTTCGCCCTTCAGCGCAACAAAGAGATCGCCAGGTCCCGCCGTGCGGCTGTCGGTCGAAATGCGGTCGAACACGGTGGTCTCGTCGCCGAGGATCGTCGCGCCCGGAATCAGCGTCGCGGCTTCGCGCAAGCTCAGCATGCTCATGCGCCTTCTCCAGGTGTTTTCTTCACGCGCGCGGCGAGTGCGAGCCGCGCGTGGTCGAGGTCGGAGAACGTTCGCTTGCGGCCCATGATTTCCTGTGTGGATTCGTGCCCTTTGCCAGCCAGCACGACAACGTCTTCCCGCGCGGCGGTGCGCACGGCCTGAAGGATCGCGCTCGCGCGGTCTTCGATCCGGCGCGCGGAATCGGCGTGCTGCATGCCGGCCGCGATCTGGTCGATGATCGATGCGGGTGCCTCGGTACGCGGGTTGTCACTCGTCAGCACGACCTGGTCGGCGAGGTGCTCGGCGATCGCCCCCATCTGCGGCCGCTTGCCGGGATCGCGGTCGCCGCCGCAGCCGAATACGCAAGTGAGCTTGCCTTTGCGGATAGCGGCGGCCGGACGCAGCGCCTCGAGCGTCTTTTCAAGTGCATCGGGCGTGTGCGCATAGTCGATCACGACGAGCGGTTCATCGGCCGCGAGGCGGCCGCCGAGCCGCTGCATCCGGCCGGCGACGGGTTCGACCTTCGCCAGTTGGGCAAGTGCGGCACTGAATGGGATGTCGCTGGCAAGCAAGGCACCCAGTACCGCGAGCAGATTGAGGACGTTGAATTCGCCGAGCGTCCCCACTTCGAGATCCGCCTTGCCCCAGTCCGATTCAAGATGGAACGCCGTGCCGTTGGCCGTCGAGCGGATCTGTGTCGCAAAGAGCGAGTGGTTCGCCGGTACGGCCTCGCGCCCCGCCTCGCCGAGGCCGTAGGCGATCATCCGGACACCGGCCCGCGGCGTCGCGAGCAGACGGCGGCCCGCCGGGTCGTCGCGGTTGATCACGGCCGCCTTCAGGCTGGCCCAGTCGAACAGGCGCGCCTTTGCCGTCTCATACGCTTCGAGCGTGCCGTGGTAGTCGAGATGATCCTGCGTGAGATTCGTGAAGACAGCGACATCGAACGCCGTCCCATTGACGCGTCCCTGGTGCAGGGCATGCGACGAGACTTCCATCGCGATCGCCTGCGCGCCGGCGTCGCGCAACTGTGCGAGCGTGCGTTGCAATTGCGGCGCATCCGGCGTCGTGAAGCCCGTCACTTCGAGCCGCCCCGGCAGCACGCCTACACCGAGTGTGCCGATCACGCCGCAGCGCTGCCCCAGGCGGCCCAGCACCTGCGCGATCCAGTGGCTGCACGAGGTCTTGCCGTTCGTGCCGGTAATGCCGATCACATTCATCGCCCGGCTCGGCTCGCCGTACCATGCGCTCGCAATCGAACCCGCGAGCCGGTCGAGCGAAGCGACCGGCAGGAGATTCGCCACCGAGGCAAGTGGCGTCAGGCCTTCGCTAGTCTGCCAAAGAACGGCGGTGGCACCGCGTGCAACCGCGTCCGGCACATGCAGCCGGTTGTCGGCGCCTTCGACCGCATAAGCGAGAAACACATCGCCCGCAGCGAGCGCGCGCGAGTCCGCGTGCAGGTTCGCCTGTGCGTCCGCGTGCTCACGCAACCACGCGATCACGTCGGCCACGGCCTGGACATCGTCGAGCGGCGCGCGCGGGCTCATCGCGTCACCTTGGTAGCGACCGACGCGTCCTGCATCGTCGTGCTCATGGCCATCGGCTTGATCGGCAGGTCCGGCGCGACATTCAGCGCGCGCAGCGTATCGCCGGCAATCGACGCGAACGCGGGGCCGGCGACCTTGCCGCCGAAATGCGAGCCGGCGCTCGGATCGTCGATCGAGACGGCGACCACGATGCGCGGCGCGGAAATCGGTGCAATGCCGACGAACGATGCGCGGTAGTGCGAGCGGTCGTAGCCATGGGGACCATGCTTGTAAGCCGTGCCAGTCTTGCCGCCAACGCTGTAGCCAGGAACCTCGGCATCGGGGGCCGTGCCACCCACGGCCGTTACATTGCTCAGCATCTGGCGAATTTCGCCCGCGGTTGTTTGCGAGATGACCCGCGGCCCGTCGACCGCGGCGTTGTCGGCGTTCTTGTAGATTGTCAGGGGCACGAATTCACCATCGCGCGCGATCATCGTATAGGCGCGGGCAAGCTGGAACAGCGACACGGAAATCCCGTAGCCGTAGGCCATCGTCGCCTGTTCGATGCGCCGCCAGCTCCGCCAGGGCCGCAGCCGCCCCGCGACCGCGCCCGGGAAACCGATCTTCGGCGCCTGGCCGAAGCCGACGCTCGTGAACATATTCCACATTTCCTCGGGCTTGAGCGTCATCGCGATCTTCGTCGTGCCGATATTGCTCGACTTCTGGATCACGCCCGCGACGGTCAACACGCCGAAGTTCGAATCGTCGGTGATCGGCGCGCCATCGAGCACGAAGCGGCCCGGCGAGGTGTTCACGAGCGTATCGGGCGTCACGTGATGAAGGTCGAGCGCAAGCGCGATCGTGAACGGCTTCATGATCGAACCCGGCTCGAACGTATCGGTCAGCGCGCGATTGCGCAGCTGCTCGCCGGTCAGGTGCGAGCGGTCATTCGGGTTGAAGGTCGGGTAGTTGCACAGGGCCAGCACCTCGCCGGTCCGCACGTCGATGACGATGGCGGCGCCCGCCTTCGCAGCGTGACTTTCGACTGCGGCCTTGAGGTCTGTATACGTGATGTACTGGATCTTGCTGTCAATGGACAGCGTCAAGTCCTGGCCGTTGCGCGGCACGGCGAGTTCGTCGACGTCCTCGACGATGCGCCCCATGCGGTCCTTGATCACGCGACGGCTGCCCGGCACGCCATTGAGCAGTTTCTGCATCGCGAGCTCAACGCCTTCCTGCCCTTCGTCTTCGACGTCCGTGAAGCCGACCAGGTGCGCGGTAATCTCGCCTTCAGGATAGAAACGCTGATACTCGGTGCGCTGATAGATACCCGGGATATCGAGTGCCTCGATCTGCTTGGCGACGTCGAGCGGTACCTGCCGCTTCACATAGACAAAGTTTCGGCCCTCGGCGAGCTTCGCGTGGAGGTCCCTCTGCGGCATGTCGAGCAGCTTGCCGAGCTCGGCGAGTTTGCCCGGATCGAGATCATCGGGCACGTCTTCGGGAATCGCCCAGATCGCGCGGACCGGAAGACTGGTCGCCAGCGTCTGGCCGTTGCGATCGGTGATCTTGCCGCGCGTCGCAGGCAGGGCGAGCGTGCGCTGATAGCGGCTTTCGCCCTGCTTCTGATAGAAGGCGTTGCCCGGACCCTGAATCCACAGCGCGCGCGCGGCCAGCGTGGCGAATGCGAGGAACAGCAGGAATACGACGAGCTTCGAGCGCCACATCGGCAGGCGCAGCGAGAGGATCGGGTTGGGCGTGTGGCGCATCGACTTGTTGCCGGAGGTCTTTTTCATTGCGACGCTCCGGCCGCGGCGGCGGAGGCGCCCGATGCGCGTGTCGCACGTGAAGACGTGGCAGCGGCAGACTGGGCGGTCGACCCGGCCGACGATCCAGCCGATGAGCCAGCCGGCGAAGACGCGCCCGCCGACGCTGTGCCCGACGTGATGCCGGCGATCTCCGATGCATTGGCCGTGTTTGATGCACCCGTGTTCGATGCGCCCGTGTTCGATCCCGTCGAAGCGGGGCCGCTCGCGCCATCGTCGGGCGCCGTGACCGAGGCCCCGGCGACGGTCAGGTATTGTGTGCGGCCCGCCGTAACGGGCTGCATCTCGAGGTCGGACGTCGCGACGCCTTCGACACGCGTCGTCTTCGACAGCGCACTTTGCTGGTACTGGAGCCGCGCAAGCTCCTGCTGGAGCTGACGCTCCTGCATCTGTCCGCGACCGAGTGCGATGAACAGCTCGCGCTGGCGGTTCGTCGCATTGACGACGGAAAGCGCACAGAGCGTGACGATCAGCAGGAGCAGGAAATTCAGGCGGCTCACGCGGCCACCCGTTCGGCAATCCGCATCACGGCGGAACGGGCACGCGGGTTGGCGGCCACCTCTTCGTCGCTGGCCATGACGCGGCCGAGCAACTTCATTGGAGGAACCGGGAGTTCGGCGGCGCGCAACGGCAGACGGCGGTCGAGCGGAGGCACGTTCGCCTGCGACTGCATGAATCGCTTGACGATACGGTCCTCGAGCGAATGAAAGCTGATCACGACCAGCCGCCCCCCTTGCTCCAGCAATGCCAATGCCGCCTCAAGCGTTACCTGCAGCTCCGCAAGCTCTTGATTGACGTGAATCCGTAAAGCCTGAAAGGTGCGAGTTGCGGGGTCCTTCCCCTTCTCGCGCGTTTTGACGACGTGAGCCACGATCTCGGCAAGCTCGCGTGTGCTGGCGAGAGGACCGAGCCGGTCGGATTCTGACCGGCGAGCAACAATCGCCTTTGCAATCTGAAAAGCAAACCGTTCTTCCCCATAGTCGCGAATCACCTCCGTCAATTCCTGCTGGGTTGCACGCGCAAGCCACTGCGCGGCCGACTCGCCGCGCGTCGGGTCCATCCGCATGTCGAGCGGGCCGTCATGGCGAAAGCTGAAACCGCGCGCGGGATCGTCGACTTGCGGCGACGACACGCCAAGGTCCAGCAAGATGCCCGACACCCTCTCGATGCCGCGCTCGGACAGCGCATCCGCGAGCGTGGCAAAACTATCGTGAACAATCTCGAAGCGCGCGTCCCCGATTTCCCGCGCCGTCGCAATCGCCTGCGGATCCTTGTCGAAGCCGAGCAGCCTGCCGCCGGCGCCGAGCTTGCCGAGCACCGCGCGGCTATGCCCGCCACGGCCGAATGTGCCGTCGACATAGAGGCCGTCGGCGCGCCAGACGAGCGCATCGACCGCTTCCTTCAGCAACACCGTCCGGTGTTGCAGCTGTTGATTCGAATCCCCAGTCATCGCGGCGCGTCAGAAAGTAAAGTTCTTCAGCGCGTCGGGCATGCCCTGCGCCATGGCCGCCTGCTCTTTGGCCGCGTAAGTCTGCGCATCCCAGATTTCGAAGTGGCTGCCCATTCCGAGCAGAATCACTTCGCGCTCGAGCGATGCTGCGACACGCAACTCCGGTGACACCAGCACACGTCCTGCCCCATCCACTTCGACATCTGATGCATTACCAAGGAAAATCCGCCGCCACCAATGCGCATCCATCGGCAGTTGAGCGATTTTTGTGCGAAAGACTTCCCACTCGGGGCGTGGAAAGAGCAACAGGCAGCCATCCGGGTGCTTGGTGATCGTCACCCGGCCTTCGGCCTGCCCTTGCAGCGCGTCGCGATAACGAGTGGGCACGGACATGCGCCCCTTCGAATCGAGCGTCAGCGCCGACGCCCCTTGGAACACGAGATATTTCTCCTCGATCTCACACAAAAATGCACTTTCCCACACTGTTTCCCACTTTAGAGGAAGGTGTAAGGACGGTCAAGCGACTTTGCCGGCGAAGCGCACAGTTTTTGCGTGCTAGAACAACGACTTAGCGATGGTTCTTGAGATAGGTTAAAAAGTAAAAAGCTATAAGAATTAAGGTGCTAATTGCGCTAGTGAAAGTGATGGATGAGAAATAGCGCGGAGCGCCGGGCTAGAGGAGCGTTTTTTCAAGCAGAGGTTAGGAAAAGCACACTGCAGGATCGAGGTAGGCCAGCGAGGAAGCCGTGCGTGACAAGCGGTCGATTCGGATGCGAAACGGAAGCGGGAGTGAGATTGGGCTTAGGTCGAATTTGAGTATTTTCTCACACCTTCATTTGCCCATCTTAAAGCCTGGACGCCCTCCTCCCGCAAGTCGGCGCGTCCAGCCCTTCCCCAATTATTAAATATAGTAAGCGGTGCGCGTCATCACGCTCGATGCCGCACGCATCAGCGAGCGGACCGGCAGCGGCAGGTCGACCGCTCCCGCCGCCGTGGCCGCGTGGGCATGCTCGGCTTCGTCTTCCCGCATCTGCTCGACGATCGCTCGCGAGGCCGCATCGTTGGGCGGCAGGATGCCGAGATGCCCGTCGAGATGGTGTTCCACCTGCCGTTCGGTTTCCGCCATGAAACCCAGGCTGATCTTGTCGCCGATGCGGCCGGCGACCAGGCCGATCGCCAGCGCGCCCGCGTACCAGAGCGGATTCAGCAGGCTCGGACGGGAATTGAGTTCGGTCAGGCGTTCAGCGGTCCAGGCGAGGTGATCCTCCTCGTCGCGTGCGGCCTGTTCAAAGCCGCGCCGCAGCGTTTCGGAACGCGCCGTCAACTTTTGCGCCTGGTAGAGCGCCTGCGCGCAGATCTCGCCGACATGATTCACGCGCATGAGCCCGGCCGCGTGTTTCTTTTCTTCGGGTGTCAGCACACCCGGCTGCGATGCAACTGTATCAGCCGCACTTGCTGTTTCAGACGCGTCGGGCGAGGCCGCTGTGGCGGTGGCCGGCAGGTCGAGCTTCGCCGCCGGCGACGGACGGGTCGCACGCACCGCGCCGGTGAGCGAGCGCAGCCCGTGGTCAAATTCGGTAATCAGGCTATCGAGGTTCATATCGGGTATCGGACTTCTCATTGCAAGCCAATACCTTACCACCGAGGAAGGCAATGGCGACGCAACGAGAGGCGAAACCGGTCTATGCCGTAAGGTCTACGCCAACGCTGACGCGGACAAGACGGCATTGGCAGCCTGAAATGCCCGCTTTGTGAGTCGGAAAAACTACACGGACCGAAAGCCGCAATCCGAACGCCCGGAAGCGGGCTGCCGAAAAAGGGGCGGCATCTGCGCCGAACAAAAGTCAGTGCGCGCTAATATCAGTGCGCGCTGCTCAAGCCTTCCCGTCGCGCAATTCCCTGCGCAGGATCTTGCCGACCGTGGTTTTCGGCAATTCGGTCCGGAACTCGACCGTGCGCGGCCGTTTGTAGCCGGTGAGCCGCTCCTTGCAGAAGGCGATCAGATCAGCTTCGGTCAGCGCCGGATCCTTCCTGACAACGAACAGCTTGACCGTCTCCCCGGAGTTGCCGTCGGGCATACCGACCGCGGCCACCTCGAAGACACCGGGATGCTGGGCCACGACGTCCTCGACCTCGTTCGGATAGACGTTGAAGCCGGACACCAGGATCATGTCCTTCTTGCGGTCGACGATCCGGATTTCGCCGTTCTCGGCCATGACGCCCACATCGCCCGACTTCAGGAAGCCATCGGCGGTCATGGCCTTAGCGGTCTCGTCCGGCCGGTTCCAATAGCCGGCCATGACCTGCGGCCCGCGAATACAGATTTCGCCGGGCTGCCCGAGCGGCACTTCATTGCCCTCGTCGTCCCGAATCGAGACATCGGTGGACGGCATCGGCAGGCCGATCGTGCCCGAGAAGCGCGTCGAGTTCGCCGGGGTGCAACTGACCACCGGCGACGTTTCCGACAGGCCGTAGCCCTCGAGCAGCGGTGCGCCCGTTGCTTCGACCCAGCGCGCCGCGACGGCCTCTTGCACGGCCATGCCACCGCCGCTTGCCGCGATCAGGTTCGAGAAATCGAGGGTCTTGAACTCAGGGTTATTGAGCAAGGCGTTATAGAGGGTGTTGACGCCCGGGAATGTCGTGAACCTGATTCCTTTCAATGACTTGATCAGACCGGGGATGTCGCGCGGATTGGGAATCAGCACCCCCATTCCGCCCGTGCGAATCGTCAGCAGGCCACCCGCGGTCAGGGCGAATACGTGATACAGGGGCAGTGCGATCACACAGATGAACTGTCCGATGTCGGGCTTTTTCGTTCGCGCAGGCTGAAGCCAGAGATCCGACTGGATCACGTTCGCGACGATGTTCCGGTGCAGCAGCGTGGCGCCTTTTGCGACGCCCGTGGTGCCACCTGTGTACTGGAGGAACGCGATATCGTCCGGTCCGATCGCCGGACGTTTGAAATGCGCGGAGTCGGCTTGCGCAAGGGCATGGTTGAAGCGCACATGGCCCGGCAGACTCCACGCGGGCACCAGTTTCTTGACCCGCCGCACGATCAGGTTGACCAGCGGCCCTTTGATCCCGAGCAGGTCGCCCATCGCGGTGACGATGACATGTTTGATCGATGTGTTCGCAAGAACCTTTTCGAGCGTGCACGCGAAATTCTCGAGAATCACGATGGCTTCCGCGCCGCTGTCCTTGAGCTGGTGTTCGAGTTCGCGCGGCGTGTAGAGGGGGTTCACGTTCACGACGACATAACCCGCGCGCAGAACGGCGGCCAGCGCGATCGGATACTGAAGCATGTTGGGCATCATCAGCGCCACGCGCGCGCCCGCCTGCAGCCCACGTGACTGCAGCCACGCCGCGAGCTTGAGTGAGTACGCGTCGAGCTGGGCGTAGGAGAGCCCTTTGCCCATGCAGAGAAAAGCCTGCCGCTTACGATAGGTCTTGAAGCTCTCCTCGAGCAACTCGACGAGCGACGGGTAGATGGACGTATCGATCTGCGCCGGCACACCAGGGGGGTAAGACTTCAGCCAGATCCGGTCCATGCTGTCTCCTGTCTATTTTAGAATGGTCGTGCTAAAAACCGATCGTATCCGGGCGGATGCCCTCAGGCAATGATGTCAGTAGACGCGGGCCTCCAGACGAGCAATCAGGCGAGGGCGACGTCGACAAGGCAATCGTAGAACGTCGCTGCGTGGCCGAGATCGGTGAGCGCCTGACTCGTGAGCTGATTCGCGTTCCGGCCATCGGCGGCGAGCTTCTTCCACCAGATCGACAGGCCGACCACCACGCCCTCGCGCGCCCGGTCGGTGACGCGCGCGGTCAGTTCGACCGTGCCCCGGTCGTTGAAGACGCGCACGCGCTGGCCATCGGCGATCCGCCGCGCGGCCGCATCGGCCGGATGGATATCGAGCTGGGGTTCGCCGATCGGTGCACGCAGGCTGTCGACATTGACAAAGCTGCTGTTCAGGAAGTTGCGGGCCGGCGGGGAGATCATCGCGAGCGGATAGCGGCTGGCCAGCGCGGGATCGTTTTCGAGCGACTCTCTCGGAGGCAGATAGTCGGGCAATGGATCGAGACCCTGAGCTTGCAGGCGCTTCGAAAAGAATTCACATTTGCCCGACGGCGTCGGAAAACCTCCTTGGGCAAACGGTGCCTCGGGCACGGCGACCTTAACCCAGCCGTCGTTCATCAACTTCTCGAAGCTGCCCTCGCGCAACGCCGGGTGATCCCACTTGAATGCCTGCCGGGCGAGCTGTTCATCCGTTTCATACAGTGCAGGCTCATCGAGGCCCATGGCGCGCGCGATGCCGCGGAAGATGTCGGTGTTCGGACGCGCTTCCCCAACAGGTTCGATCGACCGGTGGCTCGCCATGACATAGGTATGGCCGTACGCCCTGTGCACGTCGAAATGCTCGAGCTGGGTCGTCGCGGGAAGGAGCAGGTCGGCATAATCGGCCGTGTCGGTCTGGAAGTGTTCGAGAACGATCGTGAACAGATCCTCACGCGCGAAGCCGCGAGCGACGCGATCTGAATCGGGCGCGACGGCCACCGGGTTCGAGTTGTAGACGATCAGCGCCTCGATCTTCGGGCCGAATGCCTCATCACCAGGATGGCAAAGGGCATCGCCGAGCTGGCTCATATTGATTGTGCGCGGCGACTTCGAAGGCCAGCCGGGCAGCAGGTCGGGGCGCGCAAGCGCTGCACCGTCCACCGGCGCGAAGCCGGATGCCGAAAGGAGCAAGCCGCCCGCCGGGTCGCGCCAGGCGCCCACCAGCGAGGGCAAACAGGCGACCGCTCGAACGGCGTTGCCGCCTCCGTGCGCGCGCTGCATGCCATAGTTCAGGCGGATCGAGGCCGGTTTGGTGGTGCCGTATTCACGAGCGAGCGTGATGACTTCGTCGGCGCTTATTCCGCAGATTTCGGCGACGCGATCGGGTGTGTAGGACGCGGCCCGTGCCTTCAGTTCGTCGAAGCCTTCCGTGTATCGCTCGATGTAGTCGATATCGATGAGGCCCTCGGCGATCAGCACATTGACCATGCCGAGCGCGAGCGCCGCGTCGGTACCCGGCTTGAGCGCGATGTGCTGGTCACATTTTTCCGCCGTCAGCGAACGATAGGGGTCAATGGCGATAAGCCTTGCACCGCGACGCCGGGCCTCTTGCGCGCGGGTCCAGAAATGGACGCTCGAGACGATCGGATTGCTGCCCCAGATCAGAATCAGTTTGCTGTTCTCGAAATGTTCGAGATGCATGCCGACGCCTGCGCCGTAGGTGTATTTCAGCCCCGCAGCGCCGGCTGACGAGCAGATGGTTCGTTCGAGCAGCGAGGCCCCGAGCTTGTGGAAGAACCGCGCCGCGATGCCTTCGCCCTGGATCAGGCCCATGGTTCCAGCATAGCTGTAGGGAAGAATCGCTTCGGGATTGCGGGCTGCAATCGGGGCAAGACGTTGGGCCGCGAGCCGGAATGCCTGCTCCCAGCTGATGGGTTCGAAGCGCCCTTCGCCCTTTCTGCCGATGCGCCGCATGGGCTGGGCCAGGCGGTCGCGGTGGTAGGTGCGTTCGGTGTAGCGGGAGACTTTGGTGCAGAGCACACCGGCGGTCGGCGGGTGATCGGGATGACCGCTCACCTTGATCGCCTTCCCGTCCTCGACGGTGACGCGAAGCGCGCATGTGTCGGGACAATCGTGCGGACAGACCGCGGTGACGACGCCGGTGAATGGCTTCATGGGAACCCTGTGATGGCGCTGTTTGAATGACGTAATGTACGCTGTTCGACAAGCGCAAAGCAAAGGGACACGTGAAGGGGTGGCAGCGGACCCTGCGGGCGACCAGCGGTTCTGGCAGTCCGCGATCGAGGTGCACAGACATCGAAGGCGCCATGCTCAGTCGGCCGCTATCCGCCGCGACCGGGGTCCGTGGTTTTGCGGAGCACCAAAGCAAAAAGCCCTGCTCGATTGAGCAGGGCTTTCTGGGGTGTAACAGCCTGACGATTACCTACTTTCACACGGGAACCCGCACTATCATCGGCGTGGAGTCGTTTCACGGTCCTGTTCGGGATGGGAAGGGGTGGGACCAACTCG
>NZ_CADIKM010000002.1 GCF_902859895.1 Pararobbsia alpina
CTGCGCGCGTGAAGCGATACAGCCCAACCAGGTGATTCTGCATTCGGATAACGGCGGCCCGATGAAAGGCGCAACGATGCTCGCCACCCTCCAGGCGCTGGGTGTCATGCCGTCGTCGAGTCGCCCGGGCGTGAGCAACGACAACCCTTATTCCGAGTCGCTGTTCAAAACCCTGAAGTACCGGCCCGCTTACCCACTGAAGGCGTTCGATACCCTGTTCGCCGCGCGCACCTGGGTGAGCGCACTGGTGCGCTGGTACAACCATGAACATCGTCACAGCGCGATCCGTTGCGTGACGCCGGCGCAGCGTCATGAGAACCTCGACCAGGACATCCTGGACCGACGTGTGGCGCTCTACGAGACTGCACGGCAGCGTAATCCGCTGCGCTGGAAAGGCCGCACGCGCAACTGGCAGCGAGTACGTGCTGTGCACCTGAACCCGGATCGAAAATTTCCGTCACTGTGTCCTGCCTAACCGCGTGCGTTGCGGAAGCGATCGAGGTACAGACGATTCAGCCGGATAGCTTTGGGTTGTCCGCACTAAAGGAACTTCCGGATCGACGCCAGATTGCGCTTCAGACGACCCGCTACAACAGCCTCATGGATCTTCGCGACCATTAAGTCGTCTTCCGACATGGCAGAACCAGGGCTCACGTCGTTAGCGACCGACTCACCCTCGGCAATGGTCGCGGCGTGAATGGCAGTCTGCTCAATACAACCAACCGGTGTCGCCTTCGGTATCGGCGCGACCGCTTCCGGTTGCGACGAAGTCGCATTTCGGTCGGACGCAACTGCCTTCCGACCGAGAGCGGCCGCGCCGAGTCCTGCGAAATACCAGGCGAAGCAGGCTGTGCCTTCGAGCACGACCACATACGCGAAATCCAGCAGCAGACTCAGTCGCGCTTCGGTCGTACCGAGCCAGTTTGCGACCAGCGAGGTCACAGGATTGGCCCGGCGCGACTCCCGCAGCTCTTCCGCGCGACTGGCCTGGGCGCGCAACCAGTCTTGCTTGGTCTCGCGACGCTTCGCCTCATTCGCCTCGGCATTCAACGCTCCAAGCTGGGCCGAAAGATCCGGGCACGCAAGCCTCGGCGATCGCCCATGCAGCGACGCGCGTCAACATGCGCCAGATCTATACTGACCGTCGCGATGTCCTGCGCGATAGTCGTGTGAGGCTACGACCCGGTAGCGCGTCCACGACCGAAGGCGCCGCGACTACCGGAACGGTTTGCGTCCGCTGATCTGCGGCGTGCTGATGCGCAAACGCGAGAACGTCCACCTGACCCCACAGTACCACGGAGAGTGCGACGAGCCACAGAGCGACCAAAACGATTCGTGCGGACAACGGCACGTACCGCCAGAGCATCGGCGCCAGATGCGCGCAGAGCACCGTCCCCAGGGATGGCGCAACTCTCCAGGCCTGCTCCGGTACTGTACCGGCACGCTTGAGGCCATTCGAACACGGTGATCGGCATAGATAGCAGAGGTAAACAACGCCACCGCCAACGCGATCTTTTGCATTGTGCCCGGCGTAACGACTGCTGAAGTTTCGGTAGTGGTGGTCGGATTACCAACCGGCGAGTTGAGACTGATGTCGCTCATCGTTCAGATCCTTCTCGTGCCAGAATCGCGCGACGAACACGTTTTGTTGAGTCAAATTGCATCCGCAGTGTATCTGCAGCAACCCGTTGAAGATTCCACGCTGACGCCGTTTCGCCCCTACTTCCAACAGCGTGTCGAACGTAGGCACGCACGCGGAACCTGCGCCGCATTCGAATGGCCGCCACGAGCCGATTACAGCCCCCCTGGCGACCTTTGCTCAGCCGTCGCCCACACCAATTGCATCAAAGCCATCACGGCCCTGTTTAACCGTGCTGATCCGCATCAGAGCCGTCACATCTGTACCCGTGTTCTCAAGCGGATCCGCCTGCGTGCGGACCGTCGGATCACCATCGAGCTTCGGCTTCAAACTACGCGGACGCCCTAGCTTTCTTTTCTCCCTAACCTGACTGGTGCCGAACAGATGGCTGCCACCAAGCCGCACTTTCAGGAACTGGTCAGCCTTGGCCATGTAGCAGATGTTGATGCGCAGTGCTTTACGTTTGGCGTCATCATCCCAGCCGATCTCGCCCGTACCGATGCCATGGCCGTACTTCTCATGAAACGCTTTTTCCGCATTGCTGTTCCAGTACTTCCCCTTACCGCCCGTCACCTTCACCCAGTATTTGCCGATCTGTTTTGCGATATACACGTCCCGACACGAATCTGTCGAATAGAAGATCAGCACATGCAAGTGCAGACCAGAATCGTCACCTTGCTCGATCTTCCAAATGTAGTCGACGATGCCCCGCAGCAAGTTGTTCGTACGGCAGTTATTAAAGAACTTCTTGCGATGCTGCTGGATCTCCTCCAGCGCGATGCTGGATCGATATTGCAGTTCATAGCCAAAATGCAGCATCAAAACAAGCTGACGCGCCCTGTTCGCGAATACCTTCTGCTCAATCGCCAGCCCCTTTGCTTCATTACGCTCAGCGTTGCGTCTACGTATCCGGAGCCGCTCACGGAACTGCGGCGACCCGACGATCTCGGCAGCCTTGGCGAGCACGTCATCGAACAGTTGCTGGGGCAGCCTGCCTGTGACGGGATGAGGCACATTGCCATGGAACGGAGCATGGTCAGGATGCAGAGCTTTCACTATTAGCGCCTCACGCAACGCCTCCACATGCGGGCTATAGACGTACCGCTCATCAAAGGCGTAGTGTTGAAAGAAAAAATATACGTCGAAAAAGTACCGCTTGCCTAAGGGCGTCGCAACCGGTACCAGTCTATTCTTGCTGTCACGTTCCCATGTGAAGCCCACCCCGCCCTTGCAGAACTCAACTTCACGCATAAGCGCGTCCATATCAGCCAGCACTGGACCCATCAGATCAAAATCAGGATGCTTCACGACGCCTTCCTTTCCTTCCATTTCCTCCCCCTCGGTATTCCTCACCGAATCGCTGTATTCGCATATCTTGCTGAAATCATCTTCTTCGTACGACATGATTGATCACCTGTTCAAGCTAGTGCAGAGAGCGCAACCGAGTGCTGCTCACTGCTGGTTTGTTCGATTAGTTCATGGTGAGCGCATCACCTTCTCATTGTTTTTCGGTACAACATCACTACTGATGTTCGTTCCTTATTTAAGGGACTTGGAACAACGCATCTGTTGCTCCATGGGAGAATTAAATAGTCGACCAACAAGAAAGCGATCTCTTGCATGCAAATCAACATTCATCAATGACACAAAGCATCTATACCAAAACACCGACCGCACTACTCATTAACAAAAAACGTCTATCGATCTGAACATCTGTCATTGCATTGTTTATTGGTTGTATACCCCCCTACCATCACATCCTCTTTAGTCTATTATTATTTTTAACCCTCCATTTCATAAGACCCATAAATCTTACCCCTCAATATCTCAGCGATTAACGCAATTTCTTCGAATTAAAGTACTGGTCACATCGTAAATTCAACCTCTTTCTTCATATACATACTTGTGACCGGATAAAATAGTCGATATAAACCCTGCCGACCACCAAGCGAACTTGGCGCGGTCAGCATCCGAAAGGTGTTCCCACAACCGGCCTAGACGTGAGATGAAAGCCCGTTATGGTCGTAGATTGTGTTTATCGATCTAACTTGTGTACATTCGATGCAGCTTCTGTCGCCCCCTCTTTCCAATCCTGCTTTGACGCTCTCCGGGTGCACCTTACGCCATGGCGACATGTTTATTCTGGCAGTTGCACTGCTTCGTCAAACCTCCTCTTTTCATTTAATCGCTTCGTTTTCCAATTGCCATACTACCGATGAGCTACGCATCCACCACCGCAATTCAGGCATCTCCCATAACAGATTCACCGTGTCCTGCTTAATTATTCCCGTCAATCCTGCTTTGTTGATTTATAAAAATCCTCCATATCACCGACATTTATTTGACCAGAATTTCGCAATCTTTCGCTTAAATTACCCATTCGGCAATTTCCCGAGATTGACATCCACCGCCTTTTTCGCGCAATAATCGATCATAAAAACGACATTTAAAACTCTGGGGCCAGAAACGAACTATAGAGAAAGAACGAGAATGATCAAGGGCATGAACAAGGCGTTTCTCGACGATCTCCATCTAAACGAATCTCAATCCATCTCGATCCAGTGAATATATTTTTCCTGACTCACGAAAATACAACGGTGTGCGACGACGGATACTTGATCCATTTCCAGAAATCAAAAAACCAAGACGCAATGCCTTGGCTTTTTAGTTAGGTGAGCGAGTACCGTGAATTAAGACGGGGAAAGGAGCTGCGTTATGCTCCACTACTGATCAACTGTTCGAGCGCGTCCGCCTGCCACAGTAACCGGCGGTTCAGTAACTTGATGGGGCGTAACCCAAAGTAGCTACCCGTTTGTGAGTAGCGCTTTCGGATGGACTGCGCGCTCATCGCGAGCGCCATGGCAAGTTCCTCTGTTGTGAGAAACCCACGATCGTCTGCGGCGTCCGCACGTGGATCATTATTCATGTCGACTCCGGTATGTATGGAAATTTAGGTCCGCGCCGCACAAATCCACGCCTCTTACTGAGGATCAATCTTGCGGCACGACACAGAGTCTTAATCAACGTGCGAACGTCCCGCCCTCCCGCCGTATCTGATTTCCAGTCTTTAAGCGGGTTCCCGGGAGACGACACCGGAAGTGGACCGGACGTTGCCGCGGCAACTACCCGTTGGACACAAGCCATGAAAACGAAAATGGAAGAAGGAATCTCGGCTGTCGGTAGCGCTAACCTCGTCATGGGTAGCTACGGCAATCACCAAAAGACCGAGCGTATGATCTGAGTTCAACTGCGGCAGGAGAAATATGCTTGATGCAAAGTCAGCGTCCTCCGCTAGCAGCAACAGGCCCTCCGGGGAAGGAAAGCATGAAGGCTGCGCCATTACCAATAGCTACACGGAAAAAAGTACGTTAGCCGGTAAAATCCGGTCGATTGCGCAACCTTTCAGCCTCCCGCTCCCAGATCGTTCGCCAAGCCTTGAGGGACGCCTGTCTCTCAAATACAGCGTCGAGTAGCACGAGCGAAATGTTCCCTTTGACATGCAGCCAACTCGCAACCACCACGGGGTCCCACATAGCCCCCATCCCCTGAGAACTTTTTCCGACCCGGGCCGATTTGAGACCCGCCGGTGGATCGGACAAAGTTTTTTTCCACCTTTCCTCTCCGCCCTCGGATGCTCCGCGGTGGCGGAATTTATAAAACAAAAGAGCAATTAATTTTGTACCAACGGGCGGCGGATCTGCGGCCTCAACCTTTATTCGAACGTCTTCAGTCGAGACAGGCACGGACGGTTCGACGACGCTTTCGGATGGCGGAGCTGACAATGGCCCACGAGGAATGCCTACGCGATCGAGGAACGCAACCATATCCGTTAGATCGAATCCAACGTCCACAACAAGATGCAAATATCGCGGCGTGTTAACCGGCTGCTGCGGGCATTCTCTTGCGTAATCAGCTGCTGTGAGACCTTGAGTACGCCATCGGTTCCCAAGGCTAATCATTCGAAGGCCCCCACCATTCAAACTAGGAATTTCGGGCTCTGCAGCCATCCTTCGGACATGAAAACTCTTGTCGAATTCTTCCCACTGCCAATACCACTTGGCCTGTTCCCTCAAAAACTCCATGCCATCCTCACGCGCGGCACCAGTAGGAAGCGGATATCCTGTGCCGCCCCGATAATCTAGCCATTGTGGACGTAACGGAGCGCTCGTCATCTGTAGATCGCGATTTAGCAGTGATGCAGCTTTGC
Organism: Pararobbsia alpina; assembly: GCF_902859895.1. Lineage (GTDB taxonomy): Bacteria > Pseudomonadota > Gammaproteobacteria > Burkholderiales > Burkholderiaceae > Pararobbsia > Pararobbsia alpina. The sequence goes on from NZ_CADIKM010000002.1 coordinate 5,847, forward strand.
TATATCGGGCAGCTTTTTCGCACGGATCTCGCAGCGCGCCAAGATCATCTGGCGTCACCTGCCTCATTCCATCCGGCGTCACTAGCCTTACCCGATCTGGGAGGTTCGTATGATCAGCAATCTCGCACAAGACACGATCTAACGAAACAAACTGCGTGTGCCGATGCACCATTCTTACTCCGGGAAAGCATTAGGTTCGACCACTTCGAGCACAGGAAGTCTTTTACGGACACGGCAGGCAGTCACGTTCGGTCCTCGCTCAAACTAACGCCTGCTTGCTCCAGCATCCATGCTTCGATTTTATCGTGCCACATCCGAAGGAGGTCAAGCGGACGACGTCGATAGTGTTTCACTGCGATCGCAGACGGTTTGTGACCCTGTATCTGGGCCACTACACCGACCGGCACCTCGCACCACTCCGACAATGTGCCGAACGAGCGGCGTAACCCGTGCAGAGTGACATGAGCTAGGTCCTGCGGAAAGTGCCTGGTTATGCGCGATCCGAGGCGCTGCGATCTTGCCCTCCGCGGCGGTCTTGCTTGGGCGAAGGCGACCACTGCTCGCCCTTTTCTGCGAGCCTCGCCGCCTGCCGCTTGTTCGTTGGAGTCTCGTTGAGTCGCTTCAGATTTAACAACAAGCTTGCCAGATAAGGTGTCAGCGAGATAGTCCGGCCACCGGTTCCCTCTACCTTGTCATCGAGGACAAGACTACGCCATCGAAAATCAACATCATCCCATCGGAGCGCCGCCAATTCTTCGCGCTGCGCGCCGGTAATCAGCAGGCCCTGCAAATAAGCGCCAATAACCTGATTGGCGATCGCACGTACACCCGCAAACCATACTTTCAATCGTCCGCATGGCTCGCAGTTCAGCCGCCTCGCGGAGGTCGCAGCAGAATCTGGATGCCGCGGTCCAATGCGTTTCGCCGCTGCGGACCCTGACCCGCGGTGATGTGATCGTTCGGGATGATCTGAACGGTGGCGGGAACCCGAACACTCGACGCACGGATTATGAGTCGGATTCATCTTGCCGTGGCGGTCGCGACCATTGCGCGTATGGCCTATGTAAACGTCCCGGTGCGCTAGGGAAACGCTAATCAATGAGCCTGTCGTCCGCATAACGGACGAGGCAGGTTGCGATTTTCAGATTGGCGAAGGAATTTGACGACACTCGACGTGAGTTTCGCGCGTATTCGGGCCTCACGTCCCGTGTTTTTCACACACATGACGGACTGCTCCCATGAGTCGAGCGCAGCTGATTTTTCGCGATCACCAGGTTCGCCAGCGCGAACAGGCTGAATAGCTGCGCCGTGTTCTTGGCTAGACCCTTGTAGCGGACCTTGCGATGACGAAACAGGTTCTTCACGACATGAAACGGATGCTCAACCCGCGCGCGGATCTGCGCCTTGGTTCGCTCAACCGCGATCACCAGGTCCTTCAGCGGGCCTTCCTGCATCGCCTTGATCTTTCCGCGCTTGGCCGCCACACGCCACTTCACCGGCTTGCCCTTCATCTCGTCGCGTTTGTCCACGCCGAGGTAACCCGCGTCGCCAAAAGCTTCCTCTTTATGCCCGTGAAGCAGGACATGGGCCTGCGACACATCAGACACGTTGGCCGCGGTGCCCACCACGCTATGCACCAGGCCCGAATCGGCGTCGACTCCGATGTGGGCCTTCATCCCGAAGTGCCACTCGTTACCCTTCTTCGTCTGATGCATCTCCGGGTCTCGGCTCTTCTCAGCGTTCTTGGTCGACGGCGGCGCTTCGATGATCGTCGCGTCGACCAGCGTGCCTTCCTTCATCATCAGTCCGCGCTCACACAGCGAGATGCCGATCTCGTCGAACACCTTCCGCGTAAGCTCACGCTCGACCGGCAGACGCCGGAACTTCAACAGCGTGGTCGCATCCGGCGCGTTCTCGACGGCCAGATTGATGCCGGCGAAGGCGCGCATCGCCATGCTGTCGTACAGCGCGTCTTCCAGCCCTTCGTCCGACAAGCCGTACCACTGCTGCAGAAAGTAGATTCGCAGCATCCGTTCCAGGCCAATCGGCGGCCGGCCTCGCTCGCCCTTCGGGTAGTACGGCGCGATGACCGACAGCAGCCGCGACCACGGCACGACCTTCTCCATCTCGGCGAGAAAGCGTTGCCGCTTGGTCACGCGCTTCTTGCCCGCACTTTCCGCTTCCGCGAAACCCATCCGCCGCACAGGTAGCAAATTACATGAGGCAACAACCCCGGCTTGGTAACAAATAACCTGAGTCAATGCGCCGGCCAAGATAGTTGTCGCTGACCGGCCGTGCTTCTTGACGCTGTCTAACCGACACCTGGGATTTCAATCGTGGAAATGAAACAACACCCCAAGCGATGGCATCCAGCACTCGCCGAACTGCGCGCGAAGATCAATGAAGACGTAGTTGCTGTGAACCAGCTGAAGAAACAATACGGATGGGACCGGGCTCACCCCGATAAGATTTATCCACATCGCGTGAATCACGTCTCAGCGACATGGGAGCGTTTCTGCGACGCTGGACAGATTCTGATTGCGACCCACCGCAGGTCGGTTGCACGTTTGTCCTTGGGAAGCTACGAGCGAGGGCTCGCCCTGCTCAATGCCATCTGCCACGCGACAGAAAAACGCGGCTACGTCGTAAGCATGGTAGATAGCGAGGAAAGGTTGAGGTTGTCGCGGGATGGTGCTCATGTTGAGTTACGGATCGCCGAAAAAGTGACCCGAGGGCATCGCGCTCGTCCGAATAATCTTGGTCAGGCTTGGGACCCAGTGCGAACACTCACCCCGACTGGGCGGCTCGTATTGACCGTCGAACAGCAAGGTGCCGGGCAAGCGGAATTAGTGGATCAGCCGGGTAAGTGGCTGGAGGACCAACCCACGGAGATTCTGGCGGCTGTCGCCCGCCAGCACCAAAGGTCGCTAGCGCATGTTGCCGAGCGAGCGCAATGGAAGCGCGAAAGCGAGGAGACGGCAATCAGGAGGCGAGAACACGAGTTGAAGGCCCGAGAAGCCCAACGAAAAGGCGAAGTGGAAGCGCAACGCCGTCTTGCACTTATTTCTGAAGTCGAGGACTGGCATCGAGCTGTGCTGATCCGCGCCTACCTGTCCATGCTGGACAACCGGTTAGCTGATGGAAGCTATGCGATAGCCGGCTATGAGCAGTGGCGGGAGTGGGCTCGCAGGGTTGCCGATGACCTCGATCGAAGCAACCAACGGGTTAGCATGGGACAGGCAGCCCCGCCTTCGCCGGAAAACCCCACCCGCTAAGATTTGGATCGAGATGGTTTTAGACGGACCAAATCCGGTTACATGCCGGTTACATGGCACCCGAAAATGAAAAAGGTTGCACGAAAATTACCTGTAACCCTTTGATTTGATTGGTGGAGAGGAGGAGGATCGAACTCCCGACCTTCGCATTGCGAACGCGACGCTCTCCCAGCTGAGCTACCCCCCCAACGAGTCAAGATTCTAGCACAGCCAAATCCCCCTCCCGCAAGAGGCTGGCGTCACTTCGCCGGTGCACCCGCGAGGATCCAGGTGACCACCGTCCGGATGTCGGCATCGCTCATGCCAGGATGTGAAGGCATCGGAATCGGCCCCCAAACGCCCGAACCGCCATTCTTGACGACCTTCTCGAGCCGTGCGCCCGCGCCCGGGTCGTTCTTGTACTTGGCAGCGATGTCCGCATAAGCCGGCCCGATCAGCTTCTGAGTGGCCGAATGGCAACTCGCGCACGCATTGGCTTTGTAAATCGCCTGCGCAGCGGCCGCATTAACGGCCGCCTGCGCACTTTGCATCGGTACTACCGCGCCGCCCACGGCAAACATCGCCGCAATCATCAAAGCGCGAACCCCGTATTTCTTTTCCTTCGTCATCTAATCTCTCACAGACTCTCTATTGATCTCTTACACAAACAAGCTATTGCACTGCCTTATTTGGATTACCCGGCTGGACCGGCGATGCGTTCTTCACAGGCGCCGGTGCCTGACTGTCGATCGACTGCGACGTCACGCCGCTGTCCGGCACGGCCCCGGTCGTCACGCCATCGTCAGCCGCCGGCACTGTAGCAGGTGCGCCGTCCGTCGGTGCAGCAGTGGCGGGCGCGCCGCTCGCCGCGGCGTTCTGATCTCCGCCCAGCGACAGACGCTGCGCATCGGCCGGCGAGATGTACTGGAATACCTTGACCACCTGCACGACACCAGTCACGCGGCTCGCGGCATCGGCACCCTTGTCGCCCTCGGACTGGGTCACGAGCCCCATCAAATAGACCTTGCCCCCCTCAGTCACGACCTTGAAATAGTTCGAACCCAGATCCTTCTCGGTAAACAACGCAGCCTTCACCTTGCTCGTGATGTAAGCATCCGACGAACGCCCGCTGAAAGAACTCGGCGGTCCGATGGTCAGTTCGTTGATGATGCCGTGCACGTTATCGATGTTGCGCACGATCGCTTCGGCCTTGCGTTTGTCCCCTTCGGTCGGCACTTCACCGGTCAACAGCACGCGACGGTTGAATACGGTCACGTCCATATGGGCGTCGTCGGGCATGTCGCCGATAAACGTGGACTGGGTCTTGGCCTGGATCTCGCGATCCTCGGTCTGCGAGCCGACTGAACGCCGGTCGGTCGCGACCAACGCGCCACCGCCCGCCGCGCCGACGACGAGTAACGGGCATCCCTGCAGGCAGGCGCACAAACTGGCGGTGAGCGCGGCGGTGCAGAGCGCTTTGGTCAAGCGGGTAGCGGTCATCGGGTCGCTCTCCTCGAAAGGATCATGTAAAAGGTCATTCTTCGCCAAGCAGCATCGCATCGATGCCGTCGCACAGACAATGAAGGATCAACAGATGGACTTCCTGGATGCGCGCGGTCCGCTCGGACGGCACGCAGATATGAATGTCCGTGTCGTACAGTTCGTCGTTCATCTTGCCGCCACCCTTGCCAGTCATCGCGACAACGGTCATCTCGCGCTCATGAGCCTCGCGGATCGCAGCGAGCACGTTCGCGGAATTGCCCGATGTCGTGATCGCGAGCAGCGCGTCGCCGGGCTGGCCCAGGCCACGCACTTGGCGCGCGAAGATTTCGTCGAAGTGATAGTCGTTGCCGACAGCGGTCAGGATGGAGGTATCGGTGGTCAACGCAATCGCACCAAGACTCGGGCGCTCGCGTTCGAAACGGCCGATCAGTTCGGCCGCAAAATGCTGGGCATCGGCCGCGGAGCCGCCATTGCCGCAGGCAAGCACTTTGCCATTGTTGGCAAGCGAGCCAAACAGCACGTCGATCGCTGCGGCAATCGGCACGGCGAGGGTCTCGACGGCTTCGAGCTTGACTGCGATGCTATCCCTGAAATGCTGCTGAATTCGTTCAATCGACATCGGTTTCACCCACTTCCGACGCGGCTCGCACCGCGCCGAACGGCCCGCTTTCTCGCCGCAAGACGAAGGTCGACAAAGGGACGCAGAGCTCTATAAGAAGAAGTTGCGAGTGTACCGCACTCGTTGCTGCATTCGATGCGCGAGACGCACAAGGGTTCCATCGGCAAACGCCGCGGAGCAATAGGCTCGCCTGGTCTCCGACCGGGCTCATCACCCGACTACAACGTCGCATCGAACGCGTTGGGCACCCACTCGATGCGTCCGTCCTCGAATGCAACAACATCGAAGCGGCATCGCGGCGGACGATTCTGATAACGCAACAGAAAGCTTCGCGCGGCAAGCTGGACGCGTGCCCGCTTGTGGGCGTCGATCGATCCAAGCGCGCCACCAAATCGCGAACTGCGTCGCGCACGAACCTCGACGAAGATCAGCATCCCAGCCTCGTCACGCATCACGAGGTCAATCTCGCCAAAGCGGTAGCGGACATTGCGCGCAATACAATGCAGTCCGCGTGCTTCGAGATACTCGCAAGCGGTGTCTTCATAACGGCGGCCTGCATCGATCGACATCTTCGTTCTCCATGGCCTGCGATGCGCGTGGCACAATTCCATGGGCCGCGACGCGGCCCCAGCCTCCAGGACCCCGCCGTGCCCGACCTGTTCGACCTCGCCCGCCAGCAGCATTACCCCGAAGCCGCGCTCTTCGTCGTTGCGACGCCGATCGGCAATCTTGCCGACATCACGCTGCGCGCCCTGCACGTGCTGACGATCGTCGACCGTATCGCCGCGGAAGACACACGCAACACCCAGCAGATGCTCACGCGTTACGGCATCGAAAAGCCCACGCTCGCGGTCCATGAACACAACGAACGCGAGGCCGCCGAGCGGGTGATCGAATACCTGCGCGCAGGCGAACGCCTTGCCTATGTGTCGGATGCCGGGACGCCCGGCGTCTCCGATCCAGGCTCGCGGCTCGTCGAAGCCGTGCGCGCGGCCGGACTTGTAGTGGTACCGATCCCGGGCGCAAGTGCGCTCGTCACGGCGCTCTCGGTCGCGGGTGCGTGGGCCAGCAGCTTTACGTTTATTGGCTTTCTGCCTGCGAAAGCCCGACAACGAAGCGATGCACTGCAGGCACTTGCGGCTTCGCCCCATGCGCTCGTGTTCTATGAGGCACCACACCGGGTCGTCGATACCGTCGCTGCGCTCGCCGAAACGCTCGGCGGCGATCGCAAGCTCCTGATTGCACGGGAGCTTACGAAGTTACATGAGGCGCTTCACGTATGCACCCTGGCCGAAGGGCCAATCTTTCTGAGAGCCGATCCGAACCGTCAGCGCGGTGAATTTGTATTGGTCGTTGAAGGACACACGGTCTCGGATGACGGCGCAACAAACGCGCACGATGCAACGCTCAAGGCGCTGCTCGATGCCCTGCCGGTCAGCGCCGCCGTCAAGCTTGCGGTCACGCTGACCGGCGCGCCGCGCAACGAGTTGTATGCGCGCGCCCTGGTGCTCAAAGGCGAGTCAAACGAAGACGGCGAACAAGCCGACGGTTGATTGGCCTTTACCGATACGGATGGCAAGTCGGTATTCCAACGCAAAAAGGCCGCTGCCCGGGAGGGCAGCGGCCTTTGGAATTCATCGCCAGAAGTCCGAAAGGCGCTCGCAACGAGCGCCCGATCACCCTATCGCGAAGCCAGCGACTCGGTCTGCGCAGCGAGCGCTTCGGTGCCTTCGGTGTTTGACAAGCCTTGCAGCTTCACCGCGCCAGTACCGGCGCGCTGCATGCCGAGAGCCAGTGCCGCGGCACGCGACAAGTCGATGATCCGGCCACGAAAGTACGGGCCGCGGTCGTTGATCTTGACCACGACCGATTTGCCATTCTTGACGTTGGTAACGCGAACGTAAGACGACATCGGCAAGGTCCGGTGAGCGGCCGTCATGGCGTCCATGTCATAGCGCTCGCCGCTCGCGGTCTTGCGGCCGTTGAAGCGTGGACCGTACCAGGAAGCGCGGCCATTCTGGGCAAAGGTCGAAACATCCGGGGAGGCACTCAGCGGCTTGCCATCAAGCGTGCTCGGCGGATCGTTCGCAGGGGGCAACGCCTCGGCAACAGAAGTGAAGGTCGATCCGATGTCCGCACTGGGCACATTGCTTGCCCGCGCGTTCGACGTGGCGAACATGACGGGGTGGTCGTGGGTCGCGCTGGCCTGGTCGATGCCGTTGGGCGGGGTTACGCAAGCCACCAGGGCGAAGGAACCCGTGAGGGCCAGCAGACGCCAGCGCAGACGTGCCCGGAGGCGCGACGTGGCGGCGCGCAACTGCTCCAGACGGCGATGCTTGAAGTGAAGCTTCATAGACGTGTCAATCAACGATAGGCGAGCCTCTGCAACAGCAACGTCGTTCGCAGGGACTCAAAGGCGCACGAAAACGGTGACCCCGGCCCGGCTCACGCCGTGCTTCAAGGTGCCTGTAGAGCACTCACCGACAATCGTCGACGGCCTTCCGGCCGAGCTTTGCCTAATTAATTTCACGTCTGGCAGCCACTCTCCTAGCGGCACAACCAGACACCCATACGTTGTCGCCTGACATCGCCGTACCGCAATGGGGCACGCACGACCGAGCAGTCCTGGTCACCACACGGCGACCGAAGATGCGACAACTTTTAGGCTCCGACCGGTTGTTCTTTGGCGAACGCGGCAATTGGGCCGCCCGGAAGGAACGTGTTACATCGAAAATCGATGCTTGGTATTGCCTTGCCCGAGGATTCTGAGTCCCGCGTGACACGACAAAATTTTGAAAAGCCATAAGGCTTTTGAAGGGCCGCCCCGAACATGCGACCTATGGTCGACTGTTGGGCCCAGCAGACTTGCTCAATTAGTGTGCAAGTGAGACGCCATTATACCCAATAACAAAAAACGTGCTGCGTACGCAAAATTGCCGCAGCCGGTAACAGTTTCGAGCATGTCCTGCTCAACGGTCGATGAATCGCTTCCACCTCAGCACGCTTCGAGTACACCGGCCCCCGCTCGAAACGCTCGGGAAATTGCTGCCCGAGGATCGAACCGCCGGTTGACGGCACGCAAATGCGCGGGCATTCCCGTCAGGTAGCAGCGGCCGATCCAGTCGCCACGCGCCTCGACATAGAGGATCGCGACGATCTCGCACTCGTGGATGAGGGCAATGCCACAACGGCCGTTGAATGCCATCAATTCGGCCCCTAAGTTGCGGTCGCTCGCTGCGGCGAGGCGGTCGGCAAGCATCGCACATGAGGTGCGGATGCCGAACTCGTCCGCCGTATGCTCATCCGGCAAGGCCATCACCGCTTGCGCATCCTTGGCCATGAGCCTGATGCAGGCCCCGGCCGCCACATGCTCATCCGGCAAGGCCATCACCACCTGCGCGTCCTCGGCCATGAGCCCGATGAAAGCCTCCTTGTCCTGGCTTTCGATCGCATCACGCAGGCGTTCGAGGAGATGTTGCGGGACATCCGCCCGACCCGACCGAGGCTGTCGTCCCGCATCGATGCCGCGCAGGCGCGCTTTCGCGCGATGGACAATCTGCCGACATCCCGGGGCGGTCTTCGCAAGCACGAGGCCGATTTCGGAATACCCGCAGTCAAACGCCTCATGCAAGACAAGTGCTGCGCGCTCCTCGGGCGATAACCGTTCAAGCAACAACAGCAGGCCGTATGAAAGCTCGGACGTCCGCGATACAACTGCCTCGGCCGAGGGCGCAAATTCCTCCAGCCAGGGCTCCGGCCAAAATGTTGCAGCCTGACCTACACTTTCGAGCTGGAGGCGTCGCAAGCGATCGATCGACAAACGCGTGGCCACGGTCGTCAGCCACGCAGCCGGTATTCGAACCTCGGACAGATCGGCCGCGTGCCACTTCAGATACGTTTCCTGCACGACATCTTCAGCTTCGGCCCGGCTGCCCAGCATTCGGTATGCGATCGACAGCAGGCGCCGTCTCGAATCTTCAAACGCTGCCTGCTTCGTGTCATCAAGGTTGGCTTCAACGCCACCGTCCTCGCCACCGTCAGTTGCACCTTCCTTGTTGCTATGAGCCTCGCCACCTTTGGCGACCGTCTTGTTGTTAAGTCCTTCCGACATAGGTGCTCTCCGGGACCATTGATTTCACAGTAGACGAACCAAAACGGCCAGGTGTGACAGTTTGTGCCAGATTCTTTCAGGCCTTGACATTCATGCGGATACGGCGTCCGGCTGGCATAGCCCAATGCTGGAACGTCGACTCGCCGTTCCAAATGTCACGCCAGAGCGTCTTCGTTCGTCAAGCTCGCAGGTTCACGAAAGACAACGTGATCCCAAGCAACGCTCGACACGAAACGCCCATACGAGACACCCATGCGACCCACCCTGCACTCACCCGCCTATCCCTTCCCATACGGGTCGGACACCGCACCCCGTTTATCATCGCCAGACAACCTCGGCCTCATTCCCACCGTCATCGAGCAATCGGGTCGCGGCGAGCGAGCCTATGACATCTACTCTCGCCTGCTACGCGAACGCATCATCTTCCTGGTCGGGCCGGTCACCGAGCAGACGGCGAATGTGATCGTCGCCCAGTTGCTATTCCTCGAATCGGAGAATCCCGAGAAGGATATCTCGCTCTACATCAACTCGCCGGGCGGCTCGGTCTACGACGGGCTCGCAATCTACGACACGATGCAGTTCATCAAGCCGAACGTCTCGACGCTCTGCACGGGTTTCGCCGCAAGCATGGGCAGCTTCCTGCTAGCGGCCGGGCATAAGGGCAAGCGCTTCGCGCTGCCGAATGCGCGGATCATGATTCATCAGCCATCAGGCGGCTCGCAGGGGCCCGCCGCGGATGTCGAGATCCAGGCGCGCGAAGTCCTGTTTCTGCGCGAACGCCTCAACACGATGCTGGCCGAACGCACGAGCAAAACGGTCGCGCAGATCGAACTGGACACCGATCGCGACAACTTCATGTCGGCGGCAGGGGCCAAGGAATATGGATTGATCGACGACGTGCTGACAGTGCGCGCGTGAAGCTTTTCGGTCCGCGCCGCTACAATGCCGCTTTGCATACCGAGCTGTCAGGCCCGTCGCGATCCTCGCGTGCGCGGCTTGCCGGCTCCTGTCATGGCGGTGGATATCCGGATGAGTGTCGAGATCTATGTCAGCACCGATGTCGAAGCGGATGGCCCGATTCCGGGTCCGCACTCGATGCTGAGCTTCGCGTCGGCCGCGTACACGGCCGACAAACAGTTGATCGCCACCTTCAGCGCGAATCTCGAAACGCTGCCCGGGGCGAGCGCCCATCCGATCCAGGAAGCCTGGTGGAAGACGCAGCCCGACGCGTGGGCGGCCTGCCGGCTCAATCTCCAGGCGCCCGAGACGGCGTTGCCGGCCTATGTCGCCTGGGTCGAAAAGCTGCCGGGCAAGCCGGTGTTCGTCGCCTATCCGGCCGGATTCGATTTCACGTATATGTTCTGGTACATGATGCGCTTTGCGCAGCGCTGCCCGTTCTCGTGGTCGGCGCTCGACATCAAGACGCTCGCGTTCGCGATGACGGGGCTGCCCTATCGCAAGAGCATCAAGCCGCGCCTGCCCGCAAGCTGGTTCGATCCGCATCCGCACACGCATGTCGCCCTCGACGATGCGATCGAACAGGGGGCGTTGTTCTGCAATATGCTGGCCGAACTCCGCAAACGCGAAGCCCGTCTTGCCGCGTTCGACGCTCAATCGCCGCCGGCAGCCGACGAGCAATCCGCCTAGGTTCAACTCAAACCTGTTCAGGCACGGCCGACGCTTTCCCGGATGCGCTCTCGAGCGCACGGCCGATCGCGGTATCCACCACATCGAGATAAGCCGTCTCGCTAAAGCGCGATCTCGCGACTTCTCGGCCCTGCAGCGCGAGCTCGCGTGCCATCTCCGGATCGCGGCGCAGGTTCTCGAGCGCCCGGCTCAACGCGGGTGCATCGCCGGGTGGTGTCAGCAAACCCGTCATATGGTCGTCGATGATCTCCGTCACGCCACCCGCCCGCGCGGCGATCACGGGTTTGCCGGCGAGCATGCCCTCGACCACGACTCGTCCGAACGGCTCGGGCGCGACGGAGGCATGCACGATCACGTCCATCGCCGCCATCCAGCCGGGGATGTCGTGCTGGAATCCCACAAAATGCACACGAGACTGCAATCCATGCCGCGCGACCCACTCGCGCAGCTCGGCCTCATAGGCATCCTCGCCGAACAGCGCCGCGCCGACCAGCACGACATGCACCTCGGGCAGCCGGGTCGGCCGTTCCGTCGATCGGTTGCCGCGGTCGCCCACGCCGCCGAACGCGCGCCGCTGGAGTGCACCGTGTTCGCCAAGCAGCAATTGCGCGACCGCCTCGAGCAGCACGTGCTGGCCTTTCCAGTGTGCGAGCCGACTGAACTGTCCGACACACCACGCATCCGTCGGTACACCGATCGCCGCGCGCAGGGCCCGGCGTTGCGTATTGACGGTCAAGTCGAAAGGTACTGGGTCGATGCCGTTATAAGCGAGTTCGAGCGGCAGGTTGTGTCTCGCGGTCAGCGTCCGCAGCGCATCGGCGACGGCCTCCGAGTTGACGATCGTCACGTTTGCGAGCGGCGTCAGCATGCGTACGACGTGCAACTGAAAGGGTCCGAAATGATCGCGGCTCAGGATGTCGTGGAGAAACCAGACCACGGGTCTGCGCACGAAAAGCTTCGCTAGCGTACCGAGTACAAAGGCCTTCTGCGTGTTCAGATAGATCAGGTCGTAACCGCGCGCGAGCCTTGCGAGCGCACGGATCTGCCTGAGAACCGGAAAGCTCGCGCGAAGCGCCAAGATCACGGCACCGGTCTTGCGCACGCTGGACACACGCGCATCGGCAAGCAAATGGACTGTGACGCCCGCGGCTTCGAGTTTCTCGCGAAAGGGGCCGTCCTGAAGCAGGACGACCGCACTGCGCTCCCGGTGCCGAACCGCGACGGGCAGCAATGCGAGTTCGCCCCCACCCAGTTCGCCGCTTTGATCGACAAACAGGATTCGCGCACGTGTCATCGTGATTGGCATTCGTGCAGGCTCCTATCTTCCCGACGATTCGAATGAAGGGTCCGCGCGCTGACTCGCGCGTGCGGCCAGCGATGCTCGATAAATGTCGAGGTATTCATGGTGCATGCGCTCGACGCTGAGCCGTTCGATGCCGACGCGCGCCCGCTGGCGCCAGGTCTCTCGCAGCACCGCATCGTCGAGCAGCGAAACCAGAGCCTCGGCCAGCGCGGCCGGATTGTCCGGGGCGACGAGCTGGCCGGCCTTGCCTCCATCGAGCGCCGCGAACGAACCGCCCGAGCGGACCGCGACGATTGCGCAGCCGGCCTCGCGCGCCTCGTTGAGCACCACGGGCCATGCGTCATGAGCCGCCGCAAGCGCGAACACATCGGCCTCGGCGAAATACCCACGCGGATCCGGCACGAAGCCCTCGAAATGCACACGCCCGGCGATGCGCAGTGAAGCGGCCAGCTCTTCGAGCCGGGCGCGATCCGATCCATCGCCGATCAGGTAGAGATGGGCATCAGGATGCGTGGCGAGCGTCAACGCAAACGCCGGCATGAGTTCGAAGGCGCCTTTACGTTCGACGAGTCCCGCGACTGTCACGACGTTCGGATGTTCGAGCACGACAGGTGCCGGGGGCGCTGCGAAACGCCGCGAGCCGGCTGTGCCGCTTGCGACCACACGGATCCGATCGGCCGGTATGCCACGGCGAATCAGGGGTGCGATGTCCTCGAGATTCATCACGACCACCACATCGCCAGCGCCCATTGCGCGTGACGACTTCTGATATTCGTCCTGCACGGTGACGATCAATGCATAGTCGCCCCCCATCGCGGCCAGCCGCGCCACCACGGCGCCCGTGAGCATGTGAGCGTGCACGATCTCGGGCTGCGCGCGCGCGAGCACGGTCCTGAAGCGCGCCAGCATGGCCGGTAGCGCAAACACGTTCTTGCGCTGAACCAGCCGGATATGGACAACCCGGTGCGCTGCGAGCAGTGACTCGTAATGTCCGCCGCTCGAAGCGACGGCCACGTGATGACCTTCGTCGGCCTGCACGCAGGCGAGATCGACCATCGCGTTGACAGCGCCCGAGCCGATCGTGTCAGCGTGGTTCGCGAGGTGGAGGATTTTCACTTGGTCTGACCCGCCCATTTGAGCAGAGTCGGCGCGACACGCTCGAGACCGAGGTGCGCGAGCATGCGGACGCCGGGCGACGAATGCCACGACCAGACCGCGCTCGCCAGTGTCAGCGCCGCGCCCATCGAAAGTACTGTGGCAAGGCCGACGCGATCGGCAAACGATTCAGCAAGCACGACCGACACCAGAAGGAAGCCGAGATGCACCACCGTCTCGAACAGCATGGTCTGCGCGCGAATCTTTGCCATCCGCGACAGCACGAGGTATTCGATCGCCGAGCGCAGGGTGACCACGACGGCAGCGCCGAAAATTCCGAAAAAATGAATACCCAGCCAGAGGGCGCCAGCGACGAGCGGCAGGGTCGCGAGTGAAACGCGCGTCGACGAGGCCGGATGGCCCTGTGCCTGGATCAGGATCCGTGCAAGCGCGGCCTGTCCGACAAACCAGACTCCGACGATCAGGATGCGACCGAGCGGCAGCGAAGCCGTGGCAAGCGCCGAGCCGACCCACATGTGCAGGAACGGCCCGAGCAGAAACATGACCGCAACGCAAAGCGGCGTGAGCACGCCGTTCATGAATGAGAGGCTTTCGCGCGCAACCTTGTCCGCGCCTTCCCGCTCGAGCGCGGAGAAACGCGGAAACAGTGTCCGGTGCAGCGCGACCTGGAGCAGTTGGAGTTTGCTCACGAGGTTCTGCGGCACCGTGTAGTAGGTAACAAAACGCGCGCCAAGCATGGCGCCGACCATCGCGCGGTCGAGCGAGTCGGCAATGCCGTTCGCGGCGCCGCCGACTATCACCCAGCTGCCGTAGCCGAGCAGGCTTTTGACGAGGGTCCATTCAGGCCGAAGCACGCGGCGCAGATCCAGGATGCGGATCACGGCGATGCCGAGCATCGTCCCGGCGATCAGGCGTGCGATCACCGCGGTGCCGACCACCGTCGGCAAGTCAGCGCCGAACAGCAAGGCCGCACCGATCGGCAACAGCTGGAACATGAACGTACCGATGGTCTGGTTCGTATTGAATACGCCAAAGCGTTCGGCACCGTTGATCGCGCCCGCGCAGACCCACGAGACGTTGGCAATCGGCACGGCCAGCGCGAGCCAGGGTACCGTGCGCATGACTTCGAGCTTGAGCGGGGTGTCCGCATGGCCGAGATGCGCATACAGCGCTCCTGCGGCGAGTACGAAAGCGCCGCCCACCACCCCGGTCAGCAGGTTCAGCCAGAAGGCGCTCCAGAACAGACGGCCGCGCAGCGCGGTGTCGCCGCTCGCGCAGGCTTTCGAAATCTGGTTCTCGGTGGCGACGCTCATGCCGAAGTCGACCACGCTGAAATAGCCGATGACGGTCCAGACAAGCGCGACAACGCCGTACCGCTCGACACCCAGTAAATGGATATAGGTCGGTACGGTCGCGAGCGAAATAAACGTCGGCAGGATGAGTCCCGCAAAATTGATCGCGACGTTCTTGAGTATCGCCTTTTCCATGTAGTCGCGTGCCTAGTGTGCCTTGGGGGACTAATGTGGAGGGCCGCCGGGAGTCCAGCGGTACAAGATGACTTTGCCCAGGGAGTCTTCCTCGACGAACACGAGGTACTCGCCATTGGCTCGGCGATAGGCTGTCATTGCCATCGGCACGTCGATATAGCCGCTGTGGCCACCGACTTCGGGTCCGGGGCGCATCGCGCCGACCGGACCACCATGGTTTGCATCGTAGACCCTAACCTGGGCAGTCGCCCGTTCGACAACGAACAGATAGTCACCTTCTTGTGCGATTCCCTCGACCGGCTCCGCTTTTGTCCCCCAGCTGTCGACCCGGATCTGGAAACGCAGAGTCCGTTTCGTGCTCCACTGGTCGTAGCGCGCGATCACCTTGCCCGATTCGTTCCAGTCGAGCTTGTTCCAGGGATATTCGGCGGTCGAGCCGCTCAGGAACATCGTATCGGTCTCGGGCACGTAGACGATCCGCTGGATCCTGGTGAACGGCGCGGGCATCGGAAATGTTTCGGCATGCGCATAGTCGTAGCGCGGATTGCCGATTCGATCGAGGCCCTGTACCCGGTAGCGACGCACACCGCGGTCGATAAAACCTTCCCAGACGTCGCCGTGCAGGTCGACATACCAGCAGGTCGCATCGTCGGCAGGCACACCGGTGCCCTGTACTTCGTTCCGGTTGACGCGGCCATTGCCGTTGGCATCGCGCCACATCCATTCGCCTCGGTCCGGTCGCTCGGGCGGCCAGGCGATCGTGCGGGCACCGATCAGCCCCGCCGGAATCGCTGTTTCGCCCTCGCGTGCGGGATCGAAACGGTAGATCTTGAGCATGTCCGAGAACATGTCGGTAAAAAACACGAAGGGCTTGCCCTCGATGCGACGAACCATCGGCATGCCACGCTGGCTGCGGCTCGCGTGAAAGATCGCATCGTCCGGATAGCGGAAGCGGTTGACCGTAAAGCCGGCCGTACGCCATTCGCTACCCGGCGCCGATTTGCTCAGGTCAAGCGTGAAATGCCAGTTGCCCGTATAGACGGACAGCGTGTTGCCATCCTTCGACACGCTGCCGCGATCGACATCGGCGCCGTCGACGAACAACAGGCCATCGAGGCGGAACAGTCGACGTCCATCGGGTGCGTAGCCCTCGATTACCGCGCCATCACCGACGCCACCGTTGTCCTTGCCGATCGTCCGCGGACCGCGGCCGTTCATCGCGACGTAGATATTGCCGCGCGCATCCGCGGCGACGCCGGTCAGGCCGTTGAAGCGCAAGGGTCCGGGCGTACCGGGTGGGAACGATCGACCCCGCGTGCCTCGCAATGGGTCAATAGCGTTCGGTGTGCTCGCTGACTTCGGTTCGCTTGTTGACTTCGGTTCGCTCGTTGACTTCGATGCACTCGTTGACTTCGGTGTACTTGATGATTCCGATGCACGCGGCGCAAGGTCGGTACCGGCCGCTCCGGACGCAGCCGGCCCACGCGACGCGTCGCCGTAGATGCCCCCCTCCTCGCCGAGTGTGCCGTCTGCGTGCAAGCCGCTCGCCCCTCCACTACCCGGAGCGAAGATCAGTATCTGCTGGCGCGGTCCGTTGTCGGCCACGAGCAGGCGATTCCGCGAATCGAATGCAAGCGACACGGCAACCGTATCCGCGGGCAGCGTCACCGTGTCGGGCAATAGCGCACCGGTCGCGGAGAAATGAGCGAGACGCGGCTTCGCGGACTGAAAGTCGACGATCGCCCACAAGCTGCCGTCGGGTGCAAGCGCCAGCGCCCCGGGCCCTTCGACCGCCCAGCTCGGGCCAGGCCGCATGGTCATCGCGTCATAGCTGCGGATCTGATGGCCGAACTGATCGGCCACATAAAGTGTGCGCTCGTTGACCGCGAGTCCTCGAATCGAAGCATCGTCCTTCTCCCCGACATCCCCAACGAGCAGGAAGCTGCGTTGGGTCGGGGTCGTCAGATTGCCGCGTCCGCCAGCAAACGGCGCACCTGCTGCGATGTCGCTGCGGCGTCGGCGCGTCACGCCGAACCATTGACGCCCCTTGTCGGGATAGTCGCCGCGGCCGACCAGCCCTCCACCTTCATTGCCGATGCTCATGCCCGCATAGACATATTTGTCGTTCACGGCGATCGCGTCGCCGCCGGAATTGCCCCAGCCATGCGTCGCCCAGCCGTAGATTGCACGGCCGTTACGCCAGGCGGCAAGCTCGCCGCCGCCCTCATCCCATGGCGTATTGCTCGGCAGCGTGCCATCGGGCGTGGCCGTAATTGCCTCGACAGCGATCGGCACCCACTGACGATTGCCGCCACTATCTGCCGCACCCCCATAGGTATTGCCGATCCAGGTGGTCCGGTAGTTGAGCACGCTCGCACCATCAGCGGTCAATACCGAGAATGCGACGGCTGCGACCAGCATCACGCGAAGGCGCGGCCAGACATGTCGGCATCGAGCGGGAGCGTCAAGCAGGGGAAACCTCATCAGAATGCATGCACGGGCGATTGAACATTATCGAATGGCTGCCGGCCCACGTTCTGTGCGGCTGCGAACCGAGTCCGAGGGTGTGAACGACTAGCATCGGGTCTGGATCAGGATGGCGTGTTGCCACGGACGTGTCACACAGAGCTTTGAGGCGACAGGTCTGCCATGGATGTGTAACCAAGCGTCTTACGACTTGTAATTTCCGGCTCGTGTTTGACAAGCCTTTGTCGAAGCCCCCCCCACCCGACACTCCGGCCTGCGGATGACTTCGACGCAACCGCTGCTTCGCCTGAGCCCTTCTCTGCAGGAACGCGCAGGTACCGCCCCCGCGGCGCCAAGGGAGTCGCCCCTTTGAAAATTGCAATCGTTCATGACTGGCTGGTCACCTATGCGGGCGCGGAGCGCGTGCTCGAGCAGATCCTCACCTGCTATCCCGATGCGGATCTGTTCAGTGTCGTGGACTTCCTTGGCGACCGGGGCTTCGTGCGCGGCAAGACGGCGAAGACGACGTTCATCCAGCGCCTGCCCTTCGCCAAGACACGCTATCGCGGCTACCTGCCGCTGATGCCGCTCGCGATCGAGCAGCTCGACCTGTCGTCGTACGATCTCATCATCTCGAGCTCGCATGCGGTCGCCAAGGGCGTGCTCACGGGACCCGACCAGCTGCATATCAGCTATGTGCATTCGCCGATCCGCTATGCGTGGGATCTTCAGCATCAGTATCTGCGCGAAGCGAATCTCCTGCACGGACCCAAGGCATGGATCGCGCGTGCAATCCTGCATTACATGCGCAACTGGGATGCACGCACCGGCAACGGTGTCGACCACTTTCTCTGCAATTCGCATTTCATCGCGCGCCGCATCAACAAGATCTATCGTCGCACCGCGACCGTGATTCCGCCGTCGGTCGACTTCGAAGGATTCACACTGTGCAACGACAAGGAATCGTTTTACCTGACGGCGTCGCGCATGGTTCCGTACAAGCGGATAGACCTGCTTGTGCAAGCCTTCGCGACGATGCCCGACAAGCGCCTGATCCTGATCGGGGACGGTCCGGAGATGCCACGCATCCGCGCCCTTGCAACGCCGAACGTGACCTTGCTCGGCTACCAGCCTTTCGAAGTCCTCCGTGATCATCTGCAGCGCGCACGCGCGTTCCTGTTCGCTGCGAAGGAGGACTTCGGCATCGCGCCGCTCGAGGCGCAAGCCTGCGGCACGCCGGTGATCGCCTATGGCATGGGCGGTGCACTCGAGACGGTCCGCAGCGGCGCGGTGCGGCCGACGGGTCTGTTCTTCGAAGAGCAGACCGTCGAGTCGATCGTCGATGCCGTGCAGCGCTTTGAAGCCGTGCAGCTTGGCGACACGCCTCGCTTCCTGCCGGCCGATTGCCGAGCACAGGCAGAGCGTTATTCGCCAAGCGCGTTTCGCGCCGCATTCAAGGCCTTTGTCGGCGAGAAGATCGCCAGCCGCCGGATGCAGATCGAACGCGAGGAATTCGGCATGCCCGAACCGGTGATGGCTGTCGAACACAAAAGCACGGCCAACGTGCCGGGCTGAATCCAAAAGATGCTTCGCTAGATACACTCATGCACCGCTCTTGCCGGGCATTGTGCTTTTTGCTACCTACTTTTCGAGCAGACACTGAGGCGCTAGCGCGTCCTTCTCGCAATATCCCGCCGTACGATCTCGGCCTCATCCGGCTTCGTCCGCGTACGCACGCCCGGCAAACGCTCGCCGAACACGCGCACCGCCTCGCGATACACCTTCGCGGTACTCGCTGCCTTGACGGATATATCGAATCCGCTGCGGGCATACGCGTGGCAAGCCTCCGCCGAAGGCAAGCGCAAATGCCCGCGCAATGCGTCGATGATGCCGGCCGCCAATGCGTTCGCACCGAAATTCGGCAACACGAGATCGGGTGACAGGCCGCAAACCGCTTCGGGCAGCCCGCCAACCGGCGTCACGAGCACGGGCGTACCGGTTGCGAGCGATTCGATGGTCGTCAGTCCGAACCCTTCGAGCGCAACGGTCGGTACGATCGAGAGATCCGCCGCGCGATAGACGAGCGGCAGCTTGTCATCCTCGATACGCCCAAGCAGCTTCACATGATCGCCTAAGCCAAGATCGTCGATACGCTTGTGCAACGCGCCGGAAAGCGCGCCGCCGCCGACGATCACCAGCATTGCGTCGGGTACCGTATGCCGGACCTGACGAAAGCTGTCGATCAGATCCTCGATCCCCATGCGCCGTGCAAGCCGCCGGACCGTCACGACGATCGGCCGGTCCGTCGGCAGATCGAATACCGCACGCGCCGCATCGCGCGTTGCCCTGATCTCGAAGC
Source organism: Pararobbsia alpina (assembly GCF_902859895.1). Taxonomy (GTDB): domain Bacteria; phylum Pseudomonadota; class Gammaproteobacteria; order Burkholderiales; family Burkholderiaceae; genus Pararobbsia; species Pararobbsia alpina. The sequence continues at coordinate 25,712 of NZ_CADIKM010000002.1, forward strand.
GGGAGACGTCGACACAGCCCGGAATCAAGCGAATCACTTCGTCCGGAATGCCGAAACGCGCCTGCAGCACATCGCGAAACGCACTCGAGAGCACGATGATCCGCGTCGAGCGCCGATACACGGCACCCTCGAGCACCGTCTTCGCGAGCGCGCTGAAGCTCGAACCCGCACTGCCCCGCTCGACCTCTGTCTCCGCCGACCACGGGCCTTGGAAATGCGAGACAAGCGGCCGCCCCTTGTACAGGTCGAGGCCCGGCGCTCCATAGAGCGCGAAATGCGAGACGACCAGATCGGGATCCGTTTCCTTCAGCGAACGCCGGACTTCGCGACGCACGCTGCGCAGCCGGGTCAGCAGCGACGCTTCGGGCGGCGCGAACGCGCGCACGACACCGTTCGAGGCCGCCTCGACCCGCGAACTGCCCGCGACAAGGCCATGCACATCGACCCCCACGGCCGGCAGCGCGTCGATCAGGTTCTGGTAGATCCGGTCGAGGCCGCCCGGCCGCTCCGCAAACCAGTGCAAGCCCAACTGCAATGTCGTGATACGTTGCTCTTTCATCAGATCGATCCCGTATTTCGTTGCGTCACCTTGGCATCGCCCGGCAACGTCCGATAGTCAGGTCTGGCGGCAAGGCGTCGATACAGCGCAAGGTATCGTTCGCCCATGGAATCCCAACCGAGGGTCAGCGCGATGCGTCGCGCGGCCTCACCCATTGCGCGGGTTCGCGCAGGTTCGGCCACGAGGTGTTCGATCGCGGCCGCCAGGCCCGCCGCATCATTCGGATCGTCGAGGACGACGCCGCACGACGGATCGATCACCTCGGCGCCGCCCGCCGATTTCGCTGTCACGACCGGCAAGCCGGAGGACAGCGCTTCGAGCAGGACGAGGCTCATCGCCTCGTAGCGAGACGGGAAGACAAACGCATCGACCGACCGCATCACGACAGGCATCGTCTTGATCATCCCGAGAAAATGCACGCGCGACACCAGCCCGCGTTCGGCAACCGTCGCCGCGTACGGGTTCTCACCCGAGATATCGGCCGCGACCGCGACATGAACGTTCGCGGGCAGGCGTTCGAGCGCATCGAGCACCGTATCGAGATTCTTGCGGCTCACGCGCAAGTCGCCGGCGAACAGCAGCATGAACACATCGACGGGCAACGCAAAACGCGCGCGTTCCGACTCGCCAGGCCGGAATTCGCCTGTGTCGACACCGTTGTGAATCACATGCATCGCCTCGGTGTCGATGCCATGCGCGGCGACTTCGCTTGCAACCTTGTGCGAGACGGGCACGACCACGCGCGTATGCCGGAATGCCCAGCGTTCGAGCTGCGCATTCAAGTGGTTGAACATGACCTGATAGGCCTGGCTCATCGAGCCGAACAGCTTGAATGGATAGAAGCCGCTGCGCAGGAAACCCTGGTGGACGAAATGAACCGTGTTCACATCGCCCCTCGCCCACGCGATAAAGCCGTTCAGATGAACGATGTCGAACTCGCGGCGATGGCGCGCGAGCCACCGGCCGGCGCGCACCGCGAAGCTCTGGTACTGGAGCAGACGCGTCGGCAGACGGCCGACCGGTATCTCGATCCAGCGCACGCGCGGATTATCGAGCAGCGCGGGTTCGACGCGCGAGGCAACGAGTGTGATGTCGTAGCCCGCGGCGAGCGCGGCCTCGACGATCTCGAGATTGACTCGCCCCTGGCCGTCATTGCGCGCAACGGCATGCGTGACAATCGCGATTATCATTTGGACTCCACTGGAGCCGCCAGGCCTTGCCGGATCGCGCGTCGGCCGATCACGGGCAGGATCACGCTGATATAAAAGAACATGCCCGTCAGGCCCGTCAGCATATTCGCGGAGATCAGCATGGCGAGCAGCCCGATGCCGATGCCGACACCGGAAGAGGCCATGCGGTCCTTGCGGATCCGGCAGGCGCAGACGAACGCACGCGCGAGGAGCCAGAGTACACCGCCGCTGAACAGCAGCGAGCCCGGCCAGCCGAGCACGAACGGAATTTCCATGAGGCCGCTATCGAACACGCTCATTTGACTGCCCCGCGGACCCGAATCGAGTTTGGTCGCCGCACCGGTCGAGCCAAGCCCCTGACCCGCGATATCGGTCAACGCCGTATCGAGGAAGTTCGCATAGAACGCGCTGCGATCGGCGAAGCTGCTGTCGTTTCCCAAGTCTCCGATCGACTGAACGCGCTTGAGCACCGGTTCGGCGATCTTGTCGATCGACATCAGCGGCAAGGTCAGCACGGCGAGTGCCAGCGCGCTACCGATCAGGCGCACGCGCATGCGCAGCTTCAGGCCGAGGAGTGGGAACATCAGGCCGATCACCAGACCGCCCCAGGCAGTCCGTACCGACGTCAGCAACAGACTGGTCAGCACCGCACAGGCAGCGATCGCGCGAAGCTTGCCGCTGTCGGCCATCAGGAACAGCAGGCAGACCATCGCCGTGACTGCATAAGGTCCGCTCGAATTCATCGTGCTTGCCACGCGGATGCCGAATGGCACCGGGTCGCCCTCGGACTTCATCTGCGAACTGATGAGCCAGAACACATCCCATGGAGGCATCACCACGAACTCGATGACGCCGTAGGTGCCCATCACCAGCGCACCGAATTTGAAAGTCCTCATCAATACGCGCCGGAACTCGCCATAGCGCCACCAGTGAATCAGCAGGTGGAAGCCGATGAGCGGCGGTAGCAACCACTGCGTCATCGCGTACGTGGCAGGCAGTGGGCCGGCTCGCACCACGCCAACCGCGTAACCGTAAAGCACACCCAGGATCGCCAGCATCAGGGGCATCGCGCGGCGCTGGGCGAGCACGCGATGGTAGCGAAGCACGCCGAGGCAGCTCAGCGCCGCGACCATCAGCGGCGCCACGATGATCGGGCTGGACTGGGTGAACGTGCCGTTGAAGTAGTCGGCCAGACGGCGCACCTCCGGCGACAGGAACATGAGCCAGCAGACGAAGGCGAGCCAGTGCACGGGATGAGTCCGGTAGAGCAGGACGCCGACGAGCAGCGAGGCGATTGGATAGAACAGCTGGAGCAGGCGGCCCTGGTGTGCGGCGATCAGCAACAGCGTCACGCCGAACAGGAGTGCAGCGGGGAAAGCCGGACTGGCGACCACTACGCGCCAGCCGCGCAGCCGCCGGGGTTCCTCGACGTGCTGCGGCGCCCACGCCCGCTGCGCGAGCAGCGCACCCGGAAAGCGGCGGCCCCATGCGTCGTGTGGTGTCACATGAGTGGACTGCGCCTCGATCTCGTGCTGGACCGAAAGCGTGCCAGAGCCGGCATAACGCGCGCGAGCCGGGTCATGCACCCGCATCATCTCGGTCCCGCGTGGTATTGATAGGTGTACGCGTATTCATAGCCATGCTGGCCGCGATTGCCCGGTACCGCATTGAACACACCGCCGAGCACGCGTGCGCCCGCGCGGTCGAGGCGCTTGAGTGACTCGGCGATCTCGCGTTCGGTATGCGCGCCCGAACGCAGCACCATGACGGTCATGCCCGCGATGTGCGCGATCAGCGACGCATCGGTCACGGCGAGTACCGGCGGCGTATCGATCAGGATGATGTCGTAGTCGGTCTCGAGTTCTTCGAGGCACTGCCGCAGCCGCGGCGTCATCAGCAGTTCGGACGGGTTCGGCGGATGCGCGCCGCTGCCGATGAAGTGCAGGTTTTGCATGCCGGTCGTCACGAGCGCCTCGTGCGGATCGATTTGTCCGGACAGCAGTTCGGAGAGACCCCGGCCGCCGCGGCGGCCGAAGTAGTCGCCAAGGTGACCGCGGCGCAGATCAGCATCGACGAGCAGCACGCGCTTGCCGGCTTCGGCCATCAGCACCGCGAGGTTGACGGCCAGGAAGCTCTTGCCGACCGATGGCCCGGGCCCGGTCAGCGCGACCACGCGGTTTGGCGCATCGGCGAGGCCGAACTGAAGCGCCGTGCGGAAATTGCGCAGGGCCTCGACGGTCATGTCATGCGGGAACTGACGGGTCAGCAGCGGTAGGCCGATGCCATCGCGCGTGCGATCATCGGCCTCACGCACCACCATGCCGCGCACATTGAAGCGCGGCGTGCCATTGGTCAGCAGCGGCCGCGGCGGGGTGCGCGGCAACGCACTCGCGCCGTCAAAACGAGCCTGCTCGACGCTGTACGAGATCGAGCCGAAGATGGGCAGATGCAGGCTGCGCTCGACCTGATCAGGATCGTCGACACCGCTGAAAAAGTTCTGACGGACAAAGGCGAACAGGCAGCCGACGATCAGCCCGAACATGACCGCGCCGCTGATGATCAGCGCGCGATTCGGCTTGATCGGCACCGACGGGCGCAGGGCCTCGTCGACGACGTGCACATTGCCGATCGTGCCCGCGCGGTTGACCGAGAGCTCCTGCGTCTTGTTCACGAGCTGGACGTAGACTTCCTCGGCGACCTTCGCATTGCGTTCGAGCGCGACGGCCGCCCGCTGATCGGCCGGCATGCCATTGAAGCGGGCATCGAGACGTGCCTTTTCTCCACCGAGCTGGGCAAGCTGGGTGTCGATCGAACGCACGACGTCGGAATTCTCGGTGAAACGCTGAAGCAGCTGCGTGCGTTGCAGGCGCAGCTGGGACATCTGCTGCTCGTACTGGATACCGCCTGCGAGGTAGGTCTGCGCCTCGTTCGTCGGCGCCATCGATCCGGACTCTGCACGGTATTCCGCGAGCGCCGCCTCGGCCTTCTCGAGATCGGCCTTGAACTTCGGCACTTCGCCGTTCAGGAACGTCAGCATGCGACTCGACTCTTCCTGTTTGCGCGACAGATGCTCGGCGACGAACGAGGCGGTCGCCGCATTGATGATGTCGGTGATCTGCTGCGGGTCGGCGCCGTCGAGCGAGATCTGCAGCACACCGGTGTCCTTGCCGCGTTCGACGACGCGCAGGCTGTCGGCGAGCCCGGTGACCGCGGTGAGCTCGTTCTGCTTGACCACGGTGAAATACGTGCCGGGCCGCCCGACGAGCGTGCTCACGTGCAGCGACACCCCGTTGCCGTGTTCGAACTGGCCGACGGCACCGTCGAGCAACACACGGCCGGACGGATCAGAGAGTTCGTAGCGCTCGCCTGGCAGCGCCTTGAGTTTGAGCAGCGCGCCCTCGAGCGCACGCGGTACGTCGATCGAATCGACATGGATTTCTTCGCCACCCCAGGCGTATTGATTGAGCCCGAACCAAGGCCGCGCGAGTCCCGTGCCGCGGTAGAGCTTGTCCGTGATCGTGCCGATCAGCGGCGGCGAATCCGGCCATGCGCCGAAGTTGAGCTGGAATTGATTGACAACCTGGCCGAGCACCGAGCGGCTCTTGAGCAACTCGATCTGCGCATCGGTGGTGAGCGGTTGGGTGGGGGTGGCCTGGCCCGTCGGGTTGGTCAGGCCGACCATGTTCTGCGCGGCCGGTTCGACTTGCAACAAGGCGTCGGCCGAATAGATCTTCGTCTGCAGGATTGCAAAGAGGGTCGCAAGCAGCGTAATGACGAGCGTAATCGCAAGAATCCACCAGACCTGGCGGCGCAGGATGCCGAAGAGGTCGCCGAGCACGAATTCGTCATCGTCATCACGCTGGGTCGCGAAATGTGCGTACTGAGGCGGCGCCTGGGGCGGGACGCTTGACGGCGGTGCGTGCAAAAGATAGGGCCTGTTCACGTTCATCACCTCTGTTTCATCTACTGCATCGGCTCGCGCAGCCCGCGCGCCTCGTCGCGCGCGGGGGCCGCTGTCGTCGTTACGCAATACGCCATGCGCCACATCGAGCCGAATACTCAGACTACAAACGGCTCAGTAGTTGCCCGGGAAAACCAGCGCCTTCGTATAGAAGAGCGTGGCCAGTGACGGCGTAATCTGCTCGAGTACCCGGTTGAAACGCACCGCACTCGACGTGCCGACATAAACGACGTCGAGCGGCTGCAGCGCGAACTGCGTCTGCAGCAACAGGGCGTCGATCTGCGTCATGTCGAGACGATAGACCGTCGGTTTCTGGAGATTCTCGGCGGCACCGCGGATCACGTAGATCTGGCGCGGATCGGCCGCGCGCACGTCGATGCTGTTGACGCTCGCCAGCGCATCGGCAAGCGTGAGACCCGCGCGGGCGATCTGCACGGTCTGTGGCTTGGTGACTTCGCCGAGCACGAACACACGTGCGTCGCTGCGGTCAGGTACGTTGACCACATCGCCGGCCTTGAGCAGCACGTTCTCTTTCATGCGGCCGTGCTCGAGGATGGACTGGGCGTCGATCGTCATGGTCTTGCCGTCGCGCGTCAGGTGCAGGCGCGAAAGATCGGCATTGGTCGTTTCGCCACCCGCCCGCGCGATCGCGTCGACAAGCGTCAGCGGCACATCGGTGACCGACATGGTGCCCGGATTCTTGACCTCGCCGGTCATCTGCACACGCTGGCTCCGGTAGGCGAGCACGCGGACATCGACCTGCGGATCTCGGATGTTCTTGCCGAGCAGCTTGACGAATTTCTCGCGCACGGTCTCGATCGACATGCCCTCGACCTTCACGCGGCCAAGTGTCGGGAAGAAAATCGCACCGTCGGAACCGACGCGATGGCCATTGCTGTCGGCCGGCACGATATTCGAGGTCGGCAGCGGCGGTGCGCCGACGACGCTCTCGGGAACCGAGGTTGGCGAGGTTGAAGACAGTTCGGGGTGGTCCCAGACCGTCACGCCGAGGATGTCGTCCGTGCCGATCTTGTAGTCCCACTTGGTCATGTCGCTCGGCAGGCTGCTCGCCTGTTCGACCGCGACCTTGCGGACCTGCTGCATGATCACGTCGGCCGTGATCTGCTGGACCGGATAGACCTCGGTCGTCGGCCTTGCGTCGAGGTCATCCTGGAGCCGTGCCTTGTCGAGCCACGGACCCGGCGCGCAGGCGGCCAGCAGAGTGGCCAGGCACGTTACCGCAACGGTTGTTCTGATCAACATAGTCTGCCCGCCCTGAACTTTATGGTTGTATAAGTGGAAAGTCGACTGCGTGCCCTCTTTATCGACCTGCCTGCCTCCCATACCGCGAACTCCGGTGCCGCGCGTTGCGCAAGCCGTTTCCACCCGTTCCTCAGGCGCCGTCAGCTTCACTGCTCTGTTCGCGCCGATTGCGCCTGCCTGTCTTTCACTGCCGCCTTTTGCATCACGGTCGTTCAGGCCGTGCTTTGCGCCGGCCCCCGCCGGCGATCCGGCGTGCGGCAGGCCGCGCGCATCGCGCGCGCGCCGATTCTCATTTTGAGGAAGGGCTCGCGCCAGCCCGCGCCGCTCAGCGCAAGCAGCGTCGCGCGTAGCACACCGGGGTCGGCGCGGTTACCGAGCGCGAGCGAATACACCATGAACGCGATGCGGCCCGCCGGCGAAAGATGCTCGCAAAGCGTGAACCGCAAATTGAACGACGCGTTGAAATAGGCGGCTTCGTTGAGCACGAACCGCTGGTCGTCATCGCCGCGTACCGCTGGAAAATGGTCGACCTGCACCGCCGGGTCGTACACCAGCTTCCATCCGCGCCGCCGTACCGCGAGCGAGAACGCCAGGTCGTTGTGAACCTGGGCGCCGCTGCCGAGCAGACGTGTATCGAAACGCAGCCCCTCGATCGCATTGCGCCGCCAAGCCATGTTTACGCCCTTGAGGATCGAGACTTCGCGCGGCGCGCCACTGCCGAGATGGTGGTTGCCCACGACGCGCCCATACCAGCTCAGGAGGCCCACCTCGCGCACCTCTCCAGCAAGCACCGTGCCGCGTTCGTGGATGAAATCGCGGCCGCCGACGCCGCCGAGTTGCATATCATCCATGAAATGCGCGCGGATGCGTTCGACCCAGTCGCGATGCGGCGCGGCATCGTCGTCCGTGATCAGGATCAGCTCGTGGCTTGCTTCGCGCAGCCCGCAATTATTCGCCGCGACCTGGCCGGGCTCGCCGACCCATGCCACGCGCAGGCCGTTCACGGCGCGTACCCCAAGCCAGCGATCGAGTACCGCGCATGTCGGCGCGTCTTCGCGGCGTGCGATCACCACCACTTCGTCAGCGGGATGAGACTGCGCAGCGAGCGCCGCCAGACACCGTTCGAGATCGTCCGGACGGCGAAAGGTCGGTACCAGAACCGAGGTTTTCATCGACTTTCTCTTTTCCTAGTGCGCATATGCCGTACACAATGGCGCGAACTACCCACTGCGTCGGTTCGGTCTCGTACGCAAACTCTGGGGATTCCGGGACAGAAATGACACGGGACGGGGTAAAACCCGCTCCCGGCGCGATCATCAGTAGGCGTTGCTGCCCGTGAAGCCTTTGAGCAGGGTGATCAGCACAATCTTGATGTCGAACCAGAACGACCAGTACTGGATATAGAACAAATCGAACTTCACCCGCGCTTCCATCTTCTCGACACGCGTCGTTTCGCCACGATAGCCATTGACCTGCGCCCAGCCGGTGATGCCGGGTTTGATCCGGTAGCGGAACATATACCCGTCGACCAGATTCTTGTAGAGATCGTCGTGCTCGAGCGCATGGGGCCGCGGTCCGACAACCGACATCTGGCCGAGCAGCACGTTGAAGAACTGCGGCAATTCGTCGAGGCTCGTGCGGCGCAGGAAAGCACCGACGCGCGTGATGCGCTTGTCTTGGCGGCCGGCCTGGGTGAGCTGGCCCGGCGCTTCCTCATGCACGCGCATCGTACGGAACTTGAAGATCTCGAACTGATGACCGTCGATACCCTTGCGCCGCTGGCGGAACAACACCGGGCCCGGCGATGAGCATTTGACCGCGATCGCGATCGCGAGCAACACGGGGGTAAGCAGCAGCAATACGCCGAACGCGAACAGGCTGTCGAACACACGCTTGGGCCACATCTCGAGTTCGGTCACCGGCGCGGCCGCGAGGTTGATCGTCGGGATGCCCAGGATATCGACCAGTGAATGGTTGTACAGCGACAGGCTGCGTGTGTCCGGCATGAAACGCAAGTTCACGAAGTCGTTACGAAACTCGTGCATGAAACGCAGTAGCAAACGTTCGTTTGAAAGCGGCACTGCCAGCCAGATCTCGCCGATGCGCGCTTCGCGGACCTTGCTCACCAGGCGAGAAAACTCGCGCAGCACAGGTACGCCGTCGATCGTCTGTGTATCGCTGCGCGGCAGGTCGGTCAGCGTTTCGTCGTCTTCCGGCTCATAGACCATCGCCGGCTGGAATCCTGCCTGGGACTGAGCACGCAAATGATTCAGAATCGAACGGCTGTGGCTTTCGGCGCCGACCACCACCACGCGCTTCTGGTTCAGGCCGCTGCGGCGCACGCGCCGGAGCACCAGATGGACCGTGACTTTCACGAAGACCAGCAAGGCGAGCGCGAGCAGGGTCGTGCCGCCGAACCACAGGCGCGAGACGACATCGGAGCGGTGCAGCGAAAAGATCAGCATCAGCGCGATGCAACTCGCCGCGAGCCACGCACCGGCCACACGCCAGGCGAGGCCGGACAGCGGCTTGCCGCGCCACGACTGATAGACCCCGAACGCGGGGAAGATCAGCAGCACGAGGGCACAGTCGAACGCGATCAGAAGGGTGTCAGCATCGCTCCAGGCCGACTCGACGTGATAGCCGAAACGCAGCCAATGGACGAAGATCGCGGAGAATGCGACGATCAGCACGTCGCTCACGCGTGCGATAAGTCCAAACATGAAGTTTCCTTGTCAGAGGTCGCGCGACTTTAGGCGGCATGCGACCGTATGGCCCCGAGAAGGCTTCAGTTCATGTATTGAGGGCGTGCGTAACGCGGCAGCAGGCGGTCGAATTCCCGCTTGACGATGCCGTAGCATTCACATGCCTTTTCTTCGAGTCCAGGACGATCAAGTACCGTGATGTGACCGCGGCTGTGATGGATCAGACCGGCTTCCTGAAGCTTGCCAGCGGCCTCGGTCACACCTTCTCGGCGTACCCCGAGCATATTGGCAATCGTTTCTTGCGTGACTGTGAGTTCGTTGGTCGAGAGGCGGTCCACCGTCAGCAGCAGCCAGCGGCAGAGTTGGCGCTGGAGCGCGTGGTGGCGGTTGCAGGCGGCGGTCTGCGCGATCTGTGTCATAAGCGCTTGCATATACAACAACATCAGCCGATGCATGAACGGCGACTGCTGGAATTGCTGCTTGAAAGCGATGGCGCTGATCCGATAGCCGAAGCCCGCGCTATGCACTTGCGCACGGCTGGGCATCGTTTCGCCGCCAGTAAGCACTGGCACTCCGACTACACCTTCGTTGCCGACCGCCGCGATCTCGACCGATCCGCCGTTTTCCATCGTATACATCAGGGACACGATGGCCGTCGTTGGGAAATAGAGGTGAGTGATCTTTTCGCCGTGATCCGAAAGGACCTGTCCGCGTTGCAGGCGCACGATTTCGAGCTGATTGGCAAACTTTTGCCATTCATCCGTGGGTAAAGCAGCGAGCAAGTGATTCTCGCGGACATCGCCTCGTAGTTGGATCATCGCAGTTCCCGAATTGGCCATTGAATATTGCGTTCGGTATGTCGTCCCTCTCGAGGGGCCGCTTCACCGATACGCTTGTAATTGGCCTACCTTAGCGATTCCTATGCCATGCGGCGGAAACCCGCGCCCGGCGTGAACGCCCTGCCCTGCACTATGCGATTGATCCGGGAACTTCAAAAAAATGTTTCAAAAGTGAATCATGACGTCTGCGAGGCTGCAGAACCACAATGGGTAAGGACGCCCGGAAACGGTCCGAACGACCATTTGAATCCGTGTAAGAAATATGTGGATAGGAGCTGGCATTGCAGCGAAATGTGAATTCAGGCGGGTTTTTCGGAAAAACTGGCGATTCGATCTCCAGGAGACTGGTAATAAAATCTCCTCTTCGAAAGTCCAAAAAACGATGCAATTCTGTTCCACGGCTAGGAGACAAAGAACATATCGCTCAGAATGTTCGGAGCCGTACAGAACAAATGAATCGCCTACTGAGAAACCCAAGGGCCCGTGAATCCGTTCGAAACCGTCGCTCCACTTCGAAGCCGTTCAGCCGTGCTCGGCGCGCGCGCGTGCGGATAGGGTGAAGTTCAGCTGCTCGTTGAGCGTCCCGGTCTCCTGTGCGCCGCTGGAAGGCGCCGCACCGTCGAAATCCGCGAAATACTTTTCGGCCTGCTCGAACACACGCTCGCGTGCGGTTCGCGCGACCAGCGAATGGTCGATCTTGTCGAGCGCCTCGACGCGGATATGGCTATAGCGGCGCAAACGGCTGCCACCACGACCGAAAAACGTATGCAGTTCTTCGAGCCCGCGGTTGAATCTGCCGTAGATGAGCCGCACTTCGACGCCCTTGCGGTCCAGCTGAGCGGCAAGCGACTGGGCGCGCCCGGTTGTGCCGAACTGCACTTTCACCACATCGTGAGCGAGATTCGCTACCGCGATGCCGGCCCGTTTCGCCAGCCGGCCGCCGACTATGCGCAGCTTGGCCCGGACATGGCTGCGTCCTCGCAGCACATTGAGCCATTTCTCGATGCTGCGCGCCGAGCGCATATAAAGCTGCATTGACTGGCCCTGCTTTCCCAGCATCTGTTCGAGCGTTTGATTGTCGGCCCAGATAAAGCGCTGGAGGTTCACGGCCATCACGCAGTCGATATGCGGCGAGACAGCGGCCGCGTGGATGCCGAGATAAGCGCCCGAACAGATGCCGAACAGCGCGACGCTCGGATAACCGTAGCCGGCAAGCCAGTCGGCGGCGTGCGCGACGTCTTCGATCGCGCGGCTGCTGTAAAGCGGCGTCTTGGTGTCGACCCAGTTCGCCGATGGCGTCTCGCCGACGCCGCTGACGTCGAGCCGCACGGATGTGATGCCCTGCGTCGCGAGGCGCCGCGCAAACACGACCGCGAGCCGTCCATCGCCGACATGGTAGTTCGCACCGGTATTGAGGATCACCACGAGTGGTCCGCGCCGGCTGCCCGACACAGGCTCGCAGAGCACGCCATACAGCTCGCGCTCAGGCGAACCGTCGACGCCGTCGATGCGCAATGGCATCTCGCGTGTCTCACCCGACAGGATGCGGGCGGGCAACGGTTCGACACGCGCGGCGAAGCGGCGCTCGGGCATGCCGACCTGGACCCACAGGACCAGATGGTCGAAGGCGGTGCGCGGATCGCACGCATAGATCGATTCGACCATCAGGTCCATATATTCGGCGAACGGCCGGAGTTCGACCTCCGAGCCAAGTTCGAGATAGCGGGCCGCAAGGCGTTCGCCCTCGCGACCGAACGGATCGAGGATCAGGATCCGCGGCGCGGGACGCTCGTTCGTCCCGACGAGGTTGATCGAATGAATCTGATCGAGCGTCTCGCGATAAAGTCGATGGCCCAGGGTGTCCTGAAAGTCCTCGCCTTCGCCCGGCTCGGTCTCGACGTCGACTTCGGCACGCCAGTTCTTGTGCAGGACCTTGAGTTCGCGTAAATAAGACCGGCCGCCCACGACCGGGGCGAGCAGCACGAGTCCGGCAAGCGCCTCGTCATCCTTGAGCACCTGGCTCGCGAGCGCAGCGAGGGTCGCGCCGAAGCGCAATCCGACGAGCACGATCTCGCGCACACCCGTGATCTCGCGGAGCTTGCGGGTCGCGGCGATCACATTGCCGACCCACATCTCGAGTCGCGCGGGGTCGTCGTCGCTGCCGGCCGAATCTCCCGTGCCGTGATAGTCGAAGCGCAGGGTCGGCATGCCATTGCGCGCGAGCTGGCTCGCGAGGCGGAGCATCGACTTGTGCGACCACATCGCCTCGTGGCCCAGCGCTTGGCAAAGCACCACACCGCGCGTCCCTGGCGCATCGTGCAGCCATCCCATACAACCATCGAACACGATCGGATTCATCACAGCCCTCGGTACTCGAGCCCTTGCAAGCCATTGAGCGCGCGAATCTCGCCGGCCGGCGCGCGGGCGGCCGGATCGCGAGCCTTCAGGCGGACGCGCCTGGCGCGGCCCGGCGTCAGGTGAAAGAAGTTGTCTTCCGCGGTGTAGTGCCGATCGACGATCTGGACAAAGCGCGCAAAACGGCGCGTCCGCAGCACGAGGGTCCAGCCGTCCTCGGGCGTACGCTCGAGTTCGGCACTCATCCCGAGTTCGACCGGCGCGCCGAGCGCGCGCTCCGGCAGATGGCTCGCCTCGTCGATCAGCATGCCCGTGGCCACATCGTGCAGCGTGACCACTGTCACATCGTGCTCGCGCGGTCCGAAACGGTAGGCGTAGGTGAAATCGAAGAAGCGTCCGAGCACCGCGGCAGCGCTGAGGTGCACGCTCGAATGTGGCTCGACCACGACTTCCGTGTGCGCGTGCACGAGCGTCGTCTCGCCGTTGCGCAGGCTGCTCAGTCCGAGGCGCGCCTTGAGCGGCGTCGGCCGGTCGTTGACGATGTGCAGGTGCAGCCCGTTCAATCCTTCATCGGTGATCAGCAGCTGCACCGGCTTGAAAACCGACTTCATCGCATACCAGGCGGCCTTCGGCCGTCCGTCGACACTGATCACGCCCCAGCCCGCACCCGCCCTGAGATCCTGCAGTTGCCAGACGAGCCCGCCCGCACATGAAGAACCATGACGGCGCCATTCGCTGAAGACTTCGGTAACAAGCTCGACGCTGACGGCACGCGAGGCGTGCAGATAGCGGCGCGTGTCGGTGAGGCGCTCGACAACGGGATCCAGGCCATAGAGGGTCTGCAGATAGTAGTCGCGGACTTCCTCAAAATCCCAGTCGGCGCCGTTGTCGCGCGGCACGCCGGTCTTCCATTGCGGGGATCCCGGCACCACGCCCGGCATCAGCACGGCAAGGGACTCTTGCGCCGGCACGTTCGACAGGGCCAGGCACTCCGAGGCAAAACGTACGTGCGACCGGCGCACATCGTCGAAGCCGCGGCGGTAGGCGCCGACGCCGTAGTAGTGCGCGACCGAGGTATCGGGCTGGAACGGCAGTGCGCCGCCGCTCGGCGAATTCGGTACGTAGACGAGATCGGGCCGATAGCGCGCCACGAGCGCGGACAGGCGTTCGGTGAAGAAGTCTGGCAATGCGGCACGCGTCTCGACACCGAACATCGCCGCCTGCTGGGCGATCTCGCTGCCGCCGCAGATCACCGCGAGCGATGGATTGGCCTGTGTGCGCAGCAGCAGTTGCTCGACTTCGGCGCTGACGTCCGCTGCGAACAGCGGATCCTCGGCCGGGTAGTCGAAGTTCGCGAACATCATGTCTTGCCAGACCAGGATGCCGAGTTCATCGCAGAGTTCGAAGAAGGGGTTTGCCTCGTAGGTCATCACGCCCGCGATGCGCACCATGTTCATATGCGCGTCTCGGGCGGCGCGCAGCCAGGGCTCGTAGGCTTCGCGCGTGGAAGGCAGCGCGACGAGGTCGGCGGCACTCCAGCAGGCGCCGCGGCAGAACACGCGTACGCCGTTGACGATCAGCGCGAAGTCCGCCTCGTCTTCGCCACGGTCGACTTCGATCGTTCGGAAACCGACCCGTCCGAGGTCGAAACGGCCGCCGCCGATCTCGACCGACAGATCGTGCAGCGTCGATTCGCCATGGGTATGCGGCCACCAGAGCCGGACCTCCGGCATGTGCAACTCGCCTTCGAACACATTCGAGTCGACGCGATGCATTGCGTCCTGCCGATCGCCGCAGATCATCGAGACAAAGGTCGCGCCGTTCTGTCGCCTACCGCCCGAGCAGGTCTGCAGGGCGAGGCGCGAGGCGCGCAACTCGACGCGCAGGTTCACGATGCCAACACCGTCGACGACACGCGTCTCGATATCGACGTGCGAGATCCATTGTTGCTGAAGATCGACCAGTGCAACCTGGCGCCATGGGCCAACTGCCGGCACGGGTGCACACCAGCCGGGCATCCGGCCGAGCGCGGTGCTGCGCAAGCTGCGCAGCGCGGGCGCCGTGATCAGACGCTGGCGCCAGCGCTGGCGCCGCAGGGGCGGGGCACTCAGCGCTCTGAACACCATGTGAATCGTATGCTCGTGCTGCGCGTCATCGCCGAGATCGAGTTCGAGTTCATGCGCGGCGAACATATTGCGCGCCTGGAGACGCTGAACGCCGTCCACCCAGATCTCCGCAAGGGTCGCAAGGCCGTCGCAACGAAGCATATGGACGCCCGTGCCCGCGAAGCGGCAGACATACCACCAGTCGCGGCCGTCAAGGTCGTCGCACGCGAGCGGACCTTCGCCGTCCCAGCGGCCCGCGTCACGCAAGGCTTGGGCGACCGTACCGGGCACCGGCGCCGGAATCCAGTCGTCGTCGGCGCGCAGCATCTGCGGGGTCGCACACGCGCCGGCGGGGGTGCCGAGCAATTGCCAGCCGCGCTCGAGCGGCACGATGATGTCGACAGGGCGTGGGCGAGGAAGACGCGCCAGTGCGGACAGGGGCAACTCAGCGGTGCGGGGAACATCCGATCGATCCGGCGCCGGCGCGTCTGACTCGCCTGGCATTTCCGAGGAAGGGTCAGCCGGCTTCCCAATGGCGCTGGCAACACTCGTGACGCCGGAGATCTCCTGCCTCAGGCTCGGGGACTTGCTGCTATCGGGTTGAATGCCCCACTGAGCGCTCACGGCAGGCCCCAGATGAAGGTCGGTCTGAATGATTCTTGAAGGCACGGCCGGTTCATTCAGCAAAACACTAGCCGACTGCCGCATGACGGCACGCGCCGCGACACGCACACGCGCGCGCCAGCGCTTTGAAGCCCCGTCGTGATTGGCGACTGTCATCCGCCCTTTCTCCCTGCAAAAACAGGCCAGTCGCGGCCCTTTATCCGTGCGATATGTCGAATTCGGCAGCCAGTGCCGGGACCGATGCATCGTAGGCTTGTTCAAGTAAGTCAAAACTGTCATTGCACAGGTCGGAACGGCGACGGGCGATGGCCCGCGCAATCCGGAACTGCAGCACTTTCGCTTCGCCGGCGATGGTCTTGCAGGCCGCCTCGATGGTCGGCGGCGTCTCGATACGGAGTGCGCCAAGCCATGCGACGTACTGCCCAAGCAACTCGAAGTTCGCGCCGAGCTGACGCACCGTGTTGAATGCGTACAGATGGAAGTACTTTTCGCCGCGTGCGATCAAAGTCTCGATATGCGCGGGGAATGCCGCGCGAAACGCCGTTATCGGATTGTCGCGAGGACGGGCCGCCAGATGTTCGCGCAGGCGTAGGACCGAGGCACCTGCCAATGCCTTGCCAGTGAGCGCGGGTCGTGCCTGCTTGACGAATTCGACGTACGGGAAGAGCACACCGGGGTCCGTGCGCAGCGATTCAATTTTGCGGAATACCCCTGCATAGTCGTCTCCGTCCAGCGTGAAATAGCCGGCATTGTGGTAATAGCCAAGCCGGCTGCCTGCCCGATCGATCCGGTCGATGCCGATCGTCGTCTTCGTATGTTCGCGGCGGTACGAAGTCGCGCGGGTATCCGGCAGGTAAAAGCTGTCCATTTCGACGAGCACGGCATTGCCGCGGGTGATCTGATGTTCGACGTGTTCGTCGAGCTGGTCGAAGATCGATAGTTCCTGCACGGTCAGCCCGTAGAGACGGTCGAGATCGTGCAGCGGAAATTTGAAGAAGGTGAACTGGTCACCCTCGAAGTCTTGCGTGACCGTGAAGCCGAGTGCCGCACGCGCATCGTAGTTGCGCGAGGCGAGCAGGCTCAGCCAGAGGTCGACATAGCAATTGGTCTCCTGCCAGCCGCGTTCGACCGCGTGCAGGCCGGCGGGTGCCCGACTCGCCGGCCAAGGCAGACCGTTCGGGCTGACCAGGACTGAACTCATTGCTTGCCCCAGAGCGCTTCGCGCACGCTGGCAGGCCAGTTTTCGACGTCGAGCCCGTGGTTGCCGAACAGGGCAAGCGTGGTGCGCTCCATGCCGAAGCCGACGCAACCCGTGTGGGCCACCGCGCCGTCGGCCGTATAGAACTTCCAGATTTCGCCGAAGTGATCCATGTGATAGTTGAAGCTCAGGCAGGCGGTCGGCTTTTCTTCGCTTTCGATCGGGATCAGCAACTCGAACTTGAGCTCCTGTGCGCGCTGGCTATCGGCGACGATCTTGCCGCCGCGGCCAAAGAACGGGTCGTTGGCCAGTTCGATCGAGTGCGGCAAGCCGAGGGTTTCGATCAGCGCCTTGCCGCGTTCGATCCACATCGCGCGGAATTGGACGATCTGGTCCGGCGTGCCCATACGCACGTACTCGCGCATGCGGAACATCTGCATGCGGGCCGGATCGAGTGAGGGCTCGTGGCGGAAACAGTACGAGAATACGTCGATCGTGCGCCCCTCAGGGGGCAATGGGCCGCGCTTCGCGACGACCGGGTAGCACGGATAGCAGGCGGCCGGCGTGAGCACCACGCGCGTCGGCTTCTGGTTGTCCATCCAGTCTTCACCGTCCTCGAGGCACTTGAGCAGGCGATGGTGTTCACGCTCGCCGCCGCAGAAGCTGTGCACCGTGCCAGCGAGATTCGGGAAGCTCTTCAGGTATTCGCTGTCTTCGAAATCGGCGCGGTTCATCGCCGGCGGGAAGCGCATGACTTCCGCCCCCTGGTCCGCACCGCGTTGCGTGACGAGACGATTGATCGCCTCGACGACATTCTCGAATACTTCGCTGCGCCCATAGAGACCGTCGACACCGGTCGGGATCAACAGACCTGCATCGATGAGGTCATCGCGAAAAGTCCGCGCGGCCACCCGATCCAGCACTTCGGCAAGGGCCGCGGCGGTATCCAGGGGCTGCGCTTCGTCGACAGAAGGTTTGTATTCAGACATTTAGAACCTCGTCGTCGTGGAGCGTTGCGCAAGCAGCAGGCTGGCTGTGTTCGCGGCAATACGGTCGTTGTTGATCATCAGTGGGGCGGAGTGCAGGTCGCGCAGGTGACGGCCGACGCTAAACGGTGTGCCATTCTTGTAGCCTGCCATCCCGCAGATCATCAGCACCTGGCCGACCACGGCGAGGGCCGTGGTCGAAACGCTGGTCTTGAGCAGATTCATGTCGGAAGCGAAGGACATCGTTTCCGACAGCGATTCGCCCTGGCGCGCCTGCTTATAGCTGTCGAGTGCCATCGTTAATCGCGCGTGCATCAGCTGGAGCATGCCGACCGCTTCGGCCAGGCGTGTGCCACCCGGCGGCAGCGTGCCCGGCTTCGTGCGGGCCTGGACACGGAAGAACTGTTTGGCGCGATCGACCGCATTGGACGCGATGCCAATCCAGACCGCGGCCCACAACACATGCGAGACGGGCAGCATGGTGTGATCGGCGATATCGGCGAACGGCGTCGGCAGTACCTGTTCGATACCGCCGCGTGCAACGAGCTTGAAGGCGTCGCTGCAGGTCCCGCGCATGCCGAGCGAATCCCAGCCGCTACGCCGTTCGAGTTCGTAGTCCGACTTGAGCACGGTGATCAGTACCTGGTCGGACGACTGCGCGTCGGCACTGCGGCGGGCCGTGACAAGGATCCCGTCGGCGTAGGCACCGTAGGAAATCGTCGAGGCCAGTTTCTCGAGCGAGAACTGCTCGCCTTCGAGCTGGATTGCGCAGGCGCTGTTGCGCAGATTGCCGCCGACGGCGTCTTCCGAAGTCGCCGAGGCGAGCAGCAACTGTTCGCCCGTCAGGCGTTCGAGCAGGTGGCAATGCCATGCATCGCTGGGCGCGTGTTCGAGCAGACAGGCGACCTGGATCTGATGCATCGCGTAGACCATCGCGGTCGTCGAGCATGCTTCGCCGAGCGTCTTGCAGATCTGGGCGACGCAGCGCAGCGAGGCGCCATGGCCGCCGAAGGCCTGGGGCACCATCGCGCCGAGCAGACCCTGGGCGCGCAGGGCATCGATGGCTTCGCACGGAAAACGTGCCGAACGGTCGACATCGTCGGCATGCACCGCGGCGACTTCGGCCACGGCATGCGTCGCGACTTCGAGCGCGGCGAATTCGACGGCGCCCTCGTCCATGTGGCGACTCAGCGCCGCGAGTACAGGCGGAAACTCCGCGGCGGTATCGGTCTGTACCGTGACTGCGGGGAGCGTGCTCATACTTCCGCCTTGTTTACGGCAAGGCTGAGCACCGCCGCAGCGAGTGAATCGATCGACTGGAACAGCCTGCGCGTGAGCATGGCGTCGGGAATTTCAATGTCGAACGCGTCTTCGACAGCCAACATGATTTGCACCGTCGCCAGCGACGACAGGCCGTGGTCATAGAGGTCGGTAGCGTCTTCGATCTGATCGACCGGCACGTCCAGCCGTGCGGATTCGGAAAGGATTCGCCGCAGGGCGATGTAGCGAGGCGCGGTGTTCATCAGGTTCCCCAATTTCAAGCTAAGCCCCAAAAAACGTACCGACTTGACCGCGCGGGTGACGACAAAAACCTGGATGGGTTGTCTCGTGATCGCGCGTTACACGGCTCCTTTCACCAGATACCCCTCGTTTAGTTTTGGCGGGGATAGGTGAGTGGAGTGAATTAGACGGGATCGCGAGTTTTGAATCGGTGCGATGGCTCACACAAACTGCGGATCTCGCGCGAGTGCGGCACTTCCGGGAGCCGGCAAGCTTCCCGCAGGCGCTTATATTGCATCGCAGCATTTGAATGCCGCTGACTAATTGAATGCCGCTGACTTTCTCGTCACGGACTTTCTCGTGATTGCTTGCTTAGTTGTTCCGAGTATCGGGATACCAGCCGGAAACGGCCTCGGACAGGGTCGTGCGAAGGAAGCTCGGCCCGCTCAAGGGACTTGCCAGCTGTCGAGCGCATTTGAAACTGCCGCGATCACAGATTTCCAGTCCTGCGGGCCGGGCTGCCGGAACAGGGTCGCGCTCGGGTACCAGGGAGTGTCGCTGCGCTCGCGCAGCCAGCGCCAGTCGCCGTGGAAGGGGAGCAGAAGCCAGACGGGGCGGCCCATCGCACCGGCGAGATGCGCGACGCTTGAATCGACGCTGATCACAAGATCGAGCGTGGCCAGCAGCGCGGCCGTGTCGTCGAAGTCGCGCAGTTCGCCGCCGCAGAGCCAGACGGCCGGGTGCGCATCGAGGGTCGGCTGGTCGCGTGCGCGCAGCTCCGGCTGGACGATGACCCATTGGATATCGGGGAAGCGGAGCAGCGGCGCTGCCTCCGCCAGCGGCATCGACCGGTCTGCGTCGCTGCGGAACAGCGGGTTGCCTGACGTGACAAGGCCGACGCGCAGACGCGGGCGCGCAGGTAGGGATAGGCCCTCGAACGGGGTCACGACAGCGCTTGTGTCTCGGCTTGTGTCTCGGCTTGCGTCTCGGCTCGCGCCTTTGCTTTCGCCCTTGTCCGCAGCCAGGCCTGAGCCCGCACCGGCCTGCCCTGAACCCGCACTGGCCTGCCAACGCGCATCGAGCTTCGCACGCCATGCCGGGATGCGGTCGCCGCGCGCGCTCAGGTAAGGGACGTCGCTGCCGTAGCTTTCGCCCTCGGCTCGCAATGCATGAGGCATGCTCACGAGCGAATTCTGCCGGGTGAATGCGGGTTGCGGATCGCCCCGCGCGATAACTTGCATGCTTTCGATCCCGGCCACGCTGCGCGCGAGCAGCCCTTTGAGGGGTTGCTGGACTTCGACGGTCACCTGTGCGCCGAGCGCCGCAACGTGGCGCGCGAAACGGAAGAACTGGATCGTGTCGCCGAGCCCTTGTTCCGCGATCAACAGGAGTGACTCGCCGGCAATGCTGTCGTCGCCGTTCCAGACAGACGGCGTGATGGTCGCAAGACGCTGGGCGAACTCACGGTTTTCATAGGCCCGCCATCCGGCCCGATAGTCGCCCCGGCGCAGCAGGAGGCCGGCCTCGTCCATCCAGGTGTCGGGCCAATCGCCGCCGCGCAGCTGGCGCGCGGCACGGATACAGCTGAGCGCTTCGTTATCGAGACTCAGTGCCGCAAGAGTGCGGCCCAGGTGCCGGAATGCCTCGGCACAAGTCGGCTCGATCTCGATCGCGCGGTTGAACCATGGCAGCGCCTGGGCCAGCTTGCCGAGCCGCACATGCGCCTGCGCAAACGCGACGGCCGGCGCGCCGCGACCGGTGTCGAGCGCAAGCGCCTTTTGGAGCGGAACGAGCGCGGCAGCCGAGCGACCGACCTCGATCAGCGCCTCCCCCAATGCGGTGTGCGCACGGCCATGGGCGGGATCGATCACGATGGCGCGGTTCAGTGCCGCAAAGGCCTGCGGATAGTGTTTAGCGTGAGCAAGCGCTTCGCCGAGCCAGGTCAGCGCCACCGCACTATCAGGTGCGGCCGCGACAGCACGTTCGAATTCGGGAATCGCCTCGGCCGCGCGCGAACTTTGGGACAGTGCGCGCCCGAGCGCGATGCGCGCATCGCTCTCGCTCAGGGGATCCAGAGACGATGTCGGAGCCGGATCGATTGAACTGTCAGCGGCCAGTGCACCGCGCAGCACGTCGACTGCATCCGAATATTCTCCAAGTTCGACAAGCGCACGACCCAGCAGCAGGCTCGGCGCGGCATGCTCGGGAGCAAGGAATTGCGCCGTGCGCGCGAAGGCCGCTGCATTGCGCGCATCGCCGCATGCGAGGCGTCCCGCACCGATCGTGACGAGCGCGTCGATCCCGCCACGGCCGGCGTGAAACGCTTCGATCAGCGACACCGAGGACGCATCGATGTCATCCGAGCTCACATCACGAACTCCAGCGTTGCGGCGGAGCCGAGCTCGCTAGCCGCCTTGCCTCGGGCGAATTCGATCAAGGCCTGCTGCACATTGTCGACAAGCCCCTCCCAATCACCAAGCGCGGGCTGCCGGAACAGGCGTGCGCTCGGATACCACGGCGAGTCGGTACGATCGTGGAACCAGCGCCATTCCGCGGCCCACGGCAGCATCAGCCATATGGGCTTGCCGAGCGCACCGGCGATGTGGGCCACCGACGTGTCGACCGACACCACAACGTCGAGTATTTCGATCAAGGCAGCGGTATCCGCAAAGTCCGTCAGATGATTGCCAGCGTTGAAAACATGCGGCACGGACGTCAGCGACAACTGGTCGAAGGGCGACAGACCCGGCTGGATGACACACCAGTCGACCGAAGCGTCGCCAAGGAGCGGTGCAAGGTGGGCGATCGGCATCGAACGATTGTGATCGTTCACATGGGCGGCATTGCCGGACCAGGCAATGCCGATGCGCAGCTTGCCATTGGCCGGCAACGCACTGCGCCACTTTTCACGGTAGCTCTGAGGAACCGACAAGTATTTCCGCGCGCTCGGAATCGTCTCCACACGCGTTCCGAAAATCAGAGGCAGGCTCATCAACGGTACGTGGAAATCGCAATGCGGAAGTTCGCCGAGGTGGCTTGCCAGTGTGAGATTGCCCGCGGGTGCCCACGCTGCCACGCTGGGTGCAAGCAATGGCTGCACCGCGGCCTGCACGGCGAACACGACCCTCCCGTTGACCGATCGGGCGAGCATAGGCATATATCGCGAGAACTGCACCGTATCGCCATGCCCTTGCTCCGCTGTCACCAGCAGCGTCGCTCCGTTGAGATCTTCACCGTTCCAGCGCTTTGCACCCGCATACTTTTCCGGGGCGATGATCGGATGCCTGGCGACGCTGAAGCGCGTCTCATAGCCGCGCCAGCCTTCGGCATAGTTGCCGAGCCGCAAACGGCAGGTCGCCGCGGTGAGACGTGAATCCAGCGGAGAATCGGCCTCCAGTTCGTGCACACGATCGAACATGACGATGGCATCCGCGTCGGCCTTCAGCGCGGCCATCACGTGCCCAAGGTTATTGAAGGCCGCCGTGCCCCTCGGGTTCACGCCCAGGGCCGCCTGCAGAAAACTGAGCGCCTCCTCATTGCGCCCCATTCTCCAGAGGGTCGCGCCCATGCCGACCAGCGCATCGTAGTCGCCGGGCTTCGACTCGAGCGCACGCGCAAGTACGCTGACCGCCTCGGCGTTGCGCCCCAGTTTGAATAACGCGTTGCCCTTCTGAGACAGGCAGAAGGCGTCGGATGGAGTAAGCGCCAGCGCCAGTTCGTAGGCTGCGACGGATTCTTCATAGCGTTCCGCAAAATACAGCGCGGTCGCATATTTGATCTGTGTGACCGGGTCGTTGTGCTTGATCCGAAGCGCTCGGACGAAGAAACGCAATGCGTCGGCATGGCGGTCCAGCCGGGCCAACATATCGCCCACGCAGACCTGCAGGACGAATGAGTCAGGGTGTGCATCGGCGGCGTGACTCAGGCGCTCGAGTGCATCACCGCCGCGACCGAGTCCATCGAACACACGATGCAGTCCGACCCAGGCCCGCTCACACGCAACGTCGACGGCAAGCGCTTCTTCGTAGCAGGCGATGGCTTCTTCCGAGCGTTTGAGTGCGAAGAACATTTCAGCCAGTTGCAGACGGGCATCCGCGTCGGTCGGACGAATCTCCAGCGCACGGCGCAGCAGCTTTTCCGCATCGGCGAAGCGCCCCTGGTGTAAACGAACCACTCCGAGATCGCGCATCGCCTGCCAGTGGCCAGGTGCCTTTTTGAGGATCGCACTGAAACCACGGTCAGCTGCATTCAGCTGCTTTTTTTCAAGGGCGGCACGCGCCAGTTCGTACGGATTCATCGTCATTCACCTATATTGACGGCTGGAATGGCAACAGCGGCAACCTCAGCTGCACATCTCCCTGCGCGCCGGCACCATTGTCCTGCCATGCTTAACGGCCGAATCCATGCGAAGTTTAGGTCTGAGAGGGGGTGTTTAGGTTGAGCCTCAGGAGAATCGCACCTCGCCTGCACCTGCTTTTCCAGGGTTCCGCGGCAGCGATCCGAATACCTGCGCTCGCACATCGGCAACCCTTACCGCGCTTTCCTCATGAGCCGTGGGCCGTGCGTCTGTCGGACCCGAACATGCAATGCCCCTGTCCGGCAGAGGCCGCAAACAGCAACGATTCGCAACTCCGGTAGAATGCAGGGCTGCCCTTGCTCGAAACGACCCATACGTAATACGAGCACGTGCGCCGAAATACGATACGGTCGTCCCGCACCGTCCGGCGCCCGATTGACTGACTGAGCCGAAGATATGAGCAACCTCAACGAACAAACCGTTCTCAGCGTGCATCACTGGACCGACACGCTGTTCAGCTTTACCTGCACGCGTGACGCGTCGTTCCGTTTCGAAAACGGCCAGTTTACGATGGTCGGCCTTCAAGTCGACGGCAAGCCGCTGTTGCGCGCCTACAGCCTGGCGAGCGCCAACTACGAAGAGAACCTCGAATTTCTGTCGATCAAGGTGCCCGACGGCCCCCTGACCTCGCGGCTCCAGCATCTGAAAGAAGGCGACAAGGTCTTTATCGGCAAGAAGCCCGTCGGCACGCTGGTCGTCGACAACCTGCTGCCGGGCAAGAACCTGTGGCTACTCTCGACCGGTACGGGACTCGCGCCGTTCATGAGCATCATCAAGGATCCGGACGTCTACGATCGCTACGAACGCGTGATCCTGACGCACACCTGCCGCTTCGTCGACGAGCTGGCCTACAAGGAGTTCATCACTGAGCACCTGCCGGCGCACGAACATCTCGGCGACCTGATCCGCGAGAAGCTCGTCTACTACCCGACCGTCACGCGCGAGAACTTCCAGACGCGCGGCCGCATCACCGACCTGATCCAGACCGGCAAGGTGTTCGAGGATCTGGGCCTGAGCTCGTTTTCGCTCGAGAACGACCGCATGATGCTGTGCGGCAGCCCCCACATGCTCAAGGACACGCGCGAACTGCTGACGTCGCTCGGTTTTGCCGAAGGCAGCAATTCGGAGCCGGGTCACTACGTGGTCGAGAAGGCATTCGTCGGCTGAACGTTTGCGGGGCGCGGTGGTGGCGGATCCGTCGCCCCCGTGGTCTCCGCGCTTGGCCCTGACTGACAAAGTCTCGTCGATCCCCTGTCGCCGTATGGGCGCAGGGGATTTTTTCTGGGCGACGAATCCAGCTCTTTGGGATACCGCACGGCACAGATGACACCCATGTGAATAGCCGTCCGGCGAATTTAGTGGGGTTTACCTAAATCCCCATTTAGCGGGGTCGCGCTTAAATTTTGAGCACGAACACACCAGAATCTCGATGTTGCCGACCGCGAAATAAGTTCCCTCCCCTCCAACAAGTTGTTACAGCATTTGTCAGATTTTTTTACCCACATGTAGGTGTTTTCGCTACTTAAGACCGAGTTTTGCTCCCCGTCAGACCTTCACCCCAGAATAGTCCGACACGCCCAGGCCCTTTCCCAACATGCGTTTTGGCCTATTATGCGAACGCGTTCCAAAGTCTCGTCACTTCCCCGCGACGACCATTTGTCAAGTTGTTACCGAATGTAAATTAAGTTACATTGGGGGTCACCGATCTGCGCAAGGCTTCGTTCTTGAAACCTTTCATTCCTACTGGTAAACCGAACATGCAGTTTCCTGCAGACACCTTGTCAATGCTGGCTTCGCGGCCCACCGGACATGTTTACATGCCCGAACGCGAGGCTCAGCTCGACACGACGACTTCGGTTCCGGCGCTCGACGCACGGGCTGACGCCGGCTGGAACAGTGGTGCGACGGCCGCCCAGGAACTTGCGCAGGCGCGCATCGAAATCGAGCGCCTCAACGCACGGGTGCGTGAACTCGCGATGGAACTGGTCGCCACGCGGGAAGCCGAACGAGCCCGGCTCGCGCGCGAACTGCATGACGGCCTCGGCGCCCAGCTCACGGCGTCGCGCTATGCGCTCGCGCGCATCGAGACATGGCTACCGATGAACGCCGCCGAAGCGTGCCATGAAGCGCTCGCCACCGCGAACACCGCACTCGACAATCTCTGCGAAACCAGCCACCGCCTGGTTGAAGAAGGCCATGCACCGGCGCTCGAGGGTGGGCTCGTGAACGCATTGACGCGCTGGATCGACGATTTCAGCGCCGCCACGCGGCTGCAGACTTCATTCGAAACGATCGCCGACGCCCCCTCGATGCGTGCGCGAATCGCACAAATACAAAACGACGGGGCCAATACCGTCTTCCGGATCGTTCAGGAATCGCTGAACAACACCGCCAAGCACGCGGCTGCGCAAAGCGTGGAAGTCACGATCGCCGCCGAGCGGCGCTTTCTGACGCTCACGATCAAGGACGACGGCCGCGGACTCGCCCGCGGCGCACGCGCCAAGGCAAACCGTTTCGGCTTGTCCGGAATGCGCGCGCGCTGCGAGGCGCTCGGCGGTTCATTGAAAATCAGTTCGCAGGCCGGCCAGGGCATGCAGGTCCGTGCCCGGCTCCCGTGGGACGTGTTGTGCACATCGCGTTGATACGCGGCGTCCGACCCGACTACCCAACCCGTTACCGACTGCGATCACCGACCTAACATGACGCTACGAATCTTGCTCGCCGACGATCACGCGATCGTGCGCCAAGGTGTCAGGCAACTGCTACTCGACAAGGGTGTCGCAACCGAAGTGTCGGAAGCCGAGACCGGCGCGGATGCCCTCGCGCAGATCGACCGGTCTTTCTGGGATATCGTGCTGCTCGATATCTCGCTGCCCGACATGAACGGCATCGAAGTGCTCAAGCGCCTGCGACGCAAGGCGCCGCGCGTGCCGGTGCTGATGTTCAGCATGTACCGCGAAGACCAGTATGCCGTGCGTGCGCTCAAGGCCGGCGCCGCGGGTTATCTGAGCAAGACGTCGAACGCGGCGGAAATGATGAACGCGGTACGCCAGGTCGCCGCGGGCCGCAAATATGTATCGGCTCAAATGGCCGAGGCGCTGGCCGACTATGTTTCGCTTGACGGCGACCAATTGCCGCACGAACGCCTGTCGGACCGCGAGTATCAGACTTTATGCATGCTGGGATCGGGTAAGCGCCTCACCGATATTGCCCATGCGCTCTCCTTGTCGGTCAAGACGGTCAGCGTCTACCGCTCGCGCCTGCTCGAAAAGATGGGCCTGTCGAACAACGCCGAACTCACGTACTACGTGATGAGTAACAATCTGATCGACGTCGGCGGTGCCGCGGCCTAACCGTTTGCGACGGACCGCACCCCGCCTGACAGCGGTCCTGTTACACGTTGAAACTATTTTTTTCATCTCCCGGCCGTGTTTCCTGAGCGGCCGCAACGCTGCGCCTCCCATCCGCTGAAATACCCCGGAAAGCCCCGTCTCATCGCGGCATAGACGCCTCACGCGGCGGGCTATCCTGTTTTCCGGTCGTCCTGGATGCGGCGCGCCACCCGGCCCTCGCCGGTTCACCTGCGCAGTCGCACCCTAAAGCTTTGCGGCAACGCTCCGATAACCCAAACAACGGTGGCTATTTCGGTTCGTCTGCAAGACAGCCTCGTTACGGTAGGTGTGCCGAAATGCACCGACTCTTGGAAAATGGAGCAGCTTCATGTCATCAGTCATCAACACGAATATTCTGTCGCAGATCGCTCAGAATAACCTCTCGAACTCGCAGGCAAGCCTGACCTCGGCTGTTACGCGTCTGTCCTCTGGCCTGCAGATCAACAGCGCCGCTGACAATGCAGCGGGCTTGGCGATTTCGGACCGTATGACGGCGCAGATCAACGGCCTCACGGCTGCCCAGCAAAATGCGACGAACGGCATCTCGCTCGCGCAAACGGCGGGTTCGGCCCTGTCGCAGATCACCTCGAACCTCCAGCGTATCCGCGAACTGGCCGTGCAGGCGTCGAACTCGACGTACTCCGCCACCGACCGCCAGTCGATGGACCAAGAAGTTCAGCAACGCCTGTCGGAAATCAACCGTATCGCATCGCAAACGCAGTACAATGGCCTGAACCTTCTTGACGGCTCGTTCGGTGTCGCGAACTTCCAGGTCGGTGCAAACGCCGGCCAGACCATCAGCGTCGACTTGTCGAGCAGCGTCAAGACCTCGCAAATCGGCCAAACGTCGTCGACCACCCTGCAAATGGGTGCGGCTAGCGGCAACAACCTGTCGGCGGGCTCGCTGGCCATCCAGCTGGGGAACGGCCAGACCTACGCAATCGGTTCGGCCCAGGCCGGCACTGCAGCAGGTCAATCGGCAGACAGTGCCTACGCCGCTGCCGCCGCTATCACCGCTGGTAACATCACCGGCCTGAGCGCAACCGCAACGAACACGCAGAACGTCTCGGTGGCCACCTCGGTTGCCACGGCAACGACGCTGAACATCAACGGCACGGACGTGTACACCGCCGGCGCCGGCGCCCAGTTGTCGATGGGTGACGTGATCAGCGGCATCAACGCTCATTCGTCGAACACCGGTGTGACGGCATCGCAAAACGCCGACGGCTCGCTCCAGCTGACCGCAGCTGACGGCCGCAACATTGTCCTCTCGGACTCGTCGGGTTCGGGCAGCGTCCTAACCAACACCAAGTCGGGTGCGGGCCTCCAGGGTTCGACGCTGTACGGTACGGTCTCCCTGTCGTCGAGCAGCACGATCGGTCTCTCGGGTTCGGACGCAACGTCGCTCTCCACCAGCGCGACGAACCTTGCCGCCACCGGCAAGGCAGTCGACTCGTCGGCATCGCTCGGCGGCACGAGCGCGGCAAGCGTCACGATCAACGGCACGGTCGTCACGACTGGCTCGAGCTGGAACGCATCG
This sequence comes from Pararobbsia alpina, assembly GCF_902859895.1. Lineage (GTDB taxonomy): Bacteria > Pseudomonadota > Gammaproteobacteria > Burkholderiales > Burkholderiaceae > Pararobbsia > Pararobbsia alpina. The sequence goes on from NZ_CADIKM010000002.1 coordinate 54,286, forward strand.
GATCTGGCCGCAGCGATCAATGCCGCCCATATCACCAACGTCGTCGCCTCGGCGGATTCGAGCGGTCACCTCCAGCTCGAATCGTATTCGAACGCTGGCATTTCCGTCTCGGGTACCGGTTCGATCGGCACCGACTCCGGCCTGACGGGTGCAGGCCAGACGATCTACACGGCAGGGACGTCCAGCACCAGCCTCGCCACCGCTGACGTGCTGACGGTGGCAGACGCGCAAAAAACGCTGCAAGCAGTCGACTCGGCCCTCAATGAAGTCGACAGCCTGCAAGGCGAGCTGGGCGCCGTGCAGAACCGCTTCACCTCGACGATCACAAACTTGCAATCGGCAACGCAGAACGCACAAAGCGCGCAATCGTCAATCCAGGATACGAACTACGCGGCCGAAGCATCGAACCTGTCGCGCGCGCAAGTGCTCCAGAGCGCCGGTACGGCCATGGTCGCGCAAGCGAACCAGATGCCGCAAACAGTCCTGAAGCTTCTGCAGTAAGACGTACGGTTTCTGGCGGCGGCAAGCAGCAGCGCCACCGCCAGAAACGTTGGAAAACTCGCCCGGTCGGATCCCGCCCAAAGCGGACGGCCAGCCGGGCGCGGGTGCGAAGGCCGCCAGGATCGGGGCGTCGCCATACGCTGGAACAAAAGCAGAAAACAAGAAGCAAGCTGTGTTTGGAACTGTCGGCTTCGCGCTCAGCGCGCGAACGCCGACCGTTTTTTTCAGACAGAGTGAGTCCGCATCGAAATGATTGAATCCATCCAGACGTCATTTCGATTCGATCTCTGAGGAGAAGGGATATGGACGTATCGGCATCCAACACGAACGCCAGCGGTCTCGTCGCGGCCACGCTCTACGGAAGCGGTACCGGTTCGCTGCAGGCGTATCAAAATCAGGAAAAGAAGTCGCAGGACGATGCGGTCAACCTGTCGGGCGCGGCCGCCGCATTGAATGCGCAGGGCCTGTATCAAGCGCCGCCGGTCAGTGAGGGCAACGCCGCGCAGCAGGCGGTCAGCTCGATCAACTCGGCACTCAAGCGTTTTTCGACCACGCTCGAGTTCACATTCGACCCCGAAACGCTTACGCGCGTCGTCAAGGTGGTGGATTCCGAAACGGGCAAGACGGTCCGGCAGATGCCGTCCGAAGATGCGATCAAGGCGGCCCACGCGCTCGAACAGAGCAAAGGCCTGCTGATCGGCCAGAAAGCCTGAGCAGCCCGCGCTGGAATAGCGGTGAACACGACGGTAGGCGATGAAGTCCGGGGCCAGCCGAAGGACTGAACGAACATCAGAAGAGGTAGATTCAATGACAAGCAGCGTCAGTTCGTCCAGCGGCGGTACCACGTCCACGCCGACCGCCGCGGAGATTCTCGCCCAGGCACAGGCCAATGCGAAGGCAGCCGCGCAGTCCATCATTTCGGGCTCGGGTATCGGCTCGTCGATGAATCTCTCGCAACTGATGTCTGGCTTGATGTCGGTTGAAAGTGTGCCGCTGCTGAACTTGCAGGCGCAGCAAGCGGGTGTACAGACTGAAGTGTCCGCATTCGGGACGATTTCCTCGGCGTTCTCGACATTCGAGAGCACGCTCTCCAATCTCACGTTCGCGTCGAATTTCCAGTCGCTTGCGGCTGCCTCCAGCGATGAAACGGTCGCGTCGGTTGCGCTCAACACGGGCGCCGTGGCCGGCTCATACGATCTCAACGTGACCGCCCTGGCGTCGGCCGAATCGCTGCTCGCCCCCGGGCAGGCGAGCACCACGACATCGATCGGCTCGGGCACCCCGACCACGCTGAATATCCAGCTCGGCACGACGACACCGGCCATTCCGGCCAGCGCGGGTCCCCCACCGGTCTCGGCAGTACCGGCGAGCTTCACGCCGAATAGCGGCCAGACCGTCGTACCGATCACGATCAATTCGTCCAACAACACGCTTCAGGGCATCGCCCAGGCAATCAATTCGGCGAACGTTGGCGTCACGGCATCGATCGTCAACGATGGCAGCGGTACGCCCTATCGCCTCCAGATCAGTTCAACCGCAACCGGCGCCACGCAGTCGATTCAGATCAACGTCGCGGGGGCGGGCGGCACCGGCGCGGGCGACACCGCCATCACGAGCCTGCTTCAGTACGACCCCGCCGGCACCATGAACATGACGCAAACCACGGCGGCAGGCAACGCCGAGATGACCGTCAACGGCACGCCGATCTCGAGTCCGTCGAACACCGTCGATGGTTCGTTTCCGGGTCTCGCAATCGGGCTGGTCGGCACGGGCGCCACGACGATCACCGTCGGCAACGCGACCTCGAATCTGTCCACGCTCGTGCAGAATTTCGTCACGGCATACAACACGATGCAGACGACGATTCAGCCGCTGACCAACTTCAATGCGAGCGACAGCACGCAGAACGGACCGTTGCTCGGCGACGGCACAACGCAGCAGTTGATGACGCAAATCCAGTCGATCGTCTCGAGCATCGTCGCAGGTATGCCGCAGAACATGAGCGGCCTCTCCGACGTCGGCATCACGCTCGACCCGTCGAATCCGGCCGACAACCAGCTTGTGCTCGACTCGTCCACGCTCAGCTCGGCGCTCGCCGCCAATCCAAACGCCTTGCAAGGTCTGTTCGCCACCCAGACGACCGCAACCGATGCGCTGGTGACGGCCTTCGCCGACGCCAATACGACGCCGCAATCCGGCACGTATGGGATCACGGTCACTCAGGCCGCGACGCAGGGCTCGCTCACGGGCTCGGCGCCGGCCGTTCTTCCTCCCGATACCGCCGCGGGTGCGACGGCCGGTGAAACGGCCGCGACCCAGCTGTCGATCAATCTGAATGGCACGTTCGCGAGCGTGACGGTACCGGCCGGCAACTACGCAACGCTCGGCGCCTATGCAACCGCCTTGCAGTCCGCGATCAACGGCAACTCGACGTTCTCGGCGGGGGGCTCCGCGGTGAATGTGATCGCGAATGCGAACGGCACGCTCAGCGTGACCTCGACCGCGTTCGGATCGAACTCGACCGTCGAGATCACGGGCACCGACGCCGCTGGGCTGTTCGGCCAGGCTTCGAATGTCGGCACCACGGGTGTCGACATCGAGGGTTCGATCGGCGGCCAGCCCGCGACAGGCTCGGGCCAAACTCTGACCGCGAGCGGCAACAACCCGGCAGCGGGCCTGGCCGTTACGGTCCAGGGCTCCCAGACCGGCTCGCGCGGCAGCGTCAGCTATTCGTCCGGTATCGCGACCCAGCTCATGGCGGTCATGACCCAGGCCGTGCAGGTCAGCGGCCAGGCGGGTGCGACCTCCGACGGTGCGATCACGAGCGCCCTCAGCACGCTCAACAGCCAGATCACGGCGATCGAAGCGCAGGAGACCCAGACACAAAGCTATATCGATTCGGTCAGCGCGAATTACCAGACCCAGTTCACGCAGCTGGAAACGACGCTGGCCTCGATGCAGAGCATCCAGAGCTACCTGCAGCAGATCTTCAACCCGGCCACCAGCAGCTAAGCCGCCGGCCGGTAGCAACGGCCCGTGAATGAATGTTTTACCCGGGTGCGCTCCGACAGGAGCCGCCCGACATCAGGCAATACAGGAGATTCGCCATGTACTCGTCCGGACAGTCTGGCGCCAGCGCATATTCGCGTGTCGGTATGCAAACCAGCGTGGTCGATGCAAGCCCGCACCGCTTGATCGTGCTGTTGTATGAAGGGGCTCGCAAGGCGCTTGCCGTTGCGCGCATGGCCGCGCAGAGCGGGGACATCGCGACGAAGGGCCGGTCCATTGCGCACGCGATCGGCATCATCGGCGGCGGTCTCCAGCAAGCGCTCGACCTGAACGCGGGCGGCGAAATCGCCCAGCGGCTCAACCAGCTTTACGACTACATGACCCGCCGACTCACAGAAGCTTCGTTGAAGCTCGACGACACGCTGATCGTCGAGGTCGATGCGCTGCTCGCGACACTTGAAGACGCATGGCGCACCATCGGGCCTGAAGTTTCGGCGCCGCAGATGAGCGCGGAATTCCAAGCATGAACTCCCCGCTTGAATTGTTTTCCTATTACGAAGCCATTGCGGCGGTCACCGCGCGCATGCTCAATGCGGCACGCAGCGACGACTGGAACCAGTTGTTCAAGTTGCAGACCGAGTACGAGCGCCTGATCGACGAGATCCGCCCGATCGACGCGCGAGTCGTCCTCGACGAACCCGGGCGACAAACGAAGCACGATCTGATTCGCCGTATCCTCGACAATGACGCGGGCATCCGCGAGCTGGCGAGTCCCCGTATCGCACGTCTGTCCGCTCTGATTGCAAGCGACCGGCAAACGCGTGCGCTGCACGATATGTACGGCATGAAGCCGATACGCAACTGAGGCTCTTATGAGTGGGATCGACCCGGCTGTCGCGTCCGCGCTTAACAGCCGGATCGACATGCTGCTCAATGCGATATCCGGCACATCGGACGTCACTGCTGCTCGCCCAGCCGATGCGGCATCCAGCACCCAATGGGCCAATGCGCAGCCCGTCAGGGTCGCGCCGCCCAGCCCGCCACCCGCCTCGGCCCAGGCCGATCTGTCGGAAACGGCGCTCGCGCTCAATATGATTTCGCGCACCGGCGGCGACGAAGCCCCCCCTGTCGTCGGACGCCAGCCGCTCTGGTCGACCGCGCCCAACGCGGGTGCCGCGGGCGCCGCGAATCAGGCGTCGGGCGCGGCCCTTGTGACAGAGTCGGTGCCCGACGGTCTTGCCTCGTCGCTCGCCATGGCGCTCGAGCAGGCACTCGATACGAGCGGTCTCTTCTACGAATCACACCTCGTCCAGTGGCTCTCGGGCCAGCGCAGCAGCGCCTTGCTCAGTCAGGAACCGCAGTCCCGTCTGCCGCCCTCCGAGGGCGAGGCGGGCTGGCCTTTCGATCCCGAGCAGGCGGGGCAGGACGCGTCGAACACGCCGCCTCCATTCATGGGGCGGCCCGCGCCGGGCGCGTCCAATCCAGCGGCCACCATGACCGGCAGCGAGATGGTCGACGTCGAGATCGTCGAGGTCGAGATCGTCGAGGCGGACGGCCTCCCCACTCAGGTCGCGGGCGGCAAGGCCAAGGCCGCTCCCGTCAGTGACGACGGCCCTGACGGCGGCGTGTCGGCGGAATCGGCCGACATGGATATGCCCGGTACCTCACTGCTCGCCACCGCCTCGCGAAACGCGCTGCCAAACACGGCGACGCCGGGAGCCGCGTCTGCAAGTCCCAATGCTCAAGCGGGTGCTTCGGGTGCCTCGAGCAGCTCGGGCGGATCGGCTGCGCCCCAGCAAAGCGGCACGACGTTCTCGACCTCGGCAAACGCCGCCTATGCCGCGCAAGCCGCCACTTCGGCGCTCGACAGCACGGCGAGTCCCGCGACGACGGCGAATCATGCAGCGATGGCTCAGGTCAATCAGCAGCCGGCCAACGGCGCGCCATCCTTGTTGCCGATTCACCCCGATGCACTCTCGATCGTGCGCCAGCAACTCGAACTGCTGCAGAGCGTCGAGCCGCAGTTTCGCTGGTCGGGCGAGGCCTGGCCGAACACAAAGATGTACTGGGAGCTCGATTGGGATCCGGACGACATACACGCCGCCGACCAGCGCATCTGGCGCACGCGTATCTCGCTCGAATTGCCGACGCTCGGTTTCGTCGACGCCGAACTGACCCTGACGGGCCACCAGCTCAGTGCGCGCATCACGGCAGACGGACAGACGGTCGGCACACTCAAGGACGGCACTTCTCATTTCATGAGAGCGCTCGCTTCGGCAGGCCTCGATCTCCAGCAGTTGGCGATCCGCGATGCGCGCGGCAGCGTGCCGTCACAGCCGCAAGCGCTCGGAGCAGCGATATGAGCAGCACCGGACGCCGCCAGGCCGTCGCCCTGGCCTACGAACACGGCGACGACGCCGCGCCGCGCGTCGTCGCGAAGGGGTATGGGCAAATTGCGGACATGATCGTGCAACGCGCGCGCGAGACCGGACTCTATGTGCACGAGTCCTCGCAGATGGTGTCGCTGCTGATGAACGTGGACCTGGACAGCCACGTGCCGCCGCTGCTCTATCAGGCGGTCGCCGAATTGCTCGCGTGGCTCTACCGGCTCGAGCAGGGCGACCCCATGGCGGCGATGCCGGGCATGGCCGGCGAACCAACCGGTGAACGGGCCAAAAATCGGTCCACCGAGCAAGCCAAGGATCGAGCCGCTGACTGGCCTGACGAACGCGGCAGGGACGAGGCCGCATAAGCCGGCACGGATGCGGGCACAAACTCCGTGCGAACGGACAACCGCGGCGCCGTGCGCCGCGGTCCGCCTCAGACGGTCATCTGCATGATCGTCGAATACGCGGTAGCGAGCTTATTGCGGACTTCGACCGCTTCCTGGAAGGCGATATTGGCTTTCTGAAGGTCAACCATGACGTCGTTGAGCGCGACATTGGGTGCGCCGAGTTCGAACGCACGCGCCTCGGCGTTCCCATTGAACTGTCGCGCACTGACTTTCTTGAGCGAGTTTTGCAGAAGCGAGGCAAATTCGCCGGACGAGGCACCCGACTCGGCGATGGTGTTCATATCGGGCGTATCGTCGCCGGCGGCCTGGGTGGCCATCTGCTGGATCTGCTGCATGGCAGACGCTATCGGACTAATACCGCTCATTGGCTTCTCCCGTGCGCGCGCGGCGCAAGTCATCCTTCCATCGATGGCTTGCAGGTTAGCACCGGCCACGAGTGCCAAGCCCATCAATTGACGGGGAATCCCTGCTCTATTCACAGGATCAACCCTCGCAGGCGAAGCCAATAATCGGGAACGTGCAGAATTTGTCGTCGTCTGCCCGCCCTCGGGTTCCGTGAGGCGCCAGACGTCGCCGCACCATCGAATACTGGAGAGTTTCGCCGTGATGATGGTTTCATCCAGCCTGAACACGACTCGCATGCCGCGAGGCGCCGCATGAACGCCGCGACGACCCCGACGCCGTCGGCGATGACTGCGCCGGGCGCCGGCAATGCCGTCGCCGCGCCCGCACCGGCTCCGGCCCCCGTCGCATCGCCCGTGCCCTCGACGAATCCGACGATCGCCGCGCTCGAACAGCGCATGCCGTTCATCGGCCAGCTCCGCACCAATCCGCGCCTGCCTGTCATGCTGGTCGGCGCATTGTTGATCGCGGTGCTGGCGGCCCTCTATCTCTGGAGTCGCGCACCCGACTACAAGGTGCTTTACAGCAATCTCTCGGATCGCGACGGCGGCGCGATCATCACCGCGCTGCAGACGATGAACGTGCCCTACAAGTTCACCGATGCGGGCGGTGCGATCCTCGTACCTGCCGACCAGGTCCACGAGACGCGTCTGCGGCTTGCCCAACAAGGTCTGCCCAAGGGTGGGTCGGTCGGCTTCGAACTGATGGACAATGAGAAATTCGGTATCAGTCAGTTCGCCGAGCAGGTCAACTACCAGCGCGCGCTCGAAGGCGAACTCGAGCGCACGATCAATGCGCTGTCGGCCGTCAGCGATTCGCGCGTGCATCTCGCGATTCCGAAGCCGACCGTGTTCGTCAGCGAAAAGCAGAACCCGACCGCCTCGGTGATGATCAATCTGTGGCCGGGCCGCGTGCTCGACGAGGGCCAGGTCGCCGCGATCACGCATATGGTCTCGTCGGCCGTGCCCGACATGCCCGCGAAGAACGTCACGATCGTCGACCAGAACGGCAATCTGCTGACGGCACCCACCGTGGGCAACGGCCTCGATGCGACCCAGCTGAAATACGTCGCGCAGATCCAGGAGGACACACAGCGCCGTATCGATGCGATCCTCGCGCCGCTGTTCGGTGAAGGCAATGTGCACTCGCAAGTCGCCGCCGACATCGATTTCTCGAAGATCGAGCAGAGCAGCGAGCAGTACACGCCGAACGAAACGCCGAAGGACAGCGCGATCCGCAGCCAGCAGACCAGCGAGTCGAAGGAAATCGGCCAGACGCCGTCGGGCGGCGTACCCGGTGCGCTGTCCAACACGCCGCCGCAACCGGCCAGCGCGCCGCTCGTGAACCCCACCCCGGCGAGCGGTGCAACCGCGGCGGGCACCAACCTCGGACCGTCGAGCGAGCACAAGGACACGACGACCAACTATGAACTCGACAAGACCGTGCGTCACGTCGAGCAGCCGCAAGGCCAGGTCCGCCGCCTGACCGCCGCCGTGCTCGTCAACTACAAGCCGACCGTCGACGCGAAGGGCCATGTGACGATGCAGCCGCTCAGCGCGGCCCAGCTCGCCCAGGTCAAGCAGCTCGCGAGCGATGCGATGGGTTTTAACTCGCAGCGCGGCGATTCGCTGAATGTGGTCAACGGTGAATTCTCGACCGGCGTCAAGAGTCCGGACCTGCCGTTCTGGAAGCAGCCCGAAACCCTCAATCTCGCCACGACCGGCGGCAAGTACGTGCTGATGGCGATGGTCTTCCTGGTGCTGTTCTTCGGCGTGCTGCGCCCCTGGATGAAGGGCCGCCTCAACCCGGTGAACCCGGCGGACTCCGAAGCCGCCGCGGTCGCGGCCCTCGAAGGTCCGACCACGTCCGAAGGCAAGCTGGTCGACGCCGACGGCAATCTCGTCGCGGCAATCGGAGAAAACGCGGCACTCGGCGCGCCGGTCATGACTTCGTTCGAACGCAACCTGACGTATGCGCGCCAAGTCGCGAAGTCCGATCCGAAGGCGGTCGCAACCGTGATCAAGAACTGGGTGAACGATGAACGCTGAAGGCCTGAACAGAGCCGCGATCCTGCTGATGTCGATCGGCGAGGATGAAGCAGCTGAAGTCTTCAAGTACCTCGCGCCACGCGAAGTCCAGAAGATCGGCGCGACCATGGCGACCCTCAAGCACGTGACGCGCGACCAGATCGACGCGGTGCTCGAGGCATTCCGCCACGAGGCGGAACAGCTTTCGGCGCTCTCGCTCGACTCGGGCGAATACATCCGCGCGGTGCTCACCAAGGCGCTCGGCAACGACAAGGCATCGGGCCTCATCGAACGAATCCTGCAGGGCGGCGATACGAGCGGTATCGAAGGCCTCAAGTGGATGGACTCGGGCGCGGTCGCCGAACTGATCAAGAACGAACACCCGCAGATCGTCGCGACGATCCTCGTGCACCTCGACCGCGACCAGGCGTCCGAAGTGCTCGAGTTCTTCGCCGAACGGCTGCGCAACGACGTGGTGCTGCGCATCGCGACGCTCGACGGCATCCAGCCGACGGCATTGCGCGAACTCAACGACGTGCTGACCAAGCTGCTCTCTGGCTCCGACAACCTCAAGCGCAGCCCGATGGGCGGCGTGCGCGCGGCGGCCGAAATCCTCAACTTCATGGGCAGCGTGAACGAGGAGTCGGTCATCTCCACCGTACGCGGCTATGACGAGGAGCTCGCCCAGGCAATCGTCGATCAGATGTTCGTCTTCGACAACCTGCTCGATATCGAAGACCGCGGCATCCAGGTGATCCTCAAGGAAGTCGAGTCGGAATCGCTGATCATCGCGCTGAAGGGCGCACGGCCCGAGTTGCGCGAGAAGATTCTCAAGAACATGTCGTCACGCGCGGCCGAACTGCTGCGCGAAGACCTCGAGTCGCGGGGACCTGTACGGGTTTCCGAAGTCGAGACCGAGCAGAAGAACATTCTGCAGGTCGTGCGCCGTCTTGCCGACGAAGGCGAGATCGCACTCGGCAGCAAACCTGAAGACGCGTACATCTGACGCGAAGGAAGCAGTCCATGAGCCGCGGCCAAATCATCTCGAAGGAACGTCTCACCGCCTATCAGCGCTGGGAGATGGCGTCCTTCGATCCGCCGCCTCCGCCTCCTCCGGAGCCGGTCGTCGAGCCGGAGGAATTGCCCGATCCATCGATCGCGGAGCGCGCGCGGCTCGCCGAGGAAACCCGTGCGGCCGCCTACGCCGAGGGGCTCGCGGCCGGACAAGCGCAAGGGTACGAAGCCGGCTTTTCGGCCGGCCACCTCGATGGACTGAACCAGGGCCTCGCGGAAGCCCAACTCGTCGCGGCCCAGCTCAAGGCGCTCGCCGATTCGTTCATGACCGCGCTCAAGGCGGCCGATGCGGAAGTCGCCGACGGCATCGTCGCGCTCGCCTACGACGTGGCGCGGGAAGTCGTGCGCCAAAGCATCACGCTCGACCCGACCGTGCTGCTCGGCGCCGTGCGCGAAGTGCTCGCGGCCGATCCCGCGCTCGCCGGAACACCGCAGATCCTCGTGAACCCGGCCGACATGCCGGTGCTCGAGGCTTACCTAAAGGAAGAACTCGAGACGAGCGGCTGGGTGATGCGAGCCGACCCCAACGTCGAGCGGGGCGGCTGCCGCGCACGCGCGGCCACGGGCGAAGTCGACGCGACCCTCGCGACACGCTGGAAGCGCGTGCTGCTCGCGCTCGGCGAACACAGCGAATGGTAGAGCGCCCATGAACGCCCCGCTGCTGCCCCCGGATCTCGACGAACTCGACCGCGAACTCGCGGAGATGACGGCGTTGACGCAGGCGCCCGCAGTGACGTCCACCCTGACGTCCCCTCCGACGTCCACCCCGACGCCCCCCCCGCATCCAACCCATGCGCCGGCGCCGGTCTCCGAGCCCCACGATCTCGACGAGATGGACTGGACGCCGAGCAAGGTCCGCACGGTCGCCGAACTCGAAGCGGAACTCGACGCCGAACAGGAAGCCGCGGAGCAGCGCCAGCAACCGTTCCTGCAGCCCGATGCCGCGGCTCGCGCAGCGATCGTCGCGCCGCACGATCCCGCGCTCGCCTCGAACCCTCATCTTGCGGCATGGCGCCAGCGCATGGCGGAGGTCGGCCATGCCAGCGCGCTTGCGAGACCGCTGCTGCGTTGCGGCCGGCTCACGCGCGCGGCCGGCCTGGTGCTCGAGGCGATCGGCATTCGCATGCCGGTTGGCGCGGGTGCGCTGATCGAACTCCAGCCGGGCAATTCCAGCAAGATGGCCGAGGCCGAAGTCGTCGGCTTTTCGGGCGAGCGGCTCTTCCTGATGCCCACCACCGAAGTCGCCGGCCTGCTGCCGGGAGCACGCGTGTTCCCGCTCGAGCTCGCACCGGTCGAGGACCCGCATGCGGGCCAGAAACGTCTGCCCGTCGGCTTCGGCATGCTCGGCCGCGTGGTCGATTCGGCCGGCCGGCCGCTCGACAGTCTGGGCCCGCTCAAGACCGAAGCCGATGCCTCGCTGCACGGCACCCTGATCAACCCGCTGCTGCGCGACCCGATCCACGAGGTGCTCGACGTGGGCGTGCGCGCGATCAACGCGCTGCTCACGGTCGGACGCGGCCAGCGCATGGGCCTGTTCGCGGGCTCCGGGGTCGGCAAGTCGGTGCTGCTCGGGATGATGGCGCGCTATACGAGCGCCGAGGTGATCGTCGTCGGCCTGATCGGCGAACGCGGCCGCGAAGTCAAGGAATTCATCGAGCAGATCCTCGGCGCCGAAGGCCTCGCGCGCTCCGTCGTGGTCGCCGCGCCGGCCGACGTGACACCGCTGATGCGGCTACAGGGCGCGACCTATGCGACCACGCTCGCGGAGTATTTTCGCGACTGCGGCAAGAACGTGCTGCTGATCATGGACTCGCTGACCCGCTATGCAATGGCGCAGCGCGAGATCGCGCTGGCCATCGGCGAACCGCCGGCGACCAAGGGCTATCCGCCGTCTGTGTTCGCCAAGCTGCCTGCGCTGGTCGAGCGAACGGGCAACGGTCCGAAAGGCGGCGGTTCGATCACCGCGTTCTACACGGTACTGACCGAAGGCGACGACCAGCAGGATCCGATCGCCGATTCGGCGCGCGCGATTCTCGACGGCCACGTGGTGCTGTCGCGCTCGTTGGCCGAAAGCGGCCACTATCCGGCGATCGACATCGAGGCATCGATCAGCCGCGCGATGGCGGCGCTCGTGACTGAGCAGCAGTTCGACGATGTGCGCCGGTTCAAACAGTCCTTGTCGCGCTATCAGCGCAATCGCGACCTGATCGCCGTGGGCGCCTATGCAAGTGGTCGCGACCCGCTGATCGACCGCGCGATTGCGATGTACCCGCGACTCGAGGCCTTTCTCCAGCAGAAGATGCAGGAACGTGCCGACCATGGGACGAGCCTCGCCCAGCTCGGTGCGCTGTTCAGCACGGGTTGAGGCCGCACGGATGCCTGCAGTGCCTGTCATGTTGGTCGTGTCCGTGATGCGTGTACCTGTTCGTAGTGCTTGTACCTGGTGACGCGGATTTAGAGAAGGAGCCTTGTGATGAAGTCGAACGAGTTGCCGCTCACCACGCTGATCGAACTGGCGACCGACGAACTGGACGATGCGCAGCGCGCGCTGGGCCAGGCCCAGCAGGCGTGCAGCGAAGCCGAATCACAGACGGAATCGCTGATCCAGTACCGCGACGAATATCGTTCGCGGCTGACTTTGTCGGCCCAGGCAGGGCTGTCGGGAGCGAACTGGCGCAATTTCCAGACCTTCATCGACACGCTCGATGCAGCCATCGAACAACAGCGCCGCGTGCTCGCCGTGGCGCAACAAAAACTCGACGCCGCACGCGCAGCGTGGGCCGAGAAACGCCGTAAGGTGACCTCGTACGAAGCGCTCGCGGAACGCGCGCGCCAGCGCGAGCAGGTCGTCTTCGCGCGCCGCGAGCAGCGCGAATCCGACGAACACGCTGCGAAAGTCATGCGCCTGCGCAATGACCCTTCGCACGACTAGTCTCTTCATATTGAGAAAGAAATGTTGCCACTCTTGATCGCCGCAGCCAGCAGCGCGGTACAGGCCTTGACCGGCGCTTCCGATGCCGCGTCCCAAACGAACGCACCGGATGGTGCCTCCAGTTTCGGCAATGCGCTCCAGAATGCGCAAGACACCCTGCAGCCGCCGGCTCAGCAGGGCGGAAACAGCTCGGGCAACTCCGGCGGCCCGGCCCAGGGACAGAGCAGGCAGGCGTCCAACGACGGCACCGGCAATACCAGCGCGACGCATCCGAGCACATCGAACAACAAGGTCCCGACCACGCAGCACGCGGCACACGGCACGACCCACCAGGGGCACGACCGGGCTCAGCCGAACCAGGCGGCCCTCGCCGCCGCCGCGACGGCAGCGGCGGCCGCGGCCATGGCGGCGGCACAGACAGCCCAGCCCGGCACGGGCGCGGCGGGGCAGGCCGCAAACACCGCCGACGCACAAGCCAACGGCGTCACGAGCGAGGGGATAAGCGCTGCGCAAGACGCCGCCGCGGCAGCAGCGGCCACACTGGCAGCCCAGGCCAACGGGCAGTCCGCCGCGGGAGCGGCCGGCATGCAGAACGCCAATACCAACGCAGCACCCGCCATCGGCACGGCAAGCGGGGCATCCGCGCTGCAAGCCGCGCTCAGCATGCTCAGCCAGAATGGCGTCGCCCTGCCGAAGCTCGGTGCCGGTGCTGTAGCGACAGCCGCGGCCGCGACTCCCGTGAGCGCCTCGACTCTCAACGGCGCCGCGAAGACGGCTGCCGCGAATGGCGCCAACGTCAGCGCGGCCAACACCCAGGCGAGCGCCGGCGCGAATTCGAACGCCGCCACGGACACTGCCACGGCCTCCGCGACCAGTGCTGCAGCCAATACGAACGCTCAGGCGGCCGCCCTCGACAAGGCCGCACTGGCCGCAAACGCCGGCGACAAGAACAACAATGCCGCGGTCGGTGGCAATGCAGCGGACATCGCCGCATTGACCGCGCAGGCCGCGGCCAGCCCGGAGACGTCAGCGGTGGGCGCGCAGGCCGTGGCTCAGGCCGCCCCCCTTGTCGTTTCACCGCCCGTCGGCAACACGTCCGCCTGGGCCGACGCCTTTTCGCAGAAGGTTGTATTTCTGACCAGCGCACACGAGCAAACCGCGCAACTGAGCCTGAACCCGCCCGACCTCGGTCCGTTGCAGGTCGTGCTCAATGTGGCCGACAAGAACGCCACCGCGATGTTCACCTCGGAGCATCAGCAGGTGCGGGACGCTGTCGAGGCCGCCTTGCCGCAGCTGCGCGAGGCGCTCCAGCAAACCGGCATCGGCCTGGGTAGCACGACCGTCTCCGACGGCTCGGCCCAGCAACAGTTCGCCGCGTTCTCGCAGCAGAACGGCAGCGGTTCGGGCCGGGGCAATGGCAACGGCAATGGCAACCGCTCCGGCTCCTCGTCGCGCGACAACGACAGCGACGCGGATGCGCCGATCGCCCAGGTTGCCAACGTACGCGTCTCGAACCGCGCAGTGGACACGTTCGCCTGATCGCTCGTCCCGACCCGGGGACGTTCGCGCCCCGGGACTCTTCTTTCCGAAAGCTAAAGCCTGCGCGGTCATCCGCCGATATAAGAGATTGCGCGAAGGATTGCGCGGATCCCGCATGGCGCGCGCAGACACAAGCGCCGCAAATGTATGAGTTGGCCGGTTTTCGGGCTTCTGTTCCGCCGATCGGCGCAAGCCCGTTCCACGACAATTCATCCTGCAAGCACAAGGAATTTTCCCATGGCAACTACGACGACACCTGAACCGGCCCGCGCAAGCGGCAAGAACACGCTGATCATCATTCTCGCGGCCGTGCTGGTATTGGTCATCGGAGGGGGGGGCGTCGCGTTCTGGCTGCTGTCCAAACAGAAACAGGGTGCGCCGGCGGCACGGGTCATCCCCTCGCCGATATTCTTCACGCTCGAGCCGTTCACGGTGAACCTGTTGTCCGACGACGGCCAGCGCTATGTGCACGTGGGCCTTACCTTGCGTCTCTCGGATTCCGGCAGCGAGGGCCGCCTGACCGAACACATGCCCGAACTGCGCAGCCGCATCCTGCTGATGCTCTCGAACAAGCATCCGGAAGACTTGATCACGCTCGACGGCAAGCAGAAGCTCGCCGCGGAGATCAAGTCGTCCTGCGACCAGCCCTTCAGCCCCGGCGCACCGACGAACCATGTCGCCGAAGTGCTGTTCACCGAATTCGTGGTCCAGTGAGTGAACCAGAACCATGTCGCATGAAGAGTTCCTGTCACAAGAGGAGGTTGATGCCCTCCTGAAGGGCGTCAATGGCGACCAGGACGGGGCCGACGCCCGCTCGGGCTCCGAAGGGAGCTCGGTACGGCCCTACAACCTGGCCACGCAGGAACGGATCGTCCGCGGGCGGATGCCGACGCTCGAAATCATCAACGAGCGTTTTGCCCGGCTGATGCGCGCGTCGCTCTTCAACTTCATTCGCCGCAGCGCCGAAATCTCGATCGGCCCCGTGCGCGTGCAGAAGTACAGCGAGTTCATCCGCAACCTGCCCGTGCCGACCAACCTGAACCTGGTCCATATCAAGCCACTGCGCGGCACGGCGCTGTTCGTGTTCGATCCGAACCTCGTGTTCCTGATCGTCGACAACCTGTTCGGTGGCGACGGGCGTTTCCATACCCGCGTCGAAGGGCGGGACTTCACGCCGACTGAACAGCGGATCATCCTGCGCCTGCTGAACATCGTGTTCGAGAACTACGGCACGTCGTGGAAGCCGGTTTTCCCGGTCGAGTTCGAATACATCCGCGCCGAGGTTCAGACACAGTTCGCGAACGTCGCGACCCCCAACGAGGTGGTGGTCTCGACCGCGTTCACGGTGGAGCTCGGTTCGAGTGGCGGCCAGATGCACATCTGCATGCCGTATTCGATGATCGAGCCGGTGCGCGATACGCTCTCGAGCCCGCTTCAGGGCGAGGCGCTCGAGGTCGATCGGCGCTGGGTCAGGCTGCTCTCGCAACAGGTGCAGACCGCATTCGTCGACCTCAAGGTCGAACTCGGGGAAATCACGACGGATTTCCACCAGATCCTGAACATGCAGGTCGGGGACGTGCTGCCGCTCGCGATGCCCGAAGAGGTCACCGCGAAGGTCGACGGCGTGCCCGTGATGGATTGCAACTATGGGATCTTCAACGGTCAGTACGCGCTGCGCGTGAACAGGATGATCAGCTCGATGGATACCAACAAGGAAAGCGGATATGAGTGATACGACGACCCCGATGCCGGACGAAGAATCGAGTGTCGACGACTGGGCGAGCGCGTTGGCCGAGCAGCAGACCGCGGTCACCACACCCGCCGTCAGTTCGGCCGGCGCAAGCGTGTTCCAGCCGCTCGCGGGCGCGCCGCAGACGAATACGCGCAACGACATCGACATGATCCTCGATATCCCGGTCCAGCTGACCGTGGAACTCGGGCGTACAAAGATTGCGATCAAGAGCCTGCTGCAACTCGCGCAGGGCTCGGTCGTCGAGCTCGACGGCATGGCTGGCGAACCGATGGACGTACTCGTGAACGGCTGCCTGATCGCGCAGGGCGAAGTGGTCGTGGTCAACGACAAGTTCGGTATTCGCCTGACCGACATCATCACGCCGTCCGAGCGGATCCGGAAGCTGAATCGATGAAAGCAAGGGCATGGCGCCTGCAAGGGTGTCGCGGCGCCATCCGGGCAATGCGTGCAGCGGCGATGCTGCCAGCCGTGGGCGTGGTGGGGGCAGGCAGCTGGATCGGTACCGCGTATGCGGCCGGTGAACAGCAGTTGGGAAGCGGCTCGATCGTCGCCTCGGGTGTCGTCGGGGGAGGACTGAACACGGCCGCCTCCAGGGCCGCCGAGGTCGCGAGCCAGGCCGTCGTGAGCGGTTCGGCCGTCCCGTCGCTCGGCTTCGCCGCCATGTTCCAGGCAGTCTTCGGCCTGCTGCTGGTGGTCGGCCTGATACTCGGCTGCGCATGGATCGCGCGCCGTTTTGGCGTGAACCGGCCGGCACCCCGCCCCGGACTCGTGAAATTCGTGAGCAGCACAGCCCTCTCGCAGAAAGAGCGCGTGGTGGTGGTCGAGATCGAGGACACCTGGCTTGTGCTCGGCGTTGCCCCGGGCAGCGTCAGTCATCTGCATACCCTGCCCGCACGTGAATCCACGCATGCGTCTTCCTCACCCGCGGTGGCCCCGCACGTTTCGCAGTTCGCGATGGATTTCCGCCAACGCCTGAGCGAGAAGCTCGGCAAGTCGCCGCGTCGCGATGGCTCGGGGTCCGGCTCATGAAATCCCTCATGACGGTCCTCGTGAAGCCCGTCCCCGCCAACACGGCATCCGCCGCGTCCCCGGCATCGCCTGCCGCCCGTCTTGCGCGCCGCACCGGCGAGCAATGGCGCCGGCTCGCACGCCGCGTCGTGCTCGGCGCGACGCTCGCGCTGCCGATGCTCGCCTTCGCGCAAAGCGCGGGCACCGCGCCGGGCGGCCTGCCCGCATTCATCGCGATCCCGGGTGCGAACGGCGGCACGAGCTACTCGCTGCCGGTCCAGACGCTGCTGTTCCTCACGTCGCTGACCTTCCTGCCCGCCGTGCTGCTGCTGATGACCAGCTTCACGCGGATCATCATCGTGCTGTCGCTGCTGCGCCAGGCAATGGGCTTGTCGACCACGCCGCCGAACCAGGTGCTGACGGGACTCGCCTTGTTCCTCACGCTGTTCGTGATGTCGCCGGTGCTCGAGCGGGCCTACAATGACGCCTACAAGCCGTTTTCCGCGGGCACGATCCCTTTCGAGGAGGCCGTCACGCGCGGTGCCCAGCCGTTCAAGCAGTTCATGCTGCGCCAGACACGCGAGGCCGATCTCGCACTGTTCGCCAGGATTTCGCATGCGGCGCCCATGAATACGCCGGCTGACGTGCCGCTGTCGCTGCTCGTACCGGCGTTCGCGACCAGCGAACTCAAGACCGCATTCCAGATCGGATTCACGATCTTCATTCCGTTCCTGATTATCGATCTGGTCGTGGCCAGCGTCTTGATGTCGATGGGGATGATGATGGTGTCGCCGGCGACCATCTCGCTGCCGTTCAAGCTGATGTTGTTCGTGCTGGTCGACGGCTGGCAGTTGATCATCGGCTCGCTCGCCCAGAGCTTCTTCCAATGACCGTGCCGCGCATCCGCTGCGCGGCCTGATCCGCCAAGGAGGTCGGCATGACACCTGAATCCGTCATGGGCATCGCCCACCAGGCCATGGTGGTCGCCCTGTCGCTCGCGGGACCGCTGCTGCTTGTCTCGCTTGTGGTCGGGCTCGCCGTGAGCCTGTTCCAGGCCGCGACGCAGATCAACGAATCGACGCTGAGCTTCATCCCGAAACTGCTTGCCGTTTTCTGCGCGCTGGTGGTCGGCGGCCCGTGGATGCTGCACATGATGCTCGACTACATGCGGCAGGTGTTCACGAACATCCCCTCGCTGGTCAGCTGACGCTCGCCACCGGCGGCGGTGCGCGCCTCCTCATCAGTCTCTCCTCCCGATGATCACCTTCACCTACGCCCAGCTCCTCGCCTGGCTCGCTGCCTTCATCTGGCCGGCCACGCGCCTGCTCGCGCTGCTCGCGACCGCGCCGTTCTTCAACAATACGTCCATCTCGACCACGGTCAAGATCGGCATCGCCCTGCTGATTACCCTGATCATCGCTCCCGGCCTGCCCGCCTTGCCGGCGGTGAGCATCGCCTCCCCCACCGGCCTGTTCATCCTGGCCCAGCAGATCGTGATCGGCGCGGCGATCGGGTTAACGATGCAGATCGTGTTCGCGGCCATCGAGGCTGGCGCCGACATGGCCGGCATGCAGATGGGCCTGAGCTTCGCCCAGCTCCTGACAGGCAGCACCGATGGCTCGACCGACGTGCTTTCGCGCCTCATGAACATGGTCGCGTTGCTCGCCTTCCTGTCGATCGACGGCCACCTGCAAATCCTCGGCGTACTGATCGACAGCTTCTACCGGATCCCGATCAGCGATACGCCGATGGCGGCGGCCGGCCTGCGCACGCTCGTCGTCTGGGGCGAAACGATCTTTTCGGCCGGGCTGCTGCTCGCGCTGCCGATCATCATCGCGCTGCTGATCGTGAATCTCTCGCTCGGCGTACTGAACCGGGCTGCGCCGCAGATCGGTGTGTTCCAGGTCGGTTTCCCGCTCACGCTCTCGACCGGCTTCCTCATGCTTCAGTGGATGACACCCAATCTCATGCCCTTCTTCGCGCGGCTGTTCGGTGCGGGAATGGATGCGGTCGCGAGAGTGATCAGCGCACTGGGCTGAGCGCATACGAAAAAAAGCGGCCGCGAAATTCGCGGCCGCCGCACTCACGTCCCCCCGGCAGCTCTTCCTTCCGTGAAGACGCCCCCGTAGCGATTAATTTTTTTTACCGTCTTGCGCGGCTTTACCTGCTACGTACCCTTTCCCACCAAGCCCCTCCATCCGCAACGGCAACGTTCGCGCCGTCACGCCCGGCCTTACACAGTGATCGTCGAGAACAGCGACAAGCCCTGCACCGCCGTGTACGCCTTCTGGGTGGCGCTCAACTGCGTCTGAAGCGTCGACATCTGCGAATACACGCCCGCGAGCTGGTCGGTCGTCAGCCCGACGAGATTGCTGAGCTGGGTCGAGTACGAAAGATTGGTACTCGTACCCTGTGTAGTGAGCGTGTTGACTTGTGTTTCCCGCGCGCCGACCGAAGCGTTCACGGTCAGTACAGTCGTGGCGGTATTCGCTACCTGCGTGCTGTACGTCGCGAGCTGATTGGTAATGTTGGTCTGGCCACTCGCGCTTTGCTGAGGCGTTTGCAGCGTCGCGATCAGATTGTCGAGCGTCGTGAAGATGTTGCTTTGCGCGGCGGTCGGAGGCGCGACGTTGAACGAGTCGCCATCCGCGGGTGCGCCGTTGATCGTGATCGTCTGACCGCTGCCGAGGGCGATCGCGGAACCCGCTGTGTACGTCTGCGGACTGGTGGGTGGCTGCAAGGTCGGCGGCGTACCCGAAGGCGTCGTATCCTGGACGGTGTAGGTCGTGTTGCCGTTCGTGACCTGAAATGACACGGTGTACGAATCGGCATTGCCGGGCGCACCCGCCTGCGTCGTCGAGACCACGCCGATCGTGCCCGAACCCGTATTGTTGTTCGCCGCCGAGGGAATCGGCAGCGATGCACCCGGCGTCGCCGTCATGAAGATGTTGCTGCCCGGATCGTTTGTCGCAAGCTGAAGCTGTGCGCTGACCTGCGAATTGATCTGGCCCTGGTCGCCGACGTAAGTCGCGCCAATGCCGTTCGCATTGTTCACGAACGGCGGATTCGTGGTCTGGAAACCGCCGAAAATGTAATTGCCGGTTGCATCGGTCGTGTTCGCGAGCGCAAGCAACTGCGAACGGTCGCTCTGGAGTTCCGCCGCATACGAGGCGCGGTCCTGGTCCGTGAGCGAGCCGTTGCTGGCATTGGTGATAACGGTCTGGATGTTTCGCATGGTGCTCGAGATGCTGCCGAGCGTGGTGTCCTCGAGACCGAGCGACGTGGTCGCGGAACTCAGATTCGACGCATACTGCGTGCTCATCTGTACTGCAGTCTGAACACCGACCGACTGCGCGGCGGCGACACCGTTGTCCCCCGGGACGTTCACCGTACGGTTGCTCGAGATCTCCGTCAACAGCGTGACCAGTTGGTTTTGCTGGGTGTTCATCCCGTTGACGCCGATCGCGTCGATCGTGCTGGTTGCGATGCGCATGATTATCTGCCTTTCGAATTGAATTTGACGCTCCGGTGCCCGGTCGTCTTCAGGTCGTGATTCCGATAATCGAGTCGAAGATCGTGCCGGCCGCCTGGATCACCTTGCTGTTGGCCTGATACATCTGCTCATAGGTCAGCAAATTGGTCGCCTCCTCGTCGAGGTTCACCCCCGATACAGACTGCTGCGCGGCCGTGACCTGCGCAATCAGCGTGGTCTGCGCGGCGCTCGCGGTCGACGATGTCTGCGCCGCGTTGCCGATGGCGCCGACAAAGGACGAGTAGGCGCCCGAGAACGTCGTATTGCCCATCGTGTTCGCATTCATCAGCGCGGCCATCGCAAGCACGTTCGTGTTGTCTCCACTGCCGTTGTTCGCGACCAGCGAGAACGTATCGCCGTTGACCGGCGTGCCCGACAGGGTCATCGACACACCGCCGACCGTCATCGTCATCCCCGCGGTATAGGGAACGGGCGTGCCGGGCGGATACGTCGTCGTTACACCGGCCGTGGTGACCGTCACGCTCGGCGTGGGGTCACCCGCGGTGCCTTGAACAAACGTCAACGTCGGCGGCGGCGTGGCGTCACTGTAGGTGGCGGTCACGTTGCCAGTCAGCAGGGCACCCTGATAGTCGGTACCCGGCGGCGGATTGACCGTGATCGCACCGGTGCCGGTATTGGCCGAGCCTGCGGTCGCGCTGGCCGACGGCGATCCGGCGGCGATCGCCGACGGATCGGTCGTGGCCATCGTCATCGTCGTGCCGGCCTGCCGTGTATCGGCATTGATCTGAAACGAATCGCCGGCCTGCACACCGGCCAGCGAGGACATCGAGAGCGTCATGCCGTCGATGTTGGCCTGGCCGTTCGCATCGAAGGTCACCGGGACCGGTGCCCCACCGGTCGTGTTGTCCTGCAGCGAGAAGTTCGTGCCGTCATAGGACAGCGTATAGTCATCGCCGGTGAGCTGGCTCAGGGTCGGACCGCCGAACGTGGCGCTCAGCGAGCCCGTGCCGGTGTTGGTCGTCGCGGGCGTGATCACCGGCTGCGAGACGTTGAACAGCGGGCCGCCGGCTGCACCGGTCAGGGTGACGCCCGCTTCGTTCTGGGCGTTCATCGTCGTGCCGATCGTCGTCGCGATATTGCCGAGCGCGCGCTGCTGCGGGTCGAGGATCTGGCTGCGAAACTGGAGCAGGCCGCCGAGCGTGCCGCCCGAAAGATTGCTTTCCGCGATCGGAATATTCGTCGTCGTGCCGCCCGCGCCGGTCACCGCGTAGGCGATCGTGAGCTCGGAGGGATCCGTCGCTGAAGGCACCGTGGCAAGCTGGTACGACACGTTGCCGTTTACCAGAGACTGGCCATTGCCGATCGACACATTGATCGATCCGTTGGTGTTGGTCGTCGTGGTCGCACCGATAAGCTGGCTCAGGCTCGCGACCGCGGCATCGCGCTGGTCGAGCAACTGGTTCGGCGCATCGCCCGTCGTATTCTGCTGGGTGAGGATCTGGCCGTTGAGCGAGGCGATTTGCGAGGCGAGCTGGTTGACACTCGTCACCGCCCCCTGCAGTTGGGTATTCACGCCGGCGCTCACGCTATTGAACTGACTGGTCAGCGTGTTGAACTGCGACACGAGCGATTGCATATTACCGAGCGCCGCCGCCCGCGACGCCGGATCCGACGCATCGCTGCTGACGGTTTGCAGGCCCGTATAAAGCGTCGTGAGCTGCGTCGTCAGCCCTGCGGTCGGATCGCCGACGATCGTGCTCAACGACTCGGCCTGAGCGTTGTAACTGGTCAGGGTTCCACCTTGCGCGGTGGCCTGGTTCAGTTGCTGGGTAAGGTATTGGCTGTATTGTCGCGCAACCGTGGTGACACTGACGCCCCGACCCAGGAAGCCGGAGCCCGTGTCCTGGCCATTGACTTCGGCATACTCCGTGACCTCGCGCGTATAACCTGGCGTGGACGCATTGCTGATGTTGTTGCTGGTCGTCGACAGCCCGTATTGCGCGGCGTTCAGGCCGCTCAAGCCGATGTCTATTAGCGATTGTCCCATGCGTGATCCTCTAGTGCCGCGATGTGCCGGCGTACCCGGTACGGTGCGGCGGTCATTGGCTCATGCCAGTCAGTGACTGCATAACGGCCGTCGGTCAGAAAACTTAAGAGAGCCCACCCAACCGAGCCTGCGGTGTGTCGCGGCGCCTCGGCGCGGGGTGTTGTACGACCTCACACCGAGCTGGTTCCCGTCGTCGGCACTCCGCCACGCCCGGTGCATGCCCGCCCGGCCGCCTCAAACCATTTGCTGCATGATCTTCACGAGCTTCTTCGCATAGGCCGGATCGGTCGCGTAGCCCGCGCGCTGCAGCCCTGCGGCGAACCCGGCCGCATCGTGCGACGACGCCATCGTGCCGGCATAGCGCGGGTTGTTCTTGAGCAGGTTCGTATAGTCGACCATCGCGTCCTCATACGAGCCATAGGCGCGGAATTTCGCCTTGACGTGCTGCGCCACGCCGTCGACGTACTCGGTGGTCGTCGCGGTGACTGTCGGACCCGTCCAGTTCTTGCCGGCCTTGATGCCGAACACATTGTGCGAGGTCGTGCCGTCGGCGCCGCGGATTTCGTGACGTCCCCAGCCCGATTCGAGTGCGGCATGCGACAGGATGAATCGTGCGGGAATGCCCGATGCGGCGCTCGCCGTCTTCGCGGCATTGCCGAGCTTGTCGACGAAGGCACGTTGGCGGTCGTCACCATCGTAGTCGGCATCGCTGTCGTCGGGGTTGAAACTCTGCGAATTCTGCGCGAGCGGCGCGCCGGCGCCATGCTGCGAGGCATAGGCCTGTGTCGCGAGCATATTGAGCATCGCATTGGTGTTGATCGAACCCGGTGCGCTCGCCGTGCCGTTTGCATCGTGGTTGATCACCTGCCCGTCGGGACCGACCTTGATGCCCTGGTTGCGCAGCAGTTGACCGAGCATCTGGTCAGCCACGCCGATACCCTTGTTCGAGAGCTGCTGCGCGAGCTGCTGGTCGAGCATCGACATATACGTCTTGCTGGTTTCGCTATCGAGTATGCCGTTGGATGGCGTCGCGTCCTGCATGCTCTTGAGCATCATCTGCATGAAGACCGCGTCGAACTGACGCGCGGCCATCTTCGCGCCGGCGAGCGGCGAGTTCTTGACCGCCATGCGCATCGCATCGAATCCGCCCGTATCGAGCGCAAAGCGCTTCGAGACGTCGCTCGCGTCGGTCTGGTTCTGCAGTTTGCTATCGAGACTCATGCCCATGGTGCATCCGCCTTAGATGATTTCGAGGTCCGCGCGCAACGCGCCCGCGGCCTTGATCGACTGGAGGATCGAGATCAGGTCGGCCGGGGTCGCGCCGAGTGCGTTGAGGCCCTTGACGACGTCGGCGAGCGAGGCGCCGGCCGAGATCATCCTGAGTGAGCCGTTCTCCTGGCGAACCTGGATCTGCGACTGCTGGGTGACGGCCGTCTGGCCGTTCGAGAAGGGTCCGGGCTGGCTGACCTGCGGCGTGGTGTTGACGATCACGGACAGATTGCCGTGCGCCACCGCGCAGGCCTGGAGCTGGACCATCTGGTTCATCACGATCGAGCCGGTGCGCGCGTTCACGATGACCTTCGCGGCGTCCTTGGACGGCGTCACGTCGATGTTTTCGATCTGCGCGAGGAAGGCGACCTGCTGGCTCGGATCGGAGGGCGCACGGATCGCGATCGTGCGGCCGTCGACCGGAACGGCCGTGCCACTGCCGAAGGTCGCGTTGATCGCCGTGCTGACGCGTTGCGCGTTGTCGAAATCGGTCTGGTTCAGCGTGATCTGCAGCGTGCCGGCCTGGCCAAGCACGGTCGGCACCGCGCGTTCGACGAGCGCGCCGTTCGTGATGCGGCCCACGTCGAGCTGGTTGACCTGGACCCGGCTGCCATTGGCCGACGCGCCCGCACCGGCAACCAACACATTGCCCTGGGCGATCGCGTAGACCACGCCGTCGGCGCCCTTCATCGGCGCCATCAGCAAGGTGCCGCCCTTGAGGCTATTCGCATTGCCGAGCGACGAAACGGTCACGTCGATGGCTTCGCCAGGCCGCGCGAACGCGGGTAGCGACGCCGTGACCATGACGGCCGCGACGTTCTTGAGCTGCATATTCGTCGCCGCGGGAAGCGTGATGCCGAGCCGCGCGAGCATATTGGTCAGGCTCTGGATCGTGAACGGCGTCTGCGTGGTCTGGTCGCCCGTGCCGTCGAGACCGACCACGAGACCATAGCCGATCAGCGGGTTGTCGCGCACGCCCTGGACCGCCGCGAGGTCCTTCAGACGTTCGGCATGGGCCATGCGCGGGCTCGCGCCGAGCACTGTCACCAGCACCACCGCGAGCATCGACAGGGTGGCGAGCGCGGCCGATGCGCAGCGTCGGACCCCGCGATAAGTGAGGAGGCTTGGCATGATCAGAATGGCGCGATGTTGAGGAAGAAGCGCTGCAACCAGCCCATGGTCTCGGCCTCGTTGATATAGCCCTTCGCACTGTATTCAATCTTGGCGTCGGCGACTTGGGTCGACCGGACGGTCATGTCGCCCGCGACCGTGGTCGGATTGACGACCCCCGAGAAGCGCACGTATTCGTTGCCCTGGTTGATCAGCATCTGCTTTTCGCCGCTGACCTGGAGGTTGCCGTTCGCGAGCACATTGGTCACGGTGACGGTCAACGTACCCGTGAAACTGTTCTGCGCAGCGGCGCCGCCCGTCGCCTGGAACGCGTTATTGCCAGTGAGCGAGGTCGTCGAATGGCTCAAGAGGCCGCCGAGCAGGCCGGGGACTGAAGTCGGCGTGAAGGTCTCCGAGCCCGTGCGATTGGTCTGGGTGCCCGAGCTCTTGGTTGCGTTGATGTTTTCGGCGATCACGATGGTCAGGACGTCGCCGACGTTGCGCGGCCGACTGTCCTCGAACAGCGGATGGTCCGAATAGCCCGTGTAGATCGCGCCCGTCGCCTGCGCGATGATGGGCGCGGGCGGCGGCACGGCCGTCATCGGTTGCTGCACGAGCGGCTGCGGCGGAATCTGTGCGCAGGCGGCGAGCAGCGCGGCCGCGCACGCCGCCAGCGTGCGGCGTGTCGCGACCGCCGCTTGCGGCCGCCGAAGCCCGGTCATCATAGAGTCGAGAGATACCATCACTGCCACCATCGTGTTTGAAGCTCACGGCCGAATGCGCGCTGCCAGTCCGCGTCGTTGCTGCGTGCTCGTCTGTTCCTGCAGCATCGGGGCGGAGGTCCCGACCGTCTTGCCGTTGATCTCGCGAGCACGCTGCGTCTGGATCAGGTCGACATACCCGTCAGTTTCTGCAGCATCTGGTCAGAGGTTTCGACCGCCTTGCTGTTGATCTCGTACGCACGTTGTGTCTGGATCATGTTGACGAGTTCCTGGACCACGTTGACGTTCGAGGTCTCGACATAACCCTGGTTCAGCGTGCCGAGGCCGTTCAGGCCCGGATTGCCGACCTGCGGCGCACCGGATGTCGTGGTTTCCGCGAACAGGTTCTCGCCGAGCGCCTGCATACCGGCCGGGTTGATGAAGTTCGCGAGCTGCATCGTGCCGATCTGCGTCGTGTTGACATTGCCTGGCGTCGTGATCGTGACGGTCCCGTCTGTGCCGACCGTGAACGAGGTCGCGTTCGGCGGAATCGTGATCTGCGGCTGGACCGGATAACCCTCGGCCGTGACCATCACGCCGTTCTGGTCGGTCTGGAACGAACCGTCGCGCGTGTAAGCGGTCGTGCCATCGGGCATCAGCACCTGGAAAAAGCCGTTGCCCTGAATCGCGAGATCCTTCGAATTGCTCGTCTGCGTGAGCGCACCTTGCGAGAACAGGCGTTCGGTCGCGACGGGCTGCACGCCCGTGCCGAGCTGCAGGCCCGAAGGCAGCTGCGTCGTGCCGGTCGATGCGGCGCCCGGCTGACGTTCGGTCTGGTACAGCAAATCCTGGAACACCGCGCGCGAACCCTTGAAGCCGTTGGTGCTCACGTTGGCGAGGTTGTTCGAGATGACGTCCATTTCCATCTGCTGCGCGTTCATGCCGGTCGCGGCGATGTACAGGGAGCGATTCATGATGTTTTCCTAGCTAGCTGCTGAAGTTCAGGAGCGCATTCGCGCTTTGTTCGTTACTGTCCGCGGTCTGCAGCAGCTTCATCTGCATCTCGAACTGCCGCCCATTGGCGATCATCGACACCATCGCCTCGACCGGATTCACATTGCTGGTTTCCACCGCGCCGCCCACGACCTGCACGGTCGGATCCACGTCCGGTGTGCTGCCGTCGGTGGTCCGGAACAGACCGTCGTCGCTGCGCCCCATGAGCGAGTTGGCCGGATTGACGAGCTTGAGCCGGTCGACCACGGCGATCGTGTTCGGCGGATCGCCGGCGCCGAGCACCGAGACCGTGCCGTCGCTACCGATGTGGAGCGTGCCGCCCGGCGGTATCGAGATCGGTCCCTGGTTGCCCTCGACGACGAGATTCTGCGATGTCACCAGTTGGCCGTTCTCGTCGACGTGAAACGTGCCGTTGCGCGTATACCCTTCGCTGCCGTCGGCCGCCTGTACCGCGAACCAGCCCGAACCCTGGATCGCGACGTCGGTCGGGTTGCCGGTCTGGGTGATGATCCCCGACGAATAGTCGGCGACCGGCGTCGAGGTGAGCACGAAGGTGCGCGTCACGTCGTTGTTGTTGGTCGCGATCTGATCTTGCGTCTTCAGCGGCACCGCCCGATACGCGGAGAGCTGCGCCTTGAAGCCGGTCGTCGACGTATTCGCCAGATTGTTCGCGATGGTCGCCTGCTCCTCGAGCGCCTGTGAAGCGCCGGTCATCGCGGTGTAGATCAAACGGTCCATGGCGGTATGCGTTTAAGCCTGTGGAAGAAGGGGGCCCGGAGGGCCGGCGCCCTACGCGGGCAAACCCGCGCAGGGCATGGCGTCTTCAGCCTTACATCTGCAGCAGCGTCTGGTCGACCGTCTGCTGGGTCTTGATCGACTGCGCGTTCGCCTGATAGAAGCGTTGCGCGGTGATCAGGTCCACCAGCGAGTTGGTCAGGTCGACGTTCGAGTTTTCGAGCTGTCCCGAGGTCAGCGCGCCCAGCGTGCCCGATTCGGGCGCACCGACCGACGGCTGGCCCGACGCGGCCGTTTGAACCCACGCGTTGTTGCCCACCGGCGCCAGCCCGTTGTCGTTATTGAACGAGGCGAGCACGATCTGGCCGAGCGTCAGCGTCTGGCCGTTCGAATACGTACCTTGCACCGTGCCGTCCGCGGCAATGGCAACGCCGACGAAATTGCCGGCGGCATAGCCGTTAGGCTGGAGATTGGCCGAATCGCCCGTGCCGCCAAAGGCGGTAGCGCCCGTCAGATCGAAGGTGATGTTGGTCGGCGTGTTCGAGCCGGTCGCCGAGGTCAGCGACATCGTCACGGCCGCCGGATTGGCACCCGCCACGCCATACGGATCGGTAAAGCTCGTGAGCGTCCCGGTCGAGCTGAACGTCAGCGTGCCCACCGTCCCGGCGGCGGCGGCCGGCGTGGCCGCTGGCGGTGCCGGCGGCGTGATCATCGTGCCGTCTTCCTGCGCATAAACCGTGTAGGAGACGGTCGCAGGCGTCACCGGCGGAGTCGGCTGCGGATTGCGCACAAAGTAGGTATTGACGGTGTGCGCATCGCCGAGCGAGTCGTACGTCGTCATCTGTGTGGAGTAGTTGTAGCTCTGGCTGTTGGTCGGGTCGAACGGCGTGACCGTCGGCGTGGCCTCCGACGAATCCAGGTTCAACGACGTCGCGGTGATCGTCGTGCTCGCCTGCGGCGGGATGTTTCCGTCCGGCACCTGCAAGGGCTGCGGGTTGGTCGTCGCGATCACCCCGTTGGCGCCCGCCGGATAGCCGGTCAGGTTCGCGCCTTCGGCATTGATGATGAAGCCGTTTGAATCCGTGTGGAACTGACCGTTGCGCGAATACTCGACGGTGCCGTTCTGTTCGAGGCGGAAAAAACCATTGCCGTTGATCGCGACGTCATATTCGCCGCCCGTGGTCGTGAACGTGCCCTGTCCGAACTCCTGCGCGACACCTACGGTGCGCACACCCGTGCCCACCGGCGCCGTGACCGCCGTCGCCACGGTGTTGGCGTACATGTCGGCGAACTCGGCGGAGCCTTCCTTGAAACCGTAGGTCGACGAGTTCGCGATATTGTTGCCGACCACGTCCAGCTCGGTGGACGCAGCGCTCAGACCGCTCAAGGCTTGTGAGTAACCCATCAGAGACCTCCTGAATTTAATTGAGAGAGGGGGACGCACCGTTGGGCGCCGCACCCGGATTCATTGATCAGATAATTTCCGCAACGGCGGTCAGATCGGTCGTCTGGCCATTCGACAGACTCAGGTTCGTCGTGCCGTCCGCATTCGCGCCCACGGCGATAATGGTCGAATAGGCGAGCGGGTTGGCTGTCGCACTGGCCGTGCCGCTGACCGCCGTGACCTTGAACGTGTAGTTGCCATTCGCGACTGGCATGCCGGCCGAATTGTTGCCGTCCCATGCGACCGGTACCACGCCCGCGGACTGTGCGCCGAGGTCGAGCGTGCGCACGACATTGCCGTTCGCGTCGCTGATCGTGATGGTCGCGTCCGAGACCGCGCTCGGAAACTGCACCCCGATCGGCGTGGCGTACTGCGTCGCGGTGCCTGACGAACTCGTGCCGGCCTGCACCGACAGCGTATTGCCCGCGGTCAGAACACCCTGGCCGATCAGGTTGCCCGCCTGGAGTTGCTGCGACGCGTTGAGCTGGGCCGACAGCGAAGTCAGCGAGGTATTGAGCGTGCTGATGCCCGACACCGTACTGATCTGGGCGAGCTGCGAGGTCATCTGCGAGCTGTCCATCGGATTGGTCGGATCCTGGTTCTGCAATTGCGTCACCAGCAGCTTCAAGAACGTGGTCTGCAGATCCGACGCGCTCTCGGCGCCGGACAGGCTGCTGTTGGTGCTCGAGGGTGCGGGCGCGCCGACGTTCGAAGTCGAGTTGTTGATCGGGGAAGTCATGGTCAGGTCTCTCAGGTGCCGATCGTCAGGGTCTTCAACATCAGGGTCTTGGCCGTGTTCAGCGTCTCGACGTTGGCCTGATACGAGCGCGACGCCGAAATCATGTTGACCATCTCGTTAACCGGATTCACGTTCGGCTTGGTCACATAACCGTCGGCGTTGGCCGAAGGGTCGGTCGGGTCGTAGATCATCTTCATCGGGCTCGGATCGTCGATCACGTTGCGCACCGACACGCCGCCGACCTGCTGGCCGGAACTCGTGCGCCCGCCGATCGGCTTGACCTGGAAGACCACTTGCTTGGCCCGGTATGGCTGCCCGTCGGGGCCGGTCGTACTGTTGGCGTTCGCGAGGTTCGAGGCGGTGACGTTGAGGCGCTGCGATTCCGCGCTCAGCGCCGAACCGGCCACGTCGAAAATGCTCATCATCGAAGGCATGGATGCGCCCCTTGGTTAAATGTCCTGGATTGCGATGAACGGTGCCACGCGGCTGGCGGCGCCGGCTGCGGGTGCTGCTGGATCAGGTGCCCGGCGTGATCGCCGCGATCATGGTCTTGATCTGACCCGACAGCACCGTCATGCCTGTCTCGTAGTGCAGTGCGTTGTCCGCGAAATTCACGCGCTCCGTGTCGAGGTCGACCGTATTGCCGTCGAGGCTCGGCTGCAGCGGATTGCGATAGGCGAGCCTGCCGTACGCATCGGCGCCGCTGGTACCGGGTGCCTGCCCTGCGATATGGCCGGCATCGGTCGTCACGAGCTCGAGGCCGCTCTTGCCCGATTCATCGTGGCCGCCCTTCTTGAGCGCCGTCGTGAGCGTGGACGCGAAATCCAAATCGCGCGCCTCGTACCCGGGGGTATCCGCGTTCGCGATATTCGAGGACAGCACCTGCTGGCGGTAGCCGCGCAGGTTCAGTGCTTCCTGTCCGAATTTGAAAGCCGCATCGAGTTGGTCGATCATCCTGGTCTCCATCGCCTCGGCCCTCGCGGGCAATTGGCAACTGTGGGCAACTGTGTCGCGCGGTCTGCCCTCCCGAAAGGGGGCTTTCCGCATGACAGGCATCTTAGGTGCCGTGCGCAATGGTCAATCGGATGAACAGGCGGGAAAGCGGCCTTCAATTCCACGTATTCAGCGGCAGACGCGGTTCTAGAATCTGCCTCGTGGTCAAGTCAGCGGACCGGTGCGGGTTCCTCCAACCCGGAGCGGGCCCCGCCCAGTGGAGAACGGATATGTCCAGACGGAGCGAGTCGATGAGCAGCACCGCGGCGCGGTACGCCGGGGTGCTCGCGCGCGCCTTGCTGCTGCCGCTCTCGATGCTGCTGCCGCTGGCCGCCTCCGCACAGGCCGCGGCGGGACAAGATTCACCCGACGGGATGATCATGATTCCCGGCAATGGAGAGCCGGCCGCCGGCGCGCCTCACGGTGCCGCGCCGGGAAAGCTCCCGGGAACATCGCAAGGCATGTCATCGGCGGGATCACCACACGGCATGGCGGCGCCCGCGCGGGCGGTCGATGCCGATGCGGTCTTCGAGAACGCGGCACGCAATGCGCAGATCGTGATCCCCGGCAATGGCGAAGCTGGCGCGCAGGCGTCGGCCCTCAGTCAAGCACCCCGCCCGATTCAGAACAGTCGCGGCGACGTGAACGTCGCTACGATCAATCCGGCAGCGGATCGGCTTTCGAGCCAGTTCGCCAATTCCGCGCCGACTTCGGCTGTCGCTCCGGCAGCGAATGCCGCGACACGCGACACACGGCCGACAGCCCCCACCGAAGCGACCAGAACAGAGGGCGAGCCTCGCCTTCACCCGGCCGTCTCCGCACAGCTCGCAGAGCACAGTACCGAAGCTGCGGCGCCGCGCTCGGCACTTCTCCAGCTTCAGAAGCAGGCCGCGACGGAACTTGGGCAGGATGCCGCGGCGCCAGGCGCAGCGGCCGGGGCCGCGCCAAACCGCACCCTCTCACTCGCCGGTGCGCCGACCGCACGCTCGATGCCCGCTTTGCAGACCATTCCGGCCGGTCCGATCCTCGGCGCCGTGAAGCCGGCGGGTTCGCGCCTGGAATCAGTTGTCGTCAACACGCCGGCAACCGATCCCGCAGCGGGCGCACGCGATACGGTCCAGCCGGTGACAATCGCGAGCAACGTCGCACAAGCCCAGAGCAGGAGCGCGAGGAACATAGCGGTCAATGTCGCGACCACCGTGCCGGCCAATGCGCCACCGATCGCGCACTCCGTCACCGTCGCCGCGCCGCCTGCCGTGGTCGCGCTCGCCGCCGCGGCGTCGACCCAGCCGGGCAAGCAGGATCCAACGGTGATCATGAAGACCGCCGAAGATTTCCTGCGCCAGCAGGCCGCCGGCCTGCCGGGCCGCGTCACGCTCACGATCGCGCCGATCGCGCCACGCGGCCTCGCCGCCTGCGACAACCTCCAGGCTTTCATGGCGCCGGGTGCGCCGATGTGGGGCCGCACGACAGTAGGCGTGCGCTGCACGGGCGAGAAGCCGTGGACGATCTATGCGCTCGCACGCGTTTCGGTGCAGGCGACCTACTACGTCGCGGGCCGCTCGATCAGCCCCGGCGACGTGATCCAGATGGTTGATCTCGTGCCGCGCGAAGGCGACCTGTCGGTCATGCCACGTGCGATCGTGACCGACCCGTCGCAGGTTGTCGGCGCAGTCGCCGAAAACCGGATT
The DNA here is from genome assembly GCF_902859895.1 of Pararobbsia alpina. Classification (GTDB taxonomy): domain Bacteria; phylum Pseudomonadota; class Gammaproteobacteria; order Burkholderiales; family Burkholderiaceae; genus Pararobbsia; species Pararobbsia alpina. The sequence goes on from NZ_CADIKM010000002.1 coordinate 86,561, forward strand.
TCGGCCGGCTTTCCGTTGCGCAGCGACCTGATCCGCTCGCCTCAGGCGATCCAGCTTGGCCAGACCGTCAAGGTCATCGCCCAAGGCGACGGCTTTTCGATCAGCGCGGATGGCAATGCGATGAACAATGCGAGCCCCGGGCAACAGGTGCGCGTCAAGATGAGCGGCGGACAAATGGTGGTCGGAACCGCCTCGGGTAAGGGCGTCGTTCAAATCCCGATGTGAGGCTACATCTGGTAACAAATTCACGGGTTCACAGGATAAGTCTTTGTCCAACAAGGACTTTCCTAAAAAGGGAGGCGCCTTCCCAAGCGGATTGAACCTCGGTGCAACCGGGTCGGACTCAAGTTCAAGACGGCACTGCCGTTAAAAAGAACAAGTCATGGAAACCTGGAAAAACATCGTGAAAATCGATTCCTCTGCCAGCAAGAATACAGCGGGTATCGGCAACGCCAAGGACAGCGCCGAACGTGCGCCAACCGCCACGGCACCGGCCCCGCAGGCTTCGGCGCCCGGCACCTCGTCGGGAGGCGACGAAGTGAACCTGTCGCCCCTGTCGTCGACGCTGCGCAGCGGCGGTACCGGTGTGGGCGACATCGATACGAATACGGTCAATCAGATCAAGGACGCGATCAGCAAGAACCAGTTGCCGATCGATACCGGCAAGATCGCCGACGGCCTGATCGATTCGGTCCGCAGTTTTTTGAAAACGTCGTAACCCGGCGGGTCATGTGATCCGCCGCGTGCGAGGTGCCCCTGAGGCCCTTTGCACCCATCACGGAGCACATTAAATGACCACTGCACTGCTGGACGCCCTGCAAGACGAGCTCGTTGCCGTCGAAGACTTCACCCAAGTTCTCGAGCAAGAAGAGGCTGCGTTGATCGACGGCAATCTGATGGCGATTCTGCCGGCCATCGTCGAACGCAAGACCGAACTGACCGAGAAACTGACCTCCTACGGCAAGCAGCGCGAAGCCGCGCTGGCCGACCTGGGTTTTCCGGCGAGCCGGGACGGCATGGTTGCCGCGATCGGTGCCGACAGTTCCCTCGCTGATGCGTGGAAGCGCCTGTTGACGCAAGCCGAACGTGCGCGTGCGCGCAACGTGACCAACGGCCTGCTGATCAAGACCCGGATGGACTATAACCATCAGGCGCTGATCGCCCTGCGCCTGGCGGCCGGCGCGCCGGCCATCTACGGCCCCGATGGCCGTCTGCCGATGTCGATGCAGTCGCGCTGAGCGGCCGCTGAACATTTCGCGACACCGCCTGTAGCGGGCTCTGCGCAAGCGAGCCCGCGAATGTATCTTTCCGTTCGCACCGCACCGGTAATCGACAACAAAAAGGCGTCACTGCTTTCGCAGCGACGCCTTTTGTCGGCTTGCCGAACTTGCAGCGGGCACCGGCCCACCCCCATTTGGAAGGCTTAGTACGAGCCCGCCCCGCTGCTGGGTCAGGCGGCCGGCTTATATCCGATCAGTTCGAAGGCGCGGTGGTCCAGGACTGCTCGCGCAACCGTGCGCGCAGCCGGGTGACCGCCTGCGAATGCAACTGGCACACGCGGGATTCGCTGACCTCCATGACCGCGCCGATCTCGCGCAGGTTCAGGCCCCGCTCGTAGTAGAGACTCATCAGCAGCTTCTCGCGATCCGGAAGCCGGTCGATCGCTTCGATCAGCGCGCTGCGCAGATTGTCGTCGAGCAGCGCCGACAACGGATCCGTGTGATCGACGCAATGGCGATCGAGAAACGGTTCGTCGTCACCGCCTCGATCGAAATCCTCGTAGTAGATCAACTGGCTGCCATGCAGATCCTGGAGCATGCCCTGGTAGTCGCCAAGTGGCATCGCCATATGCGCGGCGATCTCCGTTTCACTCGGTGCACGGCCGACCCGTTGCTCGACCTCATGCACGGCCTGCTCGACCTCGCGCGACGTCTTGCGCAGACTGCGCGGCAGCCAGTCGTTGCTGCGCAGCTCGTCGAGCATCGCACCGCGGATACGCTGACTCGCATACGTCTCGAACTGCGCGCCCTGGTCTTCCTTGTAGCGCCCCGCCGCATCGAGCAGGCCGATCATGCCGGCCTGGATCAGGTCGTCGAGATCGACGCTGGCGGGCAGCTTGGCGACCAGTTGCAACGCGAGCCGACGCACCAGCGGTGCGTACTGCGTGAGCACCTCGGATTGCGTGACCTTCCCTTGAGCGGTGTACATCTGTACCCCTCCGATTCAAACGGCTGACGCCACTGGCGCGGGGGCCGGACGGGTCGTCGTTCTGCGCGTCGCGGCCGGATCGGCCGGCCGCGACGGCCAATGCAGCAAGTCGACCGCGATACGCCGGAAATCCAGCGTGGCGGGTGCGGCCGGGAACGCTTCCACCACACTGCGTCCGAGCAGCGCCGCGCGTGCAAGACGCACGTCGAGCGACACCGCACCGGCAGGCGAGAACGACACCGCGAGATAGCGACTGCCGACGGCCGTCAGGTTCTGATACACGCCGTATGCATCGCTCGCACTCGTCACACCGTTGATCAGCACGCGGAACTGGTGGATCGCATGCGCGAAATGCAAGCGCTTCACGCACGCATACGCGCCCGTGATGGACTGCGCATTCGCGCGCATCACGACGACCACGTCGTGCGCCTGCATCGCAAGCGGCGAGAGCGCGCCATCGGCGTTCAGCCGTGCGTCGATGAGCACCACGTCGACCCCGTCGTTGAGCGCCTCGAGCAGATCGTCCGGACGCACCCCGACCATGGCGCTCGGCGGCGCGGCCAGCACCCGCACGCGCTCGTAGTAGCGCGCCGCCACCTCGTCGAGCGGCATACCCGCCGCGACATCCGCGATCGTGCGCGGCGTCTCGATGCCGACCGCTCGCGCAAGCGACTTCGCATCACAATGCTCGTCGATCACCAACACGTCCTTGCCCTGCCGCGCAAGCGCGGCCGCAAGGTTGATCACGGCACTGCTGGTGCCCGCCTGTTCGTCGCCCCCCACCAGCGCCACCAGTCGCGGTGCTTCGCGAGCCAGAAGACGACGCAGACCTTCTGCCTGATCCAGGACATGCTTATCCAAAGCGAACCTCACTCAATTCAGCAGTCGAACGTGCTTGAGTACCACTCATCACAACCGGGAAATCGTCGTCCATCGGCGTGAAAGGCGAGCTCTCACGGGGGATGCAAAACGCACTCTTCATCAGAAACGGCTTGCGCGCGACATACAGGTTCTCGGGGACCTTCTGCCCCGTCGACACGTAGTGCACCGGCAGCCGGTACCGGATCACGGTGTCGAGCACCGCGCCGATGTTGGTCGCCTCATCGAGCTTGGTCAGGATGCAGCCCGTCAGGTCCGGAAGACCGCCCGCCGAGTGACTACCGCCGCTGCTGCGATAGGCGTGGACCACCTCGTTCAGCGTATCTCCGTGACTCGTCGCATTGAGCAGCAGCAGCCGTTGCACCGGCCGCCCCGTGCCACAGAGCATCGCGACCTGTTCGGTCAGCGCGCGATCGCGCTGACTCATGCCGATCGTGTCGATCAGCACGATGTGTTTGTTGCGCAGCTCGTCGAGCGTGAGCTTGAGATCGGCTGCGTCCTTGACCGCATGAACCGAGACGCCGAGGATCTTGCCGTAGATGCGCAGCTGCTCATGCGCACCGATCCGGTAGCTGTCCGTCGTGAGCAGCGCGACACGCTCCGCACCGAAGCGCATCACACAGCGCGCCGCGAGCTTTGCCGTCGTCGTCGTCTTGCCCACGCCCGTCGGCCCCATGAGCGCGTAGACACCGCCGCGCTCCATCATCGCGTCCTCGTCGTCGAGCACCGGCAGATTGCGTTCGATCGCGGCCTTCGCCCAGTCGAGCGCCTGCGTATGCTCCTGCAGCGTGTTGGGGATGCGGTCGATCAGCAGATTGGTGAACTGCGCCGAGAACCCTGTGGACAGCAGCGTCTTCGCCATCTGGTTGCGCACCGGGTGGCGGCGCTGGCGGTCCGACCACTGGAGACTCGCGAGCTGTTCCTCGAGCGCACCCCGCATCGCATGAAGCTCGCCGAGCACCGACGTCGTCACACGCTCCAGCATCGCCTCCTGCAACTGCGAAGCCTGACCATCGGCTTCCGGCGTGTCCTTTCGGGTGTTGTCGCTCGCTTGCGCAGTCGCATCGTCAGCTGAATGAGCACGATGAATGAAAGGCGGATCTTCAGCCTGAACCGGTTCGAACGCGAACGAGGATGGCGCGCGCTCTACGGCTTCCTCTCGCGCAGCCACCGCACGGCCCAGCCCCTTGCTCGCCGCTTCGGAGGCCGTCAGCGGTACCACATGCTGATTCATGCTTGCGAGCGCCTTACGCGCGGCAAGTGCACGAGCAAGCGGATCCGCATGCTCGTCGTCTTCAGCCGTCGACGCATCCTCTTCGTACGCGGGACCCACCGTGCCCGCCGGTGCCGCCGACGACTCGGCCGGCTGACCGAAGGTCGCAGCAAAGGGATCGGGCAGTCCGCTCGGGTAACCGACCCCGTCATACGAAGTCGCCTGCTGCTGCGGCACCACTTGCGAAAGACGTTCGTCGAAGCTGCCAGGCAGCGGCGCTCCGCGACCGAGTGCCGCGCCGCCGAACACATCGCTCTGCTGCGGGTCCGTTCCCGGCGCAGTGTAGGCCGTGGCCGAAAGCGTGTCGTAGTTCTCACCCGCGAACAAAGCGCCACTGAGCTGCGCATTTTGCGCGGCAAGACCTTGCGGACTGTGCGCGCTCAGGTAGGCCGCCGGAGCCGCGGCCTGTTGCGCGGAGGCAGTCTGTTGCTGATGTGCGGGGCCAGCCGGCAGCACGCTCGGCGGCATGCCCGCGGCAATTCCCGGCGCGCCACCCTGAGCACCTGCGCCGCGCTGCTTCATGCCACCCGATGCCCCTGGGACGCCACCGGATGCAGCCGAGGCCGAGCCGGCAGGCATCGATCTCGGACCTGCGCCCAATCCCTGTTCGCGGCGTGCCGCACGCTGTGCACGGCGCTCACTGTCGTCCGTGGGCGAGGCGAGCGAGGCGAGTTCACCTTCGGCGAGTGCCACGAGTTCCACGCCCCCTTCGATCGCACGATTCGACAGGACGACGGCATCGTCGCCGAGTGCTTCGCGTACGAGACGGAGGGCTTCGCGGGACGAGCCGGCGATGAATTTGCGGATCTTCAAGCTTGACCTCCGATCAACGTCGTCACCTTGATGGTCCGCGTATCAGGAACCTCGGCGTACGACAGAACTTTCAGATGCGGCAAACTACGCCGCAGGAAGCGCGCGAGCATCGCGCGCAGCGCGTGTTGCACCAGCAGCACCGGAGGATTGCCCAGCGTCTGTTGGCGGTTGATGGCCGCTTCAGTCTGTTTCATCAACGTGCCCGCCAGACCCGGTTCGAGACCCGGGTTCGGGCTCGCCGCGAGCGCCTGCGACAGCAGGCGCTCGAGCGAACCCTCGAGGCCGATCACGTGCATTTCCCCGGTACCCGGGAACCATTGCTGAGTGATGGCGCGTCCCAGCGCCAGACGCACCATCGCCATCAGGTCGTTGGCATCCGACACGCGAGGCGCGTTGTCCGCAATCGCATCGAGAATCGTGCGCATGTCGCGGATCGGCACCCCTTCCTCGAGCAGACCCTGCAGCACCTTCTGCAGCGTCGTGAGGGGCAGCGTCTTCGGCACCAGGTCTTCGACGAGCTTCGGCGATTCCTTGCCGATGCGTTCGAGCAGTGCCGTCACTTCCTGACGTCCGAGCAGCTCGCCCGCATGCGTGACCACCAGATGGTTCAGGTGAGTCGCGACCACCGTGCTCGCGTCGACCACCGTGTAACCGTAGACCTGCGCCTGATCCCGCATATGCTGGTCGATCCAGACAGCCGGCAGGCCGAAGGCCGGATCGCGCGTCTGCGCACCCGGCAGCTGCGCCGAAACCTGCCCCGGATTGATCGCGAGCCACTGACCAGGATACGCATCGCCCGCGCCCATTTCGACACCATTGAGCGCGATCCGATAGCTGTTGGGACGCAACTCCAGGTTGTCGCGAATATGGACCACCGGCGGCAGAAAGCCGATTTCCTGCGCAAACTTCTTGCGAATGCCCTTGATACGCTTGAGCAACTCACCGTCCTGCGTGCGGTCGACCAGAGGAATCAGCCGATAGCCCACCTCCAGACCGAGCGAGTCCACCAGCGTCACATCGTCCCAGCTCGCTTCAGGCGCTTCAGCGCCTACGGGCGGCGCGATCGGCACCACGGCCGACGACTTCTTCAGCTGAGCCGCCGCACGCTGGCGAAGCGCGCGGGCACCGTAGATCAACCCTCCGCCGAGCGTCAGGAACACCAGATTCGGCATACCCGGAATCAGGCCCATGATCACCAGAATGCCGCCCGTGATCCCCAGCACCCGCGGATTTGTAAACAGCTGGTCGACCATCTGCGTGCCGACGTCTTCATCTGTCGCGACACGCGAAACAATCACACCCGCCGCCGTCGAAATGACCAGCGACGGAATCTGCGCGACGAGGCCGTCACCGATCGTCAGCAGCGTGTAGTTCTTTGCCGCGAGCGCAAGCGGCATGCCGTGCTGAAGCACACCGACGATCAGCCCGCCGATGATATTGATGACCATGATCAACAGACCGGCGATCGCATCGCCGCGCACGAACTTGCTCGCGCCGTCCATCGAACCGTAGAACTCCGCTTCCTGCGACACATCCGAACGCCGCTTGCGCGCCTGATCCTCATTGATCATGCCCGCGTTCAAGTCAGCGTCGATCGCCATCTGCTTGCCCGGCATCGCATCAAGCGTGAAGCGCGCCGAGACTTCCGCGATACGCCCCGCACCCTTCGTGATCACCATGAAGTTGATGACCATCAGAATCACGAACACCACAATCCCGACCGCGAAATTGCCACCGACGAGAAAGTGCCCGAACGATTCGATGACCCGGCCCGCCGCATCCGGACCCGTGTGCCCTTCGAGCAGCACGACCCGCGTGGAGGCCACGTTGAGCGAGAGCCGCAGCAGCGTCGAGAACAGCAGCACACTCGGAAACGAGGCAAAGTCGAGCGGCTGCCTCGTGTACATGCTGACCAACAGCACCATGATCGACAGCGCGATATTGAACGTGAACAGCAGGTCGAGCATGAACGCCGGCAGCGGCAAGATCATCATGCCGAGAATCATGACGATCAGCACCGGACCCGCGAGGGCCTTCGTGTTGGCGCCGATCATGGCTGACGGCAGCTTGATCGCGTTGCCCCGTGGCGTCATGCAACACTCCCATGCTTGTCGAGTTCAGCGGGCACGTCGAGGTCGACGGGCGCCGCGGGTGCGGGAGCGCCAATCGCTCCCTCTGCTGACCAGCGGCGCAACTGAAAGACCCAGGCGAGCACTTCCGCGACCGCGCCGTAGAGCGCGCCCGGAATCTCCCGATTCAGGTCGACGTGATAGAACAACGCCCGCGCGAGCGGCGGCGCCTCGAGCGTCGGAATATGGTGTTCCGCGCCGATTTCGCGAATACGGGCGGCGACCAGATCCATGCCCTTGGCGACGACTTTCGGCGCGCGCATCTCTCCATCCGAGTACTTGAGTGCGACCGCGAAGTGAGTCGGGTTCGTCACGATCACATCCGCCTGCGGCACATTGGCCATCATGCGGCGCCGGGCGATCGCGCGCTGCTGCGCGCGGATCTTGCCCTTGATGTGCGGGTCCCCTTCGCTTTCCTTGAACTCGCGCTTGACCTCTTCCTTGGTCATGCGGAGCTTCTTGGCGTGGCTGGAGAGTTGCCACGGCACGTCGGCGCAGACCAGCAGCAACATCGCGCCCACCACGAAGCCGATCGTCCCGATCACCAGCTTCGCGCCCTCGGTCATGGCAACGTGAAGCGGCTCCGAAAACAACTGCAGCACCGCCCCCTGGCTGCGCAGGATCGCCCAGAAGGCCACCCCGCCGACCAGCACGCACTTGGCCATCGACATCAGCAGCTGCACGAGACTGTTCATGGAAAACATCTTGCCGAGACCCGCGATCGGGTCCAGGCGCGCGAAATTGGGCGCGAGCGTCGTGGTCGTGAGCAGCCAACCGCCAAGCGCCATCGGCGAAAGAATCGCAGCGAGGTAGAGCGCGACGATCACCGGCGCGATCGCGATCGCGCCATTCGCCATCGCCACTCCCGCCTTGGGCAGCATGCGCGAGCTTTCGAACACAAAACTGCGATCGAAAGTCAGCGCATCGCGCAGGACAATCTGGAGATGATCGATAATCGAGCCGACATTCGCGTAGGTGACCCCGAAGCCCACCGCCAACAGGGCGAACGTCGAGAGTTCGCGCGAGCGCGCGATCTGGCCTTCTTCGCGGGCCTTTTCGAGGCGCCGCGAGGTAGCGGGTTCAGTTTTCTCGAGATCGCTTTCTTCAGCCACTTCCTTCTCCACGCCTTACGTTCAGAGGAACGTCAGTGGGAAGGATTATTACGAATAGGGTCAAGCCATGATCTGGCGAGCAAGAGGGGGAAACCGGCGTATTTCGTGCGATCGGGGCGAGTCTCGGGCTTAGAAAACAAGCCCCGAAGCAACAGACAAGAGCGCAGCCTCAGAAGCCCAGGCTCGTCAACAGATCATCCACCTGCCCCTGATCGGTCACCACGTCGCTGCGGCCCTCGGTGTTCACTTGCGGGCCGTTCATCAGGCTGTCCTGCCCCCCGATGCCCACGCCGGATACGACGGCGATCAGTTCGGCGCGGCGCTCGGGCGAGATGTTCTCGAGCAGGACGGCGAGGAGCTGCTGCTCGATGTTGTAGACCACGTCCATGATCTTCTTGATCACCTGGCCCGTCAGATCCTGGAAGTCCTGCGCGAGCATGATCTCCATGAGCTGGCTGCTGGTCGCCTCGGCATCGCCCGGCACTCGGGTGATAAAGGCCCGGGTGTCGACGACGAGCGCGCGCGCGTCGTCCAGCGACAGCGGGGCTTGGTACCAGTTCTCCCAACGGCCGTCGAGCCCAAGAGCCTCGGCGCGCATGCGTTCCTGCATCGGCTTGGCGACCTCGATCGCGTTCAACGCACGCTCCGCCGCCTGCTCCGTCATGTTAGCCACGTACTTGAGACGGTCTCGCGCGTCAGGAATCGCCTCGGCCGCCCGCTCCACCTGCTTGTCCAGACCGAGCTCCCGCATGCTGTCGCGCAGCATGCGGGTGAGCTGGCCAATGCGGCTTACGAGTTTGTCGTGCGAGTCCTCGGGCTCCGCAGCGACGATGGCTTCGATTTGGGAAGTCTTGTCCATATCCGCCTCACGTCCCTTCCTTGGCCATCTTGTCGAGAATCTTCTGCAGCTTCTCGTCGAGCGTGGCAGCCGTAAACGGCTTCACCACATAGCCATTGGCACCTGCCTGCGCAGCGGCAATGATGTTTTCCTTCTTCGCCTCGGCCGTCACCATCAGCACCGGCAGGCCCGCGAGTGCCGCGTCCGCGCGGATTTCCTTGAGCATCGTCAGGCCATCCATGTTCGGCATGTTCCAGTCGGACACGACGAACTCGAAACCGCCAGCCTTGAGCTTGGCCAGGCCCGCCGCGCCGTCCTCGGCCTCGTCGACATTCGAAAAGCCCAACTCTTTCAGGAGATTGCGCACAATCCGACGCATCGTCGGAAAGTCGTCAACCACCAGAATCCTCATGTTCTTGTCTACCATCTCTACTCCCATTTTTCCGTTGACGGAGCTTCTCGCCTAGACGCGATGCGCTCGCTCGCCCATTCCCGCGAGGCGTGTCATTACGCGCCCGCACATTTCGTTCAGCGGCACGACTTCGTCCGCCCCTCCTGCTGCTATTGCTTCCCGCGGCATGCCGAAGACGATGCAGCTCGCCTCGTCCTGGGCGAAAGTGTGGGCGCCCGCCCGACGCATTTCCACCAATCCCGCCGCACCGTCCTTGCCCATGCCCGTCAGGATCACCCCGATCGCATTCTTGCCCGCGTGCATCGCCGCAGACCGGAACAGCACGTCGACCGACGGACGATGCCGGTTCACCGGCGGCCCGTCGTCGAGCAGCGCCACATAGTTGGCACCACTGCGGCCAAGCGACAGGTGACGATCGCCAGGTGCGATATACGCGTGACCGGGCAACACGCGCTCGCCATGGTCGGCTTCCTTGACGGTGATCCGGCACAGGCCGTTGAGGCGCTGTGCGAACGACCGCGTAAACCCCGCCGGCATGTGCTGTGTGATCAGCACCCCCGGCGCGTCGGGCGGCAACGGCACCAGGACTTCGCGAATCGCCTCGGTCCCTCCCGTCGAGGCTCCGATGATGATGAGCTTCTCGGTCGAGATCAGCGGGTTGCGCACCATCGCGACCGGGCCCTGGGCCGCCGGCGCGGCACCGTGCGAATGCGCGGCAGCCTGCCGGACCCGCGCTCGCGAGGCGGCGCGGATCTTATCGGCGATCATCTCGGTGTACTCGAGCATGCCGTCACGGATGCCGACCCTCGGCTTGGTCACGAAGTCGACCGCGCCGAGTTCGAGCGCGCGCAGAGTGATTTCGGAACCGCGCTCGGTCAGCGAGGACACCATGAGCACGGGCATCGGACGCAAGCGCATGAGCTTCTCGAGGAAATCGAGACCGTCCATGCGCGGCATTTCAACGTCGAGTGTCAGGACGTCGGGATTGTGTTGTTTGATCAGGTCGCGCGCGACGAGCGGGTCCGGCGCGGTTGCGCAGACCATCATGTCGGGCTGGCTTTTGATGATTTCACTCATCAGGCTGCGGACCAGTGCGGAATCATCCACGCACAGAACCTTGATTTTGCTTTGGGCGCTCACGCCTCCTCCATCGTCTTGCCTTGCGTGGGCGTACCCTGCGCTTCTCCGCGGCCCATGCCGGCCGCGGTCCCAGTGCTCGCCGGCCGACCGAACAGTTCGACCTTCGGGCGGCCTGCGTCGGTCCGCACGGCTCCGGGTTCGGTCGAACCCGGACGGGCCGGTTTGGCGAACAGCTCGACGCGCTCGCGGCTGCGTTCGGCACGGCGTTCGCGCATCTCGCGCGCCAGCCGGTGTTCGAGTTCGCTCACTTGCGTCTCGTGTGCGGCGCGCAGTTTCTTGACCATCACCTGCCCGGTCGCGGGCATGAAACAGACTTTGCGCGGATGCTGGCCCTGCAAGTCTTCGGCGGTGATGCGCACTCTTTCGAGTGCGAGATAGCGGCGTACGAACTCGGAATTGCGGTCGCCGATATTGAGCGTGGTCATCGCCGCAAGCACGGCGGCGCCACCGAATACCTTCGCTTCGAGCCGTTCTCGCCGCGCACCGCCCTTGATCAGTTCGTTGAGCAAAACCTCCATCGCGTAGGCGCCATAGCGCATCGAGTCGGACGTCGCTCGCGAGGAGTCGGCGCCGTCGTCGGGCAGCATGAAGTGGTTCATGCCGCCGATGCCGGCGACCGGGTCCTGGATGCAGGCCGCCACGCATGAGCCGAGCACGGTTGCCAGCACCATGTCTTCGCGCGTGACGAAGAACTCATTGGGCAGCAGCTTGACGCCAGGACGCTGGAAGTTGTTGTCGAAGTAGCGGTTGTTCGCTATTGGAAGTCCGCCGCTCATGATGCCTCCTCACGTACCGGGCCGGCCGTTGTGTGGGAAGCGGCTTCGACCCCGGCTTCGCCCTTGCCCCGTGTCCCACGTGCGCCGGCGCGCGCCTCGCCGCCGCGGCTCGCCAGTTCGTACACGGTCTGTCCGCGCAGGCGGAACGATTGCGACACGTAGGTGAAATTCTCGGAGTGCCCGGCAAACAGTAGCGCGTCGGGCTTCATCAGCGAGACGAAACGCTCGAGGATCCGGCCCTGGGTAGGCTTGTCGAAATAGATCATGACATTGCGGCAGAAGATCACGTCGAACGGACCCTGCACCGGCCAGTTGTCGTCATGCAGATTGAGCCGCGCGAACTTCAGCATCTGCTTGAGCTCGGGCCGCACTTTCATGTGACCGGCGTGCGCGCCGGTGCCCTTGAGAAAAAAGCGGCGCAAGCGTTCCGGCGACAGGTTCTTGCCCTGCTCGAGCGAGTAGACGCCGGCATCGGCCTTCGCGAGCACCTGGGTATCGATGTCGGTCGCGAGGATCGTGGCGTTCCGCGCGCCGGCGCCAAGGGCTTCCTGCAAGGTCATCGCGATCGAATACGGCTCCTCGCCGGTCGAGGCGGCACAGCACCAGACCGACAGGGGCGATTTGCGCTGCGCGGCGAACTCGGCGAGGATCGGAAAATGATGGGCCTCGCGAAAGAACGAGGTCAGGTTGGTGGTCAGCGCATTGGTGAACGCTTCCCACTCGGCTTCGTCGCGGCTGCGTTCGAGATAGTCGAGGTATTCGCTGAACACGGTCATCGAGCGCGCGCGCAGACGCCGCGCGAGCCGGCTGTAGACCATGTCGCGCTTGTGGTCGGACAGGGAAATGCCGGCGACCTGGTGGATCAGGGCACGAATTCGCGAAAAGTCCTGATTCGTGAAGACGAAGTCGCGCTCGTGCTCGGGCAGGCCCGATTCCACTGGTTCATTGCGTTGCAACTGGCGCGCTTCCATATTGCTCTCCTGACTCGCGGTGCTTACCTGCGGACTTCATTGTGCGAGCCGACTTCGTCCTGCTTCAGAATGTTTCCCAGTCGCTATCGTTGCCGCTCGACACCGGGGCGGGCGCCGACCGGCGTGCGCGCGGCGCGTTCCCGGGGCTGGCTTCGGACAGCTGAGGCTCGTGTTTGGCTTCGCCCGCCGAGGACTGGGCGTGGCGTGCATCGGCTCCCGTCGGCAGTTGCAGTGCCGGCACGGGACGTTCCTTCCTGCCCGCGAGCTTCGGCTTGCCGAGCACCGGCGGACGGGCGGCGGCCGGTCGATCGGCCAGGCGGCGCGGCGCAGCCTGCGCGGGAAGCGTGGGCTTCACCGGCGCACGAGTCTGGGTGCCGATCGAAGTCGTTGCGCTCAGCGGGGCGAGCGCCGTTACGCGCGAGCTGCTCTCACCGCCTTCGATCCTCCAGGTCGCGAGCACATCCTTCAGTGCACGCGTATGGTCTTCGAGCGAACCTGCTGCCGCGGCGGACTGCTCGACGAGCGCGGCGTTCTGCTGAGTCACGTTGTCCATCTGCGTGACCGCGCGGTTGACCTGCTCGATGCCACCGCTCTGCTCTTCGGAGGCGGCGCTGATCTCACCCATGATGTCAGTCACGCGTTGCACGGCCTGCACGATGTCGGACATCGTGCGTCCGGCACGACCGACGAGTTCGGAACCGCTCGCGACCTTGTCGGCCGAATCGCCGATCAGGTCCTTGATTTCCTTCGCCGCCGCCGCGCTGCGCTGGGCGAGCGTACGGACTTCACCGGCGACCACGGCGAAGCCGCGGCCCTGTTCACCCGCGCGCGCCGCTTCGACGGCGGCGTTCAGCGCGAGGATATTGGTCTGGAAGGCAATGCCCTCGATCACGCCGATGATGTCGGCGACCTTGCGCGAGCTCGTGGAAATCGCTTCCATCGTGCTCACGACCTGACCGACGACTTCGCCACCCTGCGAGGCGATGCCCGATGCGCTCACGGCGAGCTGGCTCGCCTGGCGCGCATTGTCCGCGTTCTGACGCACGGTCGTGGTCAGCTGCTCCATGCTCGAGGCGGTTTCCTGCAGCGAAGCGGCCTGCTGTTCGGTGCGCGCTGACAAGTCGGTGTTGCCGCTCGCGATCTCGCGAGCGCCCAGATCGATCGAGTCGGCACCGGCACGCGCCGAGCGCATCGTGAGGGTCAGGCCGTCACGCAGCTTGCGGATCGCCCCGAGCAGGCGGCCGATCTCGTCCGTGCTGTTCGCTTCGACACGCAGGGTCAGGTCGCCCGACGCGATGCGTTCACAGAAGGCCGCACACGCTTCGAGCGGCTGCACGACCTTGCTTCTGAGGATCGCGTAGATCACGACCAGCACGATCAACGTGGCAACGGTCACGCCCGAGCTGAAATAGTTCTTGCCCACGCCATTGCCGCTGAGGGTCAGTGCGAGGTCCGCCCAGCCCCCCGCCACGGACAGCACGGCGATCACCGCCAGTGCGAGCGTGAGGCTCATTCGAATCGTCAGGTTTTTAAACATAGTACTTTCTCATGACCGCAAAGGTCGGTTCGAGCAGGGGTTGGGCTACGTCGCGGAGCTCGACCACGTGCGGGGTCAGGCAACGACGTTTTCCATCAACGCCATTTCTTCGCTGGTCATCAGTTTCTCGATGTCCATCAGGATCAGCATGCGGCCTTCGACCGTGCCGAGTCCCGTCAGGAATTCGGTGTTCAGCGTCGAACCGAATTCGGGCGCCGGCTTGATCTCGTCGTTGGTCAGCGTCAGCACGTCCGACACGCCGTCGACCACCATGCCGACCACGCGGCTGGCAACGTTCAGGATGATCACGACGGTCTGGTGGTCGTATTCGACCCGGCCCAGGTTGAACTTGATGCGCATGTCGACGATCGGCACGATGATGCCGCGCAGGTTGATCACGCCCTTGACGAACTCGGGCGCATTCGCGATCCGGGTCACGGTGTCGTAGCCGCGGATCTCCTGCACCTTGAGGATGTCGATCCCGTATTCTTCCGAGCCAAGCGCGAACACCAGGAATTCCTGTCCGGCTGCTTCGGCTTCCTGTGCACGCCCGCGGGCGGTGCTCATTGACTTGATGTCTGCCATGTCTGTCTCACTGTTTCAAAAGATCATGCCGCCGCATGCTGGGCGGAATTCGAATGTCCACGATGGAGATCGCGCGCGAGACGCGACAGCGCGGCGACATCGACGATCAACGCGACGCTGCCGTCACCGAGAATCGTCGCGGCCGAAATGCCGTGGATCTTTCGGTAGTTCGTCTCGAGGTTCTTCACCACGACCTGCTGCTGGCCGACGAGTTCGTCGACGAGCAATGCGAAGCGGCGGCCCTCGGCCTGCATGATGACCACGATGCCCTGGGTCGGATCAGTGCGGGCGTCGGCGACGGTGAAGGTCGCATGCAGCTCGACGAGCGGCAGGTATTCGCCGCGCACGCGCACGAGTCGCTCGTTGCCCGCCACGGTGTAGATGTCGCCGGCTTCGGGCTGCAGCGACTCCATCACGAAATTCAGCGGCAGGATGAAGATCTCGCTGCCGGTCTTGACCGACATGCCGTCGAGAATCGCCAGCGTGAGCGGCAACACGATCCGCGTGGTGGTGCCCTGGCCCGCGCGCGAGGTGATCTCGACGTGGCCGCCCATGTCCTGGATGTTGCGCTTGACGACGTCCATGCCGACGCCGCGGCCTGAGACGTCCGTGACCTGTTCGGCCGTCGAGAAGCCCGGTGCGAAGATCAGGTTCCAGACGTCTTCGTCAGGCATGTTTTCGGTCACGCCCGGCATGCCCTGCTTGAGCGCCTTGGCGAGAATCTTGTCGCGGCGCAGACCGGCGCCGTCGTCCGACACTTCAATCACGATGTTGCCGCCGGCGTGTTCGGCCGACAGGATCAGCTGACCCACCGGATCCTTGCCCGCCGCGACGCGCACCTCGGGTGTCTCGATGCCGTGATCGAGGCTGTTGCGCACGAGATGGGTCAACGGATCGGTGATGCGCTCGATCAGACTCTTGTCGAGCTCGGTCGCCTGACCGAACGTGATGAGTTCGATCTGCTTGCCGAGCTTGCTCGCGAGATCGCGAACCAGCCGCGGAAAGCGGCTGAACACATAGTCCATCGGCATCATGCGGATTGACATCACCGCTTCCTGCAGATCGCGCGCATTGCGTTCGAACTGCGCCATGCCGTTGAACAGGCGATCGTGGATCACGGGGTCGAACACGCTCGCGGTCTGCGCCAGCATCGCCTGGGTGATCACGAGTTCGCCGACGAGGTTGATCAACTGGTCGACCTTCTCGACACCGACGCGAATCGAGCTGCCCTCGCCGCCGCTCGGAGCGGCGGCCCGCGCCTTCTGACCCGGTGCGCCGGCCGCGGGTGCGGCCGGTGCCTGCTCGTCGAGCGCGGGACTCGCGACCGGTGCGGGCGATGTGCTTTGCGTGGGCGCGGCCGATGCAGTGTTTGCTACTGCGACCGCGGGGCTCGCGACCTCGACCACCGGCGCCGCCTCCACGACCGCGGCCGCGGCCACGGGCAGGGCGGTCTCTTCGACCTGCTCTGCGGGCGGCGTGCCCTTCGTGATCTCAATCTGGTCCATGTCGATCACGAAACAGCAGACGGCGATGATGTCGTCTTCGGAACAGTCGGTTTCGAGCCACAGCGTGAGCCTGTCTCCCGACTTGACCTGCGAGGCGACCTTGCCGAGATTGCCGAGTTCGTCGGTCAGCAGGTCCTGGTCCTTCTCGCCGACGCCCTTGAGCACGATCTTCAGGTGCGGGGTGCCAGGGGCTTCAGGTGCCGTGTCTTCGGCGGCCTTCTCGCCTGCGAGCTGCGTGAGCGTGTCGGTCACGTGCTCAGGTACGCCCGATGTATTCGGCGCGACTGCCTTTGCCGGCGCGGTCGCCGGCGCTGCCGCGGGGGCCTCGTCCTTGCCGGCCGCCTGCTCGGCGGCGAGCCGGTGGAGCTTCGCGCAGATCTCCGCGGCCTGGGCGGCATCGGGCTCGCTCGAGGCGCGGTAGGCATTGAGCTGGTCGGAGAGCACATCCTTGGTCTCGAGGAACAGGTCGACCATATCCGTGCGCAGGGTCATCTCGCCGGTGCGAGCACGGTCAAGCAGCGACTCGAGAATGTGCGTCGTCTCGGTGAGCGCGACGAAGCCGAACGTCGCGGCGCCACCCTTGATCGAATGGGCGCTCCGGAAGATCGCATTCATCTGCTCGGCGTCGGGATTCCCGACGTCGGTTTCGAGCAGCAGGCGCTCCATCTCGGCGAGCAACTCATCGGCTTCGTCGAAGAAGGTCTGATAGAACTGGGTAATGTCGAGTGTCATTCTCTTCTACCGCTTTCGGCTCGCCTCAATCAGGCGCGACCGGATATGCATCGTTATACAAGGAGCCCCGCGCATCGCATGCGCCAGGACAGGTTCACCGCGCATTCATTTTCGTACCGTGCTTCGTATTGCCTTGTCTGCTGTGTCTTGTCGTATTGCCCTGCCTCTGCCTGGACTTCCATCCACGTCATGCGCCTTCGTGCAGGACCAGTTCGGATACCACTTCGGTCAGCGTCTGCGGATCGAGCGGCTTGAGCAGCCAGCCGCTCGCTCCCGCTTCGCGCGCCGCGGTCTTGAACGATTCGCCGAACTCTGTGGTGAGCACGAGGATCGGCACCGCGTCGTACGCTTCCATCTGGCGCAACGACTGGATCAGCGTCAGGCCGTCCATGACCGGCATATGCTGGTCGGTCAGCACGAGGTCGAAGGTCTGTGAGAGCGCATGTCGGAGTGCATCCTGCCCGTCGCACGCTATCGTCACCAGATAGCCGGCCTCGCTCAAGGTCGCCAACAGGATTTCCCGCATCGCCGCCGAATCGTCGGCTGCCAGAATTCGTCTGCTCATCGCTTTTTGTCCCCTTGGGGTCGTCGCGCCCGTCATCTAGTGCGGCGGCGCCAGCTGAACCAGCCCCGTCGCTACTCCGTTCGCCCCACCCGTCTTGTTTTGGATCGACTCCGTCTTCATCTGCTCGTCTCGCCTGATGGCGGCTTCCGCGAGGCGGTTCAATACGATGATGCTGATGCGCCGGTTGACCGGATCCAGGGGATTGTCGCGATCGAGGTCCTGCGTCGAAGCCACCCCGACCACCCGCAGCACCTTGCCTTCATCCATGCCGCCCGCGATCAGTTCGCGACGCGAGGCGTTCGCGCGATCAGCCGACAGCTCCCAGTTGCTGTAGCCCTTATCGCCGCCCGAGTACTGCTGGGCATCGGTGTGTCCCGACAGCATCACGTGGTTCGGCAGGTCATTGAGCGACTTGCCGATCTCGCGCAGGATCTGTTGCATGTACGGTTCGACTATCGCGCTTGCTGTCGCGAACATCGGGCGGTTCTGTGTATCGACGATCTGGATCCGCAGCCCGTCTGGGGTGATCTCGATACGGATGTTCTGCTGGTATGGCGACAGTTGCGGGTTCGACGCGACCGCCGCCTCGAGCTTCGCCTTGAGTTCACGCAGCCGCTCCTGGTCGTCGGCATCCTTGGTCGGGTTGATCGACGTCTCGCTCGGCGTGCGCCGCCCCGCCGCGGTCGTGGCATCGCCATTCTGGCGCGACAGGTCAGTGCCGCCGCCGTTGATGATGCTCGAACCCTCGGACACCTTCTTGCCGCCGAGCAGCGCTTCTCTCAACGGCATCTTGAAGTAGTCGGCAATACCCGCGAGCTCGGCCGTATTCACCGAACTCAACAGCCAGAGCAGCAGGAAGAACGCCATCAAGGCGGTCATGAAGTCGGCATAGGCGAGTTTCCATGCCCCGCCGTGATGGGCGTGCTTCGGCGCGCCGCCGCGCTTGATCACGATGGGCCTTGCCGGTGCCGCGTCTTCCTTTGCTGCCTTGCCTTTCGCCGCCATGGTCGACCCCGTTATTTCGCCTTGACCTGGCGCACGTGTTCTTCGAGCTCGATGAACGACGGACGCTCAGTCGAGAACAGCACCTTCCGGCCGAACTCGACGGCAAGCGCCGGTGCATACCCATTCAGGTTGGCGAGGATCGTGACCTTGATGCACTGGAGCATCTTGGTCGACTCGTCGACGCGCTGTTCGAGCAGCGTGGCGAGCGGTCCGATGAACGCATAAGAAAGAAGAATGCCGAGGAAGGTGCCGACGAGCGCCTGCGCGATCAGCGCGCCGAGCTCCTGCGGCGGCAGGCCGGCATTGGCCATGGTGTGGACCACGCCCATCACGGCGGCGACGATCCCGAACGCGGGCATCGCGTCGCCGAGCTTGTGCAGGCAGCCAGCCGGCACATTGCCTTCGTGATGGTGCGTTTCGATCTCCTCATCCATGAGACTTTCGATTTCGAAAGCATTCATGTTGCCGCTGATCATGAGCCGCAGGTAGTCGGTCAGGAACTCGACGATGTGGTGGTCGTTGAGGATCTTGGGGTACTGGGAGAACAGCGGGCTGTCGGCCGGCGCGTCGATATCGGTCTCGAGCGCGAGCATGCCGTCCTTGCGAGCCTTGGCGAGCAGCATGTAGAGCAACGCCATGAGCTGCATATAGAGCGACTTGTTGTACCGCGATCCGCGCAACAGGCCCGGCAACGCCTTCAGCGTCGCCTTGATCGCCTTGGCGTTGTTGCCGACGATGAACGCGCCCACACCCGCCCCGCCGATCATCAGCAGTTCGATCGGTTGGACTAGTGCGCCCAGGTGGCCACCCTCCAGCGCGTAACCGCCGAAGACCGAGAGAAGCGTAACGATGTAACCAATGAAGACCAGCACTGCCTATATCCTCTTGAGATGGCGTCGAGGGCGCGGCTCAACTCGGGCCGCTGTTGTGCTTGATAACGGCAGAGCCGAAAGTAAACTTAAGCTGAGAGGGAAAGAATCGGCGGACGGGCGGGGCTTTCGGGATCAACGACCCACTGCGCCGCCCAAGTGCCGGATGGCCTGCGCGCCCGCATCGACTCGCGAGGGGGAGGCGACGGGGACGAATTTCCGGAAATGACCGAGTCCGATACGGGCAAAGTGCACGCGGCGTGATTCGCGAACAACCGGGCCGGCGGCGTCAGTCGACGAGTTCGGCGCCTTCGGAGATTGCCACTTCGCTCACCTCAGCGGTCTTGCGCGTCTTGCCGGCACGCGATGGCGGCTGGCACAGACCGCACACCACACCGTTCTTCGGATCGTGCGCATGCGCGACGAAGTGTCCACCGCAGCGGCTGCACGGCGTCATTTGCAACATGCCGCTGTCGAAGAAGCGCACGAGCGTCCAGGCGCGCGTCAGCCCGAGTACCGCTTCGCCGCCCTGGAGTTCGACATGTTCGAGATAGAGCCGGTAACTCTTGACCACTGCCTGGATCGTGTTGCAGTTGCCGTGGTCGACCATGAAACGGTAGGTGTTGTAAAACAGTGAAGAGTGGATGTTCGGCAGCCAGGTCATGAACCAGTCCGTCGAAAAGGGCAGCATGCCCTTGGGTGGCGAAACACCCCTGAGTTCCTTGTAAAGCTTGATCAGTCGGTCGCGGCTCAGATTAGTCTCGGCCTCGAGCAGTTGCAGTCGCGCACCGAGTTCAATCAACTCGATGGCGAGCGTGATTTCTTTCGCTTCAAGGACTACGCTTTTCGATGCCATGTTGCTTCTCCTCGCGACTCGCCTTGAGGCGTCCCGCTCCCGATATCCTGCTTCCGGGAGGCGGGCAGAATCGGGTGTCTGAATCGAAAACTCAACCGATGTGTTCGACGGGCTGACCCGCCAGCAGGATGGCCGCATGTGACGACGCGACGCTGGCGTTCTTGCCCGTATGCGTCAACGACGACAGCACCACGTGATCGTCGAAGCGGAACCGGCACAGCAGCTGGTTGGTTGCCGCCAGCTTGACGGTCTGGGACAGGGTCAGGTTCGCGAGCACGTCGGCGACGTGATCGGAGATCCCCATCCGATACATGCCCGTGGATTTGTCTTCTCGCAGCAAGCGCTGCGCGAGAAGCAAATAGGACAAGTTAACTTCCTTGATTTCATTGAGCATTTCGCTGTTGTAGCTCATGATGCCCCCGTTCTGGTTGACTGCCGCAGGTAAAAATTTGCCTGACCTGTTGATGGAGCGAATTCTGCGGGAGGCGCCCAGGAGTCGAAATCGGAAGAAGCGAAGTCAGCGAATAAAGTTTTTCTAAAAAACATGTAGGAAGAATTCCTACATTTGAGCCCGGACATCGGCCCGACAAGGGTTTTCAGCCTGTCAGGCGAAGTCCGGCAGATCCGAAGGTCTTACCTCACCTTCCGGTACTTCGGTTTTTTCGGCGTATTTCTTACCGCGAACACTTGGGAAGGGGCCAATCGGCCGATCGGTAACTTTTGTTGCGGCGAGTGACCCCGAACCGAGGCCAGGTGCAAACTAGCGAAGTTTTGCTGTTGCCGTCCCTCCTTCTGCGTTTACGGCACGACACAAGAATACTTTAGCGAAAGTGAGTACCAATTAACTCGCGTCTGAACTCGTGTCTGAATGCAAGCACGCGCTTACACGGGGGTATACCCCAAACGCTTGAATCGTGTGAGCAACACGACGTTTTCGATCGTGGGCAGTCGAGCCGGCAGGCTGGAAAGCGATAAGTGCGCGTCTATTTGCGGATCGATGCTTCTGGCATGATCATTTCCCGATGTAACAACGGCAAGTCTTTGAAAGGAAAGCTGAAAACGCAGGGGCGCACCAAGATAATGGGCTCACCAATCGCGACGGCTCCAACGGGCCGCTTCGAGATCCATCGATCCAGGAGAAGCCAATGCGTATCGCCCAAATCGCCCCGTTGCACGAGGCCGTCCCTCCCAAGTTCTACGGCGGCACCGAACGTGTCGTGTCGTATCTGACCGAAGCGCTGGTGGAACAGGGACACGACGTGACCCTGTTCGCCAGCGGCGATTCGGTTACCCGCGCGCAACACGAAGCCGCCTGGCCGCA
Organism: Pararobbsia alpina; assembly: GCF_902859895.1. Lineage (GTDB taxonomy): Bacteria > Pseudomonadota > Gammaproteobacteria > Burkholderiales > Burkholderiaceae > Pararobbsia > Pararobbsia alpina. The sequence goes on from NZ_CADIKM010000002.1 coordinate 108,087, forward strand.
GGCACTCCGGCTCGACCCGTCGATCCGCGATTGGGTTGCGCCGCACATGCTGTTGCTCGAACAGGTACGCCAGCGCGCTCATGAATTCGACGTGCTGCATTTCCACCTCGACTACCTGCCCTTCTCGCTCTTCTCGGGTCTCGACACGCCGTTCGTCACGACACTGCACGGCCGCCTCGACCTGCCTGAGTTGCAGCCGATATTTTCGGCTTTTCCCCAAGCACCGGTGGTTTCGATATCCGATTCGCAGCGCCAGCCGTTGCCCCAGGCGGGGTGGCTCAATACGATCTACCACGGCCTGCCGGCCGATCTGCTGTCGCCGCGCAAAGAGGTGAAGCCGGGCTATCTGGCGTTCCTCGGGCGAATCTGCCCCGAAAAGCGCGTTGATACCGCCATCGAAATCGCGGCGCGAGTCGGCTTGCCCCTCAAGATTGCGGCGAAGGTCGACAAGGTCGATCGCGAATACTTCGAACGCGATATCAAGCCCTTGCTGAGCAAGGCGGATGTCGAATTTGTAGGCGAGATCAACGAAGCGCAGAAACCCGCCTTCCTGTCGGGTGCCCAGGCATTGCTGTTCCCGATCGACTGGTGCGAGCCGTTCGGCCTCGTGATGATCGAAGCCATGGCGTGCGGAACGCCGGTCATCGCGTTTCGCCGCGGTTCCGTGCCGGAGGTCGTCGACCATGGCGTGACCGGCTACGTTGTAGACGATGTGGATGGCGCGGTCGAAGCAATCGGCCGGCTCGACGAACTTTCGCGCGATGAAATCCGGGCGCAATTTGAACGCCGCTTTACGTCGGACATCATGGCGGGGAATTATGTCGCCGCCTACGAGTCGCTGATCCACACGCGTCGTCCGACCCGTCGCGAGCTGCGCAGTGTGGCTGTGGGTTGACGGCCGTGGGTTGACGTGACGGCCGGGGTTGACGGTCACAGATTGACGGCTCGTAGGTTGATAACCGTCGATTGATGACGACAGGAGCGCGGGAGCGGTGGCATGCGCTCGCCGCGCTCCGCTCGCCCAGCGTTCAAGCGACCGACTGACTACCTTGCAGGTCGAACAAGCGGGCAAGTTCGAGCGCGACACCCGCATCGAAGTTGTTGCCGATCCGGGGAACCGCTGGCAGGCGCTGCATCAACAAGGGATTGGCATTGCCCATCATGAACGGCTGACCGGCTGTTTCGAGCATGTCGATATCGTTCATGTTGTCGCCGAACGCCACGGTATGCGTGGGCTCGATCCCAAGCCGGTCGAGCACGACGCGCAGCGCTCGCCCTTTCGAGACCGTCGGCGACATCACTTCGAGACAGTCCGCAAGCGAGTAGGTGACGTAGATCGAGTCGCCAAATTCGCGGATCAGATTGGCCTCGACCCGCGCGAGCGTATCCACGCCGCCGATGAACAGCACCTTCGCGATGTCGTCCCCCGTATGGGCGGTCAGATCCGTGACCTGATATGAGAAGCCCGAATCCTGGTGATACCGGAGCAGTTCCGGTGCATCGCGGTTGATCAGCCAGTCCTGATCGCCGAAGAGATTGACGGTCGCATCGTCGGCGATCTCACGCGTGACCAGGCGCCTCACGAATTCCGGCGGCACGTTCTCGGAGAACACTTCGCGGTCGTCGGGGTCATGCACGCGCGCGCCGTTCGAGGTGATCAGGTGTGCCCTGACACCCAGCGTATCGCGAATGCCCGAGACATCGGTGTAGTGGCGTCCGGTTGCGATCACGATCTCGATGCCTTGCTGTTCGAGCTGGCGCAGGATGTCGATCGTGAAAGGATCGACCTGGTGGTGGGCATTGAGTAGCGTGCCGTCAAGGTCAGTTGCGATGAGTCTGTACATGGCGGATTCGGAAGGGCAGCCCCGGTATTCTACGCGTGTGGCTTGTATCCCGACTCGCGCCGGTTCTCCGGGCTTGCCCCATCTGGAACATTTCCCATCTCGGCGAGCGCAAGGGCGAGCGCACCGCTGACCGAATCCTGGGACGGTGGCCGGAGCCTCGAAGCAAAGCGATGCGGCACGAAAGGCGCGAGCACTTGAGCCAGCCCGCCGCAGAGCGCGATCGGAACGGTCTCAATCGGATCGAGCGCATCGATCATGCGGCCGATTTCGTCCCCGGCCTGTTCGAGCAGGGCACGCGCAAATGGGTGCGCCGCACGTGCGTCGGTCGCGTAGGCAATGACGATCGGCGCAAGGCCCGCGCAGGCGGTCTGGTCCGCCGCGCACGACCATTCGACGAGTTCGTCGCGCGTCGCGGCACCGGTATGCGCACGCAGACTGGCCGAGAACGCATCGGCCGCACGCCGGCCGTCCATCACCTGCTGGAGATAAACCAAGGCGCGCAGACCCAGCCACGCACCGCTTGCCTCGTCGCCCGACGGAAACCCATAACCACCGACCATGTGCAATTCCTGCTTCGAGTCAAGCGTGGCCGCGATACTGCCGGTGCCAAGCGCCACGATGATGCCGGATTGACCCCGATGCGCGCCCCACAGCGTGGTGAACGCATCAGAATGCAGGAGCAACGCCACGCCGGCGGGCGCCGCCTGAACGAATGTTCGTCGCCATTCGGCATTGTTGACGCCGGACAAGCCGCAGCAAAGCGTGCATTCGCGCCAGTCCAATACGCGCGTCGCCGAAACGAAGGCCGCGCGCACTGCCTTCTGGATTTCCTGCCATGCCCGCCCCACGCCGAGACCGAGCGCCGACGGCCCGCCGTCTGCCCGCGCAAGCACCGTACCCCGTGCGTCCGCGAGCAGGACACGGGTTCCGGTGCCGCCGCCGTCCACGCCGATTGCAAAACGACTCATCCTCATCCTCCCTGCGCCAGGGCCGCTCGGACCCGGCCGCGTTCCAACAGTCGCCAACTCGCCGCCATTTTGCCGCATGTGGCCCGAAAGCAACATGGACACCCTTCACAACAAGATTTGATTGCGCATTGTGAACAAACCGCCAAAATTGCCACATCTAAGAAGCGCTGGCTCATATTTACCGCGCTTCCGTATGACATTGGGTGTGAAGACGATTGCGCACATCGTTAGCGCGACGGAGACCCTAGAATGAAAACCGTACACTTCCTCAGCCACCAACAGATTTTCGATACGGCGGCCGCGCACCTGTTCACGCAGGGTCGTGCCGCACTGCTGCCACGCGGGGGCGGCGCGTACCGGGGTTACTGCGGAGGATGTCCCGTCGGTAATTTCATCAAGCCGCGCGACTACATGACGGCGCTCGAAGGCATTCCTGTCCGCTATCTGAATAAGCCCGCAAACGAGGTTCCGCCCTACATGGACGCGGGTGTCGTCCAGCTTCGCAAGGCCTTGCTGCGTTCAAAAATCAACGTCTACGATCCGCTGACTGTCGAGCTGCTCAGTTGCCTGCAGAACGTACACGACGTGTTCGGTGTCTGGGAATGGCGTGACCGCCTCCTATCGATCGCTCGCCAGTTCAGCCTGAACAGCGGAATTACGAAATCCGCTGCCTAGACGGCCTGGGTTCTTCAGGCAAACAGAACTCACCTGGGGTTCCTCGCCGTCCAATCCGCTCTTTGCGCTACGCGGGGGCGAATGTCAGGTTATTTGTCTGCCAATTGACTAGCCTTCCGCCGCGTTGATCGAGTAGCGCAATCTGCCGAAGCTGCGAATGGCGAAAGAGGACAGAACTTGTGTACCGTTTTCGCGCGTATATTGCCTGGCGCATTAATCATTTCCGGCCTTAGGTCAGTAATATTTAAGCGCATAGGTCGTAAATCGTTTGCGCCATACTCTTCCGCCTGACTCCAAGATCATTTCTCGGCAGTAATAATACTTTCGCACAGGCGACCAAGCCCCCCGTGCGTCGTAGCATTTCCCATGAATCGGGCTGCATCTGATTCCTTTCATTTGCGCAAACACATTTATATCAAAATCGTCACAATCATTTCACCCCAAAAATCACCGAAATCGGTTAATGTTGGATATAAGGCAGCGCTGAAAATCATGAATATCCATTCTATCCGCTACTGTTAGGCCTATGAATAAAACATGAAAATCGCGAGACAGCCGAACCTCAAACCGGACAGGGCACTTGAAAAAGAGATCGCCCGGATTCGCGACGCATTGCCCGACATTGTTGCCCGCGAAGCGTCGGAAATCGCGAGCAAGCAGCATGACAACCGCGTAGCAGCGCTCGATGACATCCAGCGCCGCATTACGCAGGGCGAGCGAACGCCGTTTGCCCAGGCGTTTTTTGAATGCCTGCTCGAATGGCTCGCGCAGCGCGAACACTACGACACCGCACAGGCGGTGCGAACCTTCATCGACGAGCGCTTCGCGCCGACTAGAACGGGATGATTCCCTGCCGTTGCTCGTCCGCCTGCCGGTCGCGCTCCCGTTCCAGTACGAGCAAGGCACGATTGAGCTCGGAAATCAGCGCATGTACCTGGTCCGAGCTCAGCGCGTAGTGCTGGCAGTCGTCATCCGCGCGATACGCAAGCGCATCGCGCGAATATAGCGGAAAGGCAATACCCAGTTTCCCCTCTTGTGGCAGCGCCCGGATTTCCCAGGCGCCTTCCGTCCCTTCCCTTTCGTTCATTTTCTTTACCTGCAAAGACCTGCTTACCCCGAGGTCGGAATCATCGCTAGCTCAAGGTCCGATACTCCTTTTCCGGCCGGACACCTGCATTCAAGCGTGAGCGCACACATGAACGAACAACTACGCGAACCACCACCACGATCCGCCTTGCGCGATGCTCCCGCGCCGCCGGGCGCATTGAGTGCTGCGTCAGCGTGCACAGATTATTACCGAAGTAATACACGTCATAGACGACGAACTGAGGCCTCTTCCCCCGTGTACTCTGCCGCTCGCACGCACGCCGACCGATCGACATTCCTGCAGTCCACATGCGCGGTGGGCGAATTGCCGTCGCCCGCCGCCATTCAGAATACATACCGAAACGTACCGAGGATTTCATTACCCGTCGCGCTCGGCGCGCCGCGCCCCGACACATGCTCGAAGCTCACATACCCGCTCATGCGCTGCTGAAGTCGAACCGAAATCCCACAGCCATATTTGAGCGCATTGCCGCCGGTATCGTCGTAGAACACGACGCCGCCGACCGTCTCGTGATTGTGGCCGACCAGCGAGCGCACGTAGTCGACTGTCACGAACGGCGAGATCTCGCCGGCTCCGCGCGACGATTGAAACGCGAATGCATGACTGAGCCGCGTGCCGATCCTGGCCGCCAGACTCGACGCATTGCCGAGGTCGGTCTGCACGCCGTCGACGTCGGTGAACGGGCGAAAATGATCGGTCTGGTAAGCGAGCGCCGCGCGCGGCTCGATCGTCGCCCAGCGGCCGAGCACGAACGGCAGGCCGGCTTCGAGCGACGTGACGAAGCCGCTGCCCGAGGTGCTGCCGACCGAACCGCGCTCATCGGTCGAAAAGCCGACATTGGTAAAGAAAAGGCCCTGTGCGACAAGGTCCGCATAGGCGCCGCCGGCGCTCCGGTAGGTCGCGGTCAATCCGAATCCCGTCGCATCGAAGCGCGAGACCGAATGGTTGACGGCGACCGTGCTGCGCGAGCCACCCTGGCTCATCACGATATTGCCGTCGACGCGGTCGCCTTCGGCGAACACGCCCGGCCACGTCACCCCACCGCCAGCCTGGAGCATCCAGATTCGCTGGTGAAAATCAGGCTGCAAGCTGCCCGTGACTGTACCGGTCCAGCCCTTCACGCGGACGAATGCGTTCGGGGCGTAAGGGAAGCCGTTGGCAGCATCAAGCGCATTGAGCGTATCGAGCGGCGGCGGCGTCAGATCTCCGACGCGCTTATGCAGATCGTCGAGCAGCACACTTGCATAGTGCAGCGCGCCGGTCGGCAATGCGAGATAGGCCGGCACCTGGGGAACCACGAGTTCCTGCCCCGGGAGTTCGCCTTCGGGACCGATGCCGACCGGTTGACCGGGCAAGTTCCCATCGGGCGGCGTACCGGGCTGCAATACCTGTTCGGTTTGCAGCCGGAAGTCGTTGAACTGCGTGACACCGTGCGCTGCAAGCGCCGGATCGAGTTCGCCCGGCGCCGCCTGTGCCGGAGCGAAATGGACGAGGCGCATCTGATACGGACCCGCCGCCACGTAACCGCCGGACAAGGTGAAATTCTGCGGCGACGCCTCGCCGCCGACCTGCACGATGGATATGCCGCTGGTCGGCGTCACGCCGGTCAGCGCCGGTTGCGATCGACCGACGGAACTCACATGAATCGTCGTCGCACCGCTCGCCGCGCCCACGACCAGCAGACGATCGGTGAACTGGTTGCCGGGGCCGCCGTCATTGAGTTGGCTATCGAGCGCCAGTACACGCCCGTGCTCGCGTAGTCGCCACCGATTGTCATCGCGCCGATCGCCGTACCGATGCTGTTCGAGACATTGCCAAGCGCACCGTTCGCGGAGACAACCGGCACACTGAAAGCATGAGCGACGTTGCCGGGTGCGAGTTGCCCGGCATTCACAACGTTGCCGTTGATCGCGACGATGCCCGAGAGCGTCGTGCCCGAGCCGACATTCACAGACGAATCGAGTGAACCGTTCACCATGAGTTCGCCGGCCGCCACCGAAGTGCCGCCCTGGTAGGTATTGGCACCCGTCAGCACGAGGAGCGACGGACCGGTCTTGACGAGGCCACCCGTTCCCGCGATCGCACCGCTGAACAGCGAAGCCTGTCCATTGGCACCGACGCTCAGCGTCGCCGCGTCGAGCAGCACCGCACCGCTGCCGTCCGCACTGCCCGTGAGCGCGCCGATCGTCTGGTCGCCGTGCACCGCTAGTGTCGCGGCGGGTGCGAGCACGATCGTGCTGTGGGCCGACAGAGCGTTCACGACACGTGCACTCAACGTTCCGCCATCGACGAGGGTCGGGCCGCCATACGTGTTCGGGCCGCTGAGTTCGAGCTCGCCCGCCCCCTGCTTCTCGAGCGCACCGTTGCCCGAGAGCACGCCGGCATAGCTGAAGACCGCGCTGGTGGGTGCCGTACGCACCAGACCTTCCGACACGATCTGCCGCGGCAGGAACTCGCTCGGCGAATCCAGCAGGGCACCTGCGCCGACATGTGCGCTCGCGGCCGCCGCATCGGCTTCGAGCTGCAATTGGCCCGAGCGGACGTCGATCGTCCCCGGTGCACCGCTTGAAGGAGCGAAGCCCCATGCGCCCGCATCGATCTTGACCAGATGGCTCAGGCCGCTGACGGCATTCGTGAAGGTATCCTGCCCATTGCCCGCCAGCGTCAAGGTGTTCTCACCGCTACCGAGCGCAAGAGGACCCGCGATCCGCGAACCCGGATAAACCGTCACAAGATTGATTCCGCCGTCGAACTCGACCGCGCCATTGATCACACCGTAGTTGACCAGCGTCAACGAACTCGTGCCGAAGAACACTGAGCCGCCTTGTAGTGAAGTGATCACGCCGCTCGCACGATTCACGACAGTCGAGCTTGAGTTGAGCAACAGTCCCGCGTCGAGCCGACTCTCGATCAGGCCGCTGTTGTCGATCATGACGTGGCCTTCGCTCGCTTCGATACTCGACGAACTGAGTTGCGGGCCCGTGCCGATCAGGCGTGCACCCGCCGCGATCGTGATGCGTCCGCCCGACCTCAGGACAATGGTCTCGGCGCCTCCTCCGGCGAGGCCGCCTCCCGTCACCGCGGTGTTCTGCACAAGCGTATTCGGGCCGAGGGTGATCGTGGAGTCCGAGCCGAGCGCGATCGCATTGACGTCGCCGACCACGATCTGGGCGCCCTCGGTCAGGGTGACGGTCCAGTTGTTGCTCAAGGCGTAGCGTCCGATCGTGCTCGTCCAGGGATTCGGCGGCGACGCGTCGCAGTTGGCCGTGCGGCCCGCGATCACGCAATTCCCGTAGGCAGCCTCGATATCGAGGCCCTCGAGACCGAACAGCCAGATGCAGAGGGCAACAGGGAGCCAGGTCGTGCGCGGCGCGCCGCGCGCGCACCTGGATTTCGGGAAGGCCGCGTCGGGCTCGGGCATCGTCCTCCTCGTCGGAAGAAACGTGCCGTTCGTCGATCATCCGGCACGCGCGGCGCGAGGGCCGCACTTGCTCACGAGTGTAGAAAAGCGCAGGGAGGATTCAAGCCATTGCGCTTATGTTTCGCGCCCTCTTCGTTCGCTGTGTTTCAGCGCTTCGTGATGCATGCCACCCGGTAGACCCCATCCTCGACTTCGACACCATGCGTATCGTGTGTGAAACCCGGAAACCGCAGGTCGAACTGTTCAAGTGCCTTCAGATAGCCGAGCAGCGGGCCATCCGCCGGACCGGCGTTCTCCCCGGGCATCAACAGCGGAATACCGGGTGGATAGGGCACGACACCCGTCGCCACCGTGCGCCCCTCCATTTCCGAGAGTTCAAGCAACTCGATCTCGTTGTGGACGAGCAGTTCGTAGGCTTCCGTCGGACTGAAGTCGGGATACGGCAAGTTCGAGAAGCCGCGCGACATCATCTCCGTCGTCTTCAGGTCGCTCATCGCACGGAACATCAGGTCGCAGAACTCACGCAGGCCGACGCCGCGATAGCGCCCTGGATAGCTTGCGACGAGATCGGGCAAGACCTGATCGAGCTTCACATTCACGTCGTAGTCGCGCTTGAAATCGAGCAGGGTGTTGACGAGCGTCCCCCATTTGCCTTTGGTCACACCCACCGAAAACAGCACGAGGATCGTGAAGTCGGTGGTCTTTTCGACGACGATCCCCTGCCGGGCGAGATAGGCCGTGACGATGCAGGCAGGGATGCCGACCGGCATCAGGCCACCCGCCGGGGCGATACCCGGCGTGACGATCGATACCTTGATCGGGTCGAGCATGCAGTAGTCGTCTTCGATATCGCCGAAGCCGTGCCAGGCCTCATTGGGATGGAGAACCCAGCACGCGGGATCGGTCACGAGGAGTTCTTCGCCAGCTTCATGAAACGGTGTGCGGCGCCCGGTCTTGCGATCGGTCACGACGTCGGGCTGCCAACCCGTGAAGAACCAGTCGCTCTTGTCCTCGAACTCGGCATGCAGGCGGGAGAGCATCTGCCGAAACGCGACAGCCTCGCGGATCGCATCGGTCGTCAGGGCCTGGCCGCCCGGGCCGTCCATCATCGCCGCACTCACGTCGTTCGATGCGATGATCGCGTAATTCGGCGACGTCGACGCATGCATCATGAAGGCTTCGTTGAAACGGGGATGATCGATCGAGTTGCGGCCGTCGCGCACATGAATGAAGGAGGCCTGCGACAAGGCCGCGAGCAGCTTGTGGGTCGATTGCGTCGCGAAGACCGTCGGCTTTGACGCATCATGGGCGGCCGGGTCGCCGTGCATCGCATGACGGTCCTTGTAGATCGGGTTGAAGCGCGCATAGCCGTACCAGGCTTCGTCGAAATGCAGGCGATCGACGCTTTGTCCGAGCAGATCCTCGAGGCGCGTGACGTTGTAGCATAGACCGTCATAGGTCGAGTTCGTCACGAGTGCGTGGATGGGCGTCGTATCGATGCCCTCATGTTTCTTCACGAGGGGATTCTGTTCGATCGACAGCCGGATCGCCGCGGCCGTGAGTCGCTCAGGCCTGATCGGTCCGATGATGCCGTAGTGATTGCGCGAGGGTACGAGATACGTGGGAATCGCACCCGACATCGTCATCGAGTGCTCGGCCGATTTGTGACAGTTGCGGTCACACAAGGCGATCTGGTTGCGCGTGACGCTCGCCATCAGGATGACGCGATTCGAGGTCGAAGAACCGTTCGTCACATGATACGTCCGGTGCGAGCCGAATACGCGTGCCGCATACCGCTCGCTCTCGCCGATCGGGCCGCTGTGGTCGAGCAGCGAACCCAATTCGCCGACCGAGATCGACAGGTCGGAACGGAACAGCGCCTCGCCGAAGAATTCGAAGAATGCGCGCCCGACCGTCGATTTGAGAAACGCTGTGCCCCCCGTATGGCCGGGCGTGTGCCACGAGTATTCATAGACTTGCGAAAACCGGGCGAGCGCACCGAACATCGGCGGCAGCACGGTTTCGCGATACCGCTCGATCGACGCGACGATGCGCCCGCCGATGAACGCCGTCGTGTCCTCGAGCATCCAGATGAAGTCGTCGGCCTTCTGCATCGCGTCGACGGGGACCGTCGACACGCTCGTGCGAGTGGCGAGCAGGAAGATCGGCACCGTCGCGCTGCGCAGGCGTTGTGCGTCGAGCACGGTGCTCGCCTGCGCGTGCGTGGGGTCGTTGCCGAGTTCCCAGCTCAGCAGCAGGCACTGGATGGCGGGATCCGAATTGACCACCGCCTGCGCGTCCTCGAGCGATGAGGCGATCACAACCTCGACGAGACGTTGCTCGAGCTCGGTGACGAGCTTCTGTGCCGCGCGGCCGCTCGCCGTGCTTGCATCGATCTCGTGATGAACCAGCAATGCCTTCATGCCGAGGCGGCGGGACGCCTGTTGCGTCAGTGAAGCCATGGGTTGCTCCCTGGTGTGTCGCCACGAGGCCCGACCGGACTGCGGCGCGTGCGATGGATTCCTGCTTTCGCGACGACCGGCCGGGAGCCGGAGCTTCGCGAACTACTCGTCAATCCGTTAGAGCAAGACCACGCCGTCCACGGTAATCGGCCATCCGAAGATGGCAACTCCTCTCATGGCGTCACGATTTGCCGGTAGCATGGCATCCCTGCGCGCATTATTTTCTCGGCACCATCAAGGTTGCCGGAATCAGGCCGATCTTAGGAGCTCAAGAGACGCCGGAGAGCGGAGCGCAATGGTCCAGCGGCATTTCGATTAGACGGTAAAACCAATACTAGTAAGCGTTCGGACTTTGGCAAGAATATCAGCTTTCATTTCATAAAATTCCATCTCAAGCACGTTGAATTTCTCGCACGCTAATGCTTAGTGGGTGCGGAATAAATCGTTGCCGCGCTAATAACAAACCGTGGAAATGCACACATGCAGAAGCAACCATTCGGTCGCGGAGCGCGGCGTGACGAACCGCACGTTGGCGTGAAGAAGAGGGGTGGATTGAGCGGCTCGGATCTCGTCTGGCTACGGCCCATGGCGGAAACAATTGGGCACGCGACGAAGCGGCGCATGCAGATTCTGACGAAGGCGCTGCTTGGCGGTGTGCTTGCGTGCACGTTCGCGGCATGTGGCGGCGGGGGCGGAGGCAGCGATGCCTCAACGAACGGCCTGGACTCGAACAAGTCGACGACGGTGACACCGTTGCCGGCACCGGCGCCGGCAGCCGCTTCGACACCGGTGCTCGATGCCGCGCGCGACTTCGCTGGTGCGCCGTGGATGTCGTACTACAACGCCGAGTCAGGCATGGGCAGCGTGACACAAGCAGCCAGCACGTTTCGCGTGATGGATCTCGACCTCGACCCGGGCATTGGCAATTTCACGCCCGCCGACGTCGCCGCGCTCAAGGCGAACGGTCAGAACGTGGTGCTCAGCTATCTGAATGTCGGCTCATGCGAAAACTTCCGGACTTACTGGAGCAAAGTGCCGGCCGGCTTTGTGTCCTGTATGGCCAACACGGCAGCGCAGGCGGGTACTTATCAGGGATATCGAAACGAGACGTGGATGAATCTCTCGAATCCCGATTATCAGCATCTGATCGTCGACTATGTCGCGCCGCGACTGGTGGCGCAGGGTACCGATGGTTTTTATCTCGACAATATGGAAATCGTCGAGCACGGTACGGCGACGACGAATGGGCCCTGCGACGCGGCGTGCGCGCAGGGCGGCCTCGATCTCGTGCGCTTGCTGCGTGCGAAATATCCGTCGCTCGTGATCGTCATGCAAAACGCGACGAGCGATGTGACCCGACTCGGCCGGACGGGCGGCGTCGCATTCGCGAGCCTGCTCGACGGGATTGCGCATGAAGAAGTGTATGCGCCATCCTACGATGCGTCTGCGGAACGCGAGCTGCTCGCCTGGCAGTCAATGAAGCTCGCGCCGAATGGCCATGCGCTCTGGATCGCAACACTCGACTATGTCGGTGACTGCACTCAGACGGCGAAAGCGCAGGCGGTCTACAGGCGCAGCCGGGCGCACGGCTTCGTGCCGTATGCATCGGATGCGAGTGCGGGACAGAATGTGATTTGTTATTGGGGATTCTGAGTGGCAGCAGCCTTCGCGTGAACGCCTGGAAACTGTCGCCACGGCCTCCCCATTCACGCATGAGAATCGTTCAGACTCATTCCGACCACCACTCCTGACACTCTCTGGCGTTTAGTTCCTTCTTCATGAACGATCCAGGTCTGGATAAGCTCACCACTTACTAAACATTTACGGCGCCAATCCTTCGATAACTGCAAGGTTTTATAAACAGGGGTAATTCCTGCCATTCAAGAGCCGAAAACCCACTAAACATGAGCAACTCCATGTCGGCCGGCAGAACCGCCTAAACAAGCTTATTCCACAAGAACCGAAAAACTTTTTAAAGTTCGTCGGAGGCGTGCCGATAACGTGAGAGAACACGGCGTCGATTCAGAGACGATTTTGAGTCGCGGTAGATGAATGTTGTGGGGCGCCGCTTGAAAACTACTAATCTAAAAGAGTGAAGTCATGACATCCATCGTTTCCTCGTTGACTCCAGCTCAAATTGGCGCGCTGAGCACGACACAAATCAAGTCCCTGACGACGGCGGAAATTTCCAGCCTGACCACACTTCAGGTTGGCGCGCTGACGACGACACAGATCGGTGTGATGCCGTCATCGGACATCGTGAGCCTGAGCACCGCCGCGATTGCGATCCTGTCGAGCGCGCAACTCGGCGCGCTGACCACGAGCGATATCGCCGCGCTCAAGACATCACAGATCGCAGCGCTGGGAAGCGCTCAGCTGCAGAACCTGACGACCAGCCAGATCGCCGCCCTTACGTATGCGCAAATCGGCGCATTGACGAGCACGCAGGTCCTGAACGGGCTGACGACGACTCAGGTTGCCCAGTTGTCGACCGGTCAGATCGGCGCGTTGACGGCTACGGATGTGTCGGCGCTCAGCTCAGCTCAGATCACCGCGCTGACGACTGCCGATATCGCCGCGCTCAAGACCACCCAGATCGCTGCGTTGTCGTCCGCCCAGATAAGCGCGCTGACGACTGTCCAGATTGGCGCGCTGAAGACGGCCCAGATTGCCTCGCTGTCGACCACACAGATCGGTGCATTGTCCACCGCACAAATCGGGGCGTTGTCGACCACCGACATCGCCGCGCTCAAGACCACCCAGATCGCCGCTTTGTCGAGCGCCGATGTCGCCGCACTCAAGACCACCCAGGTCGCCGCGCTGACGGCAAGCCAGGTCGGCTCATTGAGCGCCACTCAGATCGGTGCATTGTCCACCGGACAAGTCGGCTCGCTGTCGATCGCCGATATCGCTGCACTGAAGCCCACCCAGATCGCCGCGCTGTCGACGGCCCAGATCGGTGCCCTGACGACCGCTCAGGTCGGCGCGCTGACGACCACTCAGGTCGGCTCGCTGAGCTCCGCCCAGATCGGCGCGCTGTCGACCGGTGACATCGCCGCACTCAAGACCACTCAGATCGCCGCGCTGAAGACCACACAGATCAGCGCATTGTCGACCGCTCAAATCGGCGCATTGACGACCGCTCAGGTCGGCTCGCTGAGCGCCACGCAGATCGGTGCCTTGTCCACCGGACAAGTCGGGGCGCTGTCGACCGCCGACATCACCGCGCTCAAGACCACCCAGGTCGCCGCGCTGACGTCCGCCGAAGTCGCTGCGCTGTCGACCGCTCAGGTCGGCGCGCTGACGACTACACAGATTGGCACATTGACGACCACGCAGGTCGCCGCCCTGAGCACCGCCCAGATCGGCGCGCTGTCGACCGGTGACATCGCCGCACTCAAGGCCACTCAGGTCGCCGCGCTGACCACCACCCAGGTCGCTGCGTTGTCGACCAGCCAGATCGGCGCGCTGACAACCACTCAAGTCGCCGCGTTGACGACTGCACAGGTGGGCGCATTGTCGACCGGACAAGTCGGCGCACTGTCGACCCACGACATCGCCGCGCTCAAGACCACCCAGGTCGCCGCCTTGACTACCAGTGAAGTCGGTGCGCTTACGACCGGTCAGATTGCCGCGCTTTCATACACGCAAATAGCGGCTCTGACGAGCAACCAGGTCCAGAACGGCCTGACGACCGCTCAGGTCGGTGCATTGACGACTGGCCAGGTTGCCGCGCTGTCGACTACCGATGTGGCAGCGCTTAGCACGAGCCAGGTTGGCGCGCTGACGACGGCCGATATCGCCGCGCTCAAGACCACCCAGATCGCCGCTTTGTCGAGCGCCGATGTCGCCGCACTCAAGACCACCCAGGTCGCCGCGCTGACGGTAAGCCAGGTCGGCTGGCTGAGTTCTGCTCAGATCGGTGCATTGTCCACCGGACAAGTCGGCTCGCTGTCGACCGCCGATATCGCTGCACTGAAGCCCACCCAGATCGCCGCGCTGTCGACGGCTCAGATCGGTGCCCTGACAACCGCTCAGGTCGGCGCGCTGACGACCACTCAGGTCGGCTCGCTGAGCTCCGCCCAGATCGGCGCGCTGTCGACCGGTGACATCGCCGCACTCAAGCCCACTCAGATCGCCGCGCTGAAGACCACACAGATCAGCGCATTGTCGACCGCTCAGATCGGCGCATTGACGACCGCTCAGGTCGGCTCGCTGAGCGCCACGCAGATCGGTGCCTTGTCCACCGGACAAGTCGGGGCGCTGTCGACCGCCGACATTACCGCGCTCAAGACCACCCAGGTCGCCGCGCTGACGTCCGCCGAAGTCGCTGCGCTGTCGACCGCTCAGGTCGGCGCGCTGACGACCACGCAGGTTGGCACATTGACGACCACGCAGGTCGCCGCCCTGAGCACCGCCCAGATCGGTACACTGTCGAGCACTGACATTGCCGCGCTCAAGGCCACTCAGGTCGCCGCGCTGACCACCACCCAGGTCGCTGCGTTGTCGACCAGCCAGATCGGCGCGCTGACAACCACTCAAGTCGCCGCGTTGACGACTGCACAGGTGGGCGCATTGTCCACCGCGCAAGTCGGCGCGTTGTCCACCACCGATGTCGCCGCGCTCAAGACCACCCAGGTCGCCGCCTTGACGACCGGTCAGGTCGCCGCACTGACGGGCTCCCAGGTCGGTTCGCTGTCAGCGACAGATGTGGCCGCGCTCAGCACGAGCCAGATCGGCGCAATCTCGACAACCAGCATCGCCTCGCTCAAGACAACCCAGATCGCAGCGTTGAAGACCGCTCAGATCGGCGCGTTGTCCACCAGCCAGGTCGGCGCACTGACGAGCACCCAGGTCGCCGCGCTGACGACCACGCAGATTGCTTCGTTGAGCAGCGCTCAGGTCGGCGTGCTGTCGACCATCGACGTCGCCGCGCTCAAGACCACCCAGGTCGCCGCGTTGACGACTTCGCAGGTGGGCGCATTGTCCACGGCACAAGTCGGCGCGTTGTCCACCAGCGATGTCGCCGCGCTCAAGACCACCCAGGTCGCCGCGCTGACGAGCAGCCAGGTGGGTGCGCTCACGACCGGCCAAGTAGCCGCTCTTGCGTACGCGCAGATTGCCGCCTTGACGACCACTCAAGTTCAGGGCCTGACAACCACCCAGATCGGTGGGTTGTCAACCGGCCAGGTCGGCGCGCTGACGAATGCGGATCTGGCGTCGCTCAGCACAGTCCAGCTCGGAGCACTGAAGACGACCGAGATCGCTGCGCTCAAGACCACCCAGATCGCAGCGCTGACGACCACCGAAATCGGTGCACTGACGACGACTCAGATCAGCGCACTGACGACAACGCAGGTCAACGCACTGTCGAGCACCCAGGTCGCTGCATTGACGACGACGCAGGTGCCCTACCTGAACCTGTAAGGTCTGCCATTGCAAAGGGCTTCTGGTCCGATCCGCCCGTACGAGGACACCTCGCCCGGGCGGATCGGGGTGGGACAACGCCGTCTTGCGGAGGCAGGAAAACGTCACAGGTGCTGGCGTTCATGCCGATGTATCTGTATGGTCTTGCCGGTACGCCACGCAGCAAGGTTGCGATAGCGTGCACTTGAAACTCCCGACTGCATGCCGCAGCCTGGGCTATCGAGGAACGAGCGCGACAAGCGGTAGCATGAGCGGGTCCGTTCATACCCGGATGTCGATGCGCACTTTTTACGACCAGTGGTAGGCTGGGATTGAACATGGTCACTGAAACGAACCTGACTGACGTATTGCTCGACCAGATCAATCACGGACAGTCGGCAAGTGCGCTGGAAAAAATCAACAAGCTTCTCGAACAGGAGCCGAATCAACCAGGGCTGTTGACGCTGAGAGCGGAAGCTTTGCGGCTTTCGGGACGCGCCGGCGAAGCAATCGAGGCGTTTCGTAGAGCCGGCGCGGTGGGGGGCGGACCGCGCAACTGGCTGGTCGCGGGCCTGATGCTCAGTGAGGCACGTCGTATCGATGAGGCGCTTTCATGCCTGATGAACGCCATCGCGGAAGATCCCAACAGCGAGGAAATACTGAACGTCCTCGTAACTACGCTGTTCAATGCGAATCGTCACAAGGAAGGCATCTTCTTTGCAAGGCGTCTGATTGCTTCGAGTCGCAATGAGAAGTATCTGTCGCACGCGGCGCTGCTTTTGCAAAGCAACGAACTCTATGACGAGGCCGTGGATGTATTCAAGAGAATTGCCGGGTCGACCGAAGACGATCCGGCTCTGCTGGGCGCGGCCCTGGTGCCGGCCCGGTTCACCTGCGAATGGGAATGGATCGAATCGATTCAGGAACGCATAAAAGCCCATTACGCAAGCGGCCAATACGGTGCCACTCAAGAGTATCCGCTCACGCATCTGACATGGTGTACCAATGAGTCGTACAACCTTGAAGTAACAAAGGCCTATGCGGGGCGAATGCTACCGGTCGTGTCGCCGCTCGTGAAAGCGACGCGTAAGGTCGATTCGCATGCGCGCATAAGAATTGGCTACCTGTCGTCCGACTTCTGCAATCACGCGACCATGCATTTGATGGTGGGTTTGTTTGAGCGCCACGACCGGGAGCGATTTGAAGTATTCGCCTATGACTACAGTCGTCCGGACGGTTCCGAATACAGGGAGCGGTTTCTTCGCGCGGTCGAGCACCATGTCGACATCACCGCGCTCACCGATGCCGATGCCGCCGCTCGCATTGCGAACGACGAGTTGGACCTGTTGTTCGATCTGAAGGGACACACCGGTTGGGGACGCCTCGGCATCATGGCGTACCGGCCCGCGCCGGTTCAGGTCGCTTACCTCGGTTTTCCCGGTTCCACGGCTACGTCGTTCATCGACTACCTGGTCTCGGATCGGTTCGTGACGCCTGAAAGCAGCGCAGCTTTCTTCACTGAAAAGCTGTGCCGCCTGCCGCATTCCTATCAATGCAATGACCGCAATCGCCCCGTCGCCGGAAACCCGGGCTCGCGCGCGATGTATGGCCTGCCCGAAGACGCGGTGGTCTTCTGTGCGTTCAATCAGTCGTACAAGATCGATCGAAACAGCTTCAACGTGTGGATGCGGGTGCTCAACGAAGTTCCGAACGGCGTGCTGTGGCTGCTGAATCAGGGGGAAGGCGCGGAGAAGAACCTGAGACACCACGCTGAACGTGCTGGCGTGCAACCGGGCAGACTGATCTTTGCCGGGTTTGCCGCCCCCGACCAGCACATCGCCCGGTTGCAGCTGGCCGACGTCGCGCTCGACGCACTTGTGTGTAACGGACACACGACCACTTCGGATACGTTGTGGGCCGGCATTCCGGTCATCACGGCCCAGGGCCGTCACTTTGCGTCCCGAGTCAGCGAAAGCCTGCTCAACGCAATGAACTTGCCCGAACTCGTCGCGCGCAACGCCGACGAAATGGTGCAGATTGCCGTGCGTGTCGGAAACGACGCCGATTTTCGCAAGGCCTTACGCGCGAAAGTAGCGGCAAATATCGTTGACGCTCCCCTGTTTGATACAGAGCGTTTTACCCGAAACTTCGAGACAGCGATCCGCATGATGGTCGATGCCAGCCGCGTGGCTGAGCCCTTCGTCCATCTCGACGTACCGGATTGCCTTGTAGAGAAACCGCAGCCAGCGCCTCGGCGGTCACGGCGGCGTCAGCGCGTTTCGAAATAGAGCTAAGTCGCTTGCGGCCTTCGTGACCGCGTGTCCGTCATGCGCTGATTCAGCTGAGCTGCGACACAGACAGGAGCGAGGAGAGGCACGGCCCGGCGACGACAGGCGCCGCAACTACACGCGAAGCTCGGATGGCCTGAGGTGCGGGCGGCTGCTTTGCGTCGTCTCCTGCGACCGGGATCAGCCACTGCCGCGGTCGCACGTCGCAAACGAAAACTCCCTGCCGTCGCTGCTACCCGATTAGCGCGGAAGCGTCGACAGATACGCGGCAGCGCCTTCAATCTGCGCATCCGTCATTTGTGCCGCAATCGCCGTCATCGATCCCGGCTTGGCGGCGCCGTTCTTTGCTCGGGCCTGGAACTCGTGCAAGCGCTCGACAGTGAAACTGGCCGGCTGCCCCGCGATGCTCGGGAATCGCGCGCCATTACCTTTTCCACCGGCCGCATGACAGCCGAAGCACGCCGCCAGATTGCTCCCGTCGCCGAGCTCCGCAAGTTTGCGCCCCGCTTCGATCTCTCCGGCCTGCGGCGCTTGTGCAGCCTGCGCGAGCGGCGGGTGCTGTGCAGCGAAGTACTCGGCGATTTCGCGCATGTCGCTGTCGGACAGGTTATGCGCGACCGACTGCATCACCGGACTGGCGCGCGTGCCGTCCTTGAACATCGATAAGGCATGGGCCAGATAGTCGGCGTTCTGCCCGGCGAGCCGAGGTATCGCGCCAGACGACGCACCTTCTCCGGCCGCGCCGTGGCATGCCGCGCAGGAGGACACGAGACCGCTGTGCGGATCCAGCGTGGAAGGCGAGGCGAAAGCGGACGGCGCGGACAGAAGAGAGGTCGTCAGCACCAACGCCAAGGCGGCGAACACCTTGCCGGCCCCGGTGGAGGCTCGGCTTGCCGGCGTCGTTTGCTGCTGGATGGCTCGTGAGAGGCTTTCGACTATCTGACGGGACGCGTCGCCCTGTCTGTCACGCCGAGGTGCGGACGACTCCGCTGTGGCGATGTAAAGCATGGGATCTGTTGCATTGTCGGTGGACGGGGTACTGATGATACAAGCGACCGCCGGCGGCTGCAGCGACGAATGTATTGAGCACCTATTGAGCAGTTCTATAGCGCTCCTAGTCTTGCGTTACGCCAGGCGAAGCATCGACGAAAAGACGGGGCGATGCCTACTGCGTAGCGGCTCCTACCCCCAAATATTGCTGCTGCAAGCCCTTGTCGGCTTTCAGCGCCGCTGCCGGCAACGTCAGCACGATGCGCCCGGCCATCATGATGGCAACCGCATCGGCCACCGCCAGAGCCATGCCGAGATTCTGCTCAACCAGCAGGATGCTGATGCCCTCGCCGTTGACTTTCCGCAGCAGCTCGACGAGATGAGCAACGATGGCGGGAGCAAGTCCCTCCGAGGGCTCATCGAGCACCAGTAGCCGCGGATTGCGCAGAAGTGCGCGGGCGATGGCCAACATCTGCCGCTCCCCGCCCGACAGTTCATTACCGCGGTTGCGGCGACGCTCGGCGAGACGCGGAAATGCATCGTAGGCCCTCTCGATGGTCCAGCCGCCCCCCTTTCCGCTTCGGGGTGCGAAGAGTCGCATGTGTTCATCCACGGTCAGCGAGCGGAATATCCTGCGCCCCTGCGGTACGAATCCGATGCCCTTGCCGCTGATATGGTGCGGACGGCGCCCGCGAAGCTCTTCGCCACACCATTGGATCGAGCCATCCGATGTGCCCTGCAAGCCGATGATGGCGTTGCACAAGGTGCTCTTGCCCATGCCGTTGCGTCCGACCAGGGCCAGCGGCGCACGCGTAACATCGAGATCCACCCCCTGCAGCACGTGACTCTTCCCGATGTGAACCTGCAGCCCTCGCACCTTCAGGCCGGGCGACACCGTCTCTTCATTCATGGCCTGCCCCCACTCCTTCACCGAAGTAAATACGCTGCACTTGTGCGTTCTCGCGGATGCTCGCCGGGTCGCCCTGAACCACGAGCCGTCCGTCCTTCATCACGGTGACCTGATGCGCCAGCCGTAAGGCTACGTCCATGTCGTGCTCGATCAGCACGATGGTCAGCGACGCCGGCAGACCTTCAATCAGTTCGATGAGCGACTGGCGCTCGGCCGGCGACAAGCCCGCCGCCGGCTCATCCAGAAGCAACAGACGCGGGTCGCCCGCCAACGCCATACCAATCTCCAGCTGGCGCTGCTGTCCGTGGGAGAGCGCGGCCACGTCGTCCGTGAACCGCTCGCCGAGGCCGACACGTGCTGCCAGTGTCTGTGCGCGCTGCCAATGCAATGAATCGGCGCGTTCACGTCGCAGGGAGAATCGGCCGCCAGCGCAACCCCGTAGTGCGACATACAGGTTCTCCTGCACCGTGAGTCCGCCGAACAACAGGGAACTCTGGTACGTGCGCGCCACACCGCGCCGCGCCCGTTGCCACGACGACAGGCCGGTGACGTTCTCGCCGAACAGACGAATCCTTCCCGAGGTGGCGTGCAGGTCGCCGGAAATCACGTTGAACAGCGTGGTTTTGCCCGCCCCATTGGTTCCCAGCAGCACATGACGCTCGCCCGTGCGCACCATCAACGACACATTGTCGATGGCGCGCACGGCGCCGAAGCGCACGCCGAGTTCGTGCACCTCCAGCGCCGCTACCGGTTTATATTGCGACTCGCTGGCCATCACGGGCAAGACGGATTGTCCCGCCCGGCTTCGCCCTTGGCGAGGTAGGCCTCGCGGGGTTGGCCCAGGGTCTGATTGACGTCCTTCGTCATTTTCACAAGCTTGTTGTAAAGCTGTCCCTGGGCGTTCTGCTCAACCTCGGTCAGGTAGATATCCACGATCCCCTGGCGATTCTCGTCCAGTTTGACTTCGCCGCTGGGCGACTTCACCGTGAGGTTCGAGAGCGCCTTGCGGAAGGCCGATTGATGGTCCGACATATCGCCCTTTACCTGATCGAGCGCGAGCGTCATCGCTTTGGTGGCGGTGTAGTAGTTGTTGGCGAACAGCGATGGCGATTGCAGGCCGTCCGGAAACTTCTTGCGGTAGGCCGCAACGAAGGCCTTCCATTCGGGCGCATCGTTATTGTCCGCGGTCGGACCGGCACTCAGCATGCCGACAATCTGTTTGCGGAACGGGCCACGTGCCGACAAGACACTCTGGTCGACGGTGATCGAGCCGCCCAGCATATGCGCCTGGCCGCCGGCCTGGTTGTACTGCGACATGAACGTCACGGCATCGGACCCGCCGAGCACGACGAACACGGCGTCTACGTTGGTCGGCAACTGAGCGATCACGCTGCTGTAGTCCTTGGTGCCCAATGGAACCCAAAGCTTGGCCGGTACCTTGCCGCCCTTCGCGCAGAATTCCTGCATGAAGCCATTGACCTGCGCATAGGGGAAGGAATAATCCTCGGAGACGATGGCCACGCGGTGGTACTTCTTGACGTCATACGCATAGGTGCCAAGACCGGCCATCCACTGCGTGCCATCGCCCATGAAGCGGAAGAAGTTCGGGGATGGATCGCGCAAGGTGGTGTTTTCGGCCGCTGACGATCCATTGATGAAGGTCACGCCTGGCACAGACTTCGAATAGTTCTTGATGGCAATGCCTTCGCTGCCGGAGAGCGGGCCAATGATCACGTCGACCTTGTCCTGCTCAACCAGTTTGCGGGCCTTGGCCACGACCACGTCGGGTTCCGCGTTCGTCCCTTCGACAATCGTCGTGATGGTTTTGCCGCCCGCACTTGATTTGACATCATCGAGCGCCAGCTGGACGCCTCGGACACTGTCCTGTCCAGGCGAGGCAAAAGGGCCTTCGAGCGTGGCCAGCACGCCGACCTTGAGTTGTGCCCACGCAGGGGTGGCGAGCAGCACACCCGACAGCGCGGCGACTGCCAATGCGCTGCGGCTATAAGCGGTTTTGTGGAACATTTTCATTTGTCTCCTGATTCTTGGTCTTGTTGAATGAAGGAATGCTTGATGATTGTTCCCCGGCCTTACGCGTTTGGATCGCGCGGCGCAGGCGGGGAACGAGGTCTGTCAGCCCCAATACTCCGGTCGGCAGAAAGAGCACGACCAACAGAAAGACAGCGCCGATGAGCGTGTTGTAGCGATCACGGTAAAACAGGTCCGTCGCGAAGGTTTGCAGCAAGACGAAGACGAGCGCACCCGCGAAGGCGCCTGCCGGGCGACGTAGTCCGCCCAGCACGGCAATCACCAGAATGTTGGTCGCCGCGGCCAAGCCCACGGAGCCGGGCGCGATCTGCCCCTGGTACCAGAGCATCAGGACACCGCCCACGGAAGCGATGAAACCTGCCAGCGCGAAGGCCGCGACTTTATGCAGCGTCACTTGGTAACCGAGCGCGGCGAGGCGCCGGTCGCTGTCACGCAGTCCCTGCAACGCGAGGCCGAAGGGTGTGCGCACGACATAGTTCACCAGGGCCAAAAGCAAGCACGCCAGCCCGACGCTCAGTCCATAAAGCGGAATAGGCGCGTTCAGTTTGAGGTGGCCAAGCGTGGGTGCCGCGACCCCATTGATGCCGTCGAAGGCATTGAACAACTCGTTGTTCTGCTGTGCGAACGCAAACACTCCCATACCGATCGCCAGCGTCAGCATAAGCAGGTACACACCGCGCGTGCGCGCCGCAATCCAGCCTGTCAGCGCACCAAACACGGTTCCGACGGTGAGTGCGGCGAGGAGTGCCAGGGGCCAGGGCAGCGGCACACCCAGGCCGCTGCCATTGATCGACGTGTACGCCATGGCGTAGGCGGCCAGTCCCGCCACGGCCATCTGGGCCATCGATACCATGCCGCCATAGGTGTTCAGGAAGCTCAGCGACAACGCGACGATGCCGAACACCGCAGCCTTTGCGAGAATGTTCTGCAGCCAGAACACCGGCAACACCAGCGGCGCGAGGGCCAGCGCCGCAAGCATGACCCAGCGAAGGGAGGGTGATGTCTTCTTCATCGATACTCCGCGGGCGCAGCGCGCCATTGTTCTGAGCGACAATTGCCCGGCCTCCGGCAGGCGGCGCCGTAGCCGGGCGGAAACGAACTCATGCCCGGCCGAGAAGCCCCCGCGGCCGTACGGCAAGGACGGCGATCATGATGACGAACGTGAGCAGAATCGCGTAATGCGGAAACAACACGAGACCGATCTGCTCGGCAAAGGCGACCAGGAGCGCCCCCAGCGCTGCGCCCCCCAGACTGCCCATGCCGCCGACAATGACCACGACCAGCGACGACATCAGATACCGTGCGTCCTCCCCGGGCGCGACCGACAGCGCCGAGCCGCCGATCACCCCTGCCAGTCCGGCCATCGCCGCGCCGAGCGCGAACACGAGGATGAACAGTCGGGGCACGTTGAAGCCCATCGCCGACAGCATCGCGCGATCATCCACGCCGGCCCGGATCGCCATGCCGAGCCGGGTCCGGTACATCAGAAGCCACAACGCGAGTCCGATCGCCAGTGCGACACCGATCAGGAACAGCCGGAAAGTCGGATAGCCGCCGAGGCCGGCCGGCAGCGGCACGCTGCCGTAGAGGGCATCGGGTGGCTCGAACTGGTAAGTGAGCCCGCCATAGCGGGCGAGCAGCAGATCGCCCAGAACGATCGAGAGCCCGATCGTCACCAGCGCCTGGCGAAGGTCCTGGCCTTGCATGCGGTCGAGCAGCCACTTCTGCATCGCGGCGCCAAGCAGGCCGACCGCGACGGCCGCGGCCAGCACGCCCCACCACCAGCCATGCGCCGCGGCAACGTCGTAACCGATATAAGCGCCCAGCAGGTAGAGCGCCCCATGCGCCATGTTGACCGTGCGCAGTAGCCCGAAAACAATTGAAAAGCCGCTCGCCACGATGAAATAAAGCGCGGCAAGGGTCAGCCCGTTGAGCGCCACGTTGACGAGCAGCCGGGCGGTCACGTTGCGCTCAGCTTGTTTGCGACGGCGGCAAAACCGGCGCCGAAAACGTTGTTGCCGATTTGACCGATCCAGTGCGCGCGGTCGGCGCTGCCGGCCATTTCGAAATCCGCCCACCATTCGGCGAAGGTGCGCGATCCAGCCGTTACGCGTGACAGACGCACACCAGCCACATAGTCACGCACCGGCAACGTGCCTTCTATGATCTTGTAGGTGAATGCATAAGCGTGGTCGTCGAGCATCAGCAACTGCTCGCGCACGAATGCATCGGGCCCGAGTGCGAGCCGCCGCACGCCGCCGATCGTATCGCCCTGTGCACCCGCCTCCATGTCACTGCTGATGATGCCGGGGTGATAGGCGGGCATCCCGTTGAAGTCGCGCATGATCGACCATACGGCTTCGATGGGCGCATTGATGACGTCGCTGATATAAACGGTGTTGGCCATGGATAACCTCAAAATGGTAAGTGGGCCGGACAAATGCCGGCGCTTCAGAAGCTCAACTGCTTGAACGCCTGCGTCTGCGCCGTCAATGCCTGTTCGGCGGGCAGGCGTTCCATGGAACTGGCGCCGTAGAAGCCATGGCAGACCTTGCAGGCCTGCAGTACGTACTGGGCGTCCTGCGGCGTCGCGATCGGGCCTCCGTGGCACAGCACGATGATGTCGTCGCGAACCTGGCGCGCGGCTTCGGCGATGCGGTCGATCGCGCTCACGCAATCATCCAGCGTCATGGCGGTCTCGGCACCGACCGTGCCCCCTGTCGTCAGTCCCATGTGGGCGACGAGGATGTCGGCGCCGGCCTTCGTCATCGCGACGGCCTGGTCCGGGTCGAATACATAGGGTGTCGTCAACAGTCCCTTGGCGTGCGCGAGCCGGATCATCTCCACCTCCAGCGCGTAGCCCATGCCGGTCTCTTCGAGGTTGGCGCGAAAGAGGCCGTCGATCAGGCCCACCGTCGGGAAGTTCTGCACACCGGAAAAACCCGTGCGCCGCACATCGTCAAGGAAGGCGTCAAAGTTGCAGAACGGATCCGTGCCGTTCACGCCGGCCAGCACGGGTGTGCTGCGGACCACCGGCAGCACTTCGCGCGCCATGTCCATCACGATCTCGTTCGCGTTGCCATAGGCCATCATGCCGGCCAGCGAGCCGCGGCCCGCCATGCGATAACGGCCCGAGTTATAGATCACGATCAGGTCGATGCCGCCGGCTTCCTCGCATTTGGCGGACAAGCCGGTACCGGCGCCTCCGCCGACGATAGGCTGGCGTGCGGACACCATCGACTGAAATTTCTGCAGCAGTTCGTTACGTTCAAAACGTGGCAAAGCTCGGTCCTCGGGTTAAGCCAGTTCGCGAAAGAGCTGGACAGCCAGCTCGGCGAACTTCGGGTCGTTGATGTGATAAGGCACGCGCAGCAGCTGGCGCCGCGCGGTCTGCTGTACGGTGCGCTCGAGGGCGTCAAACAGTGCGGCATCCGCCTCGGGATCGTGGAAGGGCTGACCGAGCGCGTCGAGTGCCGATACGCCCCCCTCTGGCAAAAGGAAGCGCACGTCGCCTTCGCAGCGGTTCAGCCGTTCGCCGATCCAGGCGCCGATGCGGGAATTCTCGTCGGCGCTCGTGCGCATCAGCGTGACCTGCGGGTTATGCGCATAAAGTGTGCGGCCGCGATAGTGCGGCGGGAGCGTCTCGGGCGCGCCGAAGTTCACCATGTCGAGCGCCCCGCAGGATCCGATATAGGGCGCCCGCGTGCGTGCGACGGCGCCGAAGCGGTCGTCCGTACAAGCCAACACGCCGCCTAGCAGGTGATCGCAGACCTCGGTCGTCGTGAGATCAAGCAGACCGGTCAGCAGCCCGGTATCGAGGAGCTTTTCCATCGACGCACCGCCGGTGCCGGTGGCGTGAAACACCAGGCAGTCATGGTCCTGCTCGAGCTCCGTACACACGTGGCGGATACAGGTCGTCGTGACGCCGAACATGGTAAGGCCCACCGCCGAACGCGCCTCGGATGGCTCTTCGTAGCCCTGCGCGAGGAGGAATGCGCCGGCGATCGCGCCGGCCGCGTTCGTGAGCACGCGCCGGGAGATACGGTTCAGGCCTGCGATGTCCGTGACGGAATGCATCATCGCGATATCGGTCGGGCCGACATAGGCCGACACATCGCCGGATGCCATGGTCGAGACCATGAGCTTGGGCAGGCCAATGGGCAGTGAACGCATCGCCGGTGTAATGAGCGCGGTACCGCCGGAGCCGCCAAGGCCGATCACGGCGCCCACGTCGTCGCGGCTCGAGAGGAAGCGCTCGAAGGCTTCAACCATCGCCGCCACGGCGCTGCCCCGGTCGCCCGTGAACACCGCGGCGGAACCCCCGGTGTGGGCCTCGGCGACAACCCGCGCGGGGATATCCGCACCTTCGCCGGTCGGCGTCGTCGAGACATCCACGGTGACGACTGGCGCGCCGGCAAGGCGTATCTGATCGCGCAGATAAATCGCCTCAGCCGCCTTTGTGTCGAACGTGCCGATCAAATAGATCCGTTTTTCGCGTGTTGTCATGTCATTTGCCCTGCCGGTAGACTCGTTGCCGAGCGCAGTTCCCAATTCAATACAGATGATTCGGAATGAGGCGATAGAATTATAATGAGACTCGCGTCTCTTTTATAGGGGTTTGGGGTAAACAATGAGCCGGGTCCGACACACCACCGTCCAGCCGACACGCCAGGTAGCGGACGAAAACGCCGACACGGCCCAACGAGGGCCGCGGGCCCGCATGCGGCGCACGTTGCTTGCAAAAGCGATGGAGATGATGGCTGGCGGCATGACGCCATCGGTGGCCGAACTCGCCGAGGCGGCCGAAGTCTCACGCGCCACCGCCTACCGTTATTTCCCGACTCAGAGCGCGCTCGTCGCGGCGGTCGTGGATGAGAGCCTCGGGCCGATCCTCCAATGGAAGTCCGAAACGAGCGACGCGGTCAGCCGCGTCGACGAACTGTTGCTTCACGCCTTTCCGCGTATGGAGGAATACGAAGTACAGCTGCGTGCGGCGATACTGGTCTCGCTACAGCAGGGTGCACAGGCTCGTGCGGGCAAAGTCAGCAATGAGGAACCGCTGGTGCGCGGGCATCGTATCGAGCTGCTCAGATCCGCTGCGGGCCCGCTGCGCGACCAGATCGGCGAGGAGCGATTCCGGCGTGTACTGCAGGCCCTGTCACTCGTCTACGGCACTGAAGTCTTTCTCGTGCTGAAGGACATCTGGCACCTCGAAATCGAGGAGATCCTGCAGACCGTGCGCTGGACTGCGAGGGCGATCCTGCGACAGGCAATTGCCGACGGTAAATAAGGCGATTTGATCCACGGACGGTGAAATACGGCCTCGCCGGGCGCGATGCCACCGCGTTGACCGGCGAGCTTCAGCCTTGGCTTGGCTTGGCTTGGCTTGACTTGACTTGACTTGGTTTGGCTAGGCTAGGCTTGGTTTGGCTTACGCCTACTGTGCCGGCCATTTCATTTCGCCCTTGATGACCTTGGCGCTCAGCTCGAGCGACGACACGCCTTCAAGCTTCGGGTATGCCGCCTTCATCGCGCCCACCAACGCGGCTGAGTCGCTCGCTTTTGCAGCCTCGATTTCGAAGGTCTTCAGGTAGTCGGCGGTAAAGCGCACCGCGTCCAATCCCTTCGGCATAGGGCCCACAAAGTGGCCCGGCACAACCGTCACGGGCTTGAGCGCTTCGATGTTGTCCAGCGTGGCAAGCCAGTTGACCCGTGACTCGCGCGTCTGGGTATCCGCGACCCACACGTGGACGCCGCTGTTCACCACGACGCCGCCCGCGACCGCTTTCAAAGACGGAATCCACAAGTATGTGCGAGCCGGATCCGAACCCTCGAGGCCCTTGATTTCGATCACATGCCCCTCGAGTGTCAGGTGCTCGCCTTGCAGCGGCGTGGGCAGCACCAGATGCTGCGGCGCGTTCTCCTTCAGGATCGGCCCCCAGTACGCGAACTTGTCGTCCATCGATGCCTTGATCGCGGCGACCGTCGCGGGCGTGGCGACGATCTTCGCACTCGGGAACGCCGCCTGGATGACGTCCAGTCCGAAGTAATAGTCCGGGTCGCTTTGACTGATGTAGACCGTGGTCAGCGTTTTGCCGCTGGCCTTGATTTTCTGCACCAGCGCTTGGGCGTCGGCACGCTGGAATTGTGCGTCGACGAGTATCGCTTCGTGACGACCGGAGATGATTTCGGACGACACCGGGAAGATGCCTTTGTCCCCTGGGTTGTATACCTCGAGGCTCAGCTCGGCGGCACTCGCCACCTGGCTGATCAGCCCGACCGCGACGGTACTGGTAGCAAGCAGAGTGCGAATCAAACGAAAACTCGACATGGCGTCCCTCTATCAACTGAAATTGACAATTCCGCCATGCTACGTTGCCTGGACTTGCGCAAATAGCCGCTATCATGGGCATCTTTGTTGCAGGATTCGGTCAGATCGAATATGGATCGCCTTGTTGCCGCGAAAGTGTTTATCGCCATTGTCGAAGGGGGCAGTCTCACCGCGGCTGCCGACGCGCTCGACATGTCGCGCGCGATGGTGACGCGCAATCTGGCGCAGATGGAAGAATGGGCGGCGGCCCGCCTTCTGCACCGGAGCACTCGCCGCCTGAGTCTCACGCCAGCCGGCGAGATCACGCTTGCCCGCTGTCACCAGCTGCTCGAAATCGCGGGGCAAATGACGGTTCTCGACGGGTCCGAAGCCGACACGCCGCGCGGGCTGATACGCGTAGCCTGTGCGCAGATCCTCGCGCAGCAGGTCCTGGGTGCGGCGCTCACCCAATATCTGCGGCAGTATCCGCAGACCGCCGTGGACCTTGTCGTGAACGGGCGCGCCGTGAACCTCGTGGAAGAGCGCATCGACCTCGCTGTGCGCATCACCAACGAGCTGGACCCGAACCTGATTTCACGTCCCCTCGGCGTCTGCGAATCAGTCGTATGCGCATCGCCGGCCTATCTGGCCGCACATGGCACCCCTCAGCGCGTGGAAGATCTGGCTCATCACAACTGCCTGACGTATTCGTATTTCGGCAAAAGCTTGTGGAAATTCACCGATGCGAAAACCGGCGAGCTGGCCAGCGTCCCGGTGAGCGGCAACCTGAGCGCGAACGAATCGATGGCGTTGCTCGCCGCAGCGCGCGAAGGTGCGGGCATCGCCTTGCAGCCGCTCTTCGCCGCCGCGCCCTTGATCAAGAGCGGCGAGCTAGTGCGCCTGTTGCCCCGCTACCTGCCGCAAACACTCGGCATTCATGGCATCTACAGTTCCCGCCGCCAGATGCCGCTCGCTTTGCGAGCCATGCTCGATTTCCTGGTCGACTGGTTCGCGACACGCTGAACCTCAAGCGACTTCGGATCAGGCTTTTTTCACGGCAAGCGCACGCTGACGGCTGCGCCCTCACCCACCCAGCGCGGCCTTCGCCATCATCCCGAGCGCCACGCAGATCAACACCCCGGCGAATCCCACCTGCACATGCCGCGCGGAGAGGCGATGCGAAATCAGGCGCCCGGTCACCATGCCGGCAGCCGTCGCCAGGCTGAACCATAGCGTCAGGTCGAGTGGCAGCGGCGCGCCACGCAGGACCGTGACGATCACACCGCCGCCGCCGACCAGCGCGATCACCATCAGCGAGGTGGCGACGATGCCATGCATCGACACGTCAGTCAGCTTGCGCAGCAGGGGGACGATGATGAAGCCGCCCCCCACACCGAGCAGCCCCGTCATCAGCCCGGTCAATGCCCCGATTGCTGCCAGGACCGCGCCTGTGGTCCACGACCAGATGAGCCGCCCGGTGTCGGGGTTGAGGCGGCCGACACAGAACCGTGAGTCCGTGCTGTCCGCCCGCCCGCGCCGCAAGGCCTGCGATAACAGCCGTGCGGCCACCACCAGCATGACGGTGGCGAACAATGCCAATAGTGCACGTTGCGGCAACGCGTGCGCAAGGCGCTCGCCCAATGAGGTCACCGGCACGCCTGATGCGGCCATGAAAAGCGCGGCGCGGTAACGGACAAGCCGCTTTCGGAATGCATCAAGCGCGCCGACCGCGGCGCTGCCCGCCACGGCAACCAGCGCGACCGGTGTCGCCTGCTGCATCGGCCAGCCCATGCCGGCCACCAGGGCCGGAACTGCCAGGATGCCGCCGCCCGCGCCGGTCAGGCCGAGCACCGCGCCAACGATGGCGCCGAGGATGAGTGAAGTTAGCATGAGAAATCCAACAGGTTGCGAGACACCGCTGCGTTAGCCCACGAGTTCAGGCCGCGACAGCCACTCGCGCCCCTTGAGCATCCCGTGCCAGTAAAGCGGCGGAAGGATGCGCTCTTTCAACAGCCACGCGAGGCGCGACGGACGCCTGCCGTCGATCAGCGGCAGAGTTGACACGACCTTTCCGCCATAGAGGAATTCCGCGAGCACGATCTTGCCGCGTTCGACGGTCAACGGGCAGGATCCGTAGCCGTCGTATGCCGCCTCGCCCTTGAGCTTCCCGAGGCTCGCGAGCACGTTATGGGCGACGACCGGTGCCTGCTTGCGCGCGGCGGCGGCGGTTTTCGCATTGGTCGTGTTCGCGGCGTCGCCGAGTGCAAAAACGTTTGAGTAGGTCTTGTGGCGCAGCGTCGCCGGGTCGACATCGACCCAGCCCGCCTTGTCGACCAGCGGGCTGACGCGGATGAAGTCCGGGGCCTTCTGTGGCGGCACCACGTGGATCATGTCGAACTCGCGGGTCACCGACTCCACGGTACCGTTCTCAAGCGTGCGCTTGAAAATCGCGCGCTTGCCGGGGCCGTCTATCGCACTCAGGTTGAAGCCGAAGTTCAGCGCGATGTCGTAACGCTTGACGTACTCCATCAAGGCCGGCACATAGTCGGCCACACCGAACAGCACCGCCCCGGCATTGAAGAACTCGACATCGATGTGATCGAGAAAGCCTGAACGCCGCCAGTGATCCGAGGACAGATACATCGCCTTTTGCGGCGCCCCGGCGCACTTGATCGGCATCGGCGGCTGGGTGAACAGCGCGCGACCGCCTCTGAGCTGGCGTACGAGCTGCCAGGTATAGGGAGCAAGATCGTAGCGATAGTTGGACGTCACGCCATTCTGGCCGAGGGTTTCCGGCAACCCCTCGATGGCATGCCAGTCCAGTTTCAGCCCCGGACAAACGATGAGCTGCTTGTAACTCACCACGCGGCATCCTTCGAGAACAACTGAGTTCTTCTCCGGCTCGAACGCAGCTACTGCGGCCTTGATCCAGTGCACCTCGCGAGGAAGCACGGCGGCCATCTCGCGGACGGTGGCACCGGGTTCGAACACACCGGCTCCGACCATGGTCCACCCTGGCTGGTAGTAGTGGACGTCAGCAGGGTCGATGATGGCGATGTCGAGGTTGCGGTCGCGCGCGAGCAGGCTCGAGGCTGCCGCTATGCCGGCGGCGCCCGCGCCGATGATCACGATGTCGTGACTGGCCACGGCTCGTTCGACAGGCACCTTGCCACCGTTGGCAATACGCCGCGCTAACGCGGACAGGTCATAGCCGGCTTCCTTGCCGGCGGCGATGATGTCCGGCAGCGACCGGCGGGGCGCTTCG
Organism: Pararobbsia alpina; assembly: GCF_902859895.1. Taxonomy (GTDB): domain Bacteria; phylum Pseudomonadota; class Gammaproteobacteria; order Burkholderiales; family Burkholderiaceae; genus Pararobbsia; species Pararobbsia alpina. The sequence continues at coordinate 139,783 of NZ_CADIKM010000002.1, forward strand.
GATAGCGCCCACAGCGTCGCGGATCGCGTCCCGGTGCGGCAGTAGGCGAGTACCGGCTTGGGTAGTGCATGCATCAGTTCGCCAAACTGAATACCCTCGGCATCGCCGACCTTGCCGGACTCGGTGGGCAGGTAATAGGCCTCGATGTCGTGTTTGCCGGCCGCCGCTTCAATCTCGCTAAAGTTGGGCTGGTCGGGACCCTCGCCGTCGGGGCGATTGCAGACGATGGCGCGAAAGCCAGCGGCCTTGATCGCAGGCAGGTCGGATGCGGCAATCTGCCGCGATACAGCCAGTTCGTCCGTCAGTTTCTTGATGTCCATCAACTTCTCCTGTTACTTCTATTCACTACGTGCAGGGGCTCAGATCGCGTTGAGGGGAATCTTGAGATAGAGCACTCCGTTATCTTCCGGATCGGGCATATGTCCGGCGCGCATGTTGACCTGCACCGACGGCAGCATCAGCACGGGCATGTTGAGTGTCGCGTCGCGCGCGGTGCGCATCGCCACGAAAGCTTCTTCGCCGATACCGTTGCGGATATGGACGTTGTGTTCGCGTTCCTCGGCTACCGTGCTGACGAACTGCAGGGGCCGCCCGCCTGGCTGGTAGTCGTGGCACATGTACAGCTTCGTGTCCGCCGGCAGGCTCAACACCTTGTTGATCGACCGGTAGAGCGTGCGGGCGTCGCCACCGGGAAAGTCGCAGCGCGCCGTACCGTAGTCGGGCATGAACAGGGTGTCCCCAACAAAAGCCACGGTCTGCGCGCCGTCGCTGACCACATAGGTCATGCAGGCCGGGGTATGGCCCGGGGTATGAATGGCACGCGCCTGCAACGCTCCCACAGCGAATGTTTCGCCGTCTGAGAGCAGCTGATCGAACTGGCTGCCATCGTGCGCGAATTTCGAGCCGGCGTTGAACAGCTTGCCGAACTCGTCTTGCACGCGCGTCACTTGCGCGCCAATCGCAATCTTTCCGCCGAGTCTCTCCTTGAGGTAGGGTGCGGCGGAAAGATGGTCGGCGTGCACGTGGGTTTCGAGAAGCCACTGGACCTTCACGCCAAGTTCCTCGACACGAGCCACGAGCTTGTCGGCGGTCGTCGTGCAGGTACGGCCTGACTTCGGGTCGTAGTCGAGGACGCTGTCAATCAGTGCACAGTCGCCCGTGCGCACATCCATCAACAGATAGCTGATCGTCGAGGTACCGGGGTCGAAGAAGTCTTCGATCAGCATGGGGCTCGTGGTATTCAACATCCTCTCCTCAAACGAATGAATCTTGCGAAGCTGCAAGGCCGGCCAATCAATACAAGAACCGTGCCATCGCGCTTTCATTTGATTTTCGTTTCGTAGAACTTTGATCTTTATAAATATTTCCATCCTGTCGGGTTGGGTCACCCACCCTGGAGCGGCCGCCCCGGCTTCAGGGCTGCCATTTGAGACTGACAGCTGGCAGTCAGATGGCAGAGAAGGCAGTCGTGGCGATGTCGACGTATAGTGGATGGCCTGCTGGAGTCGCCGCCGTGAAATCCCCGAAGCCGTCCATACCCATCACACCTCTCGTCACGACCTCGGCCGAGCGTCCTCAGGCGCCGGATGTCGGCGCTCTCGTGTCGTATCTGGAGCACGACGCACAACCCATGATCGTGCTCGATCCCGAGTACCGCATCCTTGCCGCCAACACGGCTTATCAACGTCAGTTCGGCGTAGCCAGCCAGCCTCACGTGGGCCGCAAGTGCTACCAGGTCTCGCACCACTACGACGTGCCGTGCGACCAGGCGGGCGAGCACTGTCCGATGAAGCGGGCGTTTGAGCTGCGCGGGCCCGATCGTGTGCTCCACATCCATCACACGCCTCGCGGACCTGAGCATGTCGATGTCGAGTTGAGGCCGGTATTCAATGCGCAGCGGGAGGTGGTGGCTTACGTCGAGCGGCTCTCCACGGTGCGCGGCGCGTCCGCCAAGCCGAGCGCGGAAGGTCTGGTCGGGCGTTCGGCAGCGTTCAACGCGGCGATCTCGGCGTTGCATCGCGTCGCGCCTTCGATGCTGCCGGTGCTGCTGCTTGGAGAATCCGGAACCGGCAAGGAACTGTTCGCGCGCGCCGTTCATGAGGCGAGCGAACGCGCGCAACGCCCTTTTGTCGTTGTCGATTGCTCCGGCATCACGGACGCCTTGTTCGAGAGCGAAATCTTTGGCTACGAGAAGGGAGCCTTCACCGGCGCAGCCGCGCGCAAGCCCGGTCTGGTCGAGACCGCGCAGGGCGGCACGCTGTTTCTCGACGAAATCGGCGATGTACCGCTTTCGATGCAGGTCAAGCTGCTACGCCTCATCGAATCCAGCACGTTCCGCCGCGTCGGCGGCATCGAGACCCTGCGCGCGGATTTCCGACTGGTTGCGGCGACGCACAAGCCCCTGCGGGAAATGATCGAGGACGGCCGATTCCGCCAGGATCTCTACTACCGCATCAGCGCATTTCCGATTCACTTGCCGACGGTGCGCGAGCGGCTTGACGACATCGCGCTCCTCGTCGACTCGATACTGCAGCGTATCGGTAGCGCACAGCGGGCGGGAGGCAGCAAGTTCAGCGTCGCGCCGGATGCGCTCGCAATGCTTCATGCCTATTCCTGGCCGGGAAATATCCGGGAACTGCGCAACGTGCTCGACCGGGCCTGCCTGCTGGCCGACGATGGGGTGATCCGGATTGAACATCTGCCGGGCGACATTGTTGCGGGAGAGTCGGCGGATTTGGGGAGCCATGCGAGCTCGCCCTCCCTTTCAACGCGCGGAGAACTCACTGATCGCGAGTTTGCTCAGCGTGTAGCGACGTTTTCGGGGACACGCAGTGCCCTTGCTGAGTCCCTCGGGATGAGCGAGCGCACGCTGTATCGTCGACTGAAGACGTTGGGGCACGTGGATTATCGACGGTAGCCATGGGCTTGGGTCCTGTTCGCCGTCCATTCGCCGCGAGCTGCGACGTTCGGCGGATGGCGTTCGATGAAACGTAAACGTTCTCGCGGTCCCTTCTACCGCCGAAAATAACGGCGCTCCTGTGCGGGCCCGATCATGACCTTAAAATTCGGAAAACTCGTCGTAGGTCACACCTTGAGTCGAGTGAACTGGCTTCTTGATAATAGGCGTTTGAAGTCGGCGTCAAAGCTGACGACGTGCTCACCTTGGTGAATGGCGGACTAAAACTGGGGTACGTTAACCTCGGCGAAGATGTTTCCGTCTAGCCCTGTCGGGATGGTGCGAAGAAAGGTTAGGGGTTCTTAAGCGTAGTCGCGCTAGTCGCGGCTACGCTTGCAATGATAGCTTCGCTTCAGGCTTCATCCGCCGAAGCAGCGACAATCAAGCGCCTCGGTTGAATGCTTGGTACTGCAGCTTCTCCTCGGCAGTAGTGACGCGTTTTCTCAGCTTGACGTGCAGGGCGTCCACCGCGCGCGGAAAACGGGCGACCTTGGTGATGTCGTTGTACTGCTGCATCAACTCGGTGCCGTATTCGTTAATGGTATAGCTTTGCTCAATCAGGTCGAACCGATGATCGGTCCAGCCGACGTACCAGCACCAATCCGTATAATAAAGCCAGCTTCGCTCATTGAACGCGCGAACATGGGTGGGATCTTGCCACGCGCCGTACGATAAATCATAAGGAACCATTGCTTCGAGTATCCCCCCCACCTCGAGGAGTTCGATGCAATTGGTCATTGCAGTGATCAGATCCGGAATGTGCTCAAGCACGTTGTCCGACAGGATATAGTCAAAGTGATTACGCTGAATTGACACCTCCCCAAACCTGCTGGTAAGAAGCGGCGTATCGAATGGGAAGGGATCGTTAAAATCGAAAAGCAGGTCCGGTCCGCGCTCGGGCAGGACGTCGACATTGAACATGTCCTCCTTCCAGCTCTTTCCAGATCCGAAATTCAGCTTCTTGGGTAGTGACAGCATGGTTTCCATGCATTCCTCTTCATCATTTAAACCGCGATCTATCTCACGACAAAGCCGCACGAAGATACTCAGCCACGGGGCGCGACCGCATAAGTTCAAAGCCGCAACGGGAAAGGCGCGCAAGCTCATCTGGCGATTCGATCAGTTCTTGGGCACGCCGCGGAAGTTCGTCGTAATCGGAAAAGGCGATCGCTTGGGCAAGTGCATCGTCTTCGGCTGCGTCGGAGCTGCGCTCGCTTAGTACCGTACAGTGATTCGCCAATAAGTAGGAGATGCGCACCATCTCCAATACCTTCGCCTCATAATAGTGAATATTGATGAGAAGCCTTGCGCGACTCACAAGAGCGTCACGCTGTTGTCCGTAGACGCCAAAGACCACTTCCACTTTAAGCCCGCGGGATCGCATCAGGTCGATGACGTGCTGCCGCCTGGGGCACATCGAGCCAATGAACAGCACGTCGATGTCCGGCTCGTTCGGCCGTTCGATTCGAGTAAGCTCGCTGGCGTAACCAATAGGCAAAATCCTGGAGACACGGACACCTAGGCTGGCTAGCGCAGCTGCATTCGTGCAACTATAGTCCCACAGCGTATGGCGCCGATAAATTTCAATCAGCGCAGGAGATATCCAGGACGAACCGCACTGAATCTGTTCGAGGTTGTAGAGAATGGCGTCGGGCGCAAGCGGTAGCGCGTAATTCGGCAGAAGATTCGCTCCCAGCACGATGTGCTGCCTGCCAGGTAACTGTCCCTCGCTCGTTAAGACGCTATCGTGACCAAGCATCGATAAGCCGTAGTGGAGGCTTTCAGCAATTTCGAAGAACGCCGCGGAATGGATGTATCCAGGCGGCGAAATCACAGTCACGGCGAATTTCATTCAGAATCTCAATGTCGGCCTAAAGAGGTTATTCAAGCGAACCGCGAAGCGTGGTGCAACCGCTGATCTGGCCGGAAGTCCTGACAATGCGTTACGTCTGGATGAGGAGGGTCCGAGCGTCCTGCTGGCATCCACCATCATGCGAACAGCCGTCTCGAAGTTCCGCGTGAAGCGCTCGATGTAAAAGCGCGGCGCAACGCCGAGACCGACCGAAACCTTCTCTCGCAGCACGTTGCGATATTCGACATCCCTCCCCATGCGCGCTGTCGGTCAAGCCCCGTCGACACGGCGCGAAGAGGGGCGCGGGTGCTCATGATCGGTGCGGTAGGCGTGCTTGCCGGCAGAAACGCCGACACAATGGGATTATCTGAGCAAATCGCCATCCCAAAGCATCAAGATAAGGCGCAAAGAGGTCCCAATTCCGTCGATCGGGAGGTGTCCTCGAATGAGGCGGCGTTACCCATAGGAGCAATTAACGGGCGAGTCGGTCGAAGTCGGGAAAGAGACGACGCGATACCGGAAGACCGCCGCCGGAATGCAAGGTATGCAAGGTATGCAAAGACGCAGACCCAGACCCAGACCGCCAACTCGTCTATTTCTGGAGGAAGGCTGCAGAAGACAACCAATTCGTGTCGTAAACGTCAATAATTGACGAACTCCACAGAGCAGCGACAACTTGCCTGATTTCGGGGAGAAATCTGGTGCGCCCGGCTGGGATCGAACCAGCGACCCTTGGCTTCGGAGGCCAATACTCTATCCACTGAGCTACGGGCGCACATCAAAATAAGGCGCTGGGTCCGAACGGACGCAGCGCCATTGCGAGAGCGCAAGCTTACCTGCTTCGGCCCGGGAAGTCCACCTTGCGGTGCGCACAAAAGTGCCTTCCCGGCATGCCGTGGCGGGATTGTGCTGATCGCGTGCGTAAAACCTTTAAGCCTATAATCACTTACAGATGGATCTTTGGTATAGCAAATCGCCCTGAACACAACCCTACGAGAGATAGACAGGCATGAGCGATGAACACCAGTCCCCAATCAAGACACCCGGACAGCTCATCGCCGTCGCGGTGGCAAGCTTCCTTCTGCCGATTGCCGCGATCGTGCTGGTTGTGCAATACGTGGAAAACACGAATCGGGTAGGCGCTGGCACCGACGCGTTCTCCCCGGAGCAGGTCAACCGACGCATCGCGCCATTCGCACAATTGACGGTCCGCGATGCCAGCGCCCCCCGCGTCTTCAAGAGCGGCGAAGAAGTCTTCAAGGCAGTCTGCACGACCTGCCATACGCCCGGCGCCGCCGGTGCACCGAAGTTCGGCGACTCCTCGGAGTGGGCGCCACGTATCGCACAAGGCTACGACACGATGCTGAAGATCGCGCTCGAGGGCAAGGGCGCGATGCCCCCGCGCGGCGGCGCCAGCCCCGACGACTACAGCGACTATGAAATCGGCCGGGCGATCGTCTATATGGCGAACCACTCGGGTGGCCAGCTTGCCGAACCGCAAGCTCCGGCAACCGGCGCGCCGGCTGCCCACGCCGCCTCGGATGCGGGCGCTTCCGACGCTCAAGCTGACGCAGCCTCCGCGGCCGCTGCCGCAATCGCCGCCCTGCCGGCCTCATCGGCCGCGCCCGCTGCGGTTGCCAACAGCGCGGATGCCGCACAGGCCGGTAAGGCACTCTACACCTCGGTTTGCGCGACCTGCCATGGCGTCGGCCTCCTCGGCGCGCCGAAGCTCGGCGATGCTGCGGCCTGGGCACCGCGGCTCAAGGAACCGATGGACACGGTCTACAACTACGCATTGCACGGCAAAGGTCAAATGCCGGCAAAGGGCGGCTCGAACGCATCGGACGAGGACGTCAAGGCCGCGGTCGACTATATGGTCAACGCGTCGAAAGGCAGTTGAGCCACCAGGCGCGACCGGCTAACGGCTCTGCGCCATCGCTTTAAAAGGCCCGCGACTTTCAAATGTCGCGGGCCATTCTTTTTCCCATCGTGCGCAAGCTTTCTATTGCTGCATCGCATGATCGATAGAGGTTCAACGAAGCTTCCCAACGGGGCCGGATTGCCTATACTCAATTCAGAGATTAACTAAAACGATGCGAGGTACGGTATGAACTTCGACCTCTTTACGATCAACGACTTCATCCTGTTGATCCCGATGGCGCTCGCGGGTGCCCTGTTTCTTGGCGCGGTGCCAATGCGAACGAAAATGCGGACCAACACCCTGCGCCTTGTCGGCGCGGTGATCGGCGCGATCTGCGGCATGGTGCTGGTGGAAGCACTACCGGCGATGCTCTGAAACCAGGCTGACCAGATTTTCGACAGGCTTCGACGAATTATTCTGATAGTTCGAGCCTCAGGGAGAGCAACAAAAAGGCGGACGATTGGGCATTGCCCGGTCGTCCGTCTTTTTCTTGTCCGGTTTGCTTCTGAGCGCGCACCGCATCACACACTGAGCTCGATAATCCTGCCCATCCCCACTCGCCTGTTGACCCTAACGTGCCGCAAACAGCGTGTCCGCAAAGGGCCACTCCGCATCCGTCCACTGAGCTGTCCACGAGAAGCCGGCAACATCTCCCATGTACGCGACATCCTCGAGCGTGTATTTGTGGCTCGCCTCGGTCCAGATCGTCTCGCCCTCGGCGAAATTGATCGTGCACCCGGCCGCTTCGATCCGCACGGCCTGATCGCGCTTGGAACGCAGATGCATTTCGATCGCACCCGCTACCGGGTCGAACCGCGCCTCGTGCGCAAACTGCCGCAGATCGAAGTTCGCACCGAGCTCGCGATTGAGCCGTCCCAACAGATTCAGGTTGAACGCTGCCGTCACACCCGCGGCATCGTCATACGCACCGACAAGCACGGGCTCGGGCTTGAGCAGATCCGCGCCAAGAATCAGCGCGTCACCGGGCCGCATCAGATGGCGGATGTCGCGCAGAAAGTGTGCGGCGGCAAGACGCCTGAAATTGCCGATGGTCGAACCGAGGAACATCACGAGCAGGCGCTCGCCGTCGCGCCGCCGTTCTTCGACGACCCGCTTGAGCCCGTCCAGATACTCGTACTGATACCCCGCGACGTCGACGCGCGCGAGATCGCCGAGCGCCTGCTCGCAATGAGCCAGTGCCGCAGGCGAGATTTCGATCGGGCAATACGTAATGCGCCGGCGTGCACTCAGCGCTTCGAGAATCCGACGTGTCTTGCGGCCGCTGCCACTGCCGAGTTCAGCGACCAGGGTGGTCTCGGGCACGAGGCGTGCAAGCTCGTTCGCATGCGTAGTGAGCACCCGCTCCTCAGCACGCGTAACGCCGTATTCGGGCAATACGGTGATCGCGTCGAACAGTGCTGAACCCAGGTCGTCATAGAGATACTTCGAGGGCAATTCCTTTTGCGGCGTACGGGTCAGGCCAAGCCTGACGTCTTCGGCAAAGGCCGACCGCTTGCGGTCGGCTAGTTTGGGGTAAGCCATGTCTTCTCCTCGTCGTTCAGGCGCGTACGCATCGGAAGCCTGCATAAACGTATTGATAGTGAGGCTGGAACCAGTTGCGGAAGGATGGGCGAATCATGCAGCTCGCGGTACGCGCGGAGCCACCTTTGAGCACGTAGTGCTGGCCATCGAAGAAATTGGCCGAATAGCCCGGATAGCATTCATAGGCACTGAAGCCCGGCAAAGGCGCGAATACTGAATCGGTCCACTCCCAGCCATTGCCCCACATGCCGACAGCGCCGGATTCACTGCGTTCATGAAGATCCGAATCGACCGAGACGGGATCGAAATACGCGAAATCGAAGTTGCCATGACGCGGCCGCCGCGTCCCCGCGGCGCGCTGCCATTGCGCCTCGCTCGGGAGCGCCTTGCCGGCCCAGCGCGCAAACGCGGACGCCTCCGCGTGACTGACATAGACGGGCCAGTCCGGCGGCAGCGCGATTTCGTCGAACATCGTGCGCTGGCGCCAGCCATCCGCGGCGCGGCGCCAGAACACGGGATGGTCGATACCGCCGGCTTCGCGCCAGGCCCAGCCGGCTGCGCTCCAATGGGCCGGGTCACGGTAGCCCCCCGCTTCGACGAAGGCGAGAAACTCGCCGTTGCTGACCATGTACTTGTCGATCTGGAACGCCGGAACCTCGACATCGAGTCCCGCATATTCATTGCACCAGCCGAACGATCCATTCGCGCTGTCGGGCATGCCCAGCCGCGCCGGGCCGCCCGTAACGGCGACGCACATGTTGGCCGCGCGCGTGCGTTCGACCGGGTGCGATGGCTGGCCCGCGACCTTGCGCTCGAGTGGCAACTGATGGAGCAGATAGGTAAGCGTCTCCGCATGCATGAGCCGATGTTCGATCGCGACGTTGAGCAAAAGGGCGCTCGACTGCCCTGAAGGCAACACGTCAACCCCATTGCGCTCGACCTGACGGAGTTCATGGTCGATCACGTCGCGAATCGACCAGCCATAGCGTTCGACCTCGGAACGCTGCGGCCAGTCGGAGACTTCGTCGGACGGCAGTTCGCCGTCCACCGGGTCGATGCCGAACGCAAACAGATGATCGAATTCGGGATTAAAAGAGGCGTGATCGAACAGCCTGCCATTCAGCAGATTCCAGTCGAATGCGTCGAGATGGCCGCGGTAGAAGCCGATCCGGTGACGCTCGCCGATCGAACGATCGTAGAACGCCTCGTCGATCAATAGCCCAAACAGGCTGTCGGTCGCCGCACGGGCGTGGTCGAGGCGCGCGAGCAATAGAGGCCAGGCGTCGCGCGCACTCGCTGCGGTAGTGGTCATCGTGCGTTCGCTCCTTTGAAGTGCCGGCGCATCGAATGCACCGATCAAAAACAGCTAAACGGGCTGCAAGTGTTACACGATCGCGGAAACCGGCGTATCCCCTACGACGCGGACTGGCTTGCCCCGGTCGCTCGCGATCCCGTGCTATTCGCCTCCTGCGTGTCGGCTCTGCATCGGCGGACGACACCCGCATCCTCCTGCTCGTCGCAGCGGGAGCCCCGCGCCAGCAACCCGTTTGTCGTGAGGATCGAGGCAGCACGTTTCGTACCGTGGTGCATGTCCATAAGGAGTCGATGCGACGACGGATACCTTACGCATGAACCAGAAATTTCTGAAAAACCATTAGGATAAAACGGGTATTTCGGTATGAAATATTTCTTTCGGTAATAATAATCGTTCTCAATTGAAATGATTGGGAAAGGGATTTGTAGTTTACCTCTGCTTGCGAGCCGATTCAGCCGACCACGCAGACTGGAACCTAAAACCCAAAACTCCAGCCAGCCCAGCGCCATCGCACCCCCGACTTCCGTCTCATCGAGCCGGAAGACGCGGCGGCCCGGTCGCCCAGCCAGCCATCCGATCCAGTACGCGCGTTTCCGACGCGCGCTACCGCGCGGGTGCGCGGTCATCCGACCCACCAGGTTAATTCATGACGCTTCGCAGGACGCCGCTCGCCGCGGCCCTTTTCTCGATCGGTACCGTCTCGCTCGCCGTATCCCTGCCCGCCTGGGCGCAGACCGCCGCGCCAAGCGGGACCGAAACAGCCCCGCAAAAGGCGCCGTCTGCAGCTCCGGCAACAGCATCGCAAGCCACGCCGCACGACACGGGTGCCCTGCCGACCGTACAGGTCAACGACGCCGTCGACAAAAATACCTTCCAGGTCGAAACTTCGACGGTCGGCGCCAAGGCGCCGACCGCCCTGCGCGATATTCCGCAGGCCGTGACGGTAATCGACCGGGCGCTCATCGATTCGCAGGGCGTAACCTCCTTCCAGGATGCGCTGCGCAATGCGCCCGGCGTGACGATCGGCGGCGCCGAGGGGGGCTCGATCGGCAACAACGTCAATCTGCGCGGCTTCTCGGCCCGCACCGACATCTATCTCGACGGCTTTCGCGACCGCGGCCAGTACTACCGCGACACCTTCGACCTCGAGGCGATTGAAGTCCTGTACGGCCCGTCGTCGATGCTGTTCGGCCGCGGATCGACGGGCGGCGTGATCAACCAGGTCAGCAAGCAGGCTCAACTTGCCCCGGTCTCCGAAGTCTCGGCGCAGGTGGGCACCAACGATCGCTACCGCACGACGGTCGATATCGACCGCGCGCTATCCGACACGGCGGCATTCCGGATCAACGCGTTCGGCCAGAGCGTCGGGTCCACGCGCGACGAAATGCGCAACAAGGACTATGGGGTCGCCCCGACGGTCAAATTCGGCATCGGCACGCCGACCACGGTCACGCTGTCCGCGCTGATCCAGCACAACCGCGACATGCCCGACTACGGGGTCCCGCCCGTCAACGGCCATCCGGCGCCGGTCGACAAGGGCACGTTCTACGGCCTGACCGACGACCGCACGATCCAGGATGTGCAGATCGTCTCCGCGCGGATCGACCACCGCTTCTCCGACAGTCTGCAGTTGCGCAATCAGACGCAATACTCGCACTACGTGACCGACGCGCGCGAAACCGGCCCGAGCGCGGTACTGACCGGCCCGCTCCCGACCAGCACGGCACTGACCCACGGCAACTTCACGACGCTGCCGCTCTCGTCGCTGTTCGTCCGGATCGGCTCACACGACCGTGTCATCAGTGATCAGTCGCTCTACAACAATACCGACCTGATCTCGAAGTTCGTGACCGGCCCGCTGCACCACGAGTTGATCACCGGCGTCGAACTCGGACATGATTCCTATTCGAACCAGGCGACATCGCGCTCCAATCTGCCGATCACGCCGCTGCTCGACCCGATCTACACGTCGACGCCGGCCAATTCGACCACGACCATCGGCAACTACGCGAACGCGGGTGCCAACAGCCTCGCTGCCTATGCAAACGACACGATCTCGATCGGCGAGCACTGGAAAGTCGTCGCCGGCCTGCGCTGGGACCGATACCAGGCCCATATCCTCAATACGATTTCATTACCGGGCTACGCCTCGCAGACCAACAACTACACGAGCGTGCGCACCGGTGTCATCTGGCAGCCGACCGAGGAGCAGTCTTACTACGCGTCGTACGGCACGTCGTTCAACCCTTCGCTTGAAACCCTGACGGTCACGAACGGCCAGCAGAATCTGCCACCCGAATCGAACCGCTCGTATGAAATCGGCGGCAAATGGGACGTGCTCGACGGCAACCTCTCGATCAACTCATCGCTGTTCCAGATCAACAAGACCAACGCGCGCACCGCGGTATCGACAGGTGTCTATGAGCTCGACGGAAACATCCGCGTGAACGGGTTTCAGACCGGCGCCAGCGGCCGGATCACGAAGAACTGGCTGGTCTTCGCGGGCTATACCTATCTCGACGCCGAGATCGTCGAGGCCGCCGACGGCACGCAGGGCAATACGCCGGCCAACGTGCCGCGCAATACCGTCACGCTCTGGACGACCTACCAGCCGCTCCAACACTGGGAAATCGGTGGCGGGGTGAACTACATGTCCTCGCGCTACGTGGCCAACAACAATCTCGTATCGGTCGGCGGTTTCGCACGTTGGGACGCAACCGTCGCCTATCTCCAGAAAAAATATGATCTGCGTCTCAATTTGCTCAATCTGACCAACAAGTACTATTACGACTCGCTCATCCCCTCGGACGGCGGACGTGCCGTCCCCGCGATCGGCCGTACAGTGCTGCTGACCGGGACATATCGCTTCTGACCCGATGATTCTGTCGATCCCGAACCTGCTCGACCGCGACACCGTCGCGGCCCTGCGCGCACGACTCGATGCGGCCGACGCCCCCTGGGTCGACGGCCGCGCGACGGCTGGCTATTCTGGGGCGCCGGTCAAGCACAACCAGCAGATCGACGAGCTGTCGCCGCTTGCGGCCGAGCTGGGCGACCGCGTGCTCGCCGCGCTCGAACGCAATGCGCTCTTCATCAGCTTCGCGTTGCCGAACCAGGTCTATCCGCCGCTGTTCAACCGGTACAGCGAAGGCATGGCCTTCGGCAACCACGTGGACGGCGCGGTGCGGATCTCCCCGAGCACCGGCCGCAAGATCCGCACGGATCTGTCGATCACACTGTTTCTCGCCGACCCCGCCGAGTATGACGGCGGCGAATTGCTGATCGAGGACACCTACGGCGTCCACGAGATCAAGCTACCCGCCGGCGACGCGATCGTCTACCCCGCCACGAGCCTGCACCGCGTCGCACCGATCACACGCGGCATGCGCGTGGCGAGTTTCTTCTGGGCTGAAAGCCTGGTCCGCGACGATGCACGCCGCACGATCCTGTTCGATATGGACAACTCGATCCAGCGCCTGCACGTAACCGATGCCGATGCGGGCGCACGCCGCACCCTGATCGGCTGTTACCACAACCTGCTACGCCAATGGAGCGAGACTTGAGCGATTCCTTTACGGCGCGATCCGCGTCTTCTCAGCCGGTTCAATGGCCCTTACCCAAGGGCGTATCGACTCCAGCACCTCGCACGCCGTCGCGGCGCGTAACGATGGTGCAATGGTTGCGTCGGGTACACGGCTGGCTCGGACTCTGGGGCGCGGTGCTCGGCTTGCTGTTCGGCACGACCGGCTTCCTGTTGAATCACCGCGGGGGACCGCTCAAGATCTCGACCGGCGCGCCCAGTGTCACGTCCGCGGAGCTGCCGCTGCCTTCGCCGGCGCCCGCCTCGCCCACCGACCTGCTGCGCGCGCTCCAGCAAAACCATGCGCTCGAGGGCAAGCCCGGCCGAATCCAGCGCGAACCCGCGCGTACCGTCGCCTGGGGCGACGGGCGGCTCCAGCAGCCCGAGCACTGGAGCGCAACGCTGGTCACGCCTCGCTCGAACACGCAGGTCGAATACTGGGTCGGCAATCGCTTTGTCTCGATCAAGCGCACGGACAACGGCCTGCTCGCGACCCTGTTGAATTTCCATAGGGGCACCGGCCTCGGCATCGGCTGGGTACTGCTCGTCGATACGCTCGCGGGCAGCATCATCCTGTTGTCGATCACCGGCGTGCTGCTCTGGATCGGGACGCACCGGCGCCGCGCGCTCGCGAGCCTGCTGGTCGGCGGATCAATCGTGGCGGGCATGATCGCCTTGCTGTCATAGCGGAACAACCGAATCTGAAGGCTCGCAAGGGATTCCGTTTCGCTATCGGCCGATCATCGAATGCGATTGGTCGGCTATCGGGTTTGCCGATATAGTCACCGCAATGACAACGAAAAAGTCGGAGACGCGGTGAATCAGATCGATTTGAAGGAGCGTGTGCTTGTCGTCACCGGCGGCGCACGCGGCCTCGGCTATGCGGTAGCCCAGCGCGCGCTGGAATCGGGCGCCTCGGTCGCGCTCTGGGATGTCGACGCGGCACGCCTCGAACAAAGCCGGGCCGAGCTTTCGAGGCTCGGCAAGGTCAGCGCGCATACCGTCGAGCTGACCGAGGAAGCCTCGGTCAATGCAGCCACTCAGGCAACAATCGATGCCCACGGCGCGATTCACGCTCTCATCAACAATGCGGGCATCACGGGCGGCAACGGCGTGCTTTGGGAACTCGAACCCGACGTCTGGCGCCGCGTGATCGACGTCAACCTGATCGGCCCCTACCTCACCTGCCGCGCGATCGTCCCGCAGATGCTCAAGCAGGGCTACGGCCGGATCGTCAATATCGCTTCGATCGCGGCCAAGGAAGGTAACCCGAACGCCTCGCACTACAGCGCTTCGAAAGCCGGCCTGATCGGGCTGACCAAATCGCTCGGCAAGGAACTCGCGACGAAGAACATTCTTGTCAATGCCGTGACGCCCGCCGCCGCGAAGACCGAGATCTTCGACTCGATGAAGCAGGAACACATCGACTACATGCTCCAGAAGATCCCGATGGGGCGCTTTCTGCAGCCGGCCGAAGCCGCGTCGATGATCGTCTGGCTCGCCTCCGAGGACTGCGCGTTCAGCACGGGCGCAGTGTTTGACCTGTCAGGCGGTCGAGCGACCTACTGACCATGTCCATGCCGACCATCCGGCACGTGCGCGCCTTCACCGTGCGCGGCGGCGGTGCCGATTATCACGATCAGGCCGAAGGCCACTGGATCGACGATCACGTATCGACGCCGCTCGCGCGCTATCCCGAGTACAGGCAAAGCCGGCGCTCGTTCGGCCTCGACGTGCTCGGCACGCTGGTCGTCGAGATCGAGGCGAGCGACGGCACGGTCGGCTTCGCGGTGACGACCGGCGGCGAGATCGGTGCATTCATCGTCGAAAAGCATCTGGTTCGCTTCCTCGAAGGCCAATGGGTCACCGACATCGAGAAGATGTGGGACTTGATGTACTTCGGCACGCAGTTCTACGGCCGCAAAGGCATCGTGCTCAATACGATCTCGTGCGTCGACCTCGCGCTCTGGGACCTGCTCGGCAAAGTCCGCAAGGAGCCGGTGTTCCAGTTGCTCGGCGGCCCGGTGCGCGATGAACTCCAGTTCTATGCGACGGGTGCGCGGCCTGATCTCGCCCAGAAAATGGGCTTCATCGGCGGCAAGATGCCGCTCCAGCACGGCCCGGCCGAAGGCGAGGAAGGCTTGCGCAAGAATCTCGACCGGCTCGCGGACATGCGTAACCGCGTCGGTGACGATTTCTGGCTGATGTATGACTGCTGGATGAGCCTCGATCTGCGCTATGCGACCCGTTTTGCTCATCTCGCGCAGGAAAGCGGCCTCAAATGGATCGAGGAAGCGCTGTCTCCCGACGACTACTGGGGCTACGCAGAGCTGCGCCGCAAGATGCCGCCCGCGATGTGGGTGACCACGGGCGAGCATGAGGCGACACGCTGGGGTTTCCGGATGCTGCTCGAAATGGGCTGTTGCGACATGATCCAGCCCGATGTCGGCTGGTGCGGCGGCATCACCGAACTCATCAAGATCTCGGCGCTCGCGGACGCGCATGATGCGCTCGTGGTACCGCACGGCTCATCGGTCTACAGCTATCACTTCGTCGTGACGCGTCACAACTCGCCGTTTGCAGAGTTCCTGATGATGGCGCCGAAGGCCGACGAAATCGTGCCGATGTTCACGCCCCTTCTGCTCGACGAACCGCTGCCGGTCAACGGCCGCATGAAAGTGCCCGACACGCCGGGCTTCGGGGTGCGCCTCAATCCTGCTTGCACCCTGCATCGTCCCTACGAACATTGAGTGAAGTGGGCGCAAGACGCGCGCGCGGAACCTTCCGGAGAGGCCGTTTATGTTGCTGCACAACAAAGTCGTGATCGTCACCGGCGGCTCGCGCGGTATTGGCCGCGCGATTGCCGTGGCCTGCGCGCGCGAAGGCGCCGATGTCGCGCTCAACTACTGGGGCGAGAATGACGCCTCGTACGAAAAGCGCTCGGCGGTCGACGAGGTACTCGACGAAATCAAGGCGCTCGGGCGCCGTGCCATCGCCGTCGAAGGCAATGTCGCGGAACCCGCGACCGGACCGGAACTCGTCGCCCGAACAGTCGAAGCCTTCGGGCGCGTCGACGTGCTCGCGAGCAATGCGGGCATCTGCCCGTTCCACGCCTTCCTCGACATGCCTTCCGCGATCTTCGAAACCACGCTTGCGGTCAACCTCGGGGGTGCCTTCTACGTGACGCAGGCCGCCGCGAACCAGATGAAACAGCAAGGCGACGGCGGCGCGATCGTCGCAACCAGCTCGATCAGTGCACTCGTCGGCGGTGGCATGCAAACCCACTACACGCCGACCAAGGCCGGTGTGCATTCCTTGATGCAATCCTGTGCAATCGCGCTCGGCCCCTATAAAATTCGGTGTAACTCGGTGATGCCGGGGACAATCGCGACGGACCTCAATGCCGACGATCTGTCCTCAGCCGAGAAGAAAGCCTATTTCGAACGACGGATTCCGCTTGGCCGCCTCGGCCGCCCCGACGACGTCGCCGATGTCGTGGTGTTCCTGGCCTCCGACATGGCGCGCTATGTGACAGGCGCCGCGTTGCTCGTCGACGGAGGCCTGTTCGTCAACCTTCAATAGCCGTCGCAGCAGCGCCGCAGAGCGCGCGACGGCCGATCCACGAGGCAAGCTTGAAAGTCGCGCTGTTCGTCCCCTGCTTCATCGATGCGTTCTACCCTGAAGTCGGCATCGCCTCGCTCGAGTTGCTCGAGCGCCTCGGTCTCGACGTCAGCTACCCTTCCACGCAGACCTGCTGCGGCCAGCCGATGGCCAACAACGGCAGCGAGGCGGATGCGGCCGGCTGTGAGGCCCTGTTCGCCAACAGCTTCGCGGGCTATGACTACATCGTCGGCCCCTCGGCGAGCTGTGTGCACCACGTACGCGCACACATGACGGCGATCGAGCAGACCGAATCGGTCCAGCAGGTGCGCTCGCGAACCTACGAACTCGTCGAATTCCTCCACGACGTGCTCGGTGTGCGTGAGTTCCCGTGGGCCGAGTTTCCGCACCGAGTCGGCCTGCATAACAGTTGCAGCGCATTGCGGCACTTGCACGAAGCCTCGATCAGCGAAGTCGACGGGCCGGTCTTCTCGAAGCCGCTCGCCTTGCTCTCGAACGTCCGGGGCATCGAATTCGTCAAGCCGCTGCGGCCCGACGAATGCTGCGGCTTCGGCGGCACGTTTTCGGTCGGCGAGGAAGCCGTGTCCGTCCGCATGGGCCAGGACAAGGTTCGCGACCACGGCAATGCCGGCGCCCAGTACATCGTCTCGGGCGACATGTCCTGCCTGATGCACCAGAAAGGCTGCGCCGACCGCGCCGGGCTCGGCATGCGTTTCATCCATATCGCGCAAATCCTCAATGGAGCTCGCGAATGAAAACCATCCACGGCGGCAAACCGGGCCGCATCGACCACGCGAAGGCGGCCGAGAAGTTCATCGCACGTTCTGAGCACATCGCCTTCCACGACAAGCGTCTCTGGGATATCCGCCAGAAACGCGACACGCTGATGCACGGCATTCCCGAATGGGAAGACTTGCGCGCGCTCGCCTCGGCGCTCAAGGAACACACGCTCTCGCACCTGTCCGAATACCTCACCCAGTTCGCCGACCAGGCGAGCGCGAATGGCGTGCAGGTCCATTGGGCGGCCGACGCGAACGAGCACAATGAGATCGTTCATCGCCTGCTGTCGGAGCGCAAGGTCACGACCCTGGTCAAGAGCAAGTCGATGCTGACCGAGGAATGCGGGATGCGTCCCTACCTCGAGCAGCGCGGCATCGAGATCATGGAGACCGACCTCGGCGAACGGATCCAGCAGCTCGATCACGAGGACCCGAGCCATATCGTGATGCCCGCCGTCCACAAGCTGCGGCAGGACGTCGCAGCCGTGTTCGCGAAGACGATCGGCAGCGATCCGGACAACAGCGATATTCCGTATCTTGCCGAGAGCCAGCGTCAGCACACACGACCGTATTTCCTCAGAGCCGGCGCGGGCATGACCGGCTGCAACTTCGCGGTCGCCGAAACCGGCACGGTCGTCGTCTGCACGAACGAGGGCAATGCCGACCTCAGCGCGAACGTGCCGCCGCTGCATCTCGTTTCGCTCGGCATCGAGAAACTGATTCCGCGTATGAGCGACCTCGGCGTGTTCATCCGCCTGCTCTCGCGCAGCGCGCTCGGTTCGCCGATCACGCAGTACACCTCGCATTTTCGCGCGCCGCGCGCCGGTGCCGAGATGCACTTCATCATCGTCGACAACGGCCGCAGCGAGCGGCTCGCGATGGCCGACTTCTGGGAGTCGCTCAAGTGCATCCGCTGCGGCGCCTGCATGAACACCTGCCCGGTCTACCGGCGCAGCGGCGGCCTCTCGTACGGCAGCACCTATGCGGGACCGATCGGCGCGATCATCAATCCCACCTTCGATCTCAAGAAGTTCAGCGCGCTGCCCTATGCATCGACGCTCAACGGCAGCTGTTCGAACGTCTGCCCGGTCAAGATCAATATCCACGACCAGCTCTACAAATGGCGGCAGGTCGTTGCAAGCCATCACGAGCTGCCTTTCGTCAAACAGAAGGCACTCCAGGTCGCTGGCAAGCTGCTTGCCAGCCCGAAACTCTATCGGACCACGGTCAAGTCGATGGCGACCGCGCTCGAACGGCTGCCGAACTTCATGCTCTACAACCCCCTGAACATCTGGGGCCGCCATCGCGATCTGCCCGATGCGCCAAAGCAGACCTTCCACGAATGGTATGCCGCGAACCGCGCCAAGAAAGCGGAGCCTGAAGATGTCGAATAACCGTTTGCAAGGAGCATCAACATGAGCTCACGTGACGAGTTTCTCGCGCGCGTGCGCGCGGCACAGCCGGCCGCAGTCGCGCTGCCCGATGTACCCCTGTTCGAGACGCCTGCCGGCGATCGCGCCGAACGTTTTATCGCGGGGCTCGCCCTCTATGGAGGTCTGTGCATACGCGTCGGCTCGGTCGAGCAAGCGAGGGCCGCGATCTACGAAAAATTCGGCGCGGATGTCGCGCTCTGCTCGGTCGTCGATGCCATTCCCGGCACACGTGCATTGCCCGCGGATACACCACCGGCTTCGCTGCACGACGTCGATGTCGCGGTCGTCGCCGCGCGTTTCGGTGTGGCCGAGACCGGCTCGGTCTGGTTCAGCGAAGCCGAATACCGCGTCAACGCGATCGGCTATCTCGCCCAGCATCTCGTCGTGCTGCTCGACGAAGCGCAAATCGTCGACGGTTTGCAGGATGCCTACCGGCGCAACGATTTCAGCGGCGCACATTATGCGGCGCTGGTGACCGGGCCGTCGGCGACGGCCGATATCGAAGGCGTGCTCGTGCGCGGCGCGCAAGGCGTGCGTTCGCTGACGGTCATGCTGATCGGCACCGGTGCGGCCTGACGTAAAACTCCACAATCGAGTCGCGGCGCTCAAGTCTCGGAAGTCCGATCACCGCGCTCGACTCCCGGCCCTTCATCTCTCGGCGGCAACCGGCTCCGCTTCGCGCGGTGCGACCGCCGAGTACTTGCGCAACAACATGGTGAAGCGCGCGGCGGGTTCGCTCAGCGGTTCGTGCTTGCGCACCAGGATGCCGAAACCCGGCAGGTTCTTGCCGATCTCGATGGGCAGCGCCACCAGAAGGCGGGCCTTCAGATAATCGCGTGCAACCGATTCGGACAGCATCGCGACCGCGTCGCTGCTTTGCAGCAGCTGAAGCGTCGCGAAAATCGATGCGCATTCGACGAGGTTCGCAGGTGAAGCGAGCCCCGCTGCCGCAAGCTCCTCTTCGAATAGTTGCCTTGCCGGGCTCGTGATCGGCTGCACCACCCAAGGCCACGCCACGAGATCGGCAAGTTGCGGATGCGCGTGTCCCGCAAGCGGGTGACGTGCGCGTGCAACGAGCTTCATCGTCTCGTTCGCGATCGGCTCGAAATCGAAGTGATTGTGCTGAAGCGGATTGGTGAACCGTCCGAGCGCGAGATCGATTTCCCGGCGCTCGAGCAGTTCGACGACCTGGTCGCTCGTTTCGCCGAGAATTCGCACATTGAGCAGCGGGCGCTCCGCCTTCAGATCGGCGACCGCGACCGCGACAAGATCGGGCGCCGCTCCCATGATCGCGCCGACCGTCAATTGTCCATGACCGCCCTTGCGCTTGACTTCGAGCGCCTCGGCAAAACGCGTCAGGTGCGCAAGCGACTGGCGCGCATACCCGAGAGCCTCGATACCGAGCGGCGTCGGCTCCATGCCGCGCGCGCGCCGCTCGAACAAGGCAAAGCCGAACGCTTCCTCGATATCGGCGAGCATGCGGCTCGCGCTCGGTTGCGCAACGTTGATGTCGGCAGCGGCATGATGCAGGTTCCGTGTATCGTCCAGCGCCACGAGCAATGACAGATGCCGGAACCGCAAACGGTTCACGAGCGTGACAAACGAGGCAGTGGAGTTCATTGCACCGATCCGCTTTTATGATCGCCCGATCGTAACATCGGATTGAATGGTTATCGCCGGGGCGCTTATAGTCGCTACACAAAAATAGAACGTTGAACGGAGACGCGCGGCCGGGCCAAACGAAACACCCTGAGGGTAAATGCCCAAGGGCATTCCCGAGGGGCATGCCTGAAGGGTTTGCCTGTGACCTGGGAAGCGAAGTACCAGCGCTCCCCGGGACTTTCCCGAGAGAACCCCCGAAAGGCATTCACGGGAGCATCCAAGGCGGGCCGCGCACAAGGAAGAAGCACCCATGGACACGATCGCTTTCCGGATGACGCTCAAGCCGGGCATGCGGGACGAATATCGACGGCGCCACGACGCGCTGTGGCCCGAGCTCGCGGATGCGCTGCGGGATGCCGGCATCCACGACTACTCGATCTTCCTCGACGAGACCTCCAATCATTTGTTCGCGGTGCTCAAGCGCCCGGCCGACCATCGCATGGATGCGCTGCCGCACCTGCCCGTGATGCGGCGCTGGTGGGACTACATGGCCGAGCTCATGGAAACCGAAGCCGATCACGCACCTGTCGTCACGCCGCTGACGCCGGTGTTTCATCTCGAAACCGGTCGGCGTGATGCGCCGCAAGGACGTCCTGGATCGACACGCGAGCCACGGCCGGCTCGCTGCCGATGTGCGGTAAGGAGAACGCAGTACAGCCGTCGCGGCGCGCGAAGTGCGGGCCGACGCGTTCGAACCTGTCGATCGACACTTTGAGCAATTCACCGAGCATTCACCGAGCGATTCAATGAGCGACTCACCAAGCGAAGCCTGCCAATGAAGATCGTCGATCCGCATTTCCATCTGTGGAACCTCGATACGCACCACTATCCGTGGCTGGCGAATCCGGGTATCTCGTTCGTCGGCGACGCGCGGGCGCTCAAGCACAACTATCTGATCGGCGACTACTTCGCGGATACGGACGACGCAGTCGACCTCGAAGTGATCAAAGCGGTGCATGTCGATGCGAATCACGATCCCGCGGACCCGGTCGCTGAAACACGCTGGCTCCAGGCGATCGCTGATTCGCCTGACGGCCGTGGCATGCCCAATGGGATCGTTGCCGGCGCTGACCTGTCCGCCGACAACGTCGAGGCCATACTTGCCGCGCACGCCGCGTTTCCGAACACACGCGGCATCCGTCAGATTCTCAATGTGCATCCGGATCCGCTCTACGACTACGTAGGCCGCCACTTCATGCGCGAAGCGGCCTGGCGCCGCAACTTCGGCTTGCTGCGCAAGTACCGGCTGTCGTTCGATCTGCAACTCTATCCATCGCAGATGCGCGAAGCCGCCGAGCTGGCGCGCGAAAACCCGCATACACCGTTCATCGTCAATCATGCGGGCATGTTCGTCGACCGCACTTCGGTTGTCGGCTGGCGGGCCTGGCGCGATGGTCTGCGCATGCTCGCCGCATGCGGCAATGTCGCCGTCAAGGTCAGCGGGCTCGTGATGTTCGATCACCAATGGACGGTCGAGAGTCTGCGCCCCTATGTGCTCGAAACCATCGATGCATTCGG
The DNA here is from genome assembly GCF_902859895.1 of Pararobbsia alpina. GTDB lineage: Bacteria > Pseudomonadota > Gammaproteobacteria > Burkholderiales > Burkholderiaceae > Pararobbsia > Pararobbsia alpina. The sequence goes on from NZ_CADIKM010000002.1 coordinate 161,962, forward strand.
CGTCGAGCGCGCGATGTTCGCATCGAATTTTCCGGTCGACCGGCTGTTTGGCGGCTACCGCGAACTCTGGTCCGCCTATGCGGCGATCGTCGCGGATGCCAGCGAATCTGAAAAAGAGGCTTTGTTCCGCGGCAACGCGGAGCGGATCTACCGGATCTGACCATGCGCGGCATCCTCAGACGCGCTGATGCAGGGATTTACGAGCAAGGAGTTTGCCCATGACCGACCAACCCGCTGCAAGGCCACGCCTCGTCCTGACCCGCGCGAGCAAGAGCTTCGGCCGCGTGCGCGCGCTCGAGGACGGCACGCTCACGCTCTGGCCGGGTGAAGTCCACGCGCTGCTCGGCGAGAATGGTGCCGGCAAGTCGACGCTCGTCAAGCTGCTCGCAGGCGTACACCAGCCCGACGGCGGCGAGATGCGGATCGACGGCGAACCGCGCACCTTCCCCTCGCCGGCCGACGCGCGCAATGCGGGCATCGCCGTGATCTACCAGGAACCGACGCTGTTCTTCGACCTGTCGATCGGCGAGAACATCTTCATGGGACGCCAGCCCTGCGACCGTGCGGGACGCATTCGCTACGACGCGATGAATGCCGAGGTCGATACGCTGCTCGCCTCGCTCGGCGTCAATCTGCGCGCCCAGCAATCGATCCGCGGCCTGTCGATCGCCGACCAGCAAGTCGTCGAAATCGCGAAGGCGCTCTCGCTCAATGCGAACATCCTGATCATGGATGAGCCGACTGCCGCCTTGTCGCTGCTCGAGGTCGACCGGCTGTTTGCGATCGCCGAGAGACTGCGCGCACGCGGCGTCGCGATCCTGTTCATCACGCATCGCCTCGATGAGGTCTTCAAGCTCTCGCAACGGATCACGATCATGCGCGACGGCCGCACGGTCCACTTCGCGATGACACATGAGATGACCACGGGCTCGATCGTCGCCAAGATGGTCGGCCGCGATCTCGACACCTTCTACCCGAAGGCGGAGGCGGCACCCGGTGAGGTCGCCCTGTCGGTACGCGGGCTTTCTCGCACCGGCGTTTTCCACGATATTTCGTTCGACGTCCGGCGCGGCGAGATCGTCGCGCTCGCGGGGCTCGTCGGCGCGGGGCGCAGCGAAGTCGCACGCGCGATCTTCGGCATCGACCCGGTCGAGAGCGGCGCGGTGCATGTACTCGGCAAACCGCTGCGGCTCGGCCGGCCATTCGATGCGGTTCGCGCGGGCCTCGCGCTGGTCCCCGAGGACCGGCGCGGCCAGGGCCTCGCGCTCGATCTGAGCATCGCGCGCAATGCGTCCCTGACGGTACTCGGCCGGCTCACACGCGGCGGCCTGATCTCCGCCCGCAGCGAAGAACAGCTCGCGCAGACCTGGGGCCAGCGCCTGCGGCTCAAGGCCGCAAACCTGCAGGCACCGGTCGGCACGCTCTCGGGCGGCAACCAGCAGAAGATCGTGATCGGCAAGTGGCTCGCGACCGATCCGAAGGTGCTGATCATCGACGAGCCGACACGCGGTATCGATGTCGGCGCGAAAGCCGAGGTCTATCGGACCCTGGCCGATCTCGTCAGCCAGGGCATGGCAGTCCTGATGATCTCGAGCGAGCTGCCCGAAGTGCTCGGCATGGCCGACCGCGTGCTCGTGATGCACGAAGGCCGCCTGAGCGCCGATCTCGCGCGCGCCGACGCCAGTGAGGAGCGCATCATGAGCGCCGCGCTCGGCCAGCACTGGGAGCGCGCCGCATGAGACACGCCACGCCGAATCCTTCTGATCCGCGCCGCGAATCGTCCACGATGCCCCTGTCCAGCGCTTCCTCGTCGCCGAGGCCTCCGCAACCGCCCGCTTCGCCCACGCCACCGGGTCGCCCGCCTGCGGGCCGGCCGGCGGACAACGGATCCGCCAGCACGGCCTCGCGCTTTGCGGATGGCCTCGCACGCAATCGCGAAAGCACGCTGCTCATCGTGCTCGTGCTCGTCGTGCTCGGCACCGCGCTGGCGCGGCCGGGCTTCCTCAACACGCAAAACCTGCGTGACGTGCTGCTCAATGTCGCGATCATCAGCCTGCTGAGCGCGGGCATGACGGTCGTGATGCTGATGCGGCATATCGACTTGTCGATCGGTTCCGTCGTCGGGCTCACGGCCTATCTTGTCGGCACGCTCTACGTCCAGCATCCGGGCATGCCGGTGGTGGTCGCCCTGTTCGCGGGCATTGCGATGGGACTCGTCGCGGGCCTCGTCAACGGCGTGCTCGTGACCTTCGGCCGCGTGCCCTCGCTGGTCGCGACGCTCTCGACGCTCTACATCATCCGGGGCGCCGACTACTGGTTCGTGCATGGCGGCCAGGTCAACGCCACAAGCCTGCCCGATGCGTACTCGCGGCTCGCGACAGGGGCGCTGCTCGGCGTACCGAACCTCGTGCTGATCGCCGCGCTCGTGCTCGCCGCGCTCGGCTTCTATCTCAAGTTCTATCGCGGCGGCCGCGAGTTCTACGCGATCGGCTCGAATCTCGAAGCGGCGCGGCTCGCGGGGATCGCTGTCGACCGGCGCGTGCTCGGAGGCTTTCTGCTCACAGGTGCCATCGCCGGGCTGGCGGGCGCACTCTGGCTCGCACGATTCGGCACGGTCGACGCGAGCACGGCCAAGGGTATCGAACTCCAGGTCGTCGCCGCGGCGGTGGTCGGCAGCGTGGCGATCACCGGCGGGGTCGGCACCATCTGGGGTGCGACGCTCGGTGCGCTGTTGCTCGGCGTGATCAATATCTCGCTGGTCGTACTGCGCGTCTCGCCGTTCTGGCAGCAGGCCATCCAGGGGGCGCTGATCGTCGCGGCGATCACGCTCGACACCTTGCTCGCGCGCTCGGTCGCGAAGCGGATGATGAGGAAACGCGAACATGTCTGAACCGAATTCGAAGTCCGAGGCAAAGCCGGAGCCGGCTGTCGGTGCTCACATCGCGACTGGGGCCGGCTCGAGCGGTAGCGGCGCCAACCCAAGCGCCTCCACCATGATGAACACCAGCAAGCGCGCATTCCACTGGCCCTGGGAAGCCTCGCTCACGATCCTGCTCATTGCCGCGCTCGTGCTCGGTCGCTCCTTGTCGTCCGACTTTCTCGGCGCGGCGAACCTCTCGAACATGCTCGCCGATTTCACCGAGATCGCTCTGATGGCACTGCCGATGACGCTGATCATCGTGGCCGCCGAGATCGACCTGTCGGTCGCCTCGGTGCTCGGCGCCTCGAGCGCGCTGATGGGCGTGCTCTGGCATATGGGTTTGCCGATGCCGCTCGTGATCGTCATCGTGCTCGTCGCAGGCACGCTTGCGGGTCTGCTCAACGGGCTCGTGATCGTGAGGCTGAGCCTGCCCTCGCTCGCCGTCACGATCGGCTCGCTCGCCTTTTTCCGGGGGCTCGCTTACGTGCTGCTCGGTGACCAGGCGATCGCCGATTTCCCCGCGGCCTATACCGCCTTCGGCATCAATACCGTCGGCAACAGCTTCCTGCCACAGCCCTTCGTGCTCGTGCTGATCGGGGCGATCGTGTTCTGCGTGCTGCTTCAGGCGACCGCGTTCGGCCGCAGCCTCTATGCGATCGGCGCGAATCCGACCGCCGCGGCGTTCTCGGGCCTCGACGTCGATCGCACCAAACTCAAGCTCTTCGTGCTGTCGGGCGCGATGAGCGCGCTGGCGGGCGTCGTCTACACGCTGCGCTTCACGAGTGCGCGCGGCGACAACGGCGAGGGTTTCGAACTGTCGGTAATCGCCGCCGTGCTGTTCGGCGGCGTGAGCATTTTCGGCGGCCGCGGTTCGATGATCGGCGTCTTGCTCTCGCTCGTGATCATCGGCGTGCTGCGCAATGCGCTGACCCTGATCGACGTTTCGAGCGAAGTGCTGACGATCATTACCGGCGCGCTGCTGCTGTCCTCGGTGCTGATCCCCAATCTGTTCAACCGCTGGCGCTCGATGCGCGAGCGGCGTGTGCTCGCGGCCCGCGCGGCGGCGATGGCAGCGCAATGATCCGATGCATTGCCGCCTGGATGAACGATGTGCGCGAACGGACCGTGGCATCCGTGGATCGAGATAGAAAGGCGATTGAAACAAAACAGCGTCTTAAAAAATGTCGTACCCACCCACGCACCGTCATCCGGCTCGCCGGCAGAAGAGTGCAACTCTAGGAGGCTTCACATGTTGCGAAACGTACGAGCGATCGCCATGCCGGCACTGTGTGCGGCACTGCTTGCGATCAGTAGCGCAGGCCATGCCGCCGGGCTCAAGGACGGGCTGAAGATCGCCTTCCTGCCCAAGCAGATCAACAACCCGTATGAAGTCATCGCCGACAACGGCGGGCTCGAAGCGATCAAGGAATTCAAGGGCGACGGCAAGGTGGTCGGGCCCTCGGATGCCGGCGCATCCTCGCAGGTCCAGTACATCAACACGCTGATCACGCAGCACGTCGATGCGATCGTGATCGCGGCCAACGATGCGAACGCGGTCGTCCCGTATTTGCAGAAGGCTCATGCGGCCGGCATCAAGGTCGTCACGTTCGATTCGGATACGGCACCCGCAGGGCGCCAGATCTTCGTGAACCAGGCAGTCAGCGAAGATATCGGGCGCGGGCAGATCCAGCTGACCTCCAAGCTGATCGGCGGCGAAGGTGAAATCGCGGTGCTCTCGGCCACGCCGAACGCGACGAATCAGAACACCTGGATCAAGTACATGCAGGACGAACTGAAGAAGCCTGAGTACGCGAAGATCAAGCTCGTCAAGGTGGCCTACGGCAACGACGACGACCAGAAGTCGTTTGTCGAGACGCAGGGCCTGCTGCAAGCCTATCCGAACCTGAAGGCCATCATTGCGCCGACCACGGTCGGCATCGCCGCTGCGGCGCGTTATCTGTCGACCTCGCCGAAGAAAGGCCAGCTCGTCGTCACGGGCCTCGGCACGCCGAACCAGATGCGCGCGTTCGTCAAGAACGGCACGGTCAAGGCGTTCCAGCTTTGGGATCCGAGCGCGCTCGGCTACCTCGCTGCCTATGCCGCGGCCAATCTGGCGTCGGGCACGATCACCGGCAAGGAAGGCGATTCGTTCGACGCCGGCAAGCTCGGCAAGCGCACGGTCGGCAAGGACGGCGAGGTCGTCCTCGGACCGCCGACGACGTTTGACTCGAGCAATATCGACAATTTCAATTTCTAGCCCTTCTCACGCCGCTCCGTGAATGACGGAGTGGTGAAAATGCCTGTTCAAGGCCCGGCGCATGTGCGCCGGGCTTTTTTATTTATATTCTGAACAAACAATCCATTTCATTCCCAATGGAGATTAATTCATATCGCAATGGCCTGTGTTTTGAATGAATACACCTTACACAATACGAGATAAAACACAGTAATTGCGAAACACCTCTTCAAGGCCGGACGCATGGTTCACCGAGCTTTTTTCATTCTCTCGTTAAGCAGGCAACCCGCTCATCTCCTTTGGAGATGCCTGAAAATATTAATACCCATTTCTTTGAATTTAATACCTCTATTTCCAACATAAGATGAATCCTACTAGTCAATAGGATTCAATCCGTTGTTGGAAATATCCGGCGAATTTCTAATTCAACTCGACGCGCATAGGGCTGCGTTATGACGACGATATGAAGGATTTTCGATGGCAAGATTCAACCACAGCCGTTTTCAGGCTCCCACTCAATCTCACAAACTCCAAGGCAAATGGCGCCGCCAGAAAACACTCGCGCACTTTGCAACCGCCGCTGTTCTCATCTACGCGGCGGACACCTCGGCGGAAACCCTTCGCCTGGGAGACGACACCTCTGCAAGTAAGGACACCGTCACGATCGGCGATAAATCGAGCACGAAAGGAGGCAACTCGGTCGCGCTGGGGATAGGCGCCAAGTCTGGCACTGACAAGACGATCGAGACGACCGCCATCGGTTCATTTTCAAGCGCCTTCGGGGAAGGATCGACGGCGCTCGGCGGACAATCGAATGCCAACGGTGACTTCACGGCTGCGGTCGGTGGTCACGCCAAGGCATTCGGAACCGGTTCGATTGCAGCCGGATACAGAGCCACCGCCGGTACCGATGAGAACGCCAACGCGACGGCAGTCGGCTCGCGTGCGGAAGCCACCGGTGCACGATCGACGGCTCTCGGTACAAGTGCCCAAGCTCGGGAAAGCAGTTCGGTGGCCATCGGCGACACTGCAGATGCGACTCGACAGGACTCGTTGGCGATCGGCACACGGGCCAAGGCGAGCGGCAGCAGCACCGTGGCGCTCGGCAAGTCCGCCTTGGCGGACGGAGACCAGGCCATCGCCGTAGGGGTGAATGCCAAGGCTGGCGACAGCGGCGTGAGCGATACGATCGCCGTTGGCGCAAGTGCGCAAGCCACGGGCAATCGGGCAACGGCCATCGGCTCGCAGGCGAAGGCAACAGGCTCAGGGTCATGGGCGGCCGGCTATCTTTCCATCGCTTCCGGTCAAAGCAGCGCGGCGATTGGCGCATCCTCCGAAGCAAGCGGCAAGCAATCGATTGCGATCGGGACGTCCTCGAAGGCCACGGCTGAAAACTCCGTGGCGCTGGGGTCCGGTTCCAAGGCGACGCGGGCGAACACAGTCGATATCGGCACGCGGACCCTCACCAGCATCCACGCAGGCACCGAGGATGGCGACGCGATCAACGTCAAGCAACTCGAAGGCGTGACGGCCGCTCTCGGCGGCAGTTCCACCGTCGACGCCAACGGCGCGATCGTCGCACCGTCCTACCTGGTCGGTGGCGTCACCCATTCGACGGTTGGCGGCGCATTGACGAACCTCGATACACGCGTCAGCGACAATACGAGTGACATTGAAAAGATCAACGAATCGCTCACGAGCAGCTCGGGTAGCGTGCTCGGGGTCTCCTACGACAGCGCCGAAAAAGACGTCGTGACATTCGGCGGCGCATCGGGCACGCGGCTCACGAACATCGCCGCCGGTCAACTCGCGCCAGGGAGCACCGATGCGATCAATGGCGCCCAGATCTTTGACCTGACTAGCCGCTTCAACGCGAAGATCGACGGCCTCGATGTACGCGTGACAAGCCTGGAATCGAACGAAGGCACGGGCGGCGGAACAAATACGGGCGGTCGCGGTGACGGTGGCGGTGGCGGTGGCGGAAGCGAAAGCGGAAGCGGAAGCGAAAGCGAAAGCGAAAGCGGCGGTAGCAGCGGCATCGGCCACACCAGCCACAGCAGTGTCGTCGACGGCCCGAACGGCGCAACCTCGATCGGCGTCGGTTCCGAACTGCCGACCGACCACGCACTGTCTGTCGGCGCGACCGGGTCCGAGCGGCGCATCGTCCACGTCGGTGCCGGCCAGGTCGGCACCGACGCGGTCAATCTCGATCAGTTGAACGCCGCGCGCAATTCCGCGGTCGGCGAGTCGCAGAGCTACACCGACCTGCGCTTCGGCCAGACCCGGTCGCGTATCGACGAAGTCGGCCGAACCGCCTACTCAGGCGTCGCGATGGCGATGGCGATGCCGAACATCGCACCCACCAAGGCGGGCAGCACGGTCGTGGCGGCCGGCAGTGCGGGCTTCCAGGGCTATGCGGCGCTCGGGCTCGGCGTGACTTACCGTTCGCCGAACGGCCAGATGCTGCTCAACGGTGCGTTCGCCTATTCGGACTCGGGCGGCGCGGCCGCACGCGTTCAAGTCGGCTACGAGTTCTGAACCCGCCATAAAAAAACGGTGAGCGTAAAGCGCTCACCGTCAGTCAATTAACATCCTCCTCGCCCTAGAAGGCACTGAAGGAGGATTGCCGCGCACTTGTTCAACTACGCGGCCGGCACTTCAATCCCTAGCGACCCAGCCTCTGATCAGTCGACGGCTTGACCCACAGGTTCACGCCGCCATCGCGTGCATACTGGTCGATCTCATCGAGTTCCTGCTGGCTGAACGACAGGTTCTTCAACGCTTCGACGTTCTCGACCAGTTGCTCGGGCCGGCTCGCCCCGATCAACGCCGAGGTCACGCGTGCGTCGCGCAGCGTCCACGCGAGGGCCATCTGCGCAAGACTCTGGCCACGACGCTGTGCGATCGCATTGAGCTTGCGCACATGATCGAGATTCTGCTCGCTCAGATGATCCTTCGACAACGACGCGCCACCAGGCTTGTTGACCCGCGCATCGGCCGGAATGCCGTTCAGGTACTTGTTGGTCAGCACGCCTTGCGCGAGCGGGGTAAACGCAATGCAACCGGTGCCCGTCTCACCAAGCGCATCGAGCAGCTCTTCCTCGATCCAGCGGTTCAGCATGTTGTAGGACGGTTGATGAATCAGCAACGGCACCTTGAGATCGTTGAGCAGCGCAACCATTTCGCGCGTCTTCGTGGCTGAGTACGACGAGATCCCGACGTAGAGCGCCTTGCCTTGCTGAACCGCGGTCGCGAGCGCGCCGGCCGTTTCCTCGAGCGGGGTATCCGGATCAAAACGATGCGAATAAAAGATGTCGACGTAGTCGAGACCCATGCGCTGCAGACTCTGGTCGAGGCTGGCGAGCACATACTTGCGCGATCCGCCGCCCTGGCCATACGGACCCGGCCACATATCGTAGCCGGCCTTCGACGAGATCAGCAACTCATCGCGATACGGACGGAAATCGTCCTTGAACAGACGGCCGAAGTTCGTCTCGGCGCTGCCGTACGGAGGACCGTAGTTGTTCGCGAGATCGAAATGGTTGATGCCGAGGTCGAACGCGGTACGCAGCAGCGCACGCTGCTGTTCGATCGGCGTCGTATCGCCGAAGTTGTGCCACAAGCCCAGTGAGAGCGCGGGCAGTTGCAGGCCGCTCTTGCCGCTGCGGCGATAGGGAACACGGCCGGAATACCGGTCCGCGGATGCAAGGTACGTCATTGTTTGTCCTCGAATGGATGGGTTGCACCCAGTGTCGTGCCGACCGGCACGAGCCGAAGCGCGTGCCGGGGTACGCCGGGGTGCCCACAACGCGGCGAATCTTGAAATACGCGGAGACCGACTATAGCAAAGCCTTCGGGGTGATGCCGGTGGCAAGTTCCACAAACCGCATTGCAATTTTTTGTGACCGTCATTGCCCGCTCTCGTGCAATCCGCGACGATAGCGGCATACTTCACCTATCCGGGATCGGGCCGTACCGCGGCCCGCCGGGTGGGTCACCCTTCCGGAGTGCATTTGATGACGCGAGCCGTTTCCCTCGCCCTGGTAATCGGGGGCGTGCTGTTATTGTATTTCGGCGGGCAGTCGCTCCACTCGTTCGGCAACGAGGTATCGAATCTGTTCACCGGTTCGCCGACCGACAAGACCATCTGGCTGCTCGTCGGCGGCGCGGTCGCCACGGTGGCCGGCCTGATCGGCCTTGCGGCATCGGGCCGTCAGTGACGTTGCGGCGTTCCCCGTTCAGCGAAGTTCGATCTCGGGCTTCGAGGTCGATCGCGTGCCTGCCTTCGGCGCATTGCTGCGGCCATGGTAGGTGTAGACCAATGAGAATTTCACCGCGTCGCTGAGATTTTTCCCAGCCGAGTGCAAGGTATTGCAGTGGAAGAACACCGCGTCGCCGGGCGCGAGCCGCGGCGATTCGGCCATGCGGATGATCTCCGAATTGTCAGCGCGATCGGCGCGGAAGAACTTCGCTTCATCGAAGCGATCGGCATCGAAGGCCATCCGGTGCGAACCCGGCACGAACCACAACGCGCCGTTATCGACCTCTTCTTCGCCAAGCGCGAACCACACCGAGACGAGATTCTCCTGCTCGAACGACCAGTAGCGGATATCGCGATGCCATCCAGTCAGGCTGCCATATAGCGGGTGCTTGGTCATCAGGCAGTTGTGATGCGCGCGCGACATCAGCGCCGGTTCGCCAAAGTAGGTTTCCATCCAGTCGCGCACGAGCGGCGAGGTGCCCCACTGCGCGAACACCGGATCGCGCGCATGGGCGTCGAGCAGGCGGCGCACCGTCTCGCCGCCGGCCGCGGCCCGCGAAGACGGTGCTCCCGGGTACTGGAGATCGGCTTCGAACTCCAGCGGCTCGGCGCGTGCGGCCAACTGCGCGCGTGCAACCTCGTTGAGTTTCGCGAGTGCATCAGCCGCCATGAACTGCGACACCACGACATATCCTTTTTCGCGCAGATGTGCGATCTGCTCGTTCACCGTCAACTGCCCTGCCATGACCTTTCAACCCCTTCTGTCCTGATGCCATGAAGGTATCACGTTCATCGTCCGCACAGAGGACCTGGCCTGTCCTCGCGAAAGAATCGAAGCGTGCACGAGCTTGCGCGCACGGCATCGCTCACGATGCAGGGCCTTGCAGCAGCGAGAGCAACAGGGTCTCGACAGTCCCCATCTGGACAGCGAGTGCGCGTGCCGCGGTCCGGGCGTCGTCGATGGCTTCGAGGTCGCCGAGCGCAGCCATCGCCCATCCTGAAAGCGCCGTCGCCGCGAGCTTCCAGGCAGGCATCGCGTTGTGCTCGGCAATGTCGAGTATCTCGGCGGTGTAATCGAGGGTCTGTTCGGAGGCGGCGCGCAACTGGCAGAGCACGCCCGCGCCGAGCAGCGCCTGCGCGAGCGTATGCGGATCGCCGACCCGGCGCGCGCGTTCGACGGCGAGTTCACCGGCCTCGAGCGCGGCCGTCTGATGGCCCGCCCGCCAGTGCGTGATCGACAACAGCGACCAGGCCATGGACCGCACATCGGCACCGAAGCTCAAGTCGACGATCTCGTCGGGCTGGGTCCGCAACGCGCCTTCGAAGGCACGCGTCGCGTGGCACAGGCGATCCTGGAGGAGATGCGCGACGCCCATCGCAAACCGCGCATAGGCACGCGGCACGGAAGCGTCCGTGTGCGCACGAGACTTGCGCACGGGCTGGGGCCTCCTGCCCGCTGGGCGCGTCGTATCGCCGGAGGACAGGGAAGACGGACGGGGCGCGACGGCCGAACGGCCGACCGGACTGGACACCTTCGAAGTCGCCGGAAGTCCCGAAGCGCTTTCCGTACGAGGTGTGGCCAAACCGGCTGCGTCAGCCGATCGGGCCGACTCGTTCGACAGGTCGAACAGCGCCAGCGTGGCCGGCTGCGGCTCGGCATCGAGTTCGCGCGCGAGGGCACGTCGGCACCGGTCGAGTTCATGAAGCGCCTCCTCGCGGCGGCCTGCCTGCATTAACAAGTCGATCAGCAACTGCCAGCCGGCCTCGTGATGCGGAGCGATATCGACCAGGCGCCGCGCATGCCCCAATGCATCGCCCAGTCTGCCGTGCTGCGCGCGCCCCCGTGCGAGCCGGCTCAGGGCGAGCACGAGACGCCGGACATAAGCTTCCCGCTGGCCATCGAGCCAGGCATCGAAGTCGGGCGCATCGTCAATCCGCAAACCTTGCAACAAGGGGCCGCGATAGAGATCAACCGCGCGCGCACACCGGTCGAGTGCATCGCGCCAGCCGCGCGCGACGCTCTCGGCTTCGACACCGACAGCAGGCGGAGGCGGCGGCGCGGGGAGCACCGGATCGGTATCGGCTTCGAATGCGAGCGCATCGACCCAGACCATCGACGAGGGCGCGAGCCGCACGACATGGCGATCGCCTTCGATGCAGCGATCGCCGAGCGCTTCGCGCAGTTCGAACAACATGCGCTTGAGTTTGTCGCGGCCCTGTGGAGTGTGCTCCTGAGGCCACAGCAAATCGGCCAGGCTGTCGCGCGTATGAAAGCCCGGTTCGAGTGCGAGATAGGCGAGCAGTGCACGCGCACGGTTGTACTTGAGTGCAGGCGCCGCTCCGGCCCGCTCGATACGAGGGGGTCCGAGCAGGAACAGCGACACGGTTGGCGCTGAGTGAGGCATGGATCGACACCGCGCGATCAGAGGGATGCGTAACGGGAACGGGAACTGCAAGAGTGGGCCACGGCGGAGTGCAGGCACCGTCAATCATTCTATGCAGCAATTATGATCGCGCGTAGAAATTTATCTGTCTCTAAAAAGCAGCAGAAGGTCCTTCGGGCACGCTGAACGCAATGGATCGTTCACGCAAATCGATTGCGCGGGGCGACATCCGCTCGACACAGCGCGGACATTGTGAAAAATTACACGAACGAGCGCGTGACTGCCGCTGTTACTTTTAGTTCTTTGGCTCTAAAGACGACTTGCGCGACAAGCCTAAGCGCCACCAAGCAACGCCTTGAGGCTCGCAAGTCTGTCTTTCGGGGTCATCGGTGCTTCGTCGGCCCCCGGCGGCGGCGCCTCGTCGAGCAGCATCTCCTTGATGAAGCGCGATGGCTCGCAGACGATGGTCTCCCTCGCACGCTTGCGCTTCTTGCAGTAAGTCAGATGCAGACTGCGTTGGGCTCGCGTGATCGCGACATACATGAGCCGTCGCTCTTCCTCGATGCGAGCATCGTCAACCGGTGCGTCATCATCGCTGCTCCCCCGGTGCGGCATGATGCCTTCCTCGCAGCCGACCAGGAAGACATGCGGATACTCGAGCCCCTTCGAAGCGTGCACCGTCGACAGCTTGACCGCATCGGGGTCTTCGTCGCGGCCTTCGAGCATCGACATCAACGCAACCGTCTGGATCAGGCCGAGCAGGTTTTTGCCCGTGTCGCCGAAGCCATCGGCGTTGTCATAGCCCGTGGCCTCTTCAGCCTCGACGGCACCCGTCTGAGCACCACCGCCCGCATCGATACCCGCGGCCTCGGGCTTCGTGCCCTTCTTCTTGAGCCACTGGAGGAACTCGAGCACATTGGTCCACTTGCCCTGCGCCTGCCGTTCGTCGAATGCGTCGTAGAGGTAGGCCTCATAGTGGATGCCGTCCATCATGTCGTCGAGCACGCTCGACGCCGGGTCATGTTCGGCGCGCGCGGTCAGGCGCTGGATGAAATCGCAGAACGCGCGCATCGGTTCGATCTGGCGGTCCGTCAGGCGCGCCGCGAGGCCGCCCATATAGACCGCTTCGAACAATGAGACCTTGGCCTGCCCTGCAAACGAACCCAAGGCCTCGAGCGTCACACTGCCAATACCCCGCTTCGGGGTCGTGATCGCCCGAATGAAAGCAGGATCGTCGTCGGGATTGGCGATCAGCCTCAGATACGCACAGAGGTCCTTGATCTCGGCCCGATCGAAGAACGAGGTGCCGCCCGAGAGAACATAGGGAATCCGTTCGCGCCGCAAGACCTGTTCGAAGATGCGCGCCTGAAAGTTGCCGCGATAGAGGATGGCATAGTCGCGAAACTGCGCGCGCCGCTCGAACTTGTGAGCGGAGAGCCGGAACACAACCGACTCGGCCTCGTGTTCCTCATCGTTGGCCGGCGTCACGCTGACCGAGTCGCCCATGCCGTGCTCGCTCCACAGCTTCTTCTCGAACAGCTTGGGGTTGTGCGCGATCACATTGTTCGCGGCGGTCAGGATGCGCAGCGTCGACCGGTAGTTCTGTTCGAGCTTGATCACGCGCAGGTTCGGAAAGTCCGTCTGCAACTGGCTCAGGTTTTCGAGCGTCGCACCACGCCAGCCGTAGATCGCTTGATCATCGTCGCCAACCGCGGTAAACGCCGCTCGCGGTCCGGCGAGCAGTTTGAGCAGTGAGTACTGACACGCATTAGTGTCCTGGTATTCGTCGATCAACAGATACCGGAGCCGGTTCTGCCAACGCTCGCGCACCGCCTCGTTCGCCGCGAAGAGTTCAGTCGGCAGCCGGATCAGGTCGTCGAAATCGACGGCCTGGTAGGCATGAAGCGTCGCGACATAGCTGCAATAGACGAGCGCGGCCATCTGCTCGTCTTCCGTCTGGGCGGCGGCGAGCGCCTGCTCGGGTACGACCAGGCCGTTCTTCCAGAGTGAGATCGCGTTCTGCACGCGGCGGATCAGTTGCTTGTCGGTCGTCGCGAGCTGCTCCTGGACCATCCCGAAGCAGTCATCCGAATCCATGATCGAAAACTGCGGCTTGAGGCCGACGTGTTCGGCTTCCTTGCGCAGGATCTGCACCCCGAGCGAGTGGAAGGTGCAGACCGTAATCTGTCCGACCGGCACCTTGCGGCCTTCCTTGCCCGGCGCCGACATCGTCTTGCCTTCGAGCAGCTTGCCGACGCGCTCGCGCATTTCCGCCGCGGCCTTGTTGGTGAATGTGACCGCCGCGATATGACGGGGCTCGAAACCCTTGTCGACGATCAGGTGCGCGATCTTCTGGGTGATCACGCGCGTCTTGCCGCTGCCCGCGCCGGCAAGCACGAGACAGGGGCCATCGAGATAACGCACACCCTCGTGCTGGGCAGGATTGAGACCGGCGGACATCGTTTAACAGGGATCGCGGCAAACGGGGCGTCGATGTTAACACGTGGCGCAAGCCAGCCGACCCGGTCCGTTCGGCCAGCATGCCGCCCCAAAAATCGCCGGCGAACCGATTTCACCCGCTAGTTCAACGAATTGACGACATGACGGATATGCCAGAATGGCAGCTAAGCTGCGAAGTTCCGCTAAAAAAATCACTCTTTTTTGATTCCCATGCTGAGAGTCGGTCTCGTCGGATACGGATTTGCCGGCGCCACGTTCCATGCGCCGCTGATCGAAGGTAGCGGGCGCGCGAGTGTCGCGGTCATTGTCACCTCGCAAGCCGTGCGCGCGCGCACGGACTGGCCGGGCGCGCGGATCACGGACTCTTTCGAGCACTTGCTCGCCGACGGGCAGGTTCCGCTCGTCGTGATTGCGACACCCAACGACACCCATTTCGACTATGCGCGCCGCGCGCTCGAGGCCGGCAAGCACGTCGTCGTCGACAAGCCCGTGACGCTGAGCGCGGCCGAAGCGCAGCAGCTCGCGACGCTGGCGGCCGCACGCGGCCTGCTGTTCGCGCCGTTCCACAACCGCCGCTGGGACGGCGACTTCCTGACCGTCAAGGCGCTGCTCGCCAGTGGCACGCTCGGGCGCATCACCTACTATGAGTCGCATTTCGACCGCTTCCGCCCGCTCGTGCGTCCGCGCTGGCGCGAGGAAGCGGCACGCGGCGGCGGTTTGCTCTATGACCTCGGGCCGCATCTGATCGACCAGGCGCTCGTGCTGTTCGGCACGCCGCAGACGGTCTATGCGAACGTGGCGACACGACGCGACGGCGGCACCGCCGACGATGTCGCCCATCTGCTGCTCGGTTATGCGCATCACGACGTCGTGCTCCATGCCAGCGTGCTGGCCGCCGCGCCGACCCCGCGCTACCTGATTCACGGTACGCGAGGCAGCTATACGAAGTTCGGCCTCGACGGCCAGGAAGATCAGCTGAGAGCTGGCCTGCGCCCGGGCGATGCGGGCTGGGGAAGCAATCCGCCGGGTCGACTGCGGACCGTCGACGGCGTGCTCGAATTCGAAGGTGAACTCACGACGCTCAACGGCGAGTACGCGTCGTACTACGCAGCCGTCGCCGACAGCATCGAACAGGGCGTGCCGTTTCCGGTCACGCCCGCCGAGGCGGTCGACGTCATGACCGTGATCGAACTCGCGCGCGCGAGCCATGAACAGGGGCGGCGCCTGCCGTTCGAACGGGCCGCCACATCATGACGACCGACTTCGATTTCGATCCTGCGTCGATGCGCGCGGGTGACCCTCGTTCGACGACCTCGCGCAAGGCGCTGCTCACGCGCCTGCGCCAATCGCAGTATTCAGAAGAAAAATACCTGCGCGCCCAGGAAAACGGCGATGCCCCGCCGCAGCGGCCGAGCGTCTCGCCGCGCGGCGAGCCGCCGCGCGACTGGGATGTGATCGTGATCGGCGGCGGGGCGACCGGGCTCGGCGTTGCAGTCGACGCGGTCAGCCGCGGCTTTCGGACCCTCCTGCTCGAACAGCGCGACTTCGCGAGCGGCACGTCGAGCAAGGCGACCAAACTCGTCCATGGTGGCGTGCGCTATCTCGCGCAACGCAATTTCCCGCTCGTCAAGGAAGCGCTTCACGAGCGCGGCCTACTGCTGAAGAACGCTCCGCATCTGGCCCAGCCGCTCGGTTTTGTCGTGCCCGCCTACCGGTTCCTCGAGAAACCGCTCTATCAGATCGGACTCAAGGTCTACGACTTCCTCGCCGGGCCGTTGAACCTCGGGCGAAGCCGGGGGCTGTCGCGCGACAAGACTCTGGAAGCGGCGCCCACGCTCGCCGGCGAGCATCTGCGCGGCGGCGTGCTCTATTACGATGCGCAGTTCGACGATGCACGGCTGGCGATTGCCCTCGCACGCACGGTGTTCGATCAGGGCGGCCTCGCGCTCAACTACATGCGCGTGTCGGGTTTTCTCAAGTACCAGGACCCGAACTTCCCGCTCTCTACTCAACGGATCTCGGGCGTCGAGACCGTCGACGTGGAAACCGGCGAGACGTTTCGCCTGACCGCGCATTGCGTCATCAATGCGACCGGCGTCTGGGTCGATGGCATGCGCGAACTCGACGACGCCAACGCCCATGCAATGGTCAAGCCGAGCCAGGGCACCCATCTCGTACTGTCGCGCGAGTTCCTGCCCGGCGATGCGGCGATCCTGGTGCCGCGCACCGAGGACGGCCGCGTGCTGTTCGTGGTGCCCTGGCTCGGCCACACGCTGATTGGTACGACCGACACGCCGCGCAGCGATCTCGCGCTCAAGAACCCCACCGACCCGGCACCGCTCGAAGACGAAATCGACTTCATTCTCGAGGCCGCCGCGCGCTACCTGACCCGCGCGCCGGGCCGCAGCGACGTGCTGTCGGCCTGGGCCGGGTTGCGCCCGCTCGTGAAGGAGGCCGAGGCCAGCAAGACGCCGACCTCCAAGTTATCGCGCGAGCATACGATTGCGGTCTCCCCCTCCGGGCTTCTGACTGTGACGGGCGGCAAGTGGAGCACCTATCGGAAGATGGCCGAGGACGTGCTCGATGCCGCGTTCGTCGCACACCTGCTCGAAGTGCGGCCGTGCGAGACCGAGGCGCTGCGGCTGCACGGCGCGCCGAAGCCGGACGCATCGCCCGGTGCGACACCGGGCCGTGCGGCGGCGAGCAGGCATGTGGCCGCGGGCATGTCTGCATTCGCCGCTCCGGCACCCGACATCGTGGACAAGGCGGACCGGCCGGACGACACAGACGCTGCGCCAGCCGACACTCCGGCGGCAGCTGCGGCCGAAGGCAGCCTGGTATCCGGCGATCCGGGCGGCGGCACGGCATCCTCCCGCGCACCGGCAAACCACCATCCGGACCTTGCTATCTACGGCACGGACGCCGCGCTGGTCGCCAGTCTCGAAGGTGCGGACGAGCCGATCGTGCCGCAATTCGATCTCACGATTGCGCAGGTTCGTTACGCGGCGCGCTGTGAATTTGCGCGCACCGTCGAAGACGTGCTCGCGCGCCGCCACCGCGGCCTGCTGCTCAATGCGCGCGCGGCGCTCGCGGCGGCCCCGCGCGTCGCGCTGACACTCGCCACCGAGCTCGGCCACTCGCCGGTCTGGATCGAGAAGCAGCTGAAGGAGTTTGCGAAAATCGCCGAACCCTATCGGGTGACACGGCGCGAAGGCGATCTGCCGCCGCCGTCGGGCCTTCCCTCTCAGCCGGCGCCGGATCGTCTGCCGGACACCCTGCCGGCCTCGCCGGTGCAGGTGCCGGCCGAGACCGATCTCGAACCGTCGATGCTGCGCTCCAATTGACACCAGCAGGGCCGCTGACATAAAGTCGCGTGGCGCGTCGGGAGAGCGCGGCGGATCGGACGATCCGCTGCCGCCGAAGGGGAACACCCGCAAACTCTCAGGCAAAAGGACCGTCGCGCCGAAAACCCGAAACGTCTCACTCGCCAGACCCGGATCGACTGAATCGATCCCGACGCTCGCGAAGCAAGCGTTTCACCCGGTTTTTGCATCTCTGGAGAGCGGCAGCGGCCAGCGCCCGCATGATCGACGCGCAGGCCGGCTGCCCACCGAAGGGGCAAGCGCAGCGGCGAACCGGATGGAACACCATCCGGCCAGCCAGGTCGAGTGAGCCGCCAGGCTCACGGGACCGCGCCATCTCTCAGGTAAAAGGACAGAGGGGATCATGCTTCGGCCGCATTGCGGCCGGGCACCCCTTTGAATTCCTTATGGGTGCCTATTTGCTTCCTTATAGGTACCGTATTGCCTGAGCCGCGACCCTGATGACCGATCTCAAACAGACTCCGCTGAACGCTCTGCATCGTGCCGCGAACGCCCGCATGGTCGATTTCGGCGGTTGGGAGATGCCCGTCAACTACGGCTCCCAGATCGACGAGCACCGGGCAGTGCGCACTGACGCCGGCATGTTCGATGTCTCGCACATGTGCGTCGTCGACCTCGTCGGACCCGCCGGTTCCGATACCGTGCGGCGCTTCCTCCGTACCGCCGTCGCCAACAACGTGGACAAACTCACGACCCCGGGCAAGGCGCTTTACTCGTGCATGCTGAACCCGCAAGGCGGCGTGATCGACGACCTGATCATCTATTTCTTCCGCGACGATTTCTTCCGTCTCGTCGTCAATGCCGCCACGGCGGACAAGGATCTTGAATGGCTCGGCCGCCTCAACGCCGAAGGCGACTTCGGCCTGACGCTGACGCCGCGCCGCGACTTCGCGCTGATCGCCGTCCAGGGCCCGAACGCGCGCGCCAGGGTCTGGCAGGCATTGCCCTCCGTACGGTCCGCGACTGAAAACCTCAAGCCCTTCAACGCCGCAGTCATCACCGATACCCCTTTCGGCGAGGCCATGGTCGCGCGCACCGGCTATACGGGTGAAGACGGCTTCGAGATCGCCCTGCCCGCGCGGCGCGCGGCGGAGTTCTGGCAAGCGCTGGCCGCCGCCGGCGTCCGCCCGTGCGGCCTCGGTGCGCGCGATACCCTGCGTCTCGAAGCGGGCATGAATCTCTACGGTCAGGATATGGATGACGCCGTCTCGCCGCTCGATGCGGGCCTCGCGTGGACGGTCGAACTCGCCTCGGCACGCGACTTCGTCGGCAAGGCCGCGCTGCGCCCCGACGCGGCACAGGGCTTTGTCGGTCTGATCCTGCGCGAGGCGGGCGGCGTGCTGCGCGCGCACCAGAAAGTCGAGACTGCGCATGGCGACGGCGAAATCACGAGCGGCACGTTCTCGCCTTCGCTTCAACAGTCGATCGCGTTTGCGCGCGTGCCGGCAGGCGTCCGGGCCGGCGACGAGGTCAAAGTACGAATTCGCGACAAGGCATTGTCCGCCAGCGTCGTTAAACTGCCATTCGTGCGCAATGGCAAGGCGCTCGTTTCCTGACAGCCGGTCTCCCCGAACAAACGATCAAGGAATCACCATGACCATCCCAGCAGATCTGAAATACACCGAATCCCATGAATGGGTGCGCCTCGAAAGCGACGGCAGCGTCACGATCGGCATTACCGACCACGCGCAGGAAGCCCTCGGAGACATCGTCTTCCTCGAACTGCCGGAGGCTGGCAAGACCGTCAGCGCGGGTGACGCGATCGCCGTCATCGAATCGGTCAAGGCCGCTTCGGATATCTACGCGCCGCTTTCGGGCGAGATCGTCGAGGCCAACGTCGCGCTGGCCGGCACGCCCGATCAGGTCAACAGCCAGCCCTATGGCTCGTGGCTCTTCAAGTTGAAGCCGACGGATGCCGCCGCACTGGACAAACTGCTGTCGGCCGAGGCCTACGGCGAATCGATCGGCGAATAAGCCCCCAAGCCCCGTAAGCGGTGCGCGGCCACCCGCCTCGCCCCGACGCCGCGCCGGGGCCGCCAATCCGGTGGCCTCCTCCTTACACATGCGGGGCGAATCGGCGGGCAAGCTCAACCCGATAAGGGGCCACCCAGCCATCAGGACCTTGCCATGAAGCTCGAAAACCCGAATCCGCACGACCACGACTCGGTGCCGGCGCACCTTTCCGGGCGCCCGTCGCTGCGCGCGCTCGAACGCCACGACGCATTCGCCGAACGCCATATCGGCCCCGATTCCGCCGAACAGCGCGAGATGCTCGCCGCGCTCGGCTTCTCATCGCGCGACGCGCTGATCGATGCGGTGATCCCCGCCGATATCCGCCGCGGCGATACGCTACCGCTCGGCCCGTTCACCGAGCCCAAGAGCGAAGCCGAGGCACTCGCCGCGCTGCGCCGGCTTGCTGACAAAAACGAGGTCTTCAAGACGTATATCGGCCAGGGCTACTACGGCACGCATACACCGGGCGTGATCCTGCGCAACGTTCTCGAGAACCCCGCCTGGTACACCGCCTACACGCCGTACCAGCCCGAGATTTCACAGGGCCGGCTCGAGGCCCTGCTCAATTACCAGCAAATGGTCACTGACCTGACCGGCCTGGCGATCGCCAACGCATCGATGCTCGACGAGGCGACCTCGGCCGCCGAGGCGATGACGCTGGTCCATCGCGTCGGCAAACCCAAGTCCAATGTGTTCTTCGTCGCCGACGACGTGCTGCCGCAGACGATCGAAGTCGTGCGCACTCGCGCCGAACCGCTCGAAATCGAAGTCAAGGTCGGACCCGCTTCGAATGCAGCCGCCTCGAACGCATTCGGCGTGCTGCTCCAGTATCCGGGCGTGAACGGCGATGTGCGCGACTATCGCGAGCTGGCGCTGGCCGTTCATGCGGCCGGCGGCCACGTGATCGTCGCCGCTGACCTGCTCGCGCTGACCTTGCTCACGCCACCCGGCGAGTGGGGCGCCGACGTCGCAATCGGCAACTCGCAACGCTTTGGCGTTCCGCTCGGCTTCGGCGGCCCGCATGCGGCCTATCTGGCGGTGCGCGACGAATTCAAGAGACAGATGCCAGGCCGTCTGGTCGGCGTGACGGTCGACGCGCAGGGCCGGCCGGCGCTGCGGCTCGCCTTGCAGACCCGCGAACAGCATATCCGCCGTGAGAAGGCGACCTCGAATATCTGCACGGCACAGGCGCTGCTCGCAATCATGGCCAGCATGTATGCGGTCTATCATGGTCCGGCAGGCTTGTGCGGTATCGCTACGCGCGTGGCGCGCATGACCGCGATTCTCGCCGCCGGCCTGCGCCAGCTCGGCTATCCGATCGTCAACGACAGCTTCTTCGACACGCTGACGCTCACGTCCGCCGCACACACGGACGCCCTGCACGCCGCCGCAGCAGCACGCCGGCTGAACCTGCGTGCGATCGACAGCCGCACGGTCGGCATCTCGCTCGACGAAACGACCACCCGTGCCGACCTGCTCGATCTCTGGGGCGCGTTCGCCGAAGCGGCGAATGTCAATCCCCTCCTGGCCGCCGATATCGACGCGTTGGACGCCACTGCGCAGGACGGTTTCGACGCCTCGCTGCGCCGCGCGACCCCGTTCCTCGCGCATCCGGTCTTCAACCGCCATCACAGCGAGCACGAGATGCTGCGCTACCTGCGCAGCCTCGCCGACAAGGACCTCGCGCTCGACCGCACGATGATTCCGCTCGGCTCGTGCACGATGAAGCTCAACGCGACCTCGGAAATGCTGCCGGTGACGTGGCCCGAATTTGCGAACATTCACCCGTTCGCGCCCGCTTCGCAGACCGTCGGTTATCGCGAGATGGTCTCGCAGTTGGAGGCGATGCTGGTCGCCGCCACGGGCTATGCCGCCGTCTCGCTGCAGCCCAATGCGGGCTCGCAAGGCGAATACGCGGGTCTGCTCGTGATCCGCAAATACCACGCCTCGCGCGGCGAAGGCCATCGCGATGTCTGCCTGATTCCAGCCTCGGCGCACGGCACCAATCCGGCCTCCGCACAGATGGCCGCGATGCGCGTGGTGGTGGTCGCCTGCGACGCGAACGGCAACGTCGACCTTGCCGACCTGCGCGCAAAGGCCGCCCAGCATGCGGACCGGCTCGCGGCGATCATGATCACCTACCCGTCCACGCACGGCGTGTTCGAGCAGAACGTGCGCGAGATCTGCGAGATCGTGCATGCGCACGGTGGCCAGGTCTACGTCGACGGCGCGAACATGAACGCAATGGTCGGCCTGTCGGCGCCGGGCCAGTTCGGCGGCGACGTGTCGCACCTGAACCTGCACAAGACCTTCTGCATTCCCCATGGCGGCGGCGGGCCCGGCGTCGGTCCGATCGGCGTGGGCGCACACCTCGCGCCCTTCCTGCCTAACCAGTTGTCGACCGGCTACGTGCGTGGCGAACAGGGCATTGGCGCGGTCTCGGCCGCGCCCTACGGTTCGGCGGCGATCCTGCCGATCTCGTGGATGTATATCGCGATGATGGGCGCGAGCGGCCTGAAGGCCGCCACCGAAAACGCGATTCTCAGTGCGAACTATCTCGCGAAGCGGCTTTCGCCCCACTTTCCCGTGTTGTATGCCGGCCCCGGCGGTCTCGTCGCACACGAATGCATCATCGACCTGCGGCCGATCAGGGACAGCAGCGGAATCACCGTCGATGACGTCGCCAAGCGTCTGATGGACTATGGCTTTCATGCGCCGACCATGAGCTTTCCGGTACCGGGTACCCTGATGATCGAGCCGACCGAGTCGGAACCGAAGATCGAGCTCGACCGCTTCATCGACGCAATGACCGCGATCCGCGAGGAAATTCGTGCCGTCGAAGCGGGCCAGGCCGATCGCGAGGACAATCCGCTGCGCCACGCGCCCCACACGGCCGCCGTGGTGAGCGCGGATGCCTGGCCGCATGCGTATTCGCGCGAAGCGGCGGCCTACCCCGTCGCCTCGCTGCATGCGAACAAGTATTGGCCGCCCGTCGGCCGCGCCGACAATGTCTATGGCGACCGCAACCTGTTCTGTTCGTGCATTCCCGTGTCCGACTACGCCCAGGGTTGATGAACACGCTGGCCGACGGCGACAAGCCGCCGGCCAGCGGTTAACATCACAGGCGTCGGACTATCCGGCAACGGGAGATAGGTGCATGGTGGTGGTCAGCAAGATCTTGGCGCGGCAGGTGCGCGCCATACGGCAACGATATTTCCGTATGACCCTGGGCGCCGCCTTCGCGGCGGGCGTCCTGCTGTCGACGGCCGCCCAGGCCGCGATGAATTTTTGTGCGGCCCCCGCCTTGCAGAACGGCGAACGCGAAGATGCGAACTCGAGCGTCCACGCGATGATCGTCGAGGCACAGACGCACATGAACGACGTGCCCCACCCGCTGCCGCGTCTGCATACCGAGGGCACCCTGCCGCACGAGGGCATCCACGACGAATCCGTGGTTGCCGAGCGGGAACTCGACTTGATGCGCGACACCGCGCTCGCATGGCGCGCGACCGCCGACCCGCGCTTCCTGAAGATGGTCGACCGCTTCCTGCTGGCGTGGGTCAAGACCTACACGCCGAGTTTCAATCCGATCGACGAAAGCCACTTCGATTCGCTGATCCTTGCCTATGACCTGACCGCGAGTGCGCTGAGCGCCTCGACGCGCAACGCGACGATCAATTTCCTGCAGACGCTGGGCAACGGCTATATCACCCGGATCGACAATGCCAAACGGCCGCTCGACAGCACGTTTTCGAACAACTGGCAAAGCCATCGCGTCAAGCTCATCGCGATGAGCGCCTTCGCGCTCGACGACCGCAAGATGATCGAAGCCGCGCGGCGACTGTTTGCATCGCAGTTGCAGAACAATATCGGCGGCGACGGCCAAGTGCTCGACTATGACGAGCGCGACGCGATCCACTATGTCGTCTACGACCTCGAGCCGCTGACCATGGCCGCCCTTGCCGCCCGACGCCATCGGATCGACTGGCTGACCCAGCGCGCGCCGAATGGAGCAACCCTGCAGGCGGCGCTGAACTGGCTGGTGCCCTATGCGACGGGCAAGCAGAGCCACGACGAATTCGTTCATTCGAAGGTGCCGTTCGACGGGGCGCGCCGCGACGCCGGCGTACCCGGCTTCGGCGGCCCCTGGGACCCCAAGAACGCGGCCACGCTGTTTTACCTCGCTTCGCGGCTCGACAAACGCTATCTGCCGGTCGCGCAGCATCTCGCGGCGAAGCCGCCGGCCTGGCTCGGTGTCTGTCTGCCGACACCCGAGTGAGCTCATAAAGGAGTGGTGATGGCCGTCAGTGTGTTCGACCTCTTCAAGATCGGTATCGGTCCTTCGAGCTCCCATACGGTTGGACCGATGCGGGCTGCGCTGCTGTTCGCCGAAGCGCTCGAACGCGAAGGCCTTGCCGCGCAGGTGGCCTCCCTTCGCGTCGAACTCTACGGATCGCTTGGTGCGACCGGCAAAGGTCACGGCACCGATCGGGGCGTGATGTTCGGCCTGTCCGGCGAGGCCCCCGACACCATCGATCCGGCGACGCTCGGGCCCCGTATCGCCGCCATCCGCGAGAGCGGCACGCTCTATCTGCTCGGCCGCTATCCGGTTCGGTTCAATGAACGCGAACACATCGTGTTCTACCGGCAAGCCCTGCCCGAACATCCGAACGGCCTGAAGCTCTACGCCCGCGACGCGGCCGGCGAACTCCTGCGCGCTTCGACCTACCTGTCGGTCGGCGGCGGCTTCGTGGTGACCGCGAGCGCACCTAACGTCAAAGTGCTCGCCGCCGCCGAACAGTTGCCCCATTCCTTTACAAGCGGCGACGAATTGCTTGCCCTCTGCGAGCACAAGCAACAGAGCATCGCGGAGCTCATGTGGGACAACGAACGTGTCTGGCGCAGCGACGCAGAGATTCGCGGCGGCTTGCTGAAGATCTGGGGCGTGATGCAGGCGTGCGTGTCACGCGGCTGCGGGATCGACAACCCCGATGCGGACAAGGAACTGCCGGGGCCTTTTCACGTGCGGCGGCGCGCGCCGCAACTCTACCGCGCACTGCGCGAGAACCCCGAGGCGGCGTTGCGCGATCCTTTGTCCATGGTCGACTGGATCAACCTCTATGCGATCGCCGTCAACGAGGAAAATGCCGCGGGCGGACGCGTCGTCACGGCACCGACCAATGGCGCGGCCGGCATCATCCCGTCCGTGCTTCACTACTACACGCGATGCGTGCCGAATGCGACCGATGACGGCGTGATTGATTTCCTGATGACGGCGGCCGCGATCGGCATCCTCTACAAGCTCAATGCCTCGATCTCCGGCGCCGAAGTCGGCTGCCAGGGCGAAGTGGGCGTTGCCTGCTCGATGGCCGCCGCCGGGCTCGCGGCCGTGCTCGGCGGCACGCCCAGGCAAGTCGAGAACGCTGCCGAAATCGGCATGGAACACAATCTCGGCCTCACATGCGACCCGGTCGGCGGACTTGTCCAGATTCCCTGCATCGAACGCAATGCAATGGGTGCGATGAAAGCCGTCAATGCCGCGCGCATGGCGATGCGCGGCGACGGCAGTCACTGCGTATCGCTCGATTCGGTGATCAAGACCATGCGCGAGACCGGCGCGGATATGAAGACGAAGTATAAGGAAACGTCGAGGGGCGGGTTGGCGGTGAATATCGTCGAGTGTTGAAGTCGCCGTCATGCAGGGCGTACCCAGCGTTGCCGCCATCCCTGTGCGAATAGGGGGCACTTTCGTTCACTGTTCGGCATTTGAATCCGCAGTTTTGCAAAACATAATCGCTTCGCATGGACCGGGAAGTGGATATGGTAAAAACAATAGTGATTGTCGGAGCGGGGTTCAGCGGTACGGCTTTGGCCGTCAACCTTTTGCGAAGCGGTCATGCAAAGACGCCGCGTGTGATTCTGATCAATCGCTCCGGACGTATGGCGCGAGGTGTTGCATACGGGACCAATGATAGCCGCCATCTACTCAATGTTCCCGCGGGAAATATGAGCCTGTTGCCCGATCAGCCGGACGGGTTCGTCGAATATTGCAGGCGCGTGGATCCGTCGATTACGCCAAAGTCATTCGTGTCGCGCGAAATTTACGGAAACTACCTGGAGCAATCTCTCACCGATGTCGAATGTCGGAACTCATCCGGTTCAGGGTTGACTCGCGTGGTCGGGGAGGTCGTACGCATCGAATCCATGGTGATGGCCGATTCACAACAGACGGCGGCCATCCACCTTCGCGATGGCAACACCCTTCATGCCGATCACGTTGTTTTGGCATGCGGCAATTTTGCGCCAGCCAGTCCGCCGCTTGAAGATTCCTCGTTTTATTCGAGCAAGCGCTATATTCGCGACCCGTGGCAGTCCGGTGCGCTTGCAACGATACCCACACACGAGAAGGTGCTGCTGATCGGTACAGGTCTGACCGCTGTTGATGTTGCGCTGAGGTTCGCAGGCGAAAACCCATCGCGCCTCTGTTACGCGGTTTCCCGCCGCGGCCTGATGCCGCAGGCGCACCGTTCGATGGACAAAGCGCCCGTGCAGTTCGATGCATCGCCACTGGTGAGGGAAATGGGAGTGCATGTACGAGGCTATGTCCGCGCACTGCGTCAGCAGATCGCGCTCCACGCACGCGACGGCCTCGACTGGCGTGACATCGTCGCAGCGCTACGGCCTCATACGTCTGCGCTATGGACACGACTTTCGGAAGCCGAACGCCGTCGCTTTCTGCGGCATGTCCAACCCCATTGGGATGTTCACCGACACCGTACGGCTCCAGAATCCCATCAAAACTTCAAAACGCTAGTCACGAATGGGACGCTACGGACGCTAGCCGGCAATCTCCTGCGGATCCGGGAGGAGGGCAACTCAATCCGCGTAGCAATTCGGCTGCGCGGGACAACCAACGAGACGTCGGTCGAAGTGGGCTATGTCGTCAATTGCACCGGTCCCAATTCCGATGTGAGGAGGGTCGACGATCCGCTGATCCGGCAATTGATAACGGACGGCGTCATGTCCGCGGATCCGAACGGAAGCGGAGTCGAGGTCACCGAGGACTATCAACTGGTCAGCTCGCAGGGGCAGTGCAACGACGTGATTCGATATGTGGGTCCCCTGTTGCGGGCTCGCTATTGGGAAGCCACGGCTGTGCCGGAGTTACGGCAACACGTACAACAGTTGGCGAATATCTTGTCCATCGCGCGGACCGGAGTGCGCGTGACAGCCGCTTGACGTTCCTGGGGGTGGCAACGGGCTGTCCGATAAAGTTGTGATTTTCCACACGCCAATTGGCACGCCAAACAAGAACGGTTTTACATCGCTGTTCGACATTTCAGCGATATATTCGACCGCGCATAATATCTCAAACTCAAGTGAGTGGGATCCGCATCGCAATTGAGATGGGTCTTAAGCACAGCCTGGAAAACCGTAGAATATTCTAGATGATGCAAGTACCAATCGACGACATCATGGGCCTGAATGCCACGCAACTCGGGCCGCAACGTCCGCCGGACGTTCACTGGCAGGCACTTGAGGTCACGGCACGTTCGCGCGCCGCGTTAAGCGGCAACCAGCCATGCGTCCTCTGGTTCACCGGCCTTTCCGGTGCAGGAAAGTCAACGATTGCCAATCTGGTCGAGAAACAGTTGCACGCTGCCGGACGACCGACTTATCTGCTCGATGGCGACGATTTGCGGCATGGGCTGAACAGTGATCTCGGCTTCTCGCATGCGGACCGATCGGAAAACATCCGGCGCGTCGCAGAGGTTGCGAAATTGATGGTCGATGCCGGCCTGATCGTGCTGGTATCGCTGATTTCACCGTTCCGCGCCGAGCGGCGTCGCGCACGCGAGTTGCTTGCGCCCGGCCAATTCATCGAAATCTTTGTTGACACGCCGCTGGCGTTAGCCGAGGAGCGCGATCCCAAAGGGCTGTACAAGAGAGCGCGGCGAGGTGAACTAAAAAACTTTACCGCCATCGATTCGCCCTACGAGCGACCGGAGAATCCGGAAATTGTCGTCGACACGACGCAATGCCATGCATCCGCGTCGGCACTCCAGGTGCTGTCTGTTCTTCGACGGGTGTGGGTTTGATGAGAACCCATCTAGCTTGAAGTGGCCTAGGCACCGTAGCGCTGACCGTCGTGGACAGATGCCCCGACGAGAGGGCCCTCGTTGTCGTCACCCTGGTCAATGGCAACCTGCCATAACGGTCCCAATGAATGCCATCGCGCGATTTGATATGACCCGGGTCAGAAATTGACCCCTAAAGTCCATCTTGTTCCCGCGATTGGGGCGTCACAGCCGCCGCTAAGCTCCCTGTCCATGGCAAGGTCCGCGTAGCGCGATCGCGCGCGGCATACGCATACATGCGCCGGCGGCAAATTTCACACAGGAACCGCTTCAATGGCTACAGTCAGTATTCTCATTCCCGCATTCAAGCCCGATTACCTCTCGAAAGCCCTGTCCAGCGCGTGTTGTCAGACCTTCAAGGACATTGAGATACTCGTCGCCGACGACACAGTCGATGGCAAGCTTCGCGACATCGTCACCGCCATCGACGACCCGCGCGTCCACTACTTTCATCATGGCTTTCAGGACGGTCTGCGTAATTCACACGAACTATGGGTTCGCGCGAACGGCGAATACGTCAAGTGGTTGTATGACGACGACTTCCTTTTACCGACTTCAGTCGAAGCGCTGATCGGGGCGCTTCGCAAGCATCCGGACTCGGCACTGGCTTTTCACGATCGTGTTTTCATCGACAGCAACGACAATGTCACTGAAGCCCCCCCTGCCTTGATCAGCGGGAGTGCAGGCGTCGGACTTCTCGAGCGCTCTTTCCTGACACAGCAGATGGTCGGGAAGATGCGCAACTTCATTGGAGAGCCTAGCAACATGATGCTGGTGCGGGACAAAGTCGACATGTCGTCGGTGATGACATACCGTTCACACGAGTTCAAGTTCTTGACCGACGCCGCAATGTTGTTGAATCTCGCCGAACGCGCGCCGCTTGTGGCAGTGCGCGGCTACCTGAGCCGTTTTCGGCGCCACGCCGCGCAGCAGTCCGGCCAGCAAAGCCCGATCATGAGCGCGAGCTTCTACGAATGGGAATTGCTCACGCGCGGCGAGGCTGCAACCGGCCATCTCGTTGGCGATGCGCTTGCCGAGGCAAGAGACCGCCTGAAACAGCTCTATGCTCATGCAATTGGGAATCTGCATCTCAGGGAGCTCGAACCGTTGCTGGCCAACCTCGATGAGTTGACCGAAAGCGCCCCGGCAATGTTGCTTGAATCGCCGCGCTTTCTGGCAGATCTTGCAAATGTGCAAGCCGTTGTGAAGGCGCGCATGCAGGCAGCGCCGGTGCCTGCTCCTGCCGTAAGCGAGTCCCACGCCATTTCCGCAACACCGGAACCGAGACTACGGACCCGTTCAAGCGGGCCACAACTCAATGGATTCATCATCGGCACAGGTCGATCTGGCACCACCATGTTGGCTTCGATTCTCAACGCCCATCCTCAACTCTGCGTGCCCCCGGAAATTCAAATTCTGTTTCAGTATGCGGGCAATGGTATGCGGCTGCATGAAGTGTTTGAAGCTGGATTGCATTTTGGGGCCGACGCCAATTTTTTTATTCAACTGGTTCAGCAGCGGTGCCCACATAATCTTCAAAACTACTTCGATTACCCAAGCTTCTTTCGGAATTTGAAGTATCCGGTACTCAGTTTGAAGGAGCTGATGGGCCAGTTTTACGCCGAAATTGCAAAATCAAACGGGAAGGCGATCTGCATCGAGCAGACGCCGTGGTATGGTCAGCGTATCGACATCCTGACTGAATTGTTTCCTCGTGCGAAATACATTCACATGGTTCGTGATGGCCGCGATGTGGCGATCTCGTTTTCCAGAACACCATGGTGGCACAAAAATATTGAACACAACCTGCTTCGTTGGGCCGCCGAGATAAATAAAATCAATTCTTCGTGTGCGCTCATGTTGAAACCTGAACAGGTTCTCGTCGTTCGCTACGAAGATTTTGTTGAACAAACCGAAAGTGAAGTAAAAAAAATATGCGAGTTTCTCGGTGTTCAATATGACAGATCAATGTTAGAGCCGCAGTCCAACATTGACTACAATCAGTTCGGGAAGTCAAGCGCCGCCAGTTTTTCGTCGGCTGCCATGACCAAATGGGCGGTATCGAAGTCCAGTGTCGTTTTCAAGGACAGTGCGCGGGCTTGGACTCGCTACCCCGACTATGATTTTTCGGTCATCCCCGAGCAAGTGACCACATGCTTGAACAATTTTGGCTACACCGATTGAATAGAATCGCCACCAAATCTCACTATGCAGTCGGGAGGCGACGTGGTTGGTGAGAATCAAGACGCATCACGCAGGTAGACGATAGACGCCGCACCCGAATTCGGGTCTGTACATCGAGCGAATGCGCCCCCTTCGCCGATCATTCGTGCGCGGCGCCTTCATCTCGAGGGTCAGCGCCTGTCCGATGCGGCTATGTCCTGGCCCCGGCCTGATCCCGATACAGATAGAGTACATCGCGATCGACGCGCCGAAGATGTTGCCCGCCGTCGACGGTGAAATCCACGCCGTTGTAGGCCGACCCGATCAGCAATTCGATCGCCTGCGCGAGGTCTTGCGGACCGGCAATTCGTGCAAGCGGTGTTGCGTGACGGCTTGCGTATTCGAAGTCTTCGATTGACTGATCATCGCTGGGCAGCGTCAGCCCCGGATAGATCGCATTGACTCTCAATATCGGATGGGCCGATAGCGCGAGCATCTTGGTCAAATTGCCGAGTGCAGCCTTGCCAACCGTATAGCTGAAATGATCCGCCTGGAAATTGTCGCGAACCTTCTGGTCGATCACGTTGATGACGACGCCCGTCGTTCCGGCAGATTGCGCACGGCGGTACAACGCGCGCGTCAATAGGAGCGGTGCACGACCATTGGTCGCCCAGGCGCGATCGAACGCGTCGACATCGAAATCCGCAAGGGAATCCTGCGTAAACACTGATGCACAATTGACCAGCACGTCCAGCCCGCCGAAATACTCAAATGCGCGCGTGACCAGCGAATCGGCCTGCGCCGCGACAGCGAGGTCTGCCTGCAATGCGCACGCCCGCTGTCCGCACGCGACGATTCCCGCGACCACTTCCTGCGCTTCGCGTGACGATGACTTGTAGTGCACGCAGACGTCGTAACCTCGCGCGCCGAACCATTCGGCGACGATACGCCCAATGCGTCTCGCAGCACCCGTAACGAGAATGACCTTACCGCCCATTTCCGACTATGCCCCCCTGTCGACCCCGACTAACGCCCCGGCTCAATGGGTGAGCGTACATGAAATGAACAGAATTTCGGCCGCTGTTCCGAAGAATGCTCTGACCCACACGCCGTAATATTGATACTCAAGAGCTTCTCCGGGCCAAATGGCCGCTGTCCGCATGCGGACAACTCATTGAGTCTCGTTGCGTAGCATATTGAGGAATTCGTGATCGAATTCCGATAGTTCGTGATGGTATCGCAACGAAGCGCATCGACAGATTTCCAACGTGAATATCCTCCTTTTAAACGACGAGTTCTATACCACTGGGGCGAGCAGCGCCCTTTACAACCTCGGTGTCCACCTCAAGAATGCGGGGCACACGGTCTCGGTCATGCCACGCGTTGACGGTGATGGCGAGATCCGCCTGCGGTTCCAGGAAGCCGGTATTCCCATCGTCACCAATTCGACGAATACTGAACTTGTCATAGCGAACACGATCTCGCAGGGCGAAACCGTCGGCCGCTTCGGCACCTCGTTGCCGATCATCTGGTGGCTACATGAAGCCGAGGTCGGACGCCATATGATCATGCAGAATCCGACACTCGCCGACGGATTCCGCAAGGCCGCCCATATCGTGCTGCAGACGGATTTCCAGCGAGAAGTCTATCGTTCCTTTCTGTTCGATACCCGGACCGAAGTCAGCGTCGTGCCGTTCTGGAGTGAAGCCGTCTATCGGGAGCGCCCGGTACGCAAGGCCTCCCGCAACGGTAAGCGGCGTATCGTCGCGATCGGCACGATCGAGCCGCGCAAGCGTATCGCCGACATCATGATGGCGGTGGAGAATCTGCACGACAAGAAGCTCATCGAGTGCACGTTCATCGGCAAGGACTACAACATGCTCCCGCCGTCTGCCGTCGCACTCGCCCAGAAAAACCCCGACCGATATCGTTTCGTGGGCGAGATGTCGGCCAAGGACACGCTCGAACAACTCGCATCCGCAGACGTCTTCGTGCTCGCAAGCGAAAGTGAATCACAACCGCTCTCGCTGTTCGAGGCGTTCGAGCTCGGCGTGCCCGTCTGTCTCTCATCACTGGAGACCTATCGACATGTCGGCATCATGCACGGCGTCCACGGGCTGATGCACCCCATGGGTAACATTCCCATGCTGACGGCCAATTTCAGGACCCTGCTCGGTGATTCGATCGTCCGCGGCCAGCTCATCCAGGCCGGCAAGAAGCTCATCGATGAAAAACGGCAGACTGACTGGAAGATTACTTTCGAGCGAGTCATCGAAAGCGTCTGGAATCGGCGCACGACTCGCGCTTGAACGCCGCCCCAACCAGCGACGACTCGAGGATCCGGCACCCTGAAAACCAAGATGAAAGTAGTGGACGGGTGCGATGGTCATTCAGCGGAATTGGCTGTCTTTCGGGCACCTTATTCATCGATCGGACACGAGCCCAAGGCATCACACTGTTTCGCAAATGGCCGCCGGTATGCACCCGGTCCAACAACGCTCCCTGACGGGCAGGCCGCCCTGAGATGAAAGGCCCATATGGACACGTTCATACCCGTAACGCAGCCGCACTTGCCACCGCTCGACGAATTTCTCCCCTATCTGGAGAAAATCTGGGAAAGCAAGCTGGTGACCAACGGGGGGCCGTTCCACGCACAGCTCGAGCAATCGCTTTGCGAATACCTCGGCGTGGAACACATCTCGCTCTTTTCCAATGGCACGCTCGCTCTCATCACCGCCTTGCAGGCGATGAAGATCACCGGCGAGGTCATCACCACACCCTTCAGTTTCGTCGCCACCACACACGCGCTGCACTGGAATGGCATCCGGCCCGTCTTCGCCGACATCGATCCGGTGAGCATGAACCTCGATCCGGAGAAGATCGAGGCGGCGATCACACCGCAGACCACCGCGATCCTTCCGGTTCATGTGTACGGTAATCCATGTGAGGTCGAGGCCATCGAACGGA
Source organism: Pararobbsia alpina (assembly GCF_902859895.1). Lineage (GTDB taxonomy): Bacteria > Pseudomonadota > Gammaproteobacteria > Burkholderiales > Burkholderiaceae > Pararobbsia > Pararobbsia alpina. The sequence goes on from NZ_CADIKM010000002.1 coordinate 194,887, forward strand.
TCGCCGATACCTACGGCCTGCGCGTGCTGTACGACGCGGCCCACGCATTCGGTGTGCGCAAGAATGGGCGCTCGGTGCTGGAGTTCGGTGACATGTCGGTGCTGAGCTTTCACGGCACGAAGATCTTCAACACCTTCGAAGGGGGCGCGATCATCTGCCAGGACGCGAAGACGAAGCGTCGTATCGACAACCTGAAAAACTTCGGCTTTGTTGACGAAGTGACAGTGATCGGTCCGGGCATCAACGGCAAGATGAACGAAGTCCAGGCTGCGTTCGGGCTGCTGCAACTAAAGCACATGGAGCATATCGCCGCGTCTAGGGCGCGTATTGCCGAGCGCTACCGTGCGGCGCTGCAGAACGTCAGGGGCCTAATGCTGCACGATATACCGTCGCACAGCACCCGCAACCACTCGTACTTTCCGGTGCGCATCACGCAGGAGTTCCCGATTCCCCGCGACACACTGTATGACGAGTTCCGCGCCCAGAATATCTTGGCACGGCGTTATTTCTATCCACTGATCAGTGAGTTTCCGACGTACCGGGGACTGCAGTCCGCCGCGCGTTCCAACCTGCCGGTTGCCGTCGAAATCTCACGGCAGGTGCTGTGCCTGCCGATCTACCCCGCGCTCGACGCTCAGACGCAGGACCGGATCATCGATATCGTGTTGGCCACGGCCGGCCTGAAGCAGCATGCAAGCTGAACGCAGACTGGCGATCATGCAGCCGTACTTCTTTCCGTACCTCGGCTACTTTCAGCTGATGGCGAAAGTCAACGCATTCGTCCTATACGACGACGTCAACTTCATCAACCGCGGCTGGATCAACAGGAACCGGATCAACATCAACGGCGCGGCGCACATGCTGACGGTTCCGCTGCAGCACGCGAGCCAGAACCAGCTCATCTGCGATATCGCGATGAGCGACGACTCCGCCTGGCGCAACAGGATAGTCAAGTCGATCCAGCAGGCGTACGCGCGCTCGTCGCAGTTTCAGCGCGTCTTTCCCCTTGTCGAACGCATCGTCCATCACCCTGCGAATAGTCTTGCCGATTATCTGCTGCACGGCCTGACCTGTTTACGCGATCACCTCGGCCTGAAGACCGACATCGTCGCGACGTCGCGGCGCTATGGAAACGCCGATCTGAAAGCGCAAGCGAGAATTGTCGACATCTGCCTGCGCGAAAATGCCAACCTGTATATCAATTCCATTGGTGGCCTCGAACTGTACGACCGCACGCATTTCGAGCAACAGGGCCTCAAGTTGGCGTTTCTGACGCCGGCGTTGCAACCGCATTCCGACGCCGGCGCCGCATTCATCCCCGGCCTGTCGATCATCGATGTGCTAATGCACAATGATGCCGCGTCCGTCGGTGAGCATCTCCAGGGTGGAACACTGTCATGAGCAGTCACTATCAAGCGATCATTCGCCACTAGGAAAACTGCCCCGCACAGTTCGGCGATTCCCACGGTGGCGTCGACTGGCCGAACGCGACCGACGCGACGAAGCGCTAGAGGGTGATGCTCGATCTCGTGTGCAAGGTCTGCGCGCTCCCACTAGTCCAGGAGCCGCTGAGACGACTCGATACGGGCGTGCGGTGGGTCGCCCATTACAAACTCATCTCGCAAGATCGCCATCTGCACTATATCGCGATAGGCGCCGTTCTTGAATATTGCCTGTCGATAGCGGCCCTCGTCGACGAACCCGAGCTTGGCATAGAGGCGTATCGCTCGCTCATTGTCAGCCAGGACGGTTAGGTAGATTCGATGCAAATTGAGGTCATGAAACGCATGGTTCAAAATTGCCTTCGTAGCGATCGATCCCACGCCCTTGCTTCGCCAGTTTTCCGAACCAATTTGGATCGCGAATTCTGCCGATCGGTTTAGCCAATCGATGCCCAACAAATATACAACCCCAATGAGTTCATTGTGGCCCACAGTGATCGCAAGCCTTACATTGTTGGCGCGTGCGCCTAGATAAGTGGCGAACCATTGCCGGTCGACTTCGGGTGAGACATACCGATATGCGCCACAAAGGTGGTCGACGAGCGCACGGTCCGCTCGCCAGCGATTGATAGACTGTATGTCATCACCGTTAATCTCACGAAGTTGGACATGCATATTTGGCCCGCGAAAAGTCTCAGGTGTTCGAGTGGTCAAGTTGAGCGGCGTGCGAAGAACCGGCTCGGACCAGGACCAAAGATGAAAAGAGACACTTCAGCCTTGGTCAGATCGAGCGTGGTCTTCCACGTAGCCAACCTGCGAGGCTCAGCCGACAAGCACCGTCGTCAAGGGTTCTTTGGCGAACAGGAAGAACGGCTCTTTCCCGTTGCAGCCGTACACATCGGGATGGAAGTCGCCCAGCATGCTTTCGTGTGATAGCAGGTCGCCTTTCAGCCCCGCAGCATGAAAATAGTCCACGATGTCGGCGCCAAACAATCTGACATGATCGTCTTGACCGAAATATTCGACCGCAAACGGCGTCGGTATCGTGCCGATCAACTCCATCGTCCACCTGAGCTTAGGAGCGTAAGGAGTCTGTGCGACGAGGTGACCACCCGGCACCAGGCAACGGTGAAATTCAGCGAGCGCGGTCTCGGGCGATCCAACATGCTCAAGCACATGATTGCAGATGATCAGGTCGAAATAATCATTCGGGAAGTCAAGTGTTTCCACGTTGACTTTCCGGTGAGCAGGTACCCGGGGGAAGAGGTCACCGCCAATATATTCGAGCGGATTCAGTGCCCTGAGTCGAGGCTCCAGCGCAGTTTCTGGCGCGATATGCAGCACTCGCTTGCCGGTTAGGTCTTGCACGAGACCTGCGCGCGTGAGATACAGCCATACGTGCCTGTCGCGATCGTTGCATCGGCAACTCGGGCAAATATGCTTGTCGAGGATCGAACCGACACCTTCGACCTGTGTCAGGAAATGGAACGGCATTTGCCAATGCGGATGAGGCAACCATTGTGCAACGTGCCGCTCACACACCGGACAAAACGGTTGCTGGTCCGCTGGCGGCCGCAGCTTCGCTGCGACTCTCGCCTTGACCGCGGCCCTTGCATCATTCATGTCGGATTGAAATCGCGGTGATGCGAAGAGCTCCGTCTCGGGACACCGACCAATTTCGTCCAAATGGCTCTGAAGTCGCTGAATCTCCGGGAGCGATGCGCCGTTGTGCGCATACATCTGGCTCAAATTGTGTTTGGCCGCCATCAACGCGGCACCCGAGAGATTGCCGGCGGAAGCCTCACCACGAATGAACAACTCCCATTCGAACAGGCCTGCGCTAAACGCGGGTGCTGCCGCGTTGGAGTTTTGACCAGAGTGCTGCCTGAAACCACTGAGATATCCTCCCACAGCGACAATCGGCGCACGTTCGGAGGCGTACAGATACATAGCCACATCGACGAGGAACTGCAGTTCCCCTGACCTGTAGCGATGGATATGGTCAAGGTCGAGCAGACTCTTATTTAGTAGTGTATTGCTCGGCTCACCCACAAAATTCTTCAGCTTGCCTATCAGATGGGTGACGAGAAAAGGCCGATCGACGAGCGCCATCTGCCCTTCTGGCAATAGCGGCGGCGGCATGAACGTAACCGTCTCGTTGTGATCGATAAACACGCGTCCATGAAAAGCCAGCGCTGAATTCGGATGCGCGCGCAATGCCGCAACGAGTGCCTCGACGGAGGTCGGCATCAGGACGTCATCGTCGTACAGCCATTTGACGTACTGGCCTGTCGAATTGAGCCACAGTTGGCGACAATTCTTGATGCCATCTTGGAATCCGTGATGGAAGTACTTGATCCGAGGATCCTTGAACTGACCGACGATATCCCTGAGATCACCGTTTCGAGTATCGTCACCAACGAGGATCTCAATATCCTCGAATGTCTGATACGTCGCGGTGGACAGGGTTTTCGAAATGTACTCCGACTTGAACGCCGGAATCAAAATGCTGACGGTAGCCATCTAAGTCTCTTCATCTATTTCGCTGCTGGAAAGCCTAAGCGGTTAGAGTGCCTAACACACCTTGGTTGGCCTCTGAATTTACAACGGCAGCACGAACTCAGTGAGGACCGGTTGCAGGACCTCGTTCGACTGGCCGGTGAACTTCGCCCGCCAGTCGATGTGCTCATAGGCATTCGTGAGGTGATTGAGCAGCAGATAGCTGCCGAGCCGTTCCGCGCAAAGCACCCAGTTGTGCATGCGAGCGCTGTCGATTCTTTGCCCGTACCGCTGCAGGCAACCGCGCACGACTGTTTCGATCGAGGTGATCGCGCGAACCCAGAAATCAGTCAGGAACACGCCCATGCCTATGCCGCCTGGAACGAAGCGCTCCTCGGCAAAAAACGGCATGACCTCACCCTTATTCAATACGCGCTGCTCGACGGCCTCGGCAGTGAAGCGCAGTAAGTCTTCGGTAAAGTACGCATCTGCGCACTGGTCAATCCACGGACCGTTGCCTGCCGGCCTCTGGGACGAAAGCGCATCGCCAAACACAAAGTCGCGCGTGCCCGGCTCCATCGCATCGTCCAGCACGGCGGCGTCGAGCATCGCGGGCTCGAGCAGGTGAGCATGGCCGGCACCGACTCGGCCGCCGATCGCGTGATTCGTCACGAATTCGCTCGGCGTGCACAGACCGATGCGGCGAACCTGGAGCCGGGTCTTAACGAGATAGCCCTTAAGCGCAAAGCAGCCCGCGAGCGAGCCGAGTTGCGCCTGGTACGGTTCCCATTCGGGCGCCAGATCGCGCGTGTTGACCCTGCCGGCCGCCTGCTGGTTACCGATGTGAACGGTCGAAACGAAAGAGGGATATTTGAATCGCAGTGGCTTGTCGGCTAGACACACATACAACAACTCGGGCGCCACACGGCGCGGCGTCTGGATGAAACCGTCTTTGGTGGCGGCCGCGCCCTCGCCCATGACAGCTTTCAGAATTGCGCCGCGCAGCGCGAAGAAGCCCCCTAGCAGGCTCTTGTCGCCATTCCTCAGATAACTTGCCTTGAGAGTGTCGAGCATCACCATCTGTTCCCAGAACGGGGCGAAACTCGGGTGCGAGAGCGGCATCCTACGTACGTCGAACGGGCACACCTTGAGGTCGGGCGAAAGCGCGAGCACCAGCGACGCGATGCGTTCGGTGAGGAACACCTTCATGCCGACTGGCAGACGGTAGATCGTCAGCGAGTTGAGATGACTCGCAAGGGTCGTGTCGTTCTTCTCGCAAATGTCGAAGAGCTTCTCGGTCAGTGCGAACCACGTCTGCCAGAACGATGGCTTCGCGACGAAGTAATTGCAGTAGACGGTCGTGCGGAAGTCCATCACGAGCGTCTCCAGGTCAACATCGACGCCGATCTCCTTCAGGTAATCGTGCGCGACCTCGACGTGCCCCGGATGGAACATGTTGGCCTGTTCGAACACGTTCAGGTAGCACGCCGAGTCTTGAATGAACGGCGAGAACGTATAGATGTCATGACCCGGATGGCTATCGATATGGTGTTGGACGTCCCGCCCCGAAAGTCCGGTCTTCGCGCCAAAGCTAGGCGACAGGAACCCATACAGCTCGTCGCTGTTGAGCGTGTTGTTCAGAAAAAACTCGCGAATCGCCCAGTATTCTCGCCAGTCCGCGCGCGGATTCTCGATGTTGTCCAACGGTATGAAACCCGGGTCGACCTGATTGCGCGTCCGTTCGTCGTAGAAGATCTGGAAAATATTCGCTTTCATGGGACTGCCCGTTCCGTTTTCACGCTGCCATTGTTCGATCGCGGCACGTTGCACGCCTGTCGTCAGGCGCACCAGGGCGCACGTCTCTATGGTTTCGGAGTATCGGGGAGAACCGCAACGGGTGAGACTCCGAACTGATACCGGAATCCTGCCTAGTTTGAAGATTTGAAGTGCGGCACGGGCGGACGACGAGCGCCGCCACCCGTGTGAAACATCGGCTCGCTTACTTCCCGCCGACCGTCTGCAACGTCGTCCACTTCCCATCGACGACCTTGTACACCGTGATCCCGCCGTTCTTGAGATCACCCTTCGCGTCATAGCCCAGGTCCGAAGACGTGACCGCCGGCATGCTCGTCTTCGCAAGGAACGGCAGGTACTTTGCCGGGTCCGTCGAGTTCGCGGCCTTCATCGCCATGAACAACGCCATCGCGCCGTCATACCCGTACGGCGAATACGTCTGCGGATCGGCGTTGAAGCGTTTCTTGTATTCCTCGAGATACTTCTTGCCGCCCGGCATATTGTCCATCGGCAGGCCCGCGAGCGAAGCCACCACGCCATCGGCGGCCGGGCCGGCGATCTTCAGGAAGGTGTCGGACTTGACCATCTCGCCGCCCATCAGGGTCGACTTGATGTTGAGTTCGCGCATCTGCTTGGCCATCGGCGCAGCCTGCGCATCGGCACCGCCGTAGAACACGCCATCCGGATTCTTCGCCTTGATCTTGGTCAGCACAGCCTTGAAGTCGATCGCCTTGTCGTTCGTGTATTCACGATCGACGATGGTCGCGCCAGCCGCCTTGGCCGCCTTCTCGAACTGATCGGCCAAACCCTGGCCGTAGGCCGTGCGGTCGTCGATGATCGCGACCGTCTTGAAGCCGAGCCCCTTGACCGCATAGCTGCCGACCACCGAGCCCTGCTGGGTGTCGGAGGTCATCATGCGGAAGGTGGTCTTGTAGCCCTGCTGCGTGTACTCGGGGGCGGTCGCCATCGAGACCTGCGGAATACCTGCCGCTGCATAGATGCGCGAGGCGGGAATCGTCGTGCCCGAGTTGAAGTGGCCAATCATGCCCTTTATGCCATCGTCCACGAGTTTCTGTGCGACGGTCGTACCGACACGCGGGTCAGCCTGGTCGTCAGCCTTGTCCAGTACGATGCGCACTTGCTTGCCATCGATCACCGGCTTGGTCGCGTTGAAGTTTTCGACCGCCAGCGTGACGCCGTTCAGGAAGTCTTCACCGTAGTGCGCCTGGGCTCCGGTCAGCGGGGCGGCAAAGCCGACCTTCACATCCTCGACCGTCTGCGCGCTGGCCGTAGCGGCTACCGCGACGTAGGCGAATACCGCCACCATGCTTTGTTTCGTCGTGAGTTTCATTCACTGCTCCTTCCTGTGTCCCTGGTGTGGTAAAGCGGAACGGCCTTGTGGTAGCAAGACCGGCCCTCATTGATGCGATCGCCTCGGATATCAGCCGATCGTCATCAAACTTGCATTGCCGCCGGCCGCGGCAGTATTCACGCTGACCGACCGCTCGCTGAGCAGGCGCTCGAGTGCGTAGTCGTCCTGCCCATTGTCGAGCGCCCCGGCTGCTACGCCCTGGACGTTGACGATCGGACCTGCGCGGTCGGCGACCCGCCGGATCAGCGCATGCAGCTCGTCGCTGTCGCCTTCGAACAGCACCGCGTCATAGATGGCGCTTTGCTCGTCCTTCTCGACTCGCACGAAGTCCTTGAGCGCCGCGGGCAGTGCGCCCACCAGCTGGCCGCCGATGCCCGGCGTCAGCAAGGCACGGTTGCCCGTCGCGAGCGCGGCGACAACTTGCGCGCGCGCACCGCCGAGCGTCGACGCGACGCACAGCACGGTGCCACGCGGCCGCAGCGAGTACGTATTGCGCTCGCCAGTCGGGCCCGGCAGGATCGCGGTCGCACCCGCAAGCGGCTTGAGCAGGTGCGGATCGCAACGCGCGACATTGCGCTTGTCGTGCTGCGCATAGAGCCAGTCGCGATAGCTGCGCAAGGCGGCGATCGCATTGTCAGCGCCCGCACTGCTTGGGTCGGCGTGGGGACGAGCAGACACGAGCGCAGGGTCCGTCGCGCCACCGTCAATCGAGAGCCCACCGGCCAGCGAGGGCGGCAAGCCGGCCGGACGTGTCGCGAGCAGACGCGTGAGGTAAAGCGGTCCGCCCGCCTTGGGGCCGGTACCCGAAAGCCCCTCGCCGCCGAACGGCTGCACACCGACAACCGCGCCGATCACATTGCGGTTCACATAGATATTGCCGACATGCGCATGCTCGGTCACGAGCGCAATGGTCTCGTCAATCCGTGTGTGAATGCCGAGCGTGAGACCATAGCCGGTCGCCTTGATGCTGTCGAGCAAGGCCTTCATCCGGGTGCGCTTGAAGCGCAGTACGTGTAACACCGGCCCGAACACTTCGCGCTGCAGCTCGGCCAGCGAATCGAGTTCGATCAGCGTCGGTGGCACGAAAGTACCGTAGCGCGCAGCATCGCCGAGCGGCAATTGATGAACTGTGCGGCCCTTCGCGCGCATCACCTCGATATGCGAGTCGATATTGCGCTTCGCTTCCGCGTCGATGACGGGGCCGACATCGGTCGAGAGACGATCGGGATTGCCGATCGACAGCTCGTCCATCGCACCCTTGAGCATGGTCAGCAAGCGCGGCGCGACATCGTCCTGCACGCAGAGCACGCGCAGCGCCGAGCAGCGTTGACCCGCCGAGTCGAAGGCCGACTGCAGGACATCGAAGACGACCTGTTCGGCGAGTGCCGACGAGTCGACGATCATCGCGTTTTGGCCGCCGGTTTCCGCGATCAGCGGGATAGGCTTGCCGTCGGCGTCGAGGCGTTCGGCCAACGACTTCGCGATCAGCCGTGCAACCTCGGTCGAGCCCGTGAACATCACGCCGCGCGTACGCGCATCGGCCACGAGCGTCGCGCCGACGGTCGCACCATCGCCCGGCACGAGCTGGACGGCACCGAGCGGCACCCCCGCCTCGCGCAGGATGCGCACCGCCTGCGCGGCGATCAGCGGCGTCTGTTCAGCGGGCTTGGCGAGCACGGGATTGCCGGCCGCGAGCGCAGCCGCCATCTGGCCCATGAAGATCGCCAGCGGGAAATTCCACGGGCTGATACAGACGATCGGGCCGAGCGGACGATGGGTGTCGTTCTTGAAGTCGGTACGAATCTGCGCCGCGTAGTAGCGCAGGAAATCGGTCGCCTCGCGCACTTCGCTGATCGCGTTCGCGAGCGATTTGCCGGCTTCACGCACAATCAGACCCATCAACGACGGCATGCTGGCTTCGAGCAGATCGGCGGCACGGTCGAGACAGTCAGCGCGCGCACCGACCGGCGTCGATGCCCAGATCGGTGCGGCACCGACGGCGTTCGAGAGCGCGGTGGCAATCTGGGCATCGCTTGCATCGACGCTCAAGCCGACGATATCGCGCAGGTCGGCCGGGTTGCGCACTTCGCGCGCGGCCGCATTGCCGGCCTCGTCTGCCTCGACGAGCATCGGCGCCGCGTGCCAGCGCTGGTTCGCGCTCGCCAGCAAGGCGGAGGACAGCGAGGCGAGACGATGTTCGTTCGAGAGATCGAGACCCATCGAATTCGCACGCTCGTCGCCGTAGAGCTGGCGCGGCAGCGGGATCTTCGGGTGCGGCGCGCCGAGCGGAACAATCGTCGAGGCTTCATCCACGGGGTCGGCCACGAGTGCATCGAGGTCGACGTTCTCGTCGGCGATCCGGTTGACGAACGACGTGTTCGCACCGTTCTCGAGCAGGCGGCGCACGAGGTAGGCAAGCAAGGTCTCGTGCGTGCCCACCGGCGCATAGATCCGGCACGGGCGGTTCAGCTTGCCACGGCCCGTGACTTCCTCGTACAGGGGCTCACCCATGCCGTGCAGGCACTGGAACTCGTACTGCCCCGGATAGTAGTTCTGCCCCGCGAGCTGGTAGATCGCCGAGAGCGTATGCGCATTGTGCGTCGCGAATTGCGGATAGATGGCATCGGGTGCGCCGAGCAGCTTCTTCGCGCAGGCGAGGTAGGAGACGTCGGTGTAGATCTTGCGCGTGTAAACCGGATATCCTTCGAGCCCGTCGACCTGGGCGCGCTTGATTTCGGTGTCCCAGTAGGCGCCCTTGACGAGGCGGATCATCAGGCGATGGCGACTGCGGCGCGCGAGATCGATCAAATAATCGATCACGAAGGGGCAGCGCTTCTGGTAACCCTGCACGACGAAGCCGATGCCGTTCCATCCCGCGAGCTCCGGGTCGAAGCACAGCGCTTCAAGCAGATCGAGCGAGATCTCGAGGCGGTCCGCTTCCTCCGCATCGATGTTCAGGCCGATGTCGTAGCCACGCGCAAGCACGGCGAGCGAGCGCACGCGCGGCAGCACCTCGCTCATCACGCGATCCTGCTGCGCGCGCGAGTAGCGCGCGTGCAGCGCGGAGAGCTTGATCGAGATGCCCGGCCCCTCGTAGATTCCGCGGCCACCGGCCGCCTTGCCGATCGAATGGATCGCCTGCTCGTACGACGCGTAGTAACGTTGCGCGTCGGCCTCCGTGGTTGCCGCCTCACCGAGCATGTCATACGAGTAGCGGAAGCCCCGCGCCTCGAACTTGCGGCTATTGGCAAGCGCCTCTGAAATCGTCTCGCCCGTGACGAACTGTTCGCCCATCAGACGCATCGCCATGTCGACGCCCTTACGGATCAGCGGTTCGCCCCCGCGGCCGATCAGACGCGTCAGGGCGGATGACAGGCCCGTCTCGCTATTGGTCGTGACAAGCTTGCCCGTGATCATCAAACCCCAGGTCGCGGCATTGACGAACATCGACGGCGCATGGCCGACATGCGACTTCCAGTCGCCCTTGCTGATCTTGTCGCGGATCAGCGCATCGCGCGTCGCGCGATCGGGAATCCGCAGCAGCGCCTCGGCGAGGCACATCAGTGCGACGCCTTCCTGGCTCGACAAGGAAAATTCGTGGATCAGTCCTTCGACACCTCCACCCGTGCGCTTGCCGCGCAACGCAGTGACCAACGCCTTCGCAAGCTTGCGGGCCGCCTCGGCCTGCGGCGCGGGCAAACGCGCCTGTTCGATCAGCAACGGCAGGCACTCCTGCTCGGGACGGCGATAGGCCGCGGTGATCGCGGCGCGCAGCACGGATTGAGGTTGCACGCCCTGCGCGAATTCAAGGAAAGGGTGCGGCACTTCTTCAAGTGCCTGTGCGTTCATCGTGACGCCGCCATAACCATCGCTCGCGGTGGGCGTCATCGCCACGCCACTGAGTTCGGGCGGCAACTGGCCGCCCTCGATTTTTTCGAGGTAAGCGAAGATCGCCTGCTTGATGAGCCAGTGCGGCGTGCGCTCGATACGTTGCGCCGCATCGCGCAGGCGCGCGCGCAGCGGCTCGTCGACTTTGACGCCGAGGGTAGTGCTTGCCATGTTTCGATACTTCCGGGGGCCGACGGAATGCCGGCAAAAAATGCCAGGGTCGCACGGATCGTACGCTTGCCACCCCCGAGGTGCAACCCATTCCGTATAGGGGGTTGCACCTACCGTCAAACGTGCCAATCTAGGTGTTTTCCCTAGTAATACACTCTGCAAACTTTGCCGTTAATGCGTCCATGGCGGACATGTGACCGATTTCAGTCGACGACGTGATCCTCTCAACAAAGATCACATGAACGACGGAGCGGGCGATGGGGATGACGAACTGGATAGTCTGCGGCGGTATCTGGCTGGTCTGCGCATGCGGCGCCCTGTTGTTCATGCGCGGTGCCTCCATCGTCAATGCCCGCGCCGCGGAACTCGACGACGCAGCCGCGGGGTTCGATACGCGCCCGATGGCGCCGGGCTCGCGGCCGGCCTTGCATGCTTCGCGAAGCTCGCGGCCGCGTTCGGCGCATTGATTCCGTTCCCGGAATCTCGTCTTCTGAATTGACGCAGGATTGATTCGAGGGGCCAGGTCGTGTCCCTCCTGACTTCAATACCGCTGCGTCAGATATCGAGCGGGTCGACCTCGACCGACCACCTGAGCACACCCTTCAATTCCCGCAGCAACGGCTGCCAAGCGCGCAACGTGGCCTGCAGCGCCGCGCGCGAGCCGCTCTCGAGCAAGAGTTGCGCGCGGTGGACGTTCATGACCTTGACGATCGTCAGCGGCACCGCGTCGTAGCGCGTTACCTGATCGGCGCCTGGCAGGCCGTCGAGCGCCGCCGCGGCCTGGTCGAGAAAGGCAAGCGCCGCTTCGAGTGTACGGCCGTCGGCGCGCAGCAAAGCCTGGAATGCGAACGGCGGCAGGCGGGCCTCGCGCCGTTCCCCGAGCGCCGCGCGCGCAAAGCCCGGATAGTCATGGCGGACCAGCGCGCCATAGAGCGCATGGCCCGCATAGCGCGTCTGGATCATCACCTCGCCGGGCAGCCCGGCGCGCCCTGCCCGGCCGCTCACCTGCATGAGCTGAGCGAACAGCCGCTCGCTCGCGCGGAAGTCGTGCGAGAACAGCGCGGCATCGGCGTTCAGCACGCCAACCAGCGTCACACGTTGGAAGTCATGCCCCTTGGCGATCATCTGTGTGCCGATCAGGATGTCGACATCGCCCGCGTGGACATTGTCGAACAGCGCTTCCGCACTGCCCTTGCGGCGCGTGCTGTCGGCATCGATGCGCAGCACGCGCGCACCGGGCACCACGCCCGCAAGCGCCTCTTCGACACGTTGGGTGCCGCGCCCGAGCGGTGCCAGGTCGATATTGCCGCACTCGGGACAGGCACGCGGGATCCGCGATTCCCAGCCGCAGTGATGACAGCGCAGCGTCCGATCGACCTTGTGGAGCACCGTGTAGGCACTGCAGCGCGGGCAGCCCGCGAGCCAGCCGCATGCGTCGCAGGCCAGCACCGGTGCGTAGCCACGCCGGTTGACGAAGACCAGGCTTTGCTCGCCGCGCTCGAGCCGCGCGCGCAGCGCGGCGATCAGCGTCGCCGACATGCCCTCGACCGTTGCGACGCCACCGCGTTTCTCGGCGTCCTGATCGATCAGGCGGATGGCGGGCAATACGGCATCGGGCACCGCCCGTGTCGCAAGGGTCAGCCGACGGTAGCGCCCGTGTTCGGCCTGTTGCCAGCTTTCGAGCGAAGGCGTCGCCGATCCGAGCATGATCGGAATGTCGAGCTGCTTGGCCCGCCAGATGGCGAGATCGCGTGCGGAATAGCGCAAACCCTCCTGCTGCTTGTAAGCCGGATCGTGCTCTTCGTCGACCACGATCAGCGCAAGCCGCGGCAGCGAGGCGAGCACCGCGAGCCGTGTACCCAGCAGAATCCTCGCACGGCCGGTGTGAGCGGCAAGCCAGTTGCGCGTGCGCTCGCCTTCGGCAAGGCCGCTGTGCAGGCTGACGATCGAATCGGCCGGCAATGTCCCGAAGCGGGTGCGAAAGGTTCGTTCGAACTGCGGCGTCAAGTTGATTTCAGGTACCAACACGAGTGCCTGCGCATCGGGCTCACGCTCGAGCAGACGCGCGAGCGCGCGAAGGTAGACCTCGGTCTTGCCGCTGCCGGTCACGCCATACAGCAGGAAGGGCTTGAAGCCCGCTGCCCCCTCGATCTCGGCGAGCGCGGCGAGCTGGTCCGGAGTCGCCGCGGGAACAGGTACGTCAGCGGCACCCGAGGCACCGAACGAGCCAGGTACACCGCCCTCGTCACTGAGCCTCTCCGCCCAGCCGTTCGCCTGCCATTCATCGAGCGTGGCGATGGCCTTCGGGTGCAAAGCCCTCGCCTGCGCCGGCCCGAGACCGGCCGGAGCACGAAGCCCCTGCGCGAGCCGTCGCAAGGCGGCCGCGCGTGTCGGCAGCGCTTCCGGGAGCGCCTCGTCGCCAGCCTGGGTCAACCGGTAACGCCGCTCGCGCGCGAACAGCCGCTCCCAGCGCTCAGGTTCCCTCAGGGGTGTCGGCAAGGCCGGCATGGCGACTTCACCCAGTGCGCGCTGGTAATAGGAGGCGGCAAACGCAATCAGCTCACACCAGGCACGCGACAACGGGGGCATCGACGCGCACGCGATTTCCACATCGCGCAAACGCCCATCGCTCACCTCGGTCTGTGTCGCAATCTCGAACACGAGCCCGACCACACTGCGCTTGCCGAACGGCACGCTGACCAGACGCCCGACCTCCGGTGGCGCCTCACCTTGCCACCGATAGTCGTAGAGCGACGCGAGCGGATGGTCGAGCGCGACTCGGACGATCGGCGGTGGGTTCACAGCCTTGCTCCAGCCGACGTGCCAAAAAACGCATGCCTGGCCGAAAAGCAAGCTCTGAACTTAAAGTGAAACATCAGCTTCAACGCTAAGCTTTGGATTCGCCACGGGTTTTGTGCAGGCTCGCAGAGGCTGTGGATAACTCTGTTGAAAAGCTGGAGGAATACGCGGGAAAACGCGCGCGGGCCGGTCCCTGCAAGTTTCCACGCATTTTTTTGCACATGGACCTAGCCCTTATAAATCAATGGTTTGCAAAAAATATTGCGGGCTGCGAAAGCGCGGTCTGTAGCCTGCAACCCTTGACGCGGCGCAACGGCCCGAATGTGCATAAGTAGCATCTTGACAAAGCCGGAAGTCAACGCTGGCGCCACTTTTCAGCCCCCATTCAGCGACACCGGTAATACCAGTGGTCCGCAACGCAGCAACCCTTAGCGTCGTCGCGACTTATCGCCGCATCCCACGGCTATAACGATGAACCTCGTCCACCAGCGCGGCGACGCTGTCGATCGGCGTGAATTGATTGATTCCATGGCCGAGATTGAATACATGTCCCGGGTGATTGCCGTACGCATCGAGTGCCGCGCGGGCCTGCGCTCGTACGGCCTCGGGCGGCGCGAAAAGCGCGTTGGGATCCAGATTGCCTTGTAGCGCGACCCGGCCCCCGACCTGCTCGCGCGCCTTGCCGAGATTCACGGTCCAATCGACGCCGATCGCATCCGCCCCACTGTCTGCCAGCTCGTCGAGCCACAAACCGCCCCCCTTCGTGAACGCGATGACCGGTATCTGCTCGCCTTCGTGTTTACGCTTCAGCCCCTGGATCACTTTCTTGATGTAGCTCAGTGAGAACGACTGAAATGCGCCGTCGGCGAGGGCGCCGCCCCACGAATCGAAAATCATCACCGCTTGCGCACCGGCTTCGATTTGCGCATTCAGGTAGGCGGAAACCGCTTGTGCGTTGATGTCGAGAATCCGGTGCAGGAGGTCAGGACGGCCGTAGAGCATCGACTTGATCGTCCGAAAATCAGCCGAGCCACCGCCTTCGACCATATAGCAGGCGAGCGTCCAGGGGCTGCCCGAAAAACCGATCAGCGGCACGCGCTGGTTTCCCGCCGAATCGACGAGCGCGCGGCGAATCTGCGAAACGGCGTCGGTCACGTAGCATAGCGACGTCTCGATCGATGGCACGGCCAGCCGCGCGACGTCGGCTTCGGTGCGAACCGGATGGGCGAAACGCGGACCTTCGCCAGCCTCGAACGACAGGCCGAGTCCCATTGCGTCTGGAATCGTCAGAATGTCCGAAAAGAGGATCGCGGCGTCGAGCGGAAAGCGCTCGAGCGGCTGCAACGTGACTTCCGTTGCGAAATCGGGGTTCTGTGCGAGATCGAGAAAGCTGCCCGCGTCGGCGCGTGTCGCCTGGTATTCGGGGAGATAGCGGCCCGCCTGGCGCATCAGCCAGATCGGCGTGTAGTCGGTCGGCTGGCGGCGCAGCGCCCGCAGGAACGTATCGTTGGAGAGCTTCGAGATCACGGCGAGATCGGCAAGGGGCAAAACCGCATTCTACCGGAGCGGTCGCGCTTGCCACGGAATGGACAGGAGCAGGAGCGACTGGAAATAGCGAGCATGGTGTCGTGTGCGAGGCCCATACCAGCCTGGCTACGACGGCCTTGGCCGAACGGCGGAGTATTCGACGCCGGCCCGTGTCCCTATCATCCTTGCATGGATTGTCGATCCGCTTCCGCGGGTCCCAGGCCGACCTGCGGCGGCGTCCACCGATGCGCCGCATCGGTACGCCAATGCACTGCTTTTTGTTCTTTGGAGATCTGCATGATTCGACCGTTTTCGTGGCGTCTTCCCGCGTTGCCGCACTGGGTCGGCGCGCTTTGCATCATGGCCATGGCTTCGACCGGTGTGGCCCGTGCCGGCGCGGTACAGGCCGAGGGGGCTCAAGCTGGCCTATCCTCAGCCAGTGCAACCCAGGATGATGCGGCTGGGGTGGCCGGGGCATCTCAGGCCGCTGTGCAGGCATCCTCGACCGAGGTGCCGCAGGCTGTCCTGGGGCGGGCCGCTGCTGGGGTTACATCGCGGCTCGACGCCGTGCTGGAAAGCGGTGTGCTGCGTGCGTGCACGACCGGTGACTACGCGCCGTATTCGCTGTCACGCCCGGGCGGCACGTACGAAGGCATCGATATAGAACTCATGCAATCGCTCGCCAGATCGCTGGGCGTAAAGGTGCAGTTCACCAAGACGAGCTGGCCGACGCTGCTCGCCGATTTCGGCAGTCGATGCGATATCGCTGTCGGCGGTGTATCGACGTCACTCGAACGCCAGAAACATGCCGCGTTTTCGGAACCGTACCTCGTCGACGGCAAGGCACCCATCACACGCTGCGACGCCGTGGGCCGATACCAGACGATTGAAGATATCGACCGACCTTCCGTGCGAGTGATCGTCAACCCTGGTGGGACCAATGAGAAGTTCGCCCGCCAGTACCTGTCGCATGCCGCGCTGACCGTCTTTCCCGACAATGTGACGATATTCAGGCAAATCGCCGAGGGGAAGGCGGACGTCATGGTGACCGACGCGTCGGAGACCTTGCTGCAGCACAAGCTGAACCCCGCCTTGTGCCCGGTCAATCCCGACAAGCCGCTTCAATACGGCGAAAAGGCGTTCATGTTGCCGCGCGGGGACGTCGTGTTCCAGCAATACGTCGATCAATGGCTGCATCTCGCCCGGTCCAGCGGCGAGTTTCAAAAGATCGTCGATTCCTGGCTCAAGTAGTTCGTTGAGATGTCTTGTCCGAGTGTCCTGCGGTGTGCTGGATGTCCCGCACGAGATGCTCTGTTCGAAGCATTTCGCTCAGAGCATCTCGCGCAGCGCGGTGGCTGCGGAGCGCATCCAGTCGCGAGCCGCATCCGATACGTGCTGCAGGCGCGCGAACCCATGTGTCATATCGGAAGCTTCAATGAGCTCGACGTCGCCACCATGCAGCTCGAGAAACTTCGCGTATTCGACACCTTCGTCGTGCAGCGGGTCGATGCCGGCCACCATCACCACGGCATCGGCCGGTGCATAGTCGGGGATCGACGCCGTCAGCGTCACGCGAGGGTCCATGGTCCGTTGTTCGCTCGCGCCTGCGATCGTGACGGGCTCTTCGAGGAAGGCCCCCCAGAACCAGATCATGTCGTTGCGCGTGAGGACCGGCCCCTCGGCGAAACGGGTATAGCTCGTAGAATTGAAGCTTGGACGAACCACCGGGTAGAACAGGAGTTGTGCCTTCACGAGACCCGGCACTTTGAGATTGGCCGCTCGCTCCACATACGTTGCAAGATAGGCCCCCGCGCTGTCGCCCGCCACGGCGAGCGTGCGTAGCGACAGGTTCAGACGCACACGCTGCTCGGCAAACCACAGCAGTGCCTGTTCGGCATCGTCATTCGGGGCAGGAAACGGAAACTCGGGGGCGAGCCGGTATTCGATCGATGCAACAGCCACGCGCGCGTCGGCAGCCAGTTGGGCGGGCACTTGTTCATGCGTGTCGAGATCGCCGATGACCCATCCTCCGCCATGGAAATAGACAACAAGAGGCAATGCCTCGTCGATCTGCGAGGGCCGATAGAGGCGCGCCTTGAGTGTGCGCCCCTCGAGTGGAACGTCGATCTGCTGGATGGACACGTCGGGCACGGACGGCGGCGCGAACCGGTCGGCGACCCTCTTGTTGCGGCTGCGGCGGCTCAGCGCATCCAGCGCATCCGGTGCGCTCACGGGCGGGAACTCTGCGTCGACTTGTGAATAGTAGGCAGCGAGTTGGGGGTCAACGTTCAAGGCCATTCCTCAGGTTATCGACCGGGGCGGCGGAGCCACGGGCGAAGCGGGGGATTGAAATGCAGTGACCTGCATTTTATGCATTTGCCGGGAAATGTGTTTGCCGTCTAACGTCGAGTTCGTGCGTTGTCCCCGCGCGCCATCGCTCAACGACGGGCGACACGATGCATGTCTATTCCGTCACAGAATTGCTCGATTGCAGAAACTGGCTCAAACACCCGGCAGTAAGTCCGAAAGCGCATTAACGTACGGCAATTCTCTACAAATCACTTTACAGTTAATCTTTCGATTACCTGACACGTGTTCTAAATGCGCGTCTGTCTGCAAGTAAGTAACGGGTGAAAAACTATTCCAACCCCCGCTTGAATGAATGACCGAATTACCCGAAAGCCTTGCTGGGTAAGGGTTACAACCTGAAACACTTTGTTACGTCCACCTCCGGTGAATTGACCCACAATGCCTTCAACGGTATCTGCACGGATGTGCGTTGCTGGATGTGACGTGAGCGGACGTCGTATTCCTTCGCGCGGTCGGTTCGCCGAAGCCCTCGTGACCGAGGGGCATCCCTGCAGGGGCCGTTCATCGTGGCGTCAGTTCAGTATTTGTTTTATGCAGTCCATTACTGATGCACGGTACCCACAATTGGTCTCCTCGCGCTAACCCCGTAGCGTGTGGTTTTTAGCGGGCCCCAAGGCCCGCTTTTTTTCGTCCGCAGATTCCCGAGCTTTCCTCTTAATTACCCGATCATCTGCCGCCTCAACGCCCGAACTCTTGAGGGTCATGTTCTTCTTCGTTCATTCTGATTTGGGCTTCGCCGATTCCAGTTCCCGGATCATTTGCTCGCGCATGACGAACTTTTGCGCTTTGCCCGTTACCGTCATCGGTATGGAATCGACGAAGCGGACATAACGCGGCACTTTGAAGTGTGCGATCTGGCCGCGGCAAAAATCGCGGATATCTTCGACCGTGATGGCGTGCCCCGCCTTTGCGACAATCCAGGCACAGATTTCCTCGCCATACTTCTCATCGGGTACGCCGAATACCTGAACCGACTCGATGTCCGGATGCCGAAACAGAAACTCCTCGATTTCGCGCGGATACACATTTTCGCCGCCGCGAATCACCATGTCTTTCAGACGTCCGACGATCTTGCAATAGCCCTGTTCGTCGAGCGTCGCCAGGTCGCCGGTCTGCATCCACCCGTCGACAAGGGTCGTGCGCGTTTTTTCCTCGTCACCCCAATAGCCGAGCATCACCGAATAGCCTCTCGTCCAGAGCTCACCGGTCTCACCCACGGGCACAATCTGGCCCGCGGCATCGACGATCTTGACCTCCAGGTGCGGCTGGATCCGGCCAACCGTCGTGACGCGTTTGTCCAGCGGATCGGCCGTTGAACTCTGGAACGAGACCGGACTGGTCTCCGTCATTCCATAGGCGATCGTCACCTCACCCATATGCATCCTTGCGACGACCGATTTCATCGTTTCAATCGGACAGGGCGATCCCGCCATGATGCCCGTGCGCAGCGTGTGCAAATCGAAGCGGGCAAAATCTACAAGCGCGAGTTCAGCAATGAACATAGTCGGTACACCATGGAGTGCCGTGCACTCTTCGTCGCTGACCGCCTGCAAAGTCGCCGCGGGATCGAAAGCTTCCCCCGGAAACACCATTTGCGCGCCCACCGACACACAGGCCAGCACGCCGAGCACCATGCCGAAGCAGTGATAGAACGGCACGGGAATACAGAGCGAATCAACTTCGCTCAAGCGCATCGCCTTCGCGATAAACCGGCCGTTGTTGACGATGTTGCGATGCGTGAGCGTCGCGCCTTTCGGACTGCCCGTCGTCCCGCTCGTGAACTGGACATTGACGGGCTCGAAACAGTCGAGCCCTGCCTCGATGGCCGCAAGTTGCACAAGCGCATGGCGAGGCTCTTCAGTGGACACATCGGCAGGCGGTTTTGCCGACCTTTTGTCGCCTGACCCTTCGATGACACTTCCGACCGGCCTGTTACCGCCCCGTCCGAGAGGGCCTTCATCTCGCCCTTCGGCGGGACTGTTTGCCTGCATGGCGCGCGCTCCGAGTGCAACGATCTCGCGATAGCGGCGCATGCCGGATACTTCGTGTTCACCCATCTGAATCACATGCTCGAGATACGGCAGGCGTGCACTGCGCAGCGTCGTGCCGGTCGCCGTGCCGAGTTCGGGCACAAGCGTCTGCAGCATTTGCAGATAGTCGGACACCTTGAAGCGCTCGGCTGTGATGAGCGCCCTGCATCCGACTTTGTTCAGGGCATATTCGAGCTCGGTAAGTCGATATGCAGGATTGATGTTGACCAGAATCGCACCCAGACGCGCGGTGGCAAACTGCGTGACCAGCCATTCGACGCGATTGGGCGACCAGATGCCGACCCGGTCGCCTTTCTCGAGGCCGAGTGCGCGAAGCCCGAGTGCGAGCGTGTCGACGGCCGCATCGAACTCGCGCCAGGTCCAGCGAATCGATTGTTCACGAAACACCACGGCCGGGCGTTCGGCAAAGCGACGCGCCGTGTCGCGCAGCAGCCCGCCGACGGTCGCGTCGGACAACGGCTCATCGGTTGAGCCGCGAACATACGCCAGGCCGTCGCGAGGGGCGATCAGCGCTTCGACGCTCTCTATCGCTTCACTCATGGCGAATCCTCCGTCCTCCTCCATCTATCCGTGCGTCCATCGGTCCTTCCGGATCACAGACATACGCTCTGCTCGATTCTGGTCACTCGCCGGCTGCGGCGGTATTGCTTCAAACCCTGCATCGGCTGTCGGCGCACGACGGTTTCAGGTGTCCTGACAGCACGTTCGGTCTTGACTGGCGAGCGAAGTAAAGAAAGGAAGAAATTTCTTCATACTTAGTTACACGCGCGTCTAATCGGGTTACAAAACCCGTCATCTTGAAATGATCTTGCGGCGTTACCCTAGGCAGGTCCGGGATGCGGATCGCGACGACCAGGAGAGAGGGGATGAATCATCGAACACTTTGGCGGCGGGTAGCGGAAGTCATCGTGGCCTTGACGCTCGCCGTTCCTGCATTCAGTGCGACAGCGCAGCAGGGACCGGAATACGGAGACCAGGCGGAGCAGCCACCATCCGGCGATAGCACTGCCGATGTGCCGGGCCGTGTTGCACGGCTCAACTATTTCGACGGTACCGTGACGTTTGAGCCCGCGGGCGGCAACGAATGGGCCTACGCGGAACTGAACCGGCCGATGACGACGGGCGATCAGGTGTGGGTCGACAACGGCGGCCGCTCCGAACTGCATATCGGATCGACGGCATTGCGCCTAGGTCAGCAGAGCGCACTGAGCATCGTGAACCTCGACGACCAGAACGCACAGTTGAAACTGGCCCAGGGCACACTCCAGACGCGCCTGCGAAACCTGCCGGCAGGCCAGAGTTTTGAAATCGATACGCCCAACGTCGCGCTGCAGGCCGACGGCCCCGGCAGCTACCGGGTCGATGCCGCACCCGACGGCACCTCGAGCACGGTCACGGTCCGCGAAGGGAGCCTGACCGCTTATGGCGATTCGGGTTCAGTCCAGATCGGTCCGGGGCAGCAGCTTACGTTTTCGGGCACCAATCTGCAGGAAACGGACGGCGGTACCGCACCGCCTCCCGATGCACTCGAAGCGTGGGCGGTGTCCCGCGATCGCGCAGAGGACGCCTCGGTCTCCGCGCGCTATGTGTCGCGCGATGTGCCCGGATACCAGGACCTCGATGCGAACGGAACATGGGAAGAGTCGCCCGACTACGGCCAGGTTTGGGTGCCCCGCGTCGCCGCCGGCTGGGCGCCGTATCGCGAAGGCCACTGGGCCTGGGTCGCGCCGTGGGGCTGGACCTGGGTCGACGATGCGCCATGGGGCTTCGCGCCATTCCACTACGGCCGCTGGGCCTACTACCGCAATAACTGGGCATGGGTGCCGGGTCCGGTCATTGACAACGCGCCTCCGTGCTACTCGCCAGCTCTGGTCGCTTTCGTCGGTGGTGGTGGCCGTGGCCCAAGCTGGGGGGTTTCGTTGACGGTCGGCGCGGCGGCCGCCGGCGTTGCGTGGCTTCCGCTGGGTCCCGGCGAACCGTGGCGGCCGGCTTATCGCTACAGTCCGCGCTATTACGACCGCGTCAACTATGTGAACCACAGGGCCATCGCCAATAACGATCACAACATCTACGTCAATCGCGGCGCCCCGCGCGCCATCACCGGCATGCCGGCCAACCAGTTCATACGTGGGCAGGGCGCGGGGCGCCATGGCCAGACGCTGCGACCGCAGCAGATCGCGCACAATCCGATCGGCGCGGGTGCGCCCGCAATTGCGCCGGTACAGCAGAGCTTCGGCGGTGGATTGCGACGCGCGAACTTCCACCCGCCGCAGACGGCGGGAGCCCGGCCGGTGATCGCGACCCGCAATGCGCCGACACCGTTCGCCTATCGCGATTCGCTCGCGCGGAACTTCGCCCAATCTGGAGGGCGCGTACAGGGCGCAGGTCAGCCCGTCGTTCGAACCGCCCCACCCGCCAACTTCGCGCGGATCGCCAACGCGCCCGGCCAGCCCGGGCACGGTGCAAATCAATCCGCGTTCCGCGTGGTTCCGGCTGAACGCCGACCCCTGCCCGCTCAAGGCCAGGCGAACCGTGGCGCACCGGGAGGCACTCCGTTCAATGGGGCGGCTCGCGAGGGCCAGCAGAGGCAGGGTCAGCGTCAAGGGCAGATGCAACCTCAGGCAGGCCAGCCTCCGGGCGATCTGCGTCCGGGCCAGACACAGTTTCAGACGGGACAACGCCCGAGTCAGCCCGGAGCCGATCAGCGCCAGGGACAAGCGCAAATGCAGGGCGGCCCCCGGCCGGCTCAATCGCAAGTGCCAGGCGGGGAGCGACCGGGCCAGTTCCAAGCCAATCAGATTAATGGTGCACGCCCGTCGATGCAGGCCGGCCGTCCAGGTGAAGTGCCCGAGCAGGGTCAGGTATCGCGCGAGAACGGTGTGCCACATCCACCCGACAGGATGCAAGGAGGTCGTACCGGCGAGCAGCCGGGCAACGTTTCGCAGGGCCATCAACGCGGACAATCGCAAGCCGAGCAACTCCAAGCTCAGCAGCGGTTGGCACAGGAGCATGCCCAGCAGGCCGGGCAGCAACCTTTGCAACAGCAGACCCAGCAGCAAATGGAACATCAGCGCGCACAGCAAGACGTGCAGCAGCGTTCCCAGCAGCAGGCTCAACAGCAAATGCAACAGCAACGCGCACAGCAAGACGCGCAGCAGCGTTCTCAGGAGCAGCCTCAACAACAGATGGAACAGCAACGCGCAGGGCAAGCCGCGCAGCAACGTTCCCAGCAGCAGGCCCAACAGCAAATGCAACAGCAACGCGCACAGCAAGACGCGCAGCAGCGTTCCCAGCAGCAGGCCCAACAGCAAATGCAACAGCAACGCGCACAGCAAGCCGCGCAGCAACGTTCTCAGCAGCAGATGGAACAGCAACGTGCACAGCAAGCTGCGCAACGTCAGCAAGCCGCCGCACAACAACGCGAACAGCAGGTACAGAACCAGCAGCGTCAGCAGCAAATGCAGAACCAGCAGCGCCAACAGATGGAGCAGCAACGTCAGCAACAACAGCAGCAGCGCGCCGCCCCCCCGCACTCGGGGGCGAGTGCCCGCGAGCCGCGGCGCGACGAGCAGCACCACGGCTGAGGGTAGATAGCGCCCGGCAGGGCTGCGCGCTATCTACCTCAATGCGAAGCTCCTCGCTGTTCGTTCACCTTGCCATTCATCCGAAGGGGCAGCCCCTCTTCGTGGCAAGGAACGACAATTCGAAAGCGTGGCTCGCACCGCAAAGAGCCACGCGACGCCCCCACGAGACGAGCGATGCGCCGCGTCGGACCGCACAAAAAAAAATGCCGTTCAGCTCTTAACTGAACGGCATGACAGCCGAAGCTGCCTTTTTACTCGTCGCGAATACTCAATGCGGTTTCAGCGAGATCTTTCGTGACAGCCCCACTACGTCGCCACGACTCGCGTCATGCTTTGCCCCGCTACTCAGCCCTGTCCGCGCGCGCGGCGCAGACGCTGGATCGCCGCAAGCTGCGCGGTCGCGTACGAGAGTTCGGCCTGCGCCGTTGCATATTCGAGGTTGGCCCCCGTGTTCTGCAGCGCTTCTTCCGCCTGACGGCGCGCTTGCTCGGCCTTCGCCTCGTCGAGGTCCTTGCCGCGGATCGCGGTGTCGGCCAGCACGGTGACATTGGTCGGCTGCACTTCGAGAATCCCGCCGGCGACAAATACCAGCTCGATCGAGCCGTCCTCGGCTTCGATCTCGACCGTGCCCGGGCGGATCCGCGTGATCAGCGGCGCGTGCCCCGGCAGGATGCCCAGCTCGCCCGCTTCGCCAGGCAGGCTGACGAACTTCGCCTGCCCCGAGAAGATCTGCGCTTCCGCGCTGACGACGTCTACTTTGATGCTTGCCATATCGACTCCTGCTTGCGCCTGGGAACGGCGGCGAGTCCATTTAAGGCCCGCCGCGCATTCCTCAAGCCGCGGCCATTACTGGATCTTCTTGGCCTTCTCGAACGCTTCGTCGATCGTGCCGACCATGTAGAACGCCTGCTCGGGCAGGTGGTCGCATTCGCCGTCGACAATCATCTTGAAGCCACGAATCGTTTCCTTGAGCGGCACATACTTGCCCGGCGCGCCCGTGAACACTTCCGCAACGTGGAAGGGCTGCGACAGGAAACGCTGGATCCTCCGCGCACGCGCGACTGCCAGCTTGTCTTCAGGCGACAGTTCGTCCATGCCCAGAATCGCGATGATGTCGCGCAATTCCTTGTAGCGCTGCAGGGTCATCTGCACGCGGCGCGTCACGGTGTAGTGCTCTTCACCGATCACGTTCGGATCGATCTGGCGCGAGGTCGAGTCGAGCGGATCGACGGCCGGGTAGATCCCGAGCGAGGCGATGTCACGCGACAGCACGACGGTGGCGTCCAGGTGGCCAAAGGTGGTCGCAGGCGACGGGTCGGTCAAGTCATCCGCCGGAACGTACACGGCTTGCACCGAGGTGATCGAACCCGACTTCGTCGAGGTGATCCGTTCCTGCAGCTTGCCCATTTCTTCGGCCAGCGTCGGCTGATAGCCCACGGCTGACGGCATCCGGCCGAGCAGTGCCGACACTTCGGTACCGGCCAGCGTGAAACGGTAGATGTTGTCGACGAAGAACAGCACGTCACGGCCTTCATCGCGGAAGTGCTCGGCCATCGTCAGGCCGGTCAGCGCGACGCGCAGACGGTTGCCCGGCGGCTCGTTCATCTGGCCGTAGACCAGCGCGACCTTGTCGAGAACGTTCGAGTCCTTCATTTCGTGGTAGAAGTCGTTGCCCTCACGGGTACGCTCGCCCACGCCCGCGAACACGGAATAACCGCCGTGTTCTTTCGCGATGTTGTTGATCAGCTCCATCATGTTGACGGTCTTGCCGACACCGGCACCGCCGAACAGGCCGACCTTACCGCCCTTGGCGAACGGGCAGACCAGGTCGATGACCTTGATCCCCGTTTCGAGCAGTTCGGTCGAAGGCGACAGATCTTCAAACTTCGGTGCCTTCTGGTGAATGCCGCGAACGTTCTCGCTGCTGATCTCACCGGCTTCGTCGATCGGACGGCCAAGCACGTCCATGATACGGCCGAGCGTCGGGGTACCGACCGGCACCTGGATGCCATGGCCCAGATTCTTCACGTTCAGGCCGCGGCGCAGGCCGTCGGCCGCACCCAGACAGATGGTCCGGACCACGCCGTCGCCCAGCTGCTGCTGGACTTCGAGCGTGAGTTCCGTGCCTTCCAGAATGAGCGCGTCATAGATCTTCGGCATCGCATTGCGCGGAAATTCCACGTCGATCACCGCGCCGATGCACTGAACGATCTTGCCTTCTACCAAAGCAGTAGCAGTAGTCATCGCTTTTCCTTTCGATACTTGATTCATGTGTCGCGCGCGGCACGGCCGCGCAGCGAAGCGTTAAACCGCAGCGGCACCGCCGACGATCTCCGAAAGCTCTTTCGTGATCGCCGCCTGGCGGCTCTTGTTGTAGATCAGCTGCAATTCGTTGATGACCGTCTTCGCGTTGTCGGACGCAGCCTTCATCGCAACCATGCGCGCCGATTGCTCCGACGCCATGTTCTCAGCCACCGCCTGATAAACGAGTGCTTCGACGTACCGCACCAGCAGATCGTCGACTACGGTCTGCGCATCCGGCTCGTAGATGTAGTCCCACGAATGCTTGGCCGCGCCCTCGATACCCGAGGACGGACCCGCGCCGCCGGCCTGCTCGCGTTCGCCGAACCGCTCGTCGAGCGGCAGCAACTGCTCGATGACCGACTCCTGCTTCATCGTGTTCAGGAAGCGCGTGTACGCGATATACACCGCGTCGAGCTGACCCGCCGCATAGGCATCGAGCTGCACCTTGATCGCGCCGATCAGCTTTTCCAGATGCGGTGTGTCGCCGAGCTGGATCACCTGCGAGACCACCTTCGCCTTCAGACGCGTCAGAAAGCCCAGGCCCTTGCCGCCGATCGCCGTCGCCTCGACCTGCAGGCCTTGCTGTTCGAGTTCCTTGAGCTTGTTCAGCGAGGCACGCAGGATGTTGGTGTTCAGGCCGCCGCACAGTCCCTTGTCCGTCGTCACAAGGATCATGCCCGCCGTCTTCACCCCTTCATGCTTGATCATGAACGGGTGCCGATACTCGGGGTTCGCCTGTGCCATATGCGCGGCGATATCCCGAACCTTGTCCGCGTACGGACGCGCATGACGCATGCGTTCCTGTGCGCGGCGCATCTTCGACGCAGCGACCATCTCCATCGCCTTCGTGATCTTGCGCGTGTTTTGCACGCTCTTGATCTTGCCGCGGATTTCCTTCATTCCGGCCATTGCCTACTCCTTGTTCGCAGAGCGCGCGGCACGCCGCGCGCATTGCAGGATCATGATCAGTTTGCTGCGTCGATCAATAGGCGCCGGATTTCTTGAAGTCGGCAATCGCCGCGTTCAGCAGCGGCTCGTCGTCCTTCGTGAGTTCCTTCTTGTCCTCGATCCGACCGATCAGGTCTGCTTGCTTGCTCTTGAGCACATCGCGCAGGCCCTTTTCGAAGTCGAGCACCTTGTTGACTTCGATATCGTCGAGGAAGCCGTTGTTCGCGGCGAACAGCGCCACGGCCAACTCCCAGACCTGCAGCGGCTGATACTGCGGCTGCTTGAGCAGTTCGGTCACGCGACGGCCGCGTTCGAGCTGCTTGCGGGTTGCTTCGTCGAGGTCCGAGGCGAACTGCGAGAACGCCGCGAGTTCGCGATACTGCGCGAGGTCGGTACGAATCCCGCCCGACAGCTTCTTGACGACCTTCGTCTGTGCCGCACCACCGACCCGCGACACCGAGATACCGGCGTTGATCGCAGGGCGGATACCGGCGTTGAACAGGTCGGTCTCGAGGAAGATCTGGCCGTCGGTGATCGAGATCACGTTGGTCGGCACGAAGGCCGTCACGTCGCCTGCCTGGGTTTCGATGACCGGCAGCGCGGTCAGCGAACCGCTCTTGCCCTTCACTTCGCCCTTGGTGAACTTCTCGACGTAGTCTTCCGACACGCGCGCCGCACGCTCGAGCAGACGCGAATGCAGGTAGAACACATCACCCGGATACGCTTCGCGGCCCGGCGGACGGCGCAGCAGCAGCGAGATCTGACGATATGCCCAGGCTTGCTTGGTCAAGTCGTCATAGATGATCAGCGCGTCCTGGCCGCGATCGCGGAAGTATTCGCCCATCGTGCAGCCCGAGTACGGTGCGATGTACTGCATCGCGGCCGACTCCGACGCCGACGCGGTGACCACGATCGTGTATTCCATCGCGCCATGCTCTTCGAGCTTGCGCACCACGTTCATGATCGACGAAGCCTTCTGGCCGATCGCGACGTAGATACACGTGAGGTTCTTGCCTTTCTGGTTGATGATCGTGTCGACGGCGACGGCGGTCTTGCCCGTCTGGCGGTCGCCGATGATCAGCTCGCGCTGGCCGCGGCCGATCGGCACCATCGAGTCGATCGACTTCAGGCCCGTCTGCACCGGCTCCGACACGCCCTTGCGCCAGATCACGCCCGGGGCGATCTTTTCGATCGCATCGGTCATCTTCGCATTGACCGGACCCTTGCCGTCGATCGGCACACCCAGTGCGTCGACCACGCGGCCCAGCAGTTCGGGGCCGACCGGCACTTCGAGAATGCGGCCCGTGCACTTGACGGTGTCGCCTTCCGAAATGTGTTGGTATTCACCGAGAATCACCGCACCGACCGAGTCGCGCTCGAGGTTCAGCGCGAGACCGAACGTGTTGCCCGGAAACTCGAGCATTTCGCCCTGCATCACGTCGGACAGCCCGTGTACGCGGCAGATACCGTCGGTCACGGAGATCACCGTTCCCTGATTGCGAACGTCTGCGCCGGATTCGAGACCTTGAATCCGGCTCTTGATCAGCTCGCTGATTTCAGAGGGATTGAGTTGCATGTTCGCTCCTAATGTTCAATTCTGTTGCGTGCCTGCGGCTTCGCACGGGTCGCCTGGTCGCGGAGCCCATGCGGTGCGCACGGAGCACGCGGCGCGAGACTTCTCGCAGCCAAGATTCTTCGCGTCAGGCGGCCAGCGCGGTCTGCATTTCCGCAAGACGCGCACGGACCGACGTATCCAGTACTTCATCGCCCACCGTTACACACACGCCGCCGATCAACGATGGATCGACGTTCACATGCGGCTTCAGCTTGCGACCGAACTTGCGCTCCAGCTTCGCGACCAGTTCGTCCAGCGCCTTGCCATCAAGCGGGAACGCACTGTCGATCGTGACGTCGGCGGCACCTTCCTGCGCGTTCTTCAGCGTCTCGAACTGTTCGGCGATTTGCGGCAGCGCATCAAGGCGATGGTTGTCGACGATCATCCGAATAAAATTCTGCGCCCGTGATTCGCTTGCAGCCAGTGGCGACTTCGCCGCCGACACGATCAATTGATAGAGCTGGTCGCGGCTGACCTTCGGGTTGCCCGCAACCGAAAGCAGCTCGGGTTGCGCCGCGAACGCGGCAAGCTCGGCGACGAAGTCGGACCACTGCGACAGGTCGCCGCTCTTCGCGACGTCGAACAGCGCGTCGGCGTAGGGGCGGGCGATGGTGGCAAGTTCGGCCATGATCAGAGCTCGGCTTTCAGTTGGTTCAGCAGCTCGGCGTGGGCGTTCGCATCGATCTCGCGCTTGAGGATCTGCTCGGCACCGCGCACGGCCAGCGTCGCGACATCGCCGCGAAGCGATTCGCGGGCCTTGACGATCTGCTGTTCGGCATCGGCCTTCGCATTCGCGAGGATACGGGCGGCTTCGGCCTGTGCGTTGCGCTTGATCTCGTCGGCGACGAGCTGGGCACGCTGCTCCGCGTCCGCAATGCGTTGCTGCCCTTCGGTGCGGGCCTGGGCGAGTTCCTGGTCGACGCGCTTGTTCGCGGCGTCGAGCTCGGCCTTGCCCTTTTCGGCGGCTGCGAGCCCATCGGCGATTTTCTGCGAGCGATCGTCGAGTGCCTTGATCAGCGGCGGCCACACGAATTTCATCGTGAACCACGCGAGGATCAGGAACACGACCATTTGCGCTAGCAGGGTTGCGTTGAGATTCACGGTGTTTCCTTACTGTGTGCTAGGTCGGATGGTAGGCTCAATGCACAGAAAGCGCGGGCCGGCTCGGCGCATTCGCGAACCCGGTGTCCCGCGCGTTTTCCTGCTTCGCCACCCCGTTCTTCAAGTCAGAGCGGGGCGAGGACTTCCGAGCCCGTTCAGCCCGCCAGCTTCGACAGCAGCGGGTTCGCGAACGCGAACAGCATCGCCACGCCCACGCCGATCAGGAATGCAGCATCGATCAGACCCGCCAGCAGGAACATCTTCGTTTGCAACGGGTTCATCAGTTCCGGCTGGCGCGCGCAGGCTTCGATGTACTTGCCGCCCATCAGGCCGATACCGATACAGGCGCCAATTGCACCCAGGCCGATGATGATGCCGATACCGATGGCGGTCAGACCCTGGATGTTGGCGATAAAAGCTTGCATGATCACTCCTTTGTGAAAAGACTTAAGAACTTGAGAACTTGAAAAATCGGCAAAAAAACCGGAAAAAGCTTAGTGTTTATCGTGTGCCTGGCCGAGGTACACCAGCGTCAGCATCATGAAGATGAACGCTTGCAGCAACACGATCAGGATGTGGAAGATCGACCACACGGTGCCCGCGATCACATGACCGACGAAGCCGAGCACCGTCGTATCCGCGCCAAAGCCCCACATCGAGCCAAGCAACGCGATCAGCAGGAACAGCAGCTCGCCCGCATACATGTTGCCGAACAGCCGCATCCCGAGGGAGATGGTCTTGGCGAGATATTCGATGATGTTCAGCAGCAGGTTCGGCAGCCACAGCAGCGGATGCGAGCCGAACGGGGCCGAGATGAGTTCGTGGCCGAAACCCTTGGGACCCTTGATCTTCAGGCTGTAATAGATCATCAGGATGAACACGCCGAGCGCGATGCCGAGCGTGCCGTTGAGGTCGGCGGTCGGGACGATGCGGATATGGTCGATCGTGCCGGAGAGCCCGACCCAGCCGATCACGCGCGACGCGAGGTCGACCGGGATGAAGTCGAGCGAGTTCATCAGCGCGACCCAGACGAACACCGTCAGTGCGAGCGGGGCAATGAAGTGGCGGCTGCCATGGATCATCGACTTCGATTGATCCTCGACCATCTCGACGAGCATTTCGATCGCGCACTGGAAACGGCCCGGCACGCCAGGCGTCGCCTTGCGGGCGGCGAGATGAAGAACGAAGATCGTCACGAGGCCCATCAGCACCGACCAGAACAGCGTGTCCAAATTCCAGACCGAAAAATCGATGATTTTGGTCTGATGCTTGGTCGAGAAATTCGTCAGGTGGTGCGAGATGTACTCGGACGGATCCAGTTGATGCGGTTCGGCTGCGGCCATGTCTGTCAAACACCCAAAATGTAAAATTGTCGATCCTGCCCGGCCAGGCAGCCGGGGCGTTTCAGCGCAACGCCAGCGCGACCCAATAGGTCTTCAGCGCGACGAGATAAGTGATGAGCAATGGCAGCCAGCGAACATCGGGGACGTACTTTGCGATCGCCACGAACATGGCGACGGTCACCCCCATCTTGATCGCTTCTCCGACCATCCAGCCGAGCATCGACTGCTGATGGCCCACCCTTCTCAAGCGTAATGCGAACAACGCGCCCGGAACCCAGCAAATCGCCCCGCCCAATAGTGCCGATCGCGCGGCATCACCTGGCTGGCTCAAAAACTGCCAGCAGATCAGGGCCGCAACCAGGGACACAACCATTTGCGCCGCCACCACCCTGAAGGGCGTGACACGCGATGGACGACTCACGTTGGCGCCAAACAACTGCTCGGCTTCGGCACGTGTGAGCGGAACGATATTTGTCTCTTCTTGCTCGACATCCCAGTTTTCGGTGGCTCCGGCCGGCTGCCGGCCCTGGACAGTTGTGTCCGCAGCATGCACCTCGCCAGTACCGTAGGAAGACCTCGGTGCGGAGTGCTGATCGAACGCCTGTCTTGCCGTTCCGTTCGAATCGCCGCCAGCCATCCCTACTCCCAAAAACCCGCCACGCTTGCGCCTGACTTTCGATCGTGCCGAGCTATTAAATCGGGGCGATTGTAAGTGATTCTTACAGGCAATTCAAGCCTTTACGTGAGCCGAAAATATCCCGAAAACCGTTGTCCATGAAAGGTTTGCGCTGCTCTGCAACATGCCGTTCCCGGGCGACGAATACCGCCTGCTTCAGTGCGACGCCTTCGCGGCATGTGCGCCTTCCCCCACCCTCGAACCCCACCCGATCCGAATCAGATCCAGTTGATGAGCAAGCCACCCGTGAACAGCGCGAACACGAAAAACGGCACCGATA
Organism: Pararobbsia alpina; assembly: GCF_902859895.1. Taxonomy (GTDB): domain Bacteria; phylum Pseudomonadota; class Gammaproteobacteria; order Burkholderiales; family Burkholderiaceae; genus Pararobbsia; species Pararobbsia alpina. The sequence continues at coordinate 226,651 of NZ_CADIKM010000002.1, forward strand.
ACAGATGAAAACGCCAGAAGATGCCTTTCACGGGCGCCAGCCGCATCGCGATCAGATTGGCGAGCGAGCCGACACAGAATCCAAAGCCTCCGACACTGGCCCCGTAGGCCAGGGCTTGCCAGTGGCGGCTAAACGATTCCAGCATAATCGCCGCCGGCACATTGCTGATGACCTGCGAGATCAAGGCACCGGCCATGAATGCGTGCAGGGGGTCCTGAAGATTCGCACCCGTTAGCAATCCATGAACCCAGGGCAACGCCGCCACTGTGCGCAGCACCATGAACATCAGCGCGAATACCGCGAGCAAAAGCCAGTCGATGCCCAGGACCGCCTTGCGCCGCCAGGCCCCGAAGCCCGCCAGCACGAGCGCGCAAGCGATAGTCGCGTGATGCGCATCGGCGAGGACGATGAACAGAACGAAGGCGACACTCGCAATCGCAAGCGTTCGACCGTCCAGACCGTCGTCCGCCTGCTCGCCCGGCAAGTCGAGCCGCGTGTCGCCGAAGATCAGCGCCGTCAGCCCGGCCAGAGCGATCATCAGCACCGCCGTCAACGGCGCCATGGTCGCGACGAACCCAGCGAACGATACCCCGCTCGCTCCCCACAGAAAGAGGTTCTGCGGATTGCCGAACGGCGTGAGAATCGAGCCCGCGTTGACCGCGAGCGCGATCACGATAACCAGCCGACGCATGGGAATCGACACGAGCTTGTCGAGCGAGATCACCACCGGGATTACGGCGAACAACGCGACGTCATTCGTCAGCACCGTCGACATCAGCGCGGCAAACAGGACCAGAACCAGCGCGAGACCCCGTTCCGTGCGCACCCGATGAAGCAAACGATGTGCAGCCCAGTTCATGGCACCCGACATATCGATGACCCGCGTCAGCACGAGCAGACCCGTGAGCGTCAGCATCGTGTCCCAGTCGATCATCTTTGCGAGCGCTGCGACCGGCTGCGCGTGAAAGACCTGCAGGAGAACCAGCGTCACCACCAGCACGACCAGCACCGCCTCGCGCTTGACGAAGGCGAGCAACCGCACCCGCGGCGAAACCACCGCCACAATCTCTGGCGTATCCGCCCGGCGCAATTCCGAGGTCATCGGCACGCCGTCAACCCGCCTCGCCGCCACGCAGACGGCCGAGAATCCCCTCGAGCGAATCGAGATCGCCGAAGTCGATCATCACCTGCCCGCCACCGCGCCGGCCCATCTTGATCTTCACCGCCGACGCCAGCAGGTCCGACAATTCCTCTTCAAGGCGCGCGACGTCGCGATCATTCGCTGCCGGCGACTTGTTGCGGCGCGCCGAATTCGGGCCCGGTTTCAATGCCACCGCGACCAGTTTCTCCGCGTCCCGTACCGACATCCGCTTGTTGACCACTTGATTGGCCAGCGTGATCTGCGAGGCCGCATCGACCGCGAGCAGCGCTCGCGCATGCCCCATGTCCAGATCACCGGCAAGCAGCATCGTCTGCACCGGCGCCGCGAGGTTCAGGAGACGCAGCAAATTCGAAACCGCGCTGCGCGAACGACCGACCGCCTCCGCAGCCTGCTCGTGCGTGAAGCTGAAATCGTCGAGCAGACGCTGAATCCCCTGCGCCTCCTCAAGCGGATTCAGATCTTCGCGTTGAATGTTCTCGATCAGCGCCATTGCCGCGGCCGCCTGATCCGACACATCCTTTACGAGCACCGGCACCTCGCTGAGCCCCGCGATACGCGCCGCCCGAAACCGCCGTTCCCCCGCGATGATCTCGAACTTCTCGTCACTTACCCCGCGCACCAGAATCGGCTGCATCAGACCTTGCGCTCGAATGCTCGCCGCGAGCTCCTGCAGCGCCCCTTCGTCCATGCGCGTTCGCGGCTGATACTTGCCCGCCTGCAGCCGGCTCAACGGCAACGTGGTCGGCACCCCATCCTGGCGAACCGCCTCCGTGATGTCGGCGCTACCGCCCAACAACGCTTCGAGACCCCGGCCGAGGCCCTTCTTCTTGACTGCTGCATTCATGGCGATTCGCTCGGAATATCGTTTATTACAAATATCTTTCGATGCAGACCCCACTCGACCCTAGAGCGTACGGATCCGGTTGATCATCTCCGTGCCGAACTGCAAGTACGCTTGTGCCCCACGCGACGACTTGTCGAAAACAATACCCGGCAAACCATAGCTCGGCGCCTCTGCGAGCCGCACATTGCGCGGGATCACCGCGTTGAAGACCTTGTCCCCGAAGTGCTGCTTCAACTGTTCCGACACCTGCTGTTGAAGCGTGACCCGGGGATCAAACATGACCCGCAGCAAGCCGATGACCTGCAGATCCCGGTTCAGATTCGCATGAACCTGCTTGATCGTATTGACCAGGTCAGAGAGACCCTCGAGCGCGAAGTACTCACATTGCATCGGGATGATCACCCCATTGGCCGCGCAAAGCCCGTTCAGCGTCAACAGCGACAGCGCCGGCGGGCAGTCGATCAATACAAAGTCATACCTGCCGTCGAGTTCCGCAAGCGACTGCTTGAGACGCTTTTCGCGTGAATCGAGCCCAACCAACTCGATCTCCGCACCCGCGAGCTCACGGTTCGACGGCAGCACGTCATAACCCGCCGCATCCGCCTTCACCGCCGCATCCGCAATCGAGGCCCCGTCGACCAGCACCTCATAGACCGTCGTTTCACACAGACTCTTGTCGATCCCGCTGCCCATCGTCGCATTCCCCTGCGGATCGAGATCGATCAGTAGGACACGCTGACCATGCGACGCAAGGCTCGCAGCGAGATTCACACTCGTAGTCGTCTTGCCAACCCCGCCCTTCTGGTTCGCGACGCAAAAAATCTTCATTCCGCTAGTCCGGTTGCTCAACGATGCGATTGAATTCGAATTTCGACCAGATGCCGCTCAGCATCGAGCGCCGGCACATTCAGCCTGATTACCTGAACCACCTCCGCGTCCGCCGGCAGGCGCGCGATCTCGTCCTCCGGGCGCACACCCTTCATCGCCCAGAGCCTACCTTCCGGAGCCAGCGCCCCACGCGCCAACGCGACGAAGTCCACCAGTTCCGCGAACGCACGAGAAACAATCAAATCGAAGCCCCGCGCCGCCCCGGTATCCGGCCACAACGACTCCACCCGTCCGTTGACCACCGAAAGATTCGCGAGCCCGAGTGATCCCTTCACCTGAGTCTGGAACGCACTCTTCTTTTGGACGATATCGTTTAGCGTGACCTGCCAGCGCGGCTCGACAATCGCAAGCACCGCCCCCGGCAGCCCACCGCCCGAGCCCACATCCAGAACATGAGCCCCGTCGCCCCCAACAAGATGCGGAACGATCGCCAGCGAGTCGAGAATGTGCTGTATCACCATCTGCCTCGGATCGCGGATCGCCGTCAAGTTGTAGACCGCGTTCCACTTACCGAGCAAGGCCACATAGTCCAGTAGCTGCTGGCGCTGCCTGGCGTTGAGCTCCAGCCCGAGAGCCGCAATTCCGTCCCCGAGCAAACCTGCCAGAACCCCGACATCACTGGTTGCCGCGCCATTCCGATGAGCCCCGCCCATCATTGAACCGATCGCCCACTAGCCGTCCCACCCTCCGCGGCCGCCAGATCCCCGGCCAGGGCATCGGCCGCCCCACGACGACCCAGCCCCTTCTTTAAATGCACCATCAACAAAGAGATCGCCGCAGGCGTAATGCCCGAAATACGCGAGGCCTGCCCTATCGTTTCCGGCTTGAACTGATTCAGCTTCTGACGCGCCTCGAACGACAGCCCCCGAACCTCCGCGTAATCGAGATCGACAGGGAGGCGCGTGCTCTCATGAGCCTCATTGCGCTCGATCTCCCCTGCCTGCCGATCGATATAGCCCTGGTACTTGATACCGATCTCGATCTGCTCCCGAATCTGCGCCTCGATCGCCGCATCCCCAACAAGCGATTCCGCGAGCGGCCCAGACGGCGCAAACTCCCCGCCACGCAAGGCCATGAGCGATGCGTAACTCACCCCGGGACGCTTCAACAAGTCCGCAAGATTGTGCTCATGCTCGATCGCCTTTCCCAGCAACCCCTCCGCATCTGCCACCGGCAACGTCTTCGGATTGACCCAGGTCGCACGAAGCCGCGCTGTTTCACGTGAAACAGCATCCCGCTTCGCCTCGAAAACGTTCCACCGACGATCATCGACACAACCCAGCTCGCGCCCGATCTCCGTCAATCGCATATCCGCATTGTCTTCACGCAGACTGAGCCGATACTCCGCCCGACTCGTGAACATCCGATACGGCTCCGACACCCCTCGCGTGACCAAGTCATCGACCAGCACCCCGAGATAAGCCTGATCCCGGCGCGGCACCCACGCATCCCCCCCCTGCGCATGAAGCGCACCATTCAGGCCTGCGAGCAGCCCTTGGGCGGCCGCCTCCTCATACCCCGTCGTTCCGTTGATCTGCCCGGCAAAAAACAGGCCATTGATCACCTTGGTTTCGAGCGAGGCCTTGAGCCCGCGCGGATCGAAATAGTCATATTCGATCGCGTAGCCCGGCCGCAGGATATGCGCGTGCTCCAACCCCACCATCGAATGAACCAGCTCTAGCTGGACATCAAAAGGCAGGCTCGTCGAAATTCCGTTCGGATAGAACTCATTCGTCGTGAGCCCTTCCGGCTCAAGGTAAATCTGATGCGACTCCTTGCCCGCAAAGCGGTGAATCTTGTCCTCAATCGAAGGGCAATACCGCGGCCCCACCCCTTCGATGACACCCGTGTACATCGGCGAGCGGTCCAGACCGCCTCGAATGATCTCGTGCGTCCGCGCATTCGTATGCGTGATCCAGCAAGGCAGCTGCTGCGGATGCTGCTCAGCCCGACCTGTGAAAGAGAAGACCGGCACCGGATCGAGATCTCCCGGTTGTTCCTCAAGCTTCGAAAAGTCGATTGTCCGCCCATCGATACGTGGCGGCGTGCCCGTTTTCAGCCGCCCTTGCGGCAGCTTGAGCTCCTTCAGACGAGCCGAAAGCGACACCGACGCAGGATCACCCGCACGGCCCCCCACATAGTTGTTGAGGCCCACATGAATCTTGCCATCGAGAAACGTGCCCGCCGTGAGCACCACCGCGCGCGCGCGAAAACTCACCCCGACCTGCGTCACCGCCCCCACCACCCGATCGCCCTCGACGATCAGATCATCGACCGCTTGCTGAAAAAGCCAGAGATTCGGCTGATTTTCGAGCCGCGTGCGAATCGCCTTCCGGTACAGAACACGGTCCGCCTGTGCGCGCGTCGCACGTACTGCCGGCCCCTTGGACGAATTCAAGATCCGGAACTGAATCCCCGCCTCATCCGTCGCCGCCGCCATTGCCCCGCCAAGCGCATCGACCTCTTTGACCAGATGACCCTTGCCAATACCGCCAATCGACGGATTGCAGCTCATCTGACCGAGCGTCTCGATGTTGTGCGTGAGCAGCAAAGTTTTGCTGCCCATCCGTGCCGAGGCAAGCGCCGCCTCGGTTCCAGCGTGGCCGCCGCCGACCACGATCACGTCAAATTCAGTGGGATAAAGCATGATGGCTCCGCGCAAGCGCCCGGACCGGTTGAAAAATGTAGGCGAATTATAACGGAGCAGTTCTGCGCAGTCGTTGGCGGTTACGACTTATGACCGTTTGGCCACGGTGTTTCACGTGAAACAGCGTCAATTTCCTTTATGGTTTACGCAATGAGCGCATCGCGACCCAAAGGATTTGACGCATGAGAAAACGTCAACGAACAACCGCAGTGTTCCACGTGAAACACACCCGAGACTCGTAAACCGCTTCCTACACATGGCGTTGACCAGCGCGGAATGCGGCCCCGCTCCGTCCACCTGGCTGGACTTTGGCGGGACAGCCAAGACCGTGACAAACCCACACCATGGACTTACCTATTCCACCAACGCGAACCACCAGGCATTGACCAGTGCGGAGTGGGGCCGAGTGGGTGGACGGAGCGGGGTCGGTCGCACGCAGTGTGTTCGACGAAGGGCACGCCGCCCCGCTCTGGCTGCCTGGCTGGACTTAGGCGGGGCAGCTAAGACCGCGACAAACCCACACCACCGACCACGTATTCCACCAACGCAAACCACGTGGCAATGACCAGCGCGGAATGGGGCTGAGTGGGCGGATGGAGCGGGGCCGGTCGCGCGCAGTGTGTTCCACGGAGGGCGAGCGGCCCCGCTCTGGCCGCCTGGCTGGACTCAGACGGGGCAGCGAAGTCCGACACAAACCCACACCGCCTACTCACCTATTCCACAACGCGAACCACCTGGCATTGACCAGCGCGGAATGGGACCGAGTAGGTGGACGGAGCGGGGCCGGTCGCACGCAGTGTGTTCCACGGAGGGCGAGCGGCCCCGCTCTGGCCACCTGGCTGGACTTAGGCGGGCCAGCGAAGACCATAGACAGGACAGCGAAGATGGCGACAAATCACCCTGCAGACTCCGCTATTCACCAACGCAAACTATGTGGCCTTGATCAGCGCGGAATGGGACCGAGTGGGTGGACGGAGCGGGGCCGGTCGCACGCAGTGTGTTCCATGGAGGGCGAGCGGCCCCGCTCTGGCCGCCTGGCTGGACTTTGGCGGGGCAGCGAAGACAATTAGACAGGACAGCGAAGATGGCGACAAATCACCCTGCAGACTCCGCTATACCACCAACAACGCGAACCTCGTGGCATTGACCGCCGCGAAATGGGGCCGAGTGGGTGGGCGGAGCGGGGCCGGTCGCACGTAGCGTGTTCCGCGGAGGGCGAGCAGCCCCGCTCTGACCACCTGGCTGGGCGCAAGCGGGGCAGCGAAGACCGTCCAAGGGACCACCAACGTCCCTATACAAAAATGCCCCCATCCACCTACTTATCCTGCAACAACACCCACTTCCCGTCCTTGATCTCAACCATCACCCGAGCACGGTTATCGAATCCATTGTGGTCAGTGGCCGTCATATTCATGACCCCTTGCGAAACCGCAAGATCCTTCTGACTAGCCAACGCATCCCTCAAAGCCACCCGAAACGCTTCAGTCCCCGGCTGTCCCTTCTTCAATGCCTCCGGTATCGAATGAGCAAGCAGTTGCCCCGCATCCCAGGCATGCCCCCCAAACGTAGAAATCGACCCCACCCCATAAGCCTTCTCGTAAGCCGCCTTATACCCCAGCGCCGCAGCCTTGACCGGATTCGAATCCGGCAGTTGATCCGCCACAAGCAACGGCCCCGCCGGCAACAACGTCCCATCACAATCCCGCCCGCAGACCCGCAGGAAATCGTTGTTCGCCACACCATGCGTCTGATACAGCTTCCCCTTGTAACCCCGCTCCTTGAGCGCCCGTTCAGGCAAAGCCGCCGGCGTCCCCGACGCCCCGATCAAGACAGCATCCGGATTCACACTCACGATCTTGAGCACCTGCCCCGTCACCGACGTATCCCCCCGCTGGTAACGCTCGCTCGCCACAACCTTGATGCCATGCCGAGCCGCCGCCCCCGTCAATTCCTTGAGCCAGCTCTCCCCATACGCATCCGCAAAACCAATAAACCCCACCGTGCGAACACCCTGCCCCGCCATATGCGCAGCAATCGCCTCCGCCATCAAACTATCGTTCTGAGGCGTCTTGAATGCCCAAGCCCGCTTGTCATCCATCGGCGCAATGATCCCTTCTGACGCCGCCATCGAAATCATCGGCGTATGCGCGCCCGCCGCAACATCCAGCATGGCCAGCGAGTTCGGCGTCACCGTCGACCCGATGATCGCGTCCACATGATCCTCACTGATCAGCTTGTGCGTGTCCTGAACCGCCTTCGTCACATCCGTCGCATCGTCCAGAACAATGTATTCCACCGACTTCCCAGCCACCTTCGCCGGCAAAAGCGCGATCGTATTCTTCTCCGGAATGCCCAGCGAGGCAGCCGGCCCCGTCGCCGATACCACTACCCCGATCTTCACCTGCGCAACCGCCAATCCGCTGCCGCAAAGCAACACACCCGCCACCCCCACCCCGTATACCCAATCGCGAACCCTCATCCCTTTCCCCATGTTCTGATCAGAATTTTTTCCAAAAACCATAAACCCCCCCACAAAAACTCAATCAATTAATTTATTTAATTAACAGCCACAACCAAGACAAAAACATATTTACCAGTTCACTCCCAGCTACCGCAACCCCTGCCAGAATCTACAGGCAATAAAAAAGCGCGAGCCATATCGGCTCACGCTTCGAAATTCCTTCAGGCTACCTAAACCACCGCCAGATCGCCTCACCAGACCCGCACACGTCCACATAGCGAGCACCTTGGCCATACCTTCCCATTGTGAAATCACGACCAACAAATAAAAAAGCGCTGTTGGAATCTCCAACAGCGCTTTTTTCGCGGGCTTAATACCCTATTTGTCTCCTCGTTCCCCACCTCAAAATGCAGTGCATCGAACTGGCTCGAAGATTAAACAAGCATCACACCCCCAGCAACCTAGCATTTACCCTAGGTGGTGCAATGCCGCGAAGAGCGCACCGCTTTGGCGCCGCCGTGCCCCGTGGGCAAACGTTTCCAGCACCCCACCCCCTCATTCGCCATCCACCCGCTAGGGTATGTCCCAAGCCCAAGCCCCAAGTCCCAGCGACCACAATCCACCCGGGCCACACACCCTGCCCCCAAACCCCGCCTGTAACCACCCCGCACACACATCACCCATGTTCCTTCGTCACACCCTGCACACCACTATCCAAAATCCTTACACGCGCCACCACCTCCCCCACGATCCCCCGCCGGAACGCCAGCACACAGACAATGAAGATCAAGCCCGTCACTGTCGTCACCGAGTCCCCCAGCGAACGAAAAGCATCGACTCCAGTAACCGATGCCAGCCCGTTACCGATATCCCCAAGCCTGTCCTCGAGCGCCACGATCACCAGCGCACCCACCAATGGTCCGAACAGCGTGCCCATGCCCCCCACAAGCGTCATCAGCACGACCAGACCCGACATCGTCCAGTGACCATCACCGAGCGTCTCGAAACCCAGCACGAGCGTCTTGAGCGCGCCTGCGAGCCCAGCCAGACCCGCCGACAAAACAAAAGCCAGCAACTTGAACGCATCACTGCGATAACCCAGCGATATCGCCCGCCCCTCGTTCTCCCGGATCGCTGTCAAAACCTGCCCGAATGGCGAATGCACAATACGTACGATCAGACCGAACGCCAGCGCGACCACCACCAGCACCACGTAGTAGAGCGTGAGATCCGAACCCAGATCCAACACGCCGAACAGACGGCCTCGCGGCACCCCCTGCAAACCGTCCTCGCCCCCCGTGAACGGCGCCTGGAGAAAAATGAAATACAACAACTGCGCAAGCGCCAGCGTGACCATCGCGAAATAGATGCCCTGCCGCCGGATCGCGAACACTCCCGCGACGAGCCCCAGCACCAGCGCCACCAGCGTGCCCGCGAGTACACCGAGTTCAGGCGTCAAGCCATACGTCTTGATCAAATAACCCGTCGTATAGCCTGCACTCGCCAGGAACGCCGCATGCCCGAACGACAACAGGCCCGTATACCCGATCAACAGATTGAAGGCCGACGCAAACAACGCGAAGCACAGCACCTTCATCACGAAGACCGGATAGACCCCCACGAACGGCGCCGCGACCAACACCACAAGCAGCAGCGCATACAAAGTCTTCTTGATCATCGCCTTCCTATCGCTCCTTGCCGAATAGCCCCGCGGGACGCACCAGCAACACCAGCGCCATGATCACGAACACCACCGTCGCCGACCCCTGCGGATAGAACACCCGCGTGAACCCCTCGATCACCCCGAGCCCGAGACCCGTCACGATCGCCCCGAAGATCGATCCCATCCCCCCGATCACCACCACCGCGAACACCGTGATGATCATGGGCTGACCCATCAAGGCCGACACCTGCATGACCGGCGCCGCGAGCACACCTGCGAACGCCGCCAGCGCGACCCCGAAGCCATAAGTCAACGTCACCATCAGCGGCACATTGATACCGAACGCCTCGACCAGCCGCGGATTCTCCGTACCCGCACGGAGATAGGCCCCGAGCCGCGTCCTTTCGATCAGATACCACGTCGCGAAACACACGCCCAGCGACGCGACCACCACCCACGCGCGATAGTTCGGCAGCATCATGAAGCCGAGATCCGTCGCGCCCGCCAGTAGCTCAGGCCCGCTGTAGGGCTGGCCCGACGAGCCGTAGATCGACTGAAATATCCCCTCGACCACCAGCGTGAGTCCGAACGTCAGTAGCAGCCCATAGAGATGATCGAGCCGGTAGATCCAGCGCAGCATCGTGCGCTCAAACACCATGCCGAGCAGCCCGACCACCACCGGCGCCACCACCAACATCACCCAGTAAGGCAGGCCGAAATAATTGAGCCCCATCCACGCACACATGGCGCCCAGCATGAACGTGGCGCCATGTGCGAAGTTGATGACATTCAAAAGGCCGAAGATCACCGCAAGCCCAAGACTCAGGATCGCGTAGAACGAGCCATTGACCAGCCCGAGCAGCAGCTGGCTCAACAGCGCAGAGAGCGGAATGCCGAGGATTTCCATCGCTCAGTGCATCATTTCCACAGCGCGCAACGCGTTTCCGCCTTGGTCCCGTAGGCCTGTTCGCCCGGAATCGTCTCGACCACGTTGTAGTAGTCCCACGGCGCCTTCGACTCGCTCGGCTTCTTGACCTGCATCAGATACATGTCATGGACCATGACACCGTCCTGGCGCACATAACCGCCGTGCGCATAGAAGTCGTCGATCTTCGTCTTCTTGAGCTGAGCCATCACCTTGTCGGCGTCCGTCGATCCCACCGCCTGCACCGCCTTCAGATACGTCGTCACCGCCGAGTAATCGGCGGCCTGGACACTCGTCGGCTCCTTGCGCGTCTTGTCGAAGAAGCGTTGCGAGAACTTGCGCGTCGCGTCGTCCTTGTTCCAGTACCAGCTGTCCGTCACATACATTCCCTGAGTCGCCTCGAGGCCGAGACTGTGCACATCCGAGATGAACATCAGCAGGCCCGCGAGCTGCATCGTCTTGTTGATGCCGAATTCCTTCGCCGCCTTGATCGCGTTGACCGTGTCCCCACCCGCGTTCGCAAGACCCAGGATTTGCGCCTTCGAAGATTGCGCCTGCAACAGGAATGATGAGAAATCCGAAGCATTGAGCGGATGGAGCACATCGCCGACCACCGTGCCACCCGCCGACTTGACAACCGCCGCGGTATTCTTCTCGAGCGACTTACCGAATGCATAGTCCGCCGTCAGGAAGAACCACGACTTGCCGCCGCGCTTGACCACCGCCGAACCCGTGCCGCGCGCAAGCGCCATCGTGTCGTAGGCATAGTGAATCGTATAAGGCGTGCACTGCTCGTTGGTCATCGTATCGGCACCCGCCCCGATGTTGATGTAGACCCTCTTCTTCTCACCCGCGACCGTATTCATCGAAAGACCCGCCGCCGAGTTCGTGCCGCCGATCAACAGCGTCACCCCGTCGCGGTCGAACCATTCTCGCGCCTTCGACGCCGCGATATCCGCCTTGTTCTGGTGATCGGCCGAAACGAACTCGATCGGCTTGCCCAGCACCTTACCGCCGAAGTCCGCGATCGCCATGCGGATCGCCTCCGCACCGCCGGCCCCGTCGATATCCGCATAGAGTCCTGACATGTCGGTGATCAATCCGACCTTGACGCTACCGTCGTCCGCATGCGCAGGCATCGCGGCGATCGTGCCGACCATCCCCACGACTGCGCCGAGAGCTGTTGCAAGTGCATTGCGTTTCATCACCGTGGTCTCCTCCAATCGGTCTATTGATCATTCTGGTGCTGGCCGAACAAGCCCGCTGCGATGCCCCATGCAGACAGACGTCGATGCATGGGCCGACATCGCCGCCGGCGTGTCAGACCCCCAACAATTCGTGCAGCACCGGCATTTTCGCGTCAAGATCGCGCGCCGGAAAATGTTCGACGATCCGGCCGTGCTCCATCACATAGAAGCGATCGGCAAGCGGCGCGGCGAACCGGAAATTCTGTTCGACCATCACGACCGTAAAGCCCCGTGCCTTGAGCGTCACGATCATCCGGGCCAATGCCTGGACGATTACCGGCGCAAGGCCTTCGGAAATCTCGTCGAGCAGCAGCAGGTTCGCACCGGTCCGCAGAATCCGGGCGACCGCCAGCATCTGCTGTTCGCCCCCTGACAGCCGCGTACCCTGGCTCGTGCGGCGCTCTTGCAGGTTCGGAAACATCGAATAGATTTCGTCGAGCGACATCGCATTACGCGCCGCCTCGCCCTTGACGAGCACGGGGGGCAACAGCAGATTTTCCTCGCACGAAAGACTCGAGAAAATACCGCGCTCCTCCGGACAATAGCCGACCCCAAGCGGGGCAATCCGATGCGTCGGTAAGCCAATCGTTTCCTGCCCGCTGATCCGGATCGATCCCTTGCGCCTGCCCGTGAGCCCCAGAATTGCGCGCAGCGTCGTCGTGCGGCCCGCCCCATTACGGCCGAGCAGCGTGACGACTTCACCGCGCCTCACGCTCAGATCGACTCCATGCAGGATATGCGATTCACCGTACCAGGCTTCGAGGCCGCGAAGTTCGAGCGATGCATCGGGTACACCGGCGCCTGAGGATGCATCCCGTCCACCCGCCCTGTCCCCCGCACGCCGCGATGGCGAAAGCGTGTCCCCTTGCCGCCCGGCATCGGCATGCGCCTCGACATGATTCATGCGTGCGCTCCCTGCAATGTCGCGTCGGTGCTGCCCATATAGGCCTCGATCACCTGCGGATTCTTCGATACCTCGGCATAGCTGCCTTCGGCGAGAATCTCGCCGCGCTGCAGGACCGTGATCGTGTCGGAGATTCCCGCGATCACATTCATATTGTGCTCGACCATGAGTACCGTGCGGCCGACTGCCACCTTGCGGATCAGCGTCGTGACGCGATCGACATCCTCGTGACCCATGCCCTGCGTCGGTTCGTCGAGCAGCATCAGTTCGGGTTCCATCGCGAGCGTCGTCGCGATCTCGAGCGCGCGCTTGCGGCCATATGGCAACTCGACTGCGCGCAGTTGCGCATAGTCCGTGAGTCCGACTTCATCGAGCAATTCAAGCGCACGCGCATCGAGCACCGCGAGCGAACGTTCGCTGCGCCAGAACTGAAACGCCGTGCCGAGCTGACGCTGCAGCCCGATGCGCACATTCTGCAGGACCGTCATATGGGGAAACACCGCGGAAATCTGGAACGAGCGTATGACCCCCCGCCGCGCGATCTGCGACGATCGCTCACGCGTGATGTCAACGTCGTTGAAGACGATCTGGCCGCGTGTGGGTACGAGAAACTTGGTAAGCAGATTGAAGCAAGTCGTCTTGCCCGCGCCGTTCGGCCCGATCAACGCGTGAATGCTGCCGCGGCGCACGCGCAGATCGACATCGCGAACCGCCGTGAAACCGCGAAATTCCTTGGTCAGACCCCGCGTCTCCAGGATCGTGTCGTTGTGCACCATGTGTCCTGCCGGATTGACGGATGGGTGGGCCAACCAGAGTGGCCGATTGTCGCGCACGAGACCGCGTGAGCCTCATCGGTATTTGCACTTAGTTAATTCGACGTAAGCGTCGAAGCAAGCGTCGACCCTGACGCCTCTGCAAGCGGCTCGACAGCTTCGGCCCGGGCGGGTGCGATGTCGCCCTCGAGGATCATCCGGGCCGCACGCTCGGCGATCATCAAGGTCGGTGAATTGGTGTTGCCCGACGTGATCGTCGGCATCACCGATGCATCGACGACGCGCAGCCCGTCGACGCCGAGCACGCGCAAGCGGCTGTCGACGACCGTGCCCGGATCGTCCGGGCGCCCCATGCGGCACGTGCCAACCGGATGAAAAATCGTCGTACCGATGGCCCCGGCCGCTTCGGCGAGTTCGGCATCGGTCTGATACTGCGGACCCGGCTTGTATTCCTCGGGCCGATACGGTGCGAGCGCTTCGCTTGCCGCGATACGCCGGGTCAGCTGGATCGCCTTCGCGGCGACCTGCCGGTCGTACTCCGTACTCAGGTAGTTCGGTGCGATCGCGGGCGCGATCAAAGGGTCGGCCGAAACGATGTGCACACTGCCCCGCGATGTCGGCCGCACATGGCAGACCGAGGCCGTGAAAGCATCGAAAGCATGCAGGGGCTCGCCGAAGCGATCGAGCGACAAGGGCTGTACGTGGTATTCAAGATCCGCCCGTCCCGACGAATCGAGGCCCGAACGCGCAAACGCACCGAGCTGCGACGGCGCCATCGACATCGGTCCGGAACGCAACAGCGCGTAGCGCATGCCGATCGCCAGCTTGCCCCACCAGCGGGCGCTCATCGTATTGAGCGTCGCGACATGGCTGACCTTGAAACTCATGCGTAGTTGAAGATGATCCTGGAGATTCTCCCCGACTCCAGACAAGGGCTGCATGACGGGAATACCCAGGCGGCCAAGCCGGTCGGCATCACCAATGCCCGATACTTCGAGCAATTGCGGCGAATTGATCGCACCGGCCGCCATCAGAACCTCACGGCGCGCACGGGCAAAACGCAGCTCGCCGCCTCCTAAGAATTCGACCCCGCAGCAACGCGTGGGCGCGCTGCCAGGCTTCGCCGTGCGCGCCGCATGACCCGTACCGGCTTTGGTGCGGGGAGCCCCTCCTGCTGTCGCCGCGCCGGACGAAGCGCTGGAACCGCCAGCGGTACTTCCTTTGATGCCGCCGCCTGCGCCGTGCTCATCGCATTCATCGACCTCAGCCGGCGCGAGCATGAGCCGGGTCGCATGCGCACCGGTGATGATCGTCAGGTTCGGTCGTTTGGACGCCGGACGCAGAAAGCCTTTGGCTGCACTCCAGCGCAGGCCGCCCTTCTGGTTCACGTCGAAATACGAGACCCCGAAATTGTCGCCGCGGTTGAAATCGTCGATCGCCGGAATGCCGGCCTGAGCGGCCGCACTCGAAAACGCGTCGAGAATCTTCCAGCGTAGCCGCTGCTTGCGCACGGCCCATTCCCCGCCCAACCCGTGCCACGCATTCGCACCGCCATGATGGTCCTCGCTGCGCTTGAACACCGGCAGCACCGCGTCCCACGACCAGGCGGCATCACCCGTCAGCCGTGCCCAAGCGTCATAGTCCTCGCGCTGACCGCGCATATAGATCATGCCGTTGATCGACGACGAACCGCCGAGTACGCGGCCGCGCGGGTAACCGAGCGAGCGCCCGTTGAGCCCCGGCTCGGCCAGGGTCTTGTACCGCCAGTCGGTGCGGGGATTGTCGATGCAATAAAGATAACCGACGGGGATGTGGATCCAGTGATAGTCGTCCTTGCCGCCCGCCTCGAGCAGCAGCACGCTGACCGAGGGGTCGGCGCTCAACCGGTTCGCCAGCACGCAGCCCGCCGTGCCCGCGCCAACGATTACATAGTCGAAGTCGCCTTCATGGTGTGCCACCGTCGTCTCCATTTTATCCGTTTGTCGTTACGACGATCTTAGTCGCTGGCGAGTCCGTTGGGGCATTTTCCAATGTGGCGGCCCGCTGTACTCACCGCAGGCCGGTCGCCATGAGCGCGTCCTCCAGTTCTCTCGCACGCGCCGAGGCGAGCTCGATCCTCGTGCGGTGCTGCTCGCGTAAGGTCTCGAGGCTGGCGGGGAAAAGGGAGGACTCGAACGAGTTCAACAGTGCTTCCACTTCTTCCTGCGGTGTGCCCCGGAGCTCCTCACACGACGGGGACATCAGCGCGGTGAGCACTGCCTCCAGATCCCGGCCACGCCGCCCCCCTTTGAGCGCCAGTTCGGCGGGCAAGGGCAGCAAATCAAACACCACGAGCATACGTAGCAGGCGTGCATGATCCAGGGAAGGCTCGCCCAGGGCGAGCGCCGAATAAAAATTACTGCGGCCCATCGCTCCGTAGCCCTTGTGAACGAGCAGGTCCCTGCGCACGTGCAACCTGACAGCGCGATCGCTGTCGTCCCGCTCGTTCTTGCAAATCGCGTGATCGACCATCTTCGCGAACGTAAAGGCGTGTCGTTCTGAAATCGTGGCAAGCGAAAGGACGTGGTGCGCATAAGCGGGGATCACCATCGGTACGTTGGTCCGTGCCCTCCCGGCCCGCCCCACCAGAAGATCCAGCACTTCTTGCGCCTGGAGGCAGTCATGCGAGAGCGCCATTCCCAGCGCGACAAGATAGGCTGTCTGGATGTCCTCGGCAAATCTACTGTACTCGACAGCCACCGGGCTGCTGGCGACCATCACGGCTTGCAGCAGGTGAGCTGAGCCGAGGAGGCGGCCGATTTCATACACGGGCCGCTCGCAGGCCGGGGTGCCGATCGCGCGAATCGCAGCACCCAGACACTCGGCAACGTCGATGCGATGGAATACGGGATCCGCTTCGGCACGATGTTCGATGATCTCGGTCCAGCGTGCAAGCGCGTCGGCGGCACCGCGTGCGGCACCCGCATCGGCTTGAGTCGGCGGCGCAGGATTCGAAGCGTCGGCGACGGGGCGCGTGGGCAGCGGACGATACTCGCGTGAAAAAAACGACTGAATTCTTGCAAGCATCGCAGGCACCTCCCTATTTGATGGACACTGCGACTATCGCCGATGTGCACCGCCCGGGCCATCAGCTTATACGTACGTACTGCTAATACGATCGATTTGAGCAAACCTGCATCGCGACGAACTTGCATTCGCGTCACAATCGATTCGGTACACTGTGTGCTCGCTGACTGGAGAACTTCATGGCACGTAATATCGAAATCAAAGCACATGCTCGGGACTACGACGGATTGCGCGACCGCGCCGCCGCGCTGGCCGAACACGACCCGATGCATTTCCGTCAGGAGGACACGTTCTTTCAGGTGGCATCCGGACGCCTCAAGCTGCGCCGCTTTGATGACGGCCAGCGCGCCGAGCTGATTTTCTATCAACGCGACGACCGCGACGGTCCGAAGGTTTCGTTCTACCAAAAAAGCCCGGTCAGCGATCCCGATGCGATGCAGGCCCTGCTCGCCGCGGCGCTCAAGGTGCGCAGCATCGTCTCGAAGGAACGCACCGTCTACCTGGTGGGCCGAACGCGAATTCATCTCGACCGGGTCGATTCGCTCGGCGCTTTCCTGGAACTCGAAGTCGTGCTCGAACAGAACGAAGACGAAGAATCGGGTCACCGCGAAGCGCGCGCGATGTTCGAGCAGCTCGGCGTGTCGGAGCGCGATCTGGTGTCGCTTTCCTATGTCGACCTGCTCGACCCGCACTACGACCGCGGCTCGGCCGTGGAGGAAACGGACGAAATCGAAGCCGCGGCTTGGCCGCCGGCCCGTTGACAGTTTTGAGCGGGTGGACAGGGCCGCAGGCTCGAGCCTGTCCGGTCGATTCCCTGCGGGCGGCCAGTCTCGTCTAGGTCCGGCGCTCGGGTCCGCCGTTGCCGCGCGCGCCGGCCGACAGATGTCCCAGCGGCAACGGACCGGAACGTTTGAACGTCGTCAACACGATATTCGAGCGGACACTGTCCACGCCCGGCACACGCATCAGCTTTTTCATCACAAAAGCCGACAACGCGTTGAGGTCGGGTGCGACGATCCGCAGCAGGTAGTCGGCATCGCCGACTACCGCATGGCACTCCAGCACCTCGGGCAGCACTTCGATCTGCTGTTGGAACTGCTCGATCACGGAGTCGCCGTGGTGCTTGAGCTTCAAGCTCGTGAACGCCGTCACCCCGAGTCCAAGCGTTTCGGGACGGAGTACGACGCGGTAGCCATCGATCACCCCGATCGCCTCGAGCCTTTGCAGCCGGCGACCGATCTGCGATGCCGAGAGAGGCACCTGTTCACCGAGTTGCTGATGAGTGGCCCGTCCGTAGCGCTGGAGCACCTCGAGCAGCGCGAGGTCGAAGTGGTCGAGATCAATCATGTGCATGCTCCGCATTTAACGACATTCCGATGCGGCAGTATCGCATAGTCTGACAAAAATCCACGTACTTTGCGCCAAAACCGCGTGGATGACGCTCTACACTGACAGACGTGACCGCAGCTCGCAACACGCTTGCGGCAACTCCGCGAGCACGTTGGAGAAATCCGATGGGAAACACGCGGAAACCCGAAGGGGCCCGTTTTGGGGAATCGCCATGTCTGCCCTCGTTACCGAAAAGCTTCACGAACAATTCGACGCCGGACTCGTCACGCGCGCCGACTTCACGATCGATCAGCCCTATGAGCGCTACTCGATTGCCGACCATACCGTCTGGCAGGAGCTCTACGCGCGTCAGACGACACTGCTGCGCGGACGCGTCTGCGAACCGTTCCTGCGAGGCATCGATCGCCTGGGCCTCGCGCCGGATCGGATTCCGAATTTCGATGCGCTCAGCGGCAAGCTGATGCCGGCGACGGGCTGGCAAATCGTGGCCGTGCCCGGTCTCGTGCCCGACGAGGTCTTCTTCGATCACCTTGCCAACCGCCGTTTCCCCGTGACATGGTGGATGCGCGGGCGCGACAAGCTCGATTACCTGCAAGAACCCGACTGTTTTCACGACTTGTACGGCCATGTGCCGCTGTTGTCCGATCCGGTCTTCGCCGACTATATGCAGCTCTATGGTCAGCAAGGCCTGGCTGCGGTGAAGCTTGGCGTGTTGCCGATGCTCGCCCGGCTCTACTGGTACACGGTCGAGTTCGGCTTGATTCGCGACGCATCGGCCGCGGCTGGCCTCAAGATCTATGGTGCGGGGATCGCATCGAGCCGGACCGAATCAATCTACAGCCTCGAATCCGACGCGCCGAACCGCCTGGCGTTCGACCTCTCACGAGTCGTCAACACCCGGTACCGAATCGACACCGTCCAGAAGACGTATTTCGTTATCGATAGCTTCGAACAGCTTTTCGAGGCAGTTCAGCAGGACTTGGGCGCCGTCTTCCAACAGGCCGCAACGCGTGAGCCCTACCGGGCAGGCGACGTACTGGTGAGCGATTGCGTGATCCAGCGCGGCACCGGGGAAGGCTGGCTCGACGACGGTGACGTTTGATGGGGGCTCGTGAAACAATGAGGCATATGCTGTCGTTGGCGAGATGCCTGACAGGACGTGCGAGCCAAAGGAGGTTCACCCGATGATCACCAAACTCACGGCGGAAGAACGTAAATCGACGCTGGCCGAACTGCCGGGATGGGAACCCACGGTCGGGCGCGATGCGCTGCACAAGTCGTTCAAGTTCGAAGACTTCAATGCGGCATTCGGGTTCATGACGCGCATCGCCATCAAGGCCCAGGAACTCAATCACCACCCGGAATGGTTCAACGTCTACAACCAGGTTGAAATCACCTTGTCGACCCATGAGGCAAGCGGGCTTACGCAGCGCGACATCGAACTCGCCCGATTCATCGAAAAAGTGTCGGCGGGCGCCACCAGGTCCTAGCCTCGGCTGCCCGTTCTCACAGGTTCGGATATCGTGTCCCCTCGCCGTGAAAGCGGTCTCCCGTGCGGTCAACGCCTCCTGAAAGCCCGACAGAAACCGTAAGCGGAATGAATTTTCAGGGCTGTACAATAAAACGCGTCAAATGCGCATATCGCCGGATCTGCCGGATTCACACGGCAGGGGCAACGGGTTCCCGGCTAACACCCGACACTGTACTGAGTGAATAACATGCGACTCCTGCTGATTGAAGACGACCGCCCGATCGCGCGGGGTATCCAAAGCAGCCTCGAACAGGCTGGCTTCACCGTCGACATGGTTCACGACGGCATTTTTGCCGAGCAAGCGCTGACGCAGAACCGACACGAACTGGTGATTCTCGATCTGGGCCTGCCCGGCATCGACGGCATGACGCTGCTCACGCGCTTCCGCCAGGGCAATCGGCATACCCCCGTGATCGTGCTGACTGCCCGCGACGAACTGCACGACCGCGTGCAGGGTCTCAACGGTGGCGCCGACGACTACATGATCAAGCCCTTCGAGCCTTCTGAACTCGAAGCACGGATTCGTGCCGTCATGCGCCGCAGCGGACCGCACAACGACGCGCCGCGTCCGGAAGTCACGCTCGGCGGGCTGCGTCTGTCCGGCGTCGATCGCCGCATCTTCAACGGCGAAAAGGCCCTCGAGCTGTCGCCGCGCGAGTTCGCGGTACTCGAACTGCTGCTCTTGCGCCATGGCCGCGTCGTCAGCAAGGCGCAGCTTCAGGACCATCTGACGCACTTTGGCGGCGATCTTGGCGATACCGCGATCGAAGTCTATGTGCACCGCGTGCGCCGCAAGCTAGAAAACTGCCGTGTTGAAATCGTCACGGTACGTGGCTTCGGTTATCTGCTCCAAGAAATTCGGCCGGCCTCCTAAGCACTGAACCGCATGCCTGCACGCAGCGGTCCGGCTCCCAGCCTGCGCCGCTCGCTGCTGCGCAGACTGGCGGTACCCTTTTCCCTGCTTGCGCTCGCCAGCGGGCTGATCGCGTTCGGCCTCGCACTTCAGTACACCGAGCGTGTGGTCGACCGCTCCTTGTCCGACCTCGCGACCGCAATCGCCCAGGAAGTCCATGTATCGGGCGACCGCGCCGACGAGACCGTTCCTTCGCTCGCCGAAGCAATGTTCTCGGATCCCGTCGAGCAACTCGTCTACCGCGTCTCGGACGGCCAGATCGAACTGGCCGGTAGCGCGGGCTTGCCGCTCGAAGGCACCGACGTGCGCAGGATGGACCGTGCCACGCTGTTCGATGCGACGTTCGAAGGCAACAGCGTGCGCGTCGCCCAGGTCCTGGCGCCACGTGTCAACGGAAGGCCGCTGATCATCGAGGTCGGCCAGCGTTTTGGGCGCCGCTATCGGCTGGCGGCCGAATTCCTCACGGCGATCATGATGCCGCTCGTGATCCTCCTGCTGGTTGGCTCGATCATTGTTTGGCGTGTCGTCAACCAGCAACTGGGGCCGCTTGGCGTGCTCGCCGACTCGCTGAACCAGCAAACCCACAATTCGCTCGAACAGGTCGATGAAACTTACGTGCCGAGCGAAATCCGGCCGCTGACCAGCGCGGTCAACGGCTTGCTCGAACGGTTGAATCTCGCACTCGATGCGCAGCGCAAGTTTATCGCCGATGCCGCGCATCAGCTGCGCACGCCCCTGACAGCGATCAAGCTGCACGCCGAACAGGCCTTCCACGCGCGCGACGACGTCGCGCAGCGAGCGGCCATCAACGAATTGCGCGCCTCGGCGGATCGGGCGGTACGGTTATCCAATCAATTGCTCTCTCTCGCCCGAGCGGAACCGGGAGAACAGACCGCGCGCTTTGTCAGTGTCGATCTGGTCGAGCTTGCGTTCGAGACAGGTGCGGAATGGGTGCCGCGCGCCATCGCGCGGCATATCGACCTCGGCTTCGCGGAAAGCAACGCGACGCACTCGCGCCCCGCGGGCGAACGCATGATCGTCAACGGCAATCCAGTACTGCTCAGCGAAGTCCTCGCGAACCTGATCGACAATGCGCTCAAATACGTGCCGCCCTATCGCGTCAACGACGGCCGTATCACGATCATGGTCTCACGCTATTTCGACGGTACGGATACGCCGCTTGCCGAGCTGGTCGTCGAAGACAACGGCCCCGGTGTCCCGCCCGCGATGCGGGCGGAATTGTTCAAGCGCTTTTTCCGCGGGGACGGACATGGCGAGTCCGACGGTGGAGCCGGACTCGGACTCGCGATCGTTCGCGACATCGTTGTCCTCCACGGCGGGACGATCCACTATGAAGATGGCTCGGGCGGTGGCTCGCGCTTCGTGATTCATCTGCCGCTCGCCCCGGATCAAAAGAGCTAGGGGCGTTGCGCCCCACGCGTTTCGCTACGGCGACGTCCCTCAGCGGCCCTTCTTCGGCGCGAGCATGGTGTGGCGGCAATTCGCCGAACCGCACCGGCATTCATATTCACGCTGCAGCTTTTTCGTATAGCGTGCATTCACGACCAGCCCGTAGTCGTAGAAGAGCTCCTCACCCTTCTTGAGGGTCCGTCCAGCGAGAATGAATACGCGTCCATCGATCTCTTCGGCTTCGCAATTCGGCGAGCAGGAGTGATTGATCCAGCGCGAACTGTTGCCGCCGACCTTGCCATCGAGCACATCGCCGCCGTCAAGCGCGAAATAAAAGGTGTGGTGAGGGTCGTCGGGATCATGCGGATGACGCCGCAGCGCTTCCTTCCACGAAATCCGTTCGCCCTTGTACTCGAGCAGCCGTTCACCCGCCGCGATGCGCGAAGCGGCAAACACGCCCTTGCCATGCACACCTGAGCGACGCACGACAATCCTGCGTGAAGTCATCGACCCATTCCTTTTGAGACTACGAATAGAGAAAGTGCGCAGTCAGACCGCGCGCATGCAGCGGCATCCTACCGTTGTGCGCGCGCAAGTTCAACGCGTGCCTGCAATCTGCTCGCTGAATCGATGAATAGCAACATGCGGCGGCGGCCGCCGAGATCATCGGGCGCCGTATACGAATGCCTACCGGATGGTGCGAAGGCACGGCGGGACGCAACGCATCGGCCATCACCGGCATCGACGCGCCCGACACCCCCAAGTGGATCCGATGCCAGCCGGTCGTCTCGCCCGGCCCGGCCGGGTGTTGACGCATGGGTGCGGTGATCACGCGATTTGCCGATGGCAAATCACGCAGCTTCAATCAGGGCGACAGCGTGCTCGTCGATTCGACTTCGCCTGAAGATTAGCGATCGGGAATAGCACGCTTGAATTGCTCTCGCCGACACGGTCGCGCGGAAATTCAAAGCTTCAGAGAGCGATCTTTCATCTTTGAAATATCGCTTTCTGCAATCTTAATGTCCGACTTGATTATTGGTATTCGACATGTGGATTCGGTTATACCAATTAGCAGGCGGGATCGAAATTCCAATACGCGACGATCGGGTCGGGAGACCGGCTACACCTGCTTGAGGAGCTTCCAGTTGCGAGCCTGGGTTGCCGCATCCGCCGCCTCATAGGCCAGGCACTCAAGCCGCAGCGTGTTGCGGTTCAGGACCTGTTCGAGCGTCACGCATTGAAAACTGTCGGACTTCGCCGCAGCCTTGGATGCCCCCACCGCGCCACTGGCCTTCGTCACCTTGATGGTCCGGCTGCGCTTGGCCGCGGTGCCCTCCTGGGCATCGGTCGGCTCGAACCAGCGGCATGTTCCGCACATGCGGTGCGCAGGCATCGTGCCACGGATCTCGAGTTCCCGGATCAGCTTGAACAAGCCGCTGTAAAGCGCGGCCTGCTCCTCGTCACGCAAGGTCGTGAGCGCGCCGGACATGAAACCGGGCCACTGCGCCGCACGTTTGGCCGCCGTCCGTCCACGAGGCGTGAGTTTGACCGCCAGGGCCCGGCGATCATCCGCGGCACGGCGCTTCTCGATCAGCCCCTTTTCCTCGAGCGTACTGACAGCATCGCTCGTGGTTGCGGCCGTCAAGGCCGTGTCACGAGCGATATCGTTCAGACGCAGTGGCTTTCGGCGCTGCATCAGCAATACCAGGATTTCGCCCTGGGTCGGCGTAAGGCCCGCCCCTTCAGCCCAGTTCCACGCCCGATTGCGCATCGCGGTATTCAAACGAAGCAATCCTTGCGTAATCCGCTCTGTAGGGTGGTCCCCGTATATAGCCACTTCATCCAACACTTGCGCTACTTTGGTCATTTGCGTCGAACCCGCTTCTGATTTTTTCAACATTCTATGCGACTCTTAAAAACATTTCAGTGTCTTTATACACTCGCCCTGTGAATAAACGGGGGATAAGTCCGGCGAAACAGGTGGATAGTTTCTGAATAATTCACAGACGACACCGTAAGCCTAAAAGATGTCCACCCTCGCAGGCCTTGTATCCCATCCTTATACGTACAGTTCTACGTTACGGAAGACTTTGATTTTGAAAGAGAAAATCGAGTTACCCACAGAATCCGGTCAAGCTTGTTAACTACTATCATGTATACATAGAGTAAACCTATGAACCGTGTAAGTCTCTCGCTTCCTGGCAGAAATGTTTATTTTGCCCTCGTGCCTTGGCTGCTCAGGTACGCCACTGGATGCATTGCTGACGCACGACCTCGGGCAGCGAGTCGCCGTGGCGATACGTCTCGCGCAACCACGTTGCATCGTTGATCTGACTGCGAGCGACCGACGCGATCTCCTCGAGGGCTTCGGTCGAGCCCAAAGCCTCTGCATGTGGTGCAAGCTTGTCGAGCGTCGCGAGTACATCGTCGGCAATCGTCCGACGCTCACCCGTCTCCGGCGCGACGAGGGTTCCCGCGAGTCCGAAGCGGCATGCTTCGAAACGGTTGAACGTGTACACGAGATAGTCGTCTTCGTGCAGCGTCAACGGCCGGTCGAGCAAGAGGTAACGGGCAAGCGTCTGGATGTAGGCCGCGAGTACCGCGGCGCGATCGACGGACAATGGGGTATCGAGTACCCGGACCTCGATCGTGCCAAACTCCGGCTTGGGCCGGATATCCCAATAGAAATCCTTCATTCCCCCGATGACCCCGGTGTTGACCATCTTCGAAAAATAGTCTTCGAAGTTTTCCCAGTTCAGCACATAGGGGGCTCGGCCGGACATCGGGAATGCAAACACTGAGTTGAGCCGGGCCGAATGAAAGCCCGTGTCGACACCCTGCACATAGGGCGACGACGCCGACAACGCGATGAAGTGTGGAATGAAACGTGACATCGAATGCAGCAGGAAGAGCGCACTGTCAGCACTCGGGCAGCCGATATGCACATGCTGGCCGAACACGGTGAACTGTTTGGCCAGGTAGCCGTAGAGTTCAGAGAGGTACTGGAAGCGCGGCGTATCGAAGATCTGTCGCTCGTTCCATTGTTGAAAAGTGTGTGTTCCGCCGCCGCACAGGCCGACATTGAGCTTGTCGGCTGCGGAAACGAGCGCATCGCGCAGCACGCGCAGTTCGTCGCGCGCCTGCGTGTAGGTCGTGCAGACGCCTGTCGCGATCTCGATCATGCTTTCTGTAATCTCGGGCTTGATATCGCCCGCGACCTTACGCTCGCGAATCAACCGCATCAGGTCCGACGACGCATTGGTCAGATCATAGTCGTGCAGATTGACAATCTGGAGTTCGAGCTCGACACCGAAAGTGAACGATTCCGATCGGTTGAATGCTTCAAGTACCATGCCTCATTGCCCTCGTTCGTTGATGGCCGCCAGGGCGCGATAGACGATGACCGGTGCGATCAGTTGCAGCGCGGCGATCGAACACATGACGATCGCACGCAGCGCGGGGTCGAAATCAGGATAGAGCGTGTAAGTATCGGAGCAAAGCAGGAAGGCGAGCGCCGACATCGGCGATAGCGACACCCCGAGCGCCGCGCCCTGTTTCCAGTCGAGCCCGCTTGGCCTCGCGAACACCAGCGACCCCGCGAGCTTCGCGACAAACCGCGCGCCGATCAACGCCAGCGCCGCCACGCCGCCGAGCGGTATGTATTTCCATTCGAACGACAGCAAGGTCACGCCGAACAACACGACCGTCAATAGCCACCCGGCCGTGCCGAAATGGGTCGGCCAAAGCAGCGGACGCGGATCGAGATTCTTGAAAATGATGCCGGCTGCCAGCAAGGCCATGATGGTCGACAACTTCAGCACGTGTGCAACCGCGATTGCCAGCAGAATCAATCCGAACAGCGTGACGAATGAATGCTCGTCGGCAATGCTCACGCGCCTGAAGAAGAAGTTGCAGCTAATGGCGAGCAACCAGGCCAGCAGGAACGAACCGATGATGAAAAACGGGGGCTGAATCAGCGTGGCCCAGACATTTCCATAGAACTCCTGGTGAAGCCAGCCGGACAGGAGTTTGAGGACCACCACCGCGTACATGCTGTTCAATGCGCTCAGGGTCATGAGCCGTTCTGTCACCTGCCCCTGACTCTTGAGCTCCGCTCTGAGCTGGATCACCATCGCTGGAGAAGTCGCCATCGCGATCGAGGCCGCGACGGCCGACGTCATCGGCGCAACATGAAGCAGATGCAAGGCGAACCACACCGCGACAAACGTCAGTGCCGCTTCGCCGACGCTCATGACGACAAGCCAGGGATTCATCCGGATCCAGCGCAAGCTCACGCGGCTGCCGAGTTCGAACAGCAGGAGGCCGAGCGCAATATCCATCAACAGACGCGCATCCTCGGCCAGTGCGCTGTCGATCAAGCCAAGTCCGGCCGGCCCCGCGACCAGCCCGATCACGCCGTACCCAATCAGGCGCGGTACACGCCAAGCGCGCCAGCACAGTTCTCCGCATAGTCCGGCGGCTACCAGGGTCAAGCCGACCCAGAGCGCGATGTCCGCGGTGAACGGCCACTCGGGCAAAAAAGCGAATGCGGACTTCATTATCAGTACTTCTCCTGTCTGGAATGCATTGCCGGATCAATTCGGCAACGAGGTGCATGGCACGCAGCGCGCATGCCTGCCCGATCGCCCGATGCAATAAAGACCGGCACGACCTGAGAACACGGCTCGGAGTGACCTTGCCCGGAAGCAAGACCCTCACGTGATTGGACTTGCCATATGCGTCTGGCTTGCCGCCGGATGCCTGGCTATTTGACGTACGCATGTGAACGCATGAGCACATGCATTCGTAATGCTCGTGAAAGCGACTTCACAGAAATCGCTGGGGCATTGTGCCATAGCTTCCGAGGCGATTTGTGCGGGGAAACGTAAGCCGACCGCGCGGGCTTTAGGTCTGTTAACGCTTTCTTTGTATACACATAGTAGAAGTTAACAAGGGCCTGCCCTTTCTGTGGATAACTACCTTTTTCTTTTGAAGATCAAATGCTTGCAGAACGAATAAGGCGGTGCGCGGAGGGTGGAACGAACGCCGGAGCCCGGGAGAACTCGCAGGCTCGCCGAGCAGGCCGCTCAGTTGTGCCCAAACGGTCCACAGCGAGTCCAGGGGGTTTGCCCCCTGCTTATCAACAAGCTATTGTGGACAACATAGGGGTGTTACGTGAGCGCAGGAGCGCTATTGAAGTCCGGCCCGAACTGTTCAATGCACGGCGCGCTGCCGCAAGGCACGTTGAAGAAAACGTGCGGGATCGAAGCCGTCGGCAATGTCACGCGTAACGGGCAAGGGCTCGCCGAGAATCTGGGAGGCAATGATTTCCGCGCCAAGCGCGGCCCAGGTCAGGCCGCGCGAGCCGTAGCCATAGGCGCCATAAAGTCCCCCCTTGCGAGGCAGGTCGAGCGGCCATGCGCCGCTGAGGCGTCCGGCTTGCTGACGCGCGGTTTCCTCGTCGGCAAGCTGCCCGATCATCGGCATCCGGTCGCTCGTTACGCAACGGAACGCAACGCGACCCGCCATCGCGCGATCCGCGGCTTGAGCACGCAGCGTTTGCGCAACCGCAGGTATCAGCCGGCTCAGTCGGTCGAGGTTGTCTTGTTGGCTGTCCTCACGCAAGTGCTCATCGGGGTCGTCAAGTTCATAACTTGCCCCGATCAGCTGACGGCCGCGATGCGCTGAGTCCGGAAGGACATATCCGTCGCCGATCAGGGGGTGCCTGAGCGCGGCGACCGGGCTTGGATCGAGCCAGGTGAGCTGGCCGCGTATCGAGCGCACGGGCGCATGCTCGAGCGAGGCGAGCCGCGAGGCGTCGGCCGCGTTCGCCACGATCGCGACCGGTGCCGATGCGAGGCGATTGCCGGTCGAATCCATCGCATGCCAGAGTCCGTCGCTGTGCACGAGCGTCGCGACTGCGCGATTGAAATGCCGTGTCAATGTCGTGCGCGAACTCGCGGCGGCAAGTTGCGCATGGCAGAGCGAAGCGGGATCGAGCATACCGCCACGAGAAAAATACAAGCCGCCATGAGCCGGTTTCACACCCAGAATTGCATATGCGTCGTCGGCAGACACATATCGAACCAATTCGTCTGGAAAACCGAGCGTGGAGAGGGCATCGCGATAGGCGGCTTCTTCCTCGGCTGTCGTTGCGACCTGTACCAGTCCGTCGGCACGCCAGTCGAATTTGAATCCCTGTGCGTCGAGGGCTTGCCATCGCCGTAGCGCGTAGAGGAAACCGGCGCGCGTAGCACGTGCCGCGAGACTGTCGTCAGCCGAGATCACCGGATGAAAAACCCCTGCCGGATTGCCCGAGGCGCGTGTCGCGGGTCCGGCGGCGGTATCGATCAGCGCGAGGTCCAGACCGCGCTCGGCGAGCCGCTCGGCGAGCGCGCATCCGGCAAGACCGGCACCGATGATCATCGCATCGGAATAAGTCCGGCTTCCCGAGTAGACCGGTGCGGCTGGGCTTTGGTGGGGTTCGCCGGTTTGCTGCCCTTTCAGATGGCCTGTGTTGATTGAAGGTTCGGGCAGCGGGGGGTCATGGCGGCGCACGCGCCACTTCGGCGCGAAGTGTCCTCTCGTGAGGGAAGGCATAAACGCCCTGCTATCCGCGCTATCCAGGTCGTCGAATACGAAGCCCGTGGATTTGAGACTCACGCCCAGCGCATCGGTCAGGTCCTCGCAGGCCACGGTTGCAGACTCTCCGGCCAGACGAGCGATGCCCTTGGACAGCTCGGCCGTGCCGATGCGTCCTTGCGCGACAGCATCAGGATCGTTCAGATGGAAGGCATCCGCACGCAGCCAGAGTGCGGCGAGCGATGCATCAAGTGCGTCGAACGCGAGTGTAAGCACCACCCGGCCCTGCGCGAACTCGAGTCGATGGACACCGCGGACAGCAAGTGGCCACTGGGTTGCAAGCTCGCGTGCAAGCGCATCGAATGCGGGTGCCGAGGAGACTTCCGCCATGTCGAGCTTTTCGATCGCGAACCGCCAGTTGGCCGGTTGGCTTTCAATCGAAACCACATGCAGTCTTTCGCAACGTTGCGAGGGATCATCGCTCTGCCATGCATGCCATGCGGCCAAAAAACGCCGACCCGAATCGAAGCGGGTCTCCATGATCGTGAACAGCTTTTGACCCTGCCAGCGAGCACTCAAGTTACTCGAGTCGATCTGCACAGACTCCATGCGAACGCGCCTTCGCACCCGCTCCGGGACCGGCCCATCGGCCGCCGAGGCAGGTGGGACAAGGCCCTCGGGCGGGTCACCGGATGCCGATGCAGGCTGTCTGTGCATTGTTGAATTTTGTAAAAATCCCGCAAACCCCCGTGTTTACTGGCTTTGCGATGGGGTATCATGGCCGCGCGACGAGTGTTCGCGTGGTTGTGCAAGTCGGGTCGTAACCCCAGACGCCTTTACTGGCGGGGCTGACCACTCGACGGCATGAGCGGCGCACGTATAATCGGCGCGTTCGTGCTGTTGGTTTAAACCTAACTCATAAAGGACTTCCATGAACAAACAGGAACTGATCGACGCCGTCGCCGCCCAGACCGGCGCCAGCAAGGCACAAACCGGCGAGACGCTGGACACGCTTCTCGACGTCGTCAAGAAGGCGGTTTCGAAAGGCGACGCTGTGCAACTGATCGGCTTCGGCAGCTTCGGCTCGGGCAAGCGTGCGGCACGCACCGGCCGTAACCCGAAGACGGGCGAGACCATCAAGATTCCGGCGGCGAAGACGGTCAAGTTTACCGCCGGCAAGGCATTCAAGGACGCGGTCAATAACAAGAAGTAAGCAGCCCCAAGGCGCAAGCGTCCGCGCGGTCGAGCGGTTCACGCTCGAGCGGTCAGCCCTGACTGGGTATCGAAGCCCGCCCGTACTATCGGCGGGTTTTTTTTGGGAGCCCGGTCAGGACTGGTGTTAGTCGCCGAGACCTGCGTCGCATTGTCCCGGTCCGCATTGTTTCGATCGGCTCCGATCGATCACGCCCGTCACCGATCGCGCGATGCGACGCTTACCGATGACCGTGATCGTGGGGAGCGTTTCCGGCTCCCGCTGCGGTTCTCTCATCCTCATCTTCTTCCCCGTGCTCATGATCGTCGTCCCACTGCGGAAACGGATCATCGAACTGACGCCAGCCTTCCTTTCCCAGCGCGAACTCCGAATCGCTCAGCAGGCACGCATCCAGTCTGCGCTGCCACGCGTCGTGGTCGAGATCCATGCCGATCATCACGAGTTCCTGCCGCCGGTCGCCGACCGTCTCGCGTCCCTCGGCGTCGGGTGAAGCAAACCAGTCGTGCGCGATCTCGGCCTTGAATGCTTCATCTTCAGGCCATTCGTCGGCGGGCTGGGCGGCCCACCAGAATCCGGCAGGGCCATGACGGCAGGTGCCGCCGACCTGTGACAGGGTGCCCGCCATGTCGTTGCGTGTGGCAATCCAGAACAAGCCCTTGCTGCGCAGCACCCCTGCCCATTCCTGGTGAAGAAGTGCAAACAGGCGCTCGGGATGAAAAGGCCGGCGTGCGCGATACACGAATGGGGCCACGCCAGAAGAACGACCATCCAGACTCTTGCCGGGGCCATCGGTCGGATCGATGGCCGAACCCGTCGCGTCGCTCTGGCCTAGCGCGCCGAGCCATCCCGCTGCCGACGCCGTGGCTTCGAAGTCGAAACGGCCCGCGCCGACCAGCGCTTCGATGGGGACATCGCCGGCTCGCGCGACAAGCTGAACGGCTCGCGGGTTGATCTTCGCAAGGACCTGCTGGAGACGCGCGAGCATCGCTTCTTCGACCGGGCGGGTCTGGTCGATCACCAGCACGTCGCAGAATTCGACCTGTTCGATCGACAGTTCGCCGACCGTTCGATCGTCTTCATCGGGGACCAGTCCGCGTTCAGCCAGACCCTCGGCCGAGAGCAGTTCGTCGAGGAAATGGGCGGCATCGATCACAGTCGCCATCGTGTCGATCGTGATGAGCGTCTCAAGGGTTTGGCCTTCGTCATCCTCGAGCACGAGCGATTCGGCAATCGAAAGCGGCTCGGCGCTGGCAGGCGATTCGACCACGATCGCGTCGACATTGCCGACTTCGGCGATACGAACGACTTCCGCGCGCAGATCGCCGGTGTTTTCGCGAATCACCGCGAGGCGGCGCGTGCCGGCATTCGCCAGCAGATGATCGAGCAGTGCGGCTTTACCGGCGCGGGCAAGGCCGGATACCACCGTGACAGGCAGGGGATGGACGGTCATTGAATTGATACTTGAAATAGAAACGCCACCATACAGTGGTACTGTGCCGCGGTCGAGACGGCAACAGGGCGAATCCGTGGCAACCCTTACGGGAAACCCTTAGGAACAGCGGGGTATCCGTGCCAGTGCCGGCCGGACCGGCTGCGGCCTTGGCTAAGTCAGCATCCTGGCTGGCCGGCAACGTTCAACGCGTGAGCGTCACGATTTTCCATTTGACAAGGATCGCGATGATCTGTTTCGCATAGGCGTTGCGCAGGGACGGCGTCGCTGAATGATAGGCGCCGACCGCCTGCCAGGTGTTGCCGTACTTGTTCATCTGACGCCGCAGATGCCAGGCCGCGATATAGACGTTCTTGCACGGCTCCATCAGCGTGTCCGAAGAAATGCCGTATTGGGAGAGTGTTGGAAGATGGACCGAATTGATCTGCATAAGCCCGTAGTCCGTCGAGCCATTATCGTTCTTATGAATCGCGTTCCCACGGTTATGGGACTCCTGCCAGGCGATGGCGCGCAGCACATAGGGATTGACATGCTGATAGGAGGCGGCCGCGTCGAAACAGTCCGCCTGCGCGGGCAAGGCATTGGACAGACACAGGACGGCAGCGGTGGCGATCAGGGTTTTCATGGACGGCGATTCAGTCGCGGTAGGGCCACCACCGCCGCTGTATCGAGCATTGGTTGCGGGCCGTCGTCATCATACCTGCGCTGTTTGACAGGAAATGGACGGCAGCGCACACAGCGTTGCATTTCTGTTTTTTTGTCATGCGCGTGAAGTAATCTTCTGAACGCTTTTCATCCCCGTCGTGTAAATAGGTAACAAAGGACTTTACACATGCTCTCGAACGCTCGACAGCGAGCGATTTCGTCCCAAAAAGCTGCTAATGTTCGGGTTTCACGCCAGGCGGAAACGGCAGGATCGCCTTACCGCGCTGAACCCGGCAGAAGTATGAAAGACCGCAATTCCCAGATGATCCATGACTAGAAAATTCTTCGCCGCGAATCGGATAGTTCGCTCGCTTCTGCTTACGGGGTTATTGACGGCGAGCGTTGCGCGCGCCGCGGTTACGCTGAATTTCGTCAACGCCGATATTGACCAGGTCGCCAAGGCCATCGGCGCGGCGACTGGCCAGACCATCCTTGTCGACCCGCGCGTCAAAGGGCAAATCAATGTGGTCTCCGAACAAAGTGTGCCGGAGGACCAGGCCATCAAGATCCTGACGGCCGCGCTGCGCATGCAGGGTTTTGCGATGGTCACCGATCATGGCGTGCTCAAGGTGGTGCCGGAAGCCGATGCGAAACTCCAGGGCGTACCAACTTACGTCGGCAACACGCCTGTTGCCCGCGGCGACTCGGTGATCACCCAGGTGTTCCAGCTTCATCGCGAGTCGGCCAACAACCTGCTGCCGGTTTTGCGACCGCTCATTACGCCGAACAACACGGTCGCCGCCTATCCGGCGAACAACACGATCGTCGTGACCGACTACGCGGACAATGTGCGCCGGATCGCCGCGATCATCGCGGGCATCGATGGCGTATCGAGCGGGCCCGACATGGCGGTCGTGCAGCTCAAGAATGCGAATTCCATCGAGCTCGCGGCGGAACTGATCAAGCTTCTGGATCCGGGCTCGGTCGGCAATACCGATGCGACGCTCAAGGTCTCGGTGCTCGCCGACCCGCGGACCAATTCGCTGATGCTGCGCACAAGCAACAGCGCGCGCATGGATACCGCCAAGCACCTGATCGCCGAACTCGATTCGGCAAGCAAGGAACCCGGCAATATGCACGTGGTGCCGCTACGTAACGCCGACGCCACGCAACTTGCGAAGACGCTGCACGGCATGATGGGCGAGAGCGGCGGCGGTGCGTCGTCTTCATCCGGCTCGGGCAGCAAGGACAGCTTCAACCAGAACAACGGCGGCCTGTCGAGCAGCAGCAGTTCGTCCTCGAGCAGCGGCGCGGGCGGCATGGCCCCGTTGCCGACCGGCATGGGCACGTCGGGCTCGGGCGGCGGTTATGGCGGTAGCAGTGCGGGCGGCGGTTCGGGCGGTCTGCTCGGCGGCAGCAAGGATGGTTCCTCCGACGAGAACCAGCCGGGTGGCATGATCCAGCCCGATGTGGCGACCAACTCGCTGATCATCACGGCATCCGATGCGGTCTACCGGAACCTGCGCAATGTCATCGATCAGCTCGATCAACGCCGCGCACAAGTCTATATCGAGGCGCTGATCGTGGAAATGTCGGCGACCTCGAGTGCCGCGCTCGGCATCCAGTGGCAGGGCCTCATCAGTTCGAGCAGCGGTAACAACGCCCTATTCGCGGGGACCAACTTCGGCTCGGGCGGTTCGAACATCATCGACCTCACCACGGGCGCCATTCTCGGCAAGACCAATCCCGCAGCGCTGGTTCCGCCCGCGCAAGGCCTGAACGTCGGCTTGCTGCACAGCTTCGGCGGCACGCTCGCACTCGGCGCATTGCTGCAGGCGCTCGACAACATCGGCAATATCAACGTGCTGTCGACGCCGAACATGATCACACTGGACAACGAAGAAGCGAAGATCGTTGTCGGCCAAAATATTCCGATCGTGACCGGTTCGTATGCGCAGACGGGCACCACGGCATCCGTGACGCCGTTTCAGACCTTCGATCGCGAGGATGTGGGCATCACGCTGCACGTCAAACCGCAGATCACCGAGAACGGCGTGATCAAGCTTCAGCTCTATACAGAAAGTTCGAGCGTCGAGCAGAACACGCTGACCTCGACGTCAGGGCCGACCATCGACAAGCGCTCGATTCAATCGACCGTATTATCGGACGACGGGCAGATCATCGTGCTCGGCGGCCTGATCCAGGACAACTATACGGACGGCGATAGCAAGATTCCGTTTCTGGGCGACATTCCCGTGCTCGGCGCGCTGTTCCGCTCGGAAAACAAGTCGCGCTCGAAGACTAACCTGATGGTTTTCCTGCGCCCCGTGATTGTTCACGACGCCCACCAGAGCCAGGCAATCTCGCTGAACCGCTACGACTACATCCGGGCCCAGACCACCCAGTTCAAGTCCGACAACTTCATGACGGTCGATCACAACACGCCGACGGCGCCGCCGCTGGGCCCGAACGGAAGTGGCTCGCTGGCTCCGGTTGATCGCGATCCGAACGCGCCGGCGATTCCGCAGTCTCAGGGACAGGCGGGTTCGGCGAATCTGCAACCAAGCGGGCAACAAAACGGGCTTCAAAACGGATTTCAGAACGGACTGCCAAATGGCTTGCCCGCGATGCCGCAACAGCCGCCCGTTTCGAATCCGGTGCCGGGAACGGCGCCGCAGGCCGTACCGCTCGCGCCCAACAACGCGGTCGGGCAGTAAGGTGCTTCGGAGAATGACAGCATGACGTCAACTGCGCCTGTCAGGCCGGATTCGCCGGCCCGCATCAACCCTCCCCCGCCTGATCGCGCGGTGCCGCCGACGGCCGCGCGCAGCATCGAGCCGCCCTCGCCGCTCGCCGCTCGCACGCTGCCCTATGGTTTCTCGCGTAACAGCCAGATCCTCGTTGCGCAACAGCATGCCGACGGGCTCGAGGTCTGGATCAGCGAGCGCACCCCGGCGGCGGCGATTGCCGAGGTCGCGCGCAATTTCGGCGCGCTGCGACTGGTGCGCATCGATGCGGCCGAACTCGCACTTGCCATCAGCAGCGCCTATGCACGCCAGGACGGCAGCGCCGCCCAAGTGGTCGGCGAGGTCGAGGGTGAAGTGGACCTGTCGCTGCTGATGCAGGACATCCCCGAGATCGAGGATTTGCTCGAATCGGAAGACGATGCGCCGATCATCCGGATGATTAATGCGCTGCTGACCCAGGCCGCGCGCGAAGGGGCATCCGATATCCATATCGAGCCGTTTGAAAATGCGTCCGTCGTGCGTTTTCGGGTCGACGGCACGCTACGCGACGTGGTGCGTCCTAAAAAGGCCTTGCATGGCGCGCTGATCTCGCGGATCAAGATCATGGCGCAGCTCGATATCGCCGAAAAGCGCCTGCCGCAGGACGGCCGGATCACACTTCGCGTTGGTGGCCGCCCGGTCGACGTCCGCGTTTCGACGCTGCCGACCGGCCATGGCGAACGCGCGGTGCTGCGGATGCTCGAAAAGGATTCGCAGCGCCTCAATCTCGAGGCGCTCGGCATGGGCACCGATACCCAGGTGCGCTTCGACAAGCTGATTTCGCGTCCGCACGGCATCGTTCTCGTGACCGGGCCGACCGGCTCGGGCAAGACGACCACGCTCTATGCGGCGCTTTCGCGCCTCGAGACCGAGACGAGCAACATCATGACCGTCGAGGATCCGATCGAATACGACCTGACCGGCATCGGCCAGACACAGGTCAACGACCGGATCGGCATGTCGTTCGCGCGCGCCCTGCGCTCGATTCTGCGGCAGGATCCGGACATCATCATGATCGGTGAAATCCGCGATCTCGAAACTGCGCAGATCGCCGTGCAGGCATCGCTGACGGGCCACCTCGTGCTGGCTACGTTGCACACGAACGATGCGGCGTCGGCCGTCACGCGTCTGACCGATATGGGTGTCGAGCCCTACCTGCTCGCCTCGAGCCTGCTCGGCGTGCTCGCGCAGCGGCTCGTGCGGCGCCTGTGCCCGGCCTGCAAGGTCGAGCGCGACGGCAGCTGGCATCCGGTCGGCTGCGATGCCTGCGGCCGCTCAGGCTATGCGGGCCGGCGCGGCGTCTATGAATTGCTGACGGTCGACGATGCCATCCGCACGCAGATCCATACCCAGGCATCGGATGCCGAGATCCTGGCGGCCGCTCGGGCGACCGGCGGCATGCGGACCCTGCGCGAGGATGCTGACCGCTGGATCTCGCAGGGCTTTACCTCGCTTGAAGAAGTGATTCGCGTAACCGGCGGCGACTGATGCCAGCATTCCGTTTTGAAGCACTCGATACCGCCGGCAAGTCGCAGCGCGGTGTCATCGAAGCCGACACCGCGCGCAGCGCGCGCGGTCAGTTGCGCACCCAGGGCCTCACGCCCGTGCTTGTCGAACCCGCGGGCCAGCGAGCGCGAGGGGCGCGCAGTGAGAAGCTGTCGTTCGGCCGCAGCTTGTCGCAACGTGAACAGGCGCTGTTCACGCGCCAGCTGGCGAGCCTGATGGTCGCCGGGTTGCCGGTCGACGAAGCGCTCGGTGTACTGTCCGACCAGGCCGAACGCGAATATGTCCGCGAGCTCGTCGCGGCGATCCGCGCGGAAGTGCTCGGTGGCCAGTCGCTGGCGGGCGCGTTGCAGCGGCACCCGCGCGACTTCCCGGAAATCTACCGCGCGCTCGTCTCGGCCGGGGAGCACACGGGCAAGCTCGGCATCGTGCTCACGCGGCTTGCCGACTATATTGAGCAGCGTAATGCGCTCAAGCAAAAGATCGTGCTGGCGTTCACCTATCCGGGCATCGTCACGCTCGTGGCCTTCGGCATCGTCTCGTTTCTGCTCAGCTATGTGGTGCCGCAGGTCGTCAGCGTGTTCGCGACGACCAAGCAGTCATTGCCGCTGATCACCGTGGTGATGATGGCGCTCTCGGACTATGTGCGTCACGACTGGTGGATCGGCCTGATCGTGCTGGTCGCGCTCGGCTGGCTCACGCGCCGCGTGCTCGCGCAGCGCGGACCGAAGCTCGCCTTTCACCGCTGGCTGCTGACAGCGCCGCTCGTCGGCAAGCTCGTGCGCGGCTATAACACGGTGCGCTTCGCAAGCACGCTTGCGATCCTGACCGCGGCGGGCGTGCCGATCCTGCGGGCATTGCAGGCGGCCGGCGAGACATTGAGCAACGCGGCGATGCGCGAGAACGTCGACGATGCGATCGTCCGCGTGCGCGAGGGGACGTCGCTCTCACGTGCGCTTGCGGGCACGCGGACCTTTCCGCCCGTGCTGGTTCACCTGATCCGTTCGGGTGAAGCGACCGGCGACGTGACCACCATGCTCGATCGGGCGGCCAATGGCGAAGCGATGGAACTCGAGCGACGCACGATGTTCCTGACGAGCCTGCTCGAACCGCTGCTGATTCTCGCGATGGGCGGCATGGTTCTGGTGATCGTGCTCGCGGTCATGTTGCCGATCATCGAACTCAACCAGTTGGTGCAATGAGGCCAGCGGGTTCTGCGGCACGCGCCTGAACGGTAAAGACCGTGAGCGGGGCGTTTTCTGAGCGGCCGATGCGAGGCCGGGCGGGTTGTGGAGTCCCGCTCCGGCTCAGTGAGACTAGTGGACCCAGATCGTTGGGCCGGCACCGTTGGCGGGCATCGTCACTTCGCTTTTCACGCCGTTGCGCTCGACGATGATCGAGCGGGAGCGCACCTCGCTGAGGGTCGCACCGCCGCCGGCGGCCTGACCGAGCGCGATGGCATGGGGCGGTTCGCCCGCGTAGCTGACGATCGCGGCCGCATCGTGAGCGTTGAGCGCGAGCACGCCGATGAGCTGGATTTGCGAGACGCGCGTCGGCTGGCTGCCGAAGAGCTGGGCGGCTTCGCTGGCGCTGGGCTCGGTCTGCGCGAGCGCGGCCGGCGACGGGGCGGCCGGTCGCTGGCCCAGCGTAATGACCCAGTAGGTCACGGTCGCGCAGAGCAGTGCGAACAGTGCAAGCGAGACGAGGCGGAAGTAGAGGCGGTTCATGCGCATGATTGTACGGCGGGTGCACGGCACGAAGATGACGAATCTAGACCGGCGGCCGGGGAAGTGATGGCCCGTGCAGCGTGCAGAATAAAGGGCGCCGCACGATTAAACGTCATCATCTCGCTCTACAATGCGGCGGCGCGTTTTACTTTGAAAGAGAGAGGCAGCAAGTCATGCAAATGTTATCGAAGCGTGTTGTGTCGGCGCAATTCGCCGGCTCGTCGCCGATGTCAGCCGCGCCGCGTGCACGCACGCGCAGGCAACGGGGTTTCACGCTGATCGAAGTGATGGTGGTGATCGCGATCCTGGGCATTCTCGCCGCGTTGATCGTGCCGAAGATCATGAGCCGCCCCGATGAAGCACGCCGGGTCGCGGCGAGACAGGACATCGCGACCATCATGCAGGCCCTCAAGCTGTACCGGCTCGACAACGGCCGTTACCCGGGGCAGGACCAGGGCCTGACCGCGCTCGTCAAGAAGCCCGATACCGATCCCGTGCCCAACAACTGGAAGGATGGCGGCTATCTCGAGCGGCTGCCCAATGACCCCTGGGGTGCGCCCTATCAGTATCTGATCCCCGGCGCGCATGACGAGATCGACGTCTTCAGCTTCGGCGCGGACGGCAAGCCGGGCGGCGAAGGCAACAATGCCGATATCGGCTCCTGGCAATAGTGCGGGCATGACGTGAAAGCTTTGCGCATGGGCGCGACGGGACAGACCGCGCGCACGCCGCGGACCACGCCGACCGCGCGGGGTTTCACGCTGATCGAAATGCTGGTCGTGCTCGTGATCGCGGGCATTCTCGTCGCGGCCGCCTCACTGACGCTGACGCGCAATCCGCGTACGGACCTGGCCGAGGAAGCGCAACGCCTCGCGCTTGCGTTTGAAACGGCGAGTGACGATGCGCAACTGCGTTCGGCGCCGCTCGCGTGGGAGCCGGAGTCCGGCGGCTACCGCTTCCTCGCACGCGAGCGCGACGGCAGCTGGCGCACGCTCGGCGACGATCAACTGCTGCTGCCGCGCAAGTGGTCCACTGAGGTCTCGAAGGTCGGCATCCGC
Organism: Pararobbsia alpina; assembly: GCF_902859895.1. GTDB lineage: Bacteria > Pseudomonadota > Gammaproteobacteria > Burkholderiales > Burkholderiaceae > Pararobbsia > Pararobbsia alpina. Next base: position 265,399 of record NZ_CADIKM010000002.1, read on the forward strand.
TACCCAGGCGTGCAGAATTCGCAAGGCGATGCCGATCGTGTCGTGTTCGGTATCGAAGCGATCGATCTGCCTGTGGTGGTCACGCTGTATGGGCCGTCCGCTGAAGTCAGGGTGGTCGGCACGGGCAATGGCCGCTATGCCGTCCAGTAATTCCGGAGTTTCTTCCATGTCGCTGCGCCGTGTGCGCCGGTCGGCCGGCTTCACGATGATCGAGGTGCTGGTCGCGCTGGCGATCATCGCCATCGCACTGGGTGCGTCGTTGCGCGCGGTCGGCAGCCTCGCGACAAATTCAACGCGGCTGCACGAGCGGATGCTCGCCGGGTGGAGCGCCGACAATGTGCTCGCGACGATGCGGCTCGAGCGACGCTGGCCCGAAATCGGCAGCACCGTAACGGCGTGTTCCCAGGCCGACCTCGACCTGCGCTGCACCGTGACGGTCCGCGCGACGCCCAATCCCCTGTTCCGCCAGGTCGAGGTCGTGGTCCGCCTCGTCAACGGCAACGATTCCCTGGCAAGCATCTCGACGGTGGTACCGAATGAATCGCGACGCTCGTTATAGCTATCCAACCGGATATCCGAGCGGGCGCCCCTTTGGCCGCCAGTCCGGCTTCACGCTGATCGAGATGCTCGTCGCGATCGCGCTGCTCGCGGTCGTCGCGGTCCTCTCGTATCGCGGGCTCGACGCCATGGTGCGCAGCCGCGCGACGCTCACGGCCCATATGTCGAGCGAACGCGCGATGTCACAGTTGTTCGCGCAGATGAGCGTCGACGTGCGCAACGCTGCGAGCGACGATGAACTCGGCCAGCCGCCGGTACGCGTGGGCGGTGGCATGCTCCAGATCGTGCGGCACCTGCGCCTGGCAGGTGGGGCGCCGCGCTTGCAGGTCGTCCGGTATCGCGCCGTCGATCGGCGCGTAATCCGCGAGATCTCCCCGACGATCTCAACGATCGGCCAACTGCGCACGGCACTGAACGGTCCTGCCGGGGACAACTGGTATTCGCTTGCGCTGGCCGACCAGGTCGAGGGTTTCAGCTCACAGGCCTGGGTTCCCGAACATGGCTTTACATCGGACATGGGCATCGCGCGCGACGAACTGAACGCCGACGCCAAGGCCCCGACGATTCTGCCGGACGGCAACGGCCCGCTGCCGCGCAGTGTCACGGGCGTCGCCGTCGAGGTCCGGCTGCATGGCGCCCCTGCGCCGATTCGGCGCGTGCTGCTGGTGGGTGAGTGATGCGCAAACGGATCTCCTCTTCGTCTCCGCTCGTGCCCAGTGCGCAGCCGTCGCGCGCGCTGCGAGCCCTCGCATCCTGGACCGGGATGCGGCCCGGCGGGCTTCGGGTTCGCGAGCTGTCGCCTTCCCGTCGTGAGCGGCAGCGCGGTGTCGCGATCATCAGCGCATTGCTGGTGGTCGCGCTGTCGGCGATTCTGGTGGCGGGCATTCTCTGGCGTCAGCAAGTACAGATCCGACGGATCGAGAACCAGCGCCTGATCAACCAGTCGGAATGGGTGGTGCACGGCACGATCGACTGGGCCCGTCTCGTGTTGCGCTCGGCCGCCGACACCTCGCCCATCGACTACCTCGGTGGGGTCTGGGCGGTGCCGATTGCCGAGACGCGGCTGTCCGACCTGCTCGGCAAGTTCGGCGGCGCGGCGGGTGGCGACCTGGAAGTTGCGAGCGACACCTGGGTCGCGGGCTCGATCGAGGATGCACAGGCCAAGTTCAACCTGCGCAATCTCGCGAATGCCAGTGCGACGGGCGCTGACCAGATCGACCCGACGCAGGTCCAGGCTTTCCAGAAACTCCTTGCCGAGCTCGGCCTCAGCAGCCAGCTCGCGGGGCCGGCCGCGCAGTATGTGCGATCCTCGCTTCAGTACTCGCTGGGGCGCACGCGGCAAAGCGCGGTGAGCAGCCCGATCGGCGCCAGCGGCGTGCCGAATGTGCCGGTACCGCAACAGGGCGGGACCAACGGCCCGTTCACCTCGAACCCCGGTCTCGACGACGGCGACGACAATTCGGCAAGCCGGCCGCTGCCGATCGACTCCGTGGGGGCGCTGCTCGATATTCCCGGTTTCACGCCGGACGTCGTCGCGCGGCTCGCGCCGTTCGTGACCGTGCTACCGACCGTGACGCCGATCAATGTGAATACCGCGAGTGCCGTGGTGATCGCGGCAGTCGTGCCGGGCCTGTCGCTTTCGAGCGCACAGGGCCTGGTTTCGACGCGGGATCAGATATTCTTTGTCACGATATCCGATTTCGTGAACCGTGCGCAGGCCATGGTCGGGCCGGGGCTCCAGGTCGCGTCCACCGATGTCGACGTGAGAACCAGTTACTTCATCCTGCATGGCCGGATCCGGCGCGGTCGCGCGCAATTGCATCGCGACGCGCTGATCTACCGTGACGCGATGACACACAGTACCCGTATCGTCAGTGTCGAAGATGCGCCTTAAGATCAATCAACCAGGAACGCGGAAGTCTTGACTACGCTGATCGTTCAATTGCCCCCGCGCGATCCTGCGGTGCCTGCCCAGGAATGGCGCCTGCCTGCCTTGCCCTTCGTGCTGCTCGACAAGCGTGGCCGCACGATGCGTTCGGGTACCGCGAGTGTGGCGCTGCTGCCCAAGGCGAGCATGGTCGTCGCGCTGCTCGCCGCGCGCGACAGCCTGCTGCTTCGTGCGAAGCTGCCACCGGTCAAGGGCCTCAAGCTGCGCCAGATCCTGCCCAATGTGATCGAAGATCAGATCATCCAGGATCCGCAGACCTGCCATATCGCCGTCGATCCTGATCCCGCCGTCAACGATGTGAAGATGCTTGCCGTCATCGATCGCGGCTGGTTCCGCTTTCTGACTGAGGCGTTTGCGCAAGCCGGGCACCGCAGTGTGCGGATGGTGCCGCTGACGGCCGGCCTGCCGGTGGCGGACGACGCCGCGCTCAGCGGCATTCCTTCAGTGGACGTGGTCGTGCCCGGCGACGGTGAGGATCACGCGGCAGTCGAAGCGCCGTTCGCGGCGAGCAACCGGAGTCCGAAAGCTGCCGCGCGTGCCGAGCGCGCCGGGGCGGAGCAGCTGGCGGCGAGCGCGGCACTCGAAAGCACGGTACCGGTCGTCGCACTGCTGCTCGGCACGGTGGTGTCGACCGACCCGGTGCTCGCGGCCGAAGCGACTTTCACGCCGAGCCTCGTGCAGGCGCCTCGTATCGAACTCGCGATCGCACGCGGGCGTCTCGGCGAGGGGATGGCCGTGCCGGCCAATGCACTGGACGCGACACTCGAAGCGGTGGCGGCCGGCGCGCCGTTGACGGTTTACCGGCTGACCGCTGTGCCCGGAGGCGAGCCCGACTTTGACCCGGGTGGGTTCATGCAGGGTTCGGGCGTGGCGCCTGCGGGTGCAGGGGGGATGCCCTCCCCGGCCCAACGCGCATTGCCGCTGCCGTTCGAAACCCTCGCGCGCACGGCGCTCACGAGCCGTTTCGATCTCTGCCAGTTCGAGTTCTCGTCGCAAGGCTGGCGGCTCGGGCGCCGTGCGTGGCGCGAGTGGCGGCTGCCGGTGCTGCTGCTCGCGGCGACGGCGGTCGTCACGATGATCGGCATGAATATCCAGTGGCTGATGCTCGCACACGAGCGTGATGTGATCGTCAGTCAGCAGACCGAGACGCTGCTGACCGCCTTTCCGCGGACCACGGTGGTCCTCGATCCGCCTTCCCAAATGACGCGCCAACTCGATCAGTTGCGGCTGGCCGCGGGTGAACTGTCGCCGGGCGACTTCGAATCGCTGGCCGCGGGGCTGTCGCGCTCGCTTGGCACCATCCCGTCGAATGCGATTGCCTCGCTCGGCTATCGCGAGCGGGTGCTGACGCTGGCTTTCAAACCGGGCGCTCGGGTCGACAAGGAATTTGTGAACCGGCTTAATGCAAACGGTCTCGACGCCACGGCATCCGATGGCAAGTGGACGATCAAGAGCGCGGTCGCGCGGGGCAATCGATGAAAGGCGTGTTTGGGGCAACGGCATTCGGGGCGGTCGGCACCGCGCTCGGCGAATTCTGGAACGCACGCGAGGCGCGCGAGAAGCGGCTGCTGACGATCGGCGGTGCGGTGCTCGCCCTGGTGATCGTCTATAGTCTGTTCTGGGAACCGGCGTTCGAGGGTCGCCAGAGCCTGCGCGAGGAACTCCCGCAACAGCGCGCCCAACTTGCGCAAATGCAGGCGGAAGCACGTCAGGCACGCGAGCTCACAAGCGCGGCCGCCGGTGTCGCACCGACCGGTGATACGCTGCGCCAGGCGCTCGTCGACTCGCTCGCGGCGCATGGCTTCGCGAACATCGAGGTCACCGCGCTCGGCAATTCGATGCAGATCCGCGGCAAGAATATCGCGTTCGCGGACTGGATCGGCTGGGTCGACGATATGCGCAAGCAGAACAAGGTGCAGATTTCCGAAGCGAACGTGAAGGCGCTCGACAAGGACGGCCAGGTCGATCTCGACGCCACGCTCGCGCCGGCGGTAGCGCACTGACCGGTACGAGACGATGACACGCTTTGGATACCGGCTGCGGCAGGCACTGCCGTGGTTGATCATCGCCCTGCTTGCCAGCTCGCTGACGCTATTTGCGATGCTGCCCGCAGCCTGGATCGCCCCCCAGTTTGAACAGCGCAGTGGCGGCCGCGTCGTGCTCGCGGACCCGGCCGGATCGCTCTGGCACGGCAGCGCGACGCTGCGGCTCGCGGCGGGCGCCGATGCGGGCGAACCGACTGAGTTGCCCGGCCGGCTCGAATGGCATACGGCATTCTGGCCACTGTTCGCGGGACAGGTCCGGATGACCCTGAACCAGACCGAAGCGATGCCCGCGCCAGTCGAACTGCTCGTCACGCCGCGCGAGATCACCCTCGGCAGTGGCAGCCTGGCGGTACCAGCCAGCCTGCTCGACGGCCTGGGCGCGCCGTTCAATACGCTCGCGCTGCGTGGCGCAGTGCGGCTCGACTGGACCGACTGGCGGGTGTTCGGCCAGCGTTCGTTCGGACGGCTGACGGTGACGCTCGCGGATATCGCTTCGCGCATTTCGCGGGTCAAGCCGCTTGGCGCCTATCGCATGGTGTTCGAAGCCCAGGGGGAGAATGCTTCGCTTGTGCTGAGCACGCAGAAGGGACCGCTATTGCTTGAAGGTCAGGGCGGCGTGCGCGACCAGCGCTTCACCTTCCAGGGCGCCGCGCGCGCCGCACCCGAGTCGGCCGAAAACCTGCGCTCCCTGCTGGATCTGCTCGGCCGCCGAAGTCCCGATGGAAGCTATGCACTGACCTTCGACCGCTGAAACCGTTGTATCAGACCACTTCGTCGTCCGAACTCGCGAGACTGCACTGGATCGCGACGTCCTGCATCGCGATGCGCTTCAGCAGTTCGATCAGCTGATCGATTTCCGTCTTCGAGAAAGGCGCGAGCACGTCGTCCATTACCGCACCGCAGACATTCGGCAATTGCCCCGCGATCGCCCGGCCGGCATCGGTGAGATTGACCTCGACGACACGGCGGTCCTGTTCGCTGCGCGTGCGCGCGATAAAGCCCTTTTTTTCGAGCCGATCGAGCATGCGTGTCATCGAACCACTGTCATAGGCTAGCGCGCGCGACAACTCCTGCGGAGTGCGTGCAAGCCCGAGGCTCAACTGGAACATCACGCCGATCTGCTGGGGTGTGAGCCCGAGCGGCCCGACGGCCGTGTCCATCCGGTGCAGCAGCACGTTACGCGCGCGGCCCAGGTAGTAGCCGACACTACCTTCCAGGGCGGATTGCCGGGGAGGCTGCGTATCCTCATTCATGATTGCGGCCTTGAAAGTCCAGCATGGGTGTCCGACGAGCGGGCCAGGATTTGAATGCTAATTGCCTAGGCAGAAAAGTCAAGCGTTGTAGAAAAGCAAATAGCCACGGTTGCTTAAGGGCTGTCGCTTGAGATTTATTTGCATAGGCAATAAGATATGTTTATCGAAACATACAAGCCATAGTTAAAACGCTATATCGTCAGTCCGGGCAGACCCTGGACGCGCCCAGGACCGAAAATGAACACGCTCAAGACCGCCGCCTCCCGCTTCACCCGCCTCGCTCCGAAAGGGCAGATGCGTTGGTTGAAACTCGCGGTCTATGGACTCGTGTTCCTGCTGCCGTTCGGGATGGCGATTCTCGCGCTACTCGTCTATTTCGACCGGCGTCACCGCGCAGCCGCGGTCCTGGCTCCAGCCCCCGCGGCCCTGCCGGCTCCTTGCGCGGTGAAGGGCACTCCGATCGTCGTCAAAAGCGCGCAAATCGTGCCCTCCACTTCCCTGTCTACTTATTGTAGTAACCCGCATTGAATGGCGGAGCAGTAACAGTCAGTAACCAATCTGATTCGGGCGCAACCGACACGTTGTGGCCCCGGTGCCAATCTTCTGCTTCGAATGGGCATGGCTCACGCATTAAGATGTGCGCTGGCTATCCGTTCCATCCCGTTGCAGGAATTCTTGATGCCCGTTCGCCGATCATTGCGTTTTCGTTCTTCCGTTCTCGCGTGGAAGGCTCTTCCGGCGACCGTCCCGCGCGCCGCATCGGACGTCACCACCCAGACGGTGGCGGCGCTGATGCTGATCGGCCTCTTCGGCGGTTGTGCGGTCGGCCCCGACTATAGCCGGCCGGCGGTTGCCATACCGGCGGCCTACAAGGAAGCCGCACCGGGCTGGAAAGTCGCCGAGCCGTCGGATCGCACCGACCGGGGTGAGTGGTGGACTGTGTTCGGCGACGCCTCGCTCAATCAACTCGAAACGAAGGTCAACGTCTCGAACCAGACCATCGCAACCTTCGAAGCGGCCTACCGGCAGGCACGGGCCCTGGTCAGCCAGGCACGTTCGGCTTATTTCCCGATAGTCGGAATCAGTGCGGTGGGCTCACGTTCGGGCTCCGGGGGCAGCGCCCTGCTCAACAGTGGCGGCGCGGTGTCTTCGGTCAACACGGGCGGGATCTCCAGCCACTACACGCTCCAGGGTGACGCGAGCTGGGAGCCCGACATCTGGGGCAGGGTCAGGCGTGAGGTTGCTTCGGAGAAAGCGGGCCAGCAGGCCGCCGAAGCGGATCTCGCCAATGCGCGGCTGTCCGCGCAGGCGACCCTCGCACAGGACTATTTCCAACTGCGCGCGCTCGATGCGACCCAGAAGCTGCTCGACAACACGGTCGTCGCCTATCAGAAGTCGCTCGAACTGACCCAGAACCGGTACCGTCAAGGTGTCGCCGCACGTTCCGATGTGTTGCAGGCACAGACACAGTTACAGTCGGCGCAGGCCAGCGCGGTCAACAACGGCATCGCGCGCGCGCAGTTCGAGCATGCCATCGCGGTGCTCGTCGGCGAACCGCCCTCGACTTTCTCGATTCCGGTCATGCCCCTGGCCGAGCAACCGCCGCCCTTGCCGGTGCAGTTGCCGACGGTGCTGCTCGAACGTCGCCCCGATGTTGCGGCGGCGGAGCGGCGTGCGGCGGCCGCGAACGAACAGATCGGCGTGGCCATCGCCGCGTATTTTCCGACTGTCAGCCTGTCGGCAACCGGTGGTTACCAGAGTTCGCTGTTGTCGGATCTGCTGACCACCCCCGCCCGTTTCTGGACGGTGGGCCCGCAATTCGCGGCCACGTTGTTCGACGCGGGACTGCGCGGCGCGCAGACCGATGCGGCGCGTGCCATCTATGACCAGCAGGTCGCGACCTATCGCCAGACCGTGCTGAGCGCCTTCCAGGAAGTCGAGGACAATCTCGTTTCGCTGCGTGTACTCGAAAACGAGATCGGCATCCAGGAGCAGGCCGTGCAATCGGCACAACAGGCGCTCGAGATCGTGATTAACCAATACAAGGCGGGCACTACGACGTATTTGACGGTCATCACATCGCAAACGGCCGCTTATACGGCCGAACAGACGCTGACCAATATCGCCGGCCAGCGAATGGTCTCCGCGGTGGGACTGGTCAAGGCGCTGGGCGGCGGCTGGGATGTCCAAGAGATGAACGGCGAACCGCCCGCGGCAGGTGCGGCAAAAGCTGTGGCGGCGCCAGCATCCTGAAGCGGTTCTTGAGCGGAGCCCCGAGGTTCAAGCGGCTCAAGCCGCTTGAACACATTACCGCTGGAGCAAAGGCAGGCGCCGGCCCGAACCTCTTTCGGACGAGGCCCGAACAGCTCTCTACGCGAGCGATGGCCTAGTTCGAGAACCGATTCAAAGTAAATGCACGATAGGCGGCAACGAAGGTATCAAAGTCGCCGACCTCGTCGCGTTCGATTGTCGCCTGGCGGTCGAGCGACTCATGCGCCATCGCTTCGAAACGCGCGCGCTCTTCGGCCGGAAGCGGCCGGGCACGGAAGCCTTCGGCGATATGCCGGCTCTGCGCAAGATTGAAGTCAGCGAACGACTGGCCGCTGGCAAGAAGTGCCGCGAGCGCCCGTGCGGAAGGGGTCAACGACACGTCGTCGAGCTTGGCGCGCTGGGCCTCGAGCGTCAGGCGATGGGCACCGTCGTCACGCAGCGAGTCGAGCAGCGCCGCGGCCGGCAACATCCGGTCGAGCAGTTCATGTCCCCACTCGAGCAGGCTGATCGGCACGCCCTCGCGTTGCAGGTTCAGGCCGGGGCTGCGCCCTTCGCGCGAGACCCGCCCGAAGTTGCCCGAACTCTCCGTGAGTCCCGCCGGACTGAGCCGCGGACTGTCGTCGAGCGCGCAACTCAGGAGGAACACATCGAGAAAACGCGCGGTCGATTCGGCGATGCCGATCGGCTCGAACGGGTCGATGTCGAGACACCGGATTTCGACATACTGGACGCCGCGGCCGGCAAGTGCCGTCAGCGCGCGTTCGCCGGGCCGCGCGACGCGCTTGGGCCGGATCGACGAGTAAAACTCGTTTTCGATCTGCAGGACGTTCGTATTGATCTGCACCCACTCGCCGTCGCGTTGCGTCCCGATTGCCTCGTAGGCGGGATAAGGCTGGCTGACGGCGCGCGCGAGGCTCGCGACATAACTGTCGAGATCGTCGTAGTTCGGCAGCAGTGCAGCCTGGGCCGAGGCGTTGTGATAGCCGAGATCGCTCATGCGCAGACTCGTCGCATGAGGCAGGTAGAGCGTATGGTCGCCGATCGACTCGAGCGAGTGCGACGCGCCTCGCACGAAACCGGCGTCGAGCGCGGGCGAGGCGCCGAACAGATACATCAGCAGCCAGCTATAGCGGCGGAAATTCCGGATCAGCGCGAAGTAGCGTGCCGATTGGAAGTCCTGCGCCGAGTCGAGCCGCGCGTTTGCCGGCTCGGCCTCCCGTAACACATGCCAGACGTCTTCATGAAGCGACCAGTTGAAATGGACGCCGGCGATGCATTGCATGGTCTTGCCGTAGCGGACCGCGAGACCCTGGCGATAGACGTGCTTGAGCCGGCCGATGTTCGAAATGCCGAAATTCGCAATGGGGATCTCGGCCTCCGACGGCAGCCGACAGGGCATCGACTGATTCCAGATCAGTTCGTCGCCGATCGCCGAGTAGACAAAGCGATGCAGGGTGTCGAGGTGCTCGAGCGAAGTGGCGACGTCGGCGTCGGCCGGCGTGATGAATTCGAGCAGGGCTTCCGAATAGTCGGTCGTCAGCAGCGGATGCGTGAGCGCCGAGCCCAGCGCGGCAGGATGAGCCGTGAGCGCGAGCGTGCCCGCCGGGGTCACGCGCAGGCTTTCCTTCTCGATTCCATGCAGACCTTGCGTGAGCAAGGCGCGGTTCGGTGCTTGGCCGAGCAAGGCGAGACCCTCGGCGAGACGATCGGGGATCGCGAGATTCATCGTCGTGTCGGGCATCGTTGGAAGATGCGCCGGCAAAGCGTGCGGCGAAGAATTTGACATGCTCGTCGGTGGATCGGATCGTTGAGTGACGGGCACTTTAACACTTCGCCCGTTTGCTTGCCGACGGTGGCACAGGCCCTCTGGGCAACAGGGATTTAGGCGCGATAGCCGGCGAAACGGCCGTCTCGGCGAAGCCATTCCGGCCGTCTGGATGACATGGCGATTGAGAGCGTTGGTCGCTGCGCCAATCCGCGGCGCCCGTTTCAAATCAATATTGAATGACCCTCATCGAGAACGGGTGTGAAAAATCCAGGTCTTCGCCGTTCTGCGCACGAACATGTTTCAAATCTTCGTGTTCGACGACGCCACTGAAAGTCGCTACCCGGCTATAGGAGAGGTTGTCCCAATCCGAAAGCATGACCGCCACACCGTGATCGGCCTGCACAAATACGTCGTGTCCCTTGATCCAGTTGGGCAGTTCGTATCCGGACCGGTCTTCCGCCGGCAAACAATATTTTTCCGCGGAGATCAGACTGACAATGCAACCTAACGGTCTGGTATTGAGTACCACACGCATCGAGCGTGGCATCGAAAAATCCAGATATTCACCGTTATCCGCTTTCACATGCTTGAGTTTGCTGTTTTCCGTCGTGCCGTAAAACAATGCCGTCCGGGCATATGACAAGTTATCCCAGTCTGACAGCATGACAGAAACACCGCTGTCCGCCTGGACATATACGTTTTGCGAATATATCCAGTCTGGCAAGCTATATCCGCTGCGCGCCCCCGCTTTGAGACAGTACTTCGCGCCACTACGAAGACTGACGATACAGCCCCGGGGTGGCGTGTCTGACAGGAATCGCGCATCCGGATAGACGGATTTAATCCAGTCAACATACTTCGATACGCGCGCACCGGTCGACGCAGTCGAATGGCCGCCGTTTGTGGTAGCGATGATGACGGGCGAATTCTTACGGACCTGCCACCACGACGAACCACTATCACCGGCAGCTACCCGTGCCCAGCGAGGAGACGGGCCAACGGGTTGATAGTTTGAACCGATCCCGTATTCCGCCTCAAAAATGCTGTCCACCTTACTTCGCCCGTACAACCTGCGATCCCCGTCCTGGGGCGAGTAGCCGCCACTCTGATCGAGTCCAACTCCCCAGGTGCCATACCCGACGAAAATGACGTCGCGATCCTTCTCGTCGAATGAATCATTGAGAATCGGTCGCTCCAGCGGATTGCCAGCCTTGTCCACAATAACCCTTCGACGAGGTAATTTCGCTATCGCAATATCGGTGGATGCGCCTCCCAGGCTGGGGCGCCTATTCACTCGCTCCTTCGGCACATAGACCGTTCCTTTCCCGTCCGCAACCACGCTGCCATCCCAGGCAACGAATTTCGCCGATGCGGGTGTCTCGGTGCCTTGATAAGGGACACAATGCGCTGCCGTCAGGATGTAGCTCCAATCGTCCTTGTCGCCGAGCCACGTTGCTGTACAGCCTCCCAAGTTACCAACGCTCAACCACGCCGTCGAGTAACTAAGCAACCTCAGCTTTTCATTGGCGGTTTTGATTCCTTGCGGGACATTCGAAACGTCGCCGCCATTTTTTCTGAACGTATCCTCGTTAATCACGACGGCATTGGCGGTGGTGGACGCCACCAGGAAGGAGATTGCAATTTGGCTAAACCAGAATTTCATATGCAGGTTCTGCAGGATCTGCTAACAAACTTGTTATTGGGAAACCCAGAAGCCTATTTGCTTGAGGCGCGCCGTGACAGCAGGCTCGGTAAATTGGCCTGGGAATAAAATTACAATCCGAAAAATAATGCGCCAAACATCGTACCAAGGAAATGGTGGTTATTATTTTGGGATTAATTGCGCCGAGTCTCTTTCTGCGTAAGCGGAACTATGACGGAGTAGCAGACTAGAGCTCGAGAAAATGGTGTAAGGATGGCATCGGGGCCATGTTGACGGCGCAGCATGGGCTACGTGTTTGTTGTCAGGTGCAGATTCAGGGCGCCACGAAGAGTGGCGTCTTCCGCCGCGAAGCTGTCTTGCGCGGCACACGTATCAACCGACTAGCGGACGATCTGCTCGATCTAGAACGACGTGCCCCGTTCGATACCGTCTTCAAATAGCTGCTTGGATATAGATGCGGGGGGCTTTTGCGATTCCCGGCCCCGCCCCTCAAGAGCGGGATAGCCCTGCAGAACGCGCTGCTACCATAGAAAAATTTGTGTTTCAACGTTTCAAAAAACTTACTGTTGTCAAATTGTGACGTTGCTCGGAAACCCCACTTGCGTATTGCGGCGCAGCAGGGTTTCGGATAACATTCGTCCTGTCTCCTCCATGTCTCCTCCTGATATGGATTCAGCCCGCCTCTTCGGCGGGCTTTTTTTCGTCCATCGGAATGACGCACGGATTCCGGCGCCCGCCCCGCCCCGTCTGCCCGCTCCTTCCGCTCCGCCCGCTACGCGACGTGCGACGTGCGACGTGCGCATACGCGCATACGCGTCGCGGCAAAGGTTTCCTCGAAGGGAGGCCTGACGCGGTGTCAGCGTGCCACGGGCTCGCGCCAGCGATCCCATTCGACCAGGACGGGGTCGGCCACGCCGTTGCCAAGCCAGAGCTGGCCTTCCTGGATCGTGCATTGCAGCCGCATCGAACGTTGCGCGAGTGTGGCAAGCGCGGCGGCACAGCCCTCGTAAAGATTGAGCATGGTCAGGTTGCGCACGCGCGCGACGCGCGACTCGAGCGGCTTCCACCACACTTCCGACGCACGGCCCCCGTATGAGATCACGCGCACCTGTTCCGCGCGGCCGGCGGCCTTCAGGATGCGGCGCTCGTCGGGCTGCCCGACATCGACCCATTGGACAATCGCACCGGTCAGGTCGGTCTCCCAGAGGTCCGGCTCGTCGACGTCCGAGAGGCCCTTGCAGAACTCGAGCCGTTCACTCGCGAACATTGCGAAGGCGACGAGCCGTACCATCATCCGCTCGTCGGTTTCGGAGGGGTGCCGCGCGATCGTCAGTGCATGGTCGGCATAGTAGTGCCGGTCCATATCGGCAATCTGCAGGTCGGCCTTGTAAATAGTCGATTTGAGGGCCATCGGCGGCATCTGTCCAAGTGAAAAGGCGAGGCCGGATGATAACTGGCCCCGCAGTTGAACGGTGGATCCGGCGGCGTTCCACCTTCGGGTCTGCTTCTGGTTTCCGGGCCTCAACGCGCGGATGCGATCAGCTTCGGCAAGCGCACGCCGAGCATCGTCGCGCGCATGACCATGAAAACCATCAGCGCCGCCCAGAGTCCGTGATTGCCGAACAGCGGTTGCAGGACGAGCGCGAGGACGATGAACACGGCCATCGCCAGCGCCATCGAGACCATCATGTCGTGTGTGCGCGTCGCCCCGATGAACATGCCGTCAAGCGCGAAGCTCCACGCTGAGAGCAGCGGCGAGGCCGCGGCCCAGAGCAGGAACACGCGTGCGGTCGCACGGACCTCGGCCTGGTCGGTCAGCTGGTCGATGACCCAGGGCCCGATCGCGAAATAGCAGAGGCTGAACAGTGCGGCCCCGGCTGCCGTCCAGACGAGTGTCACGCGCACGGCCTGCTGTAGCGCGACGCGATTGCGCGCGCCGAGCGCCGCACCGACCAGCGCCTCGGCCGTGTTTGCGAAGCCGTCGAGCGCATAAGCCATGAAAGACTGGAAATTCAGCAGCAGCGCATTCGCCGCCAGCACCGCATCGCCGAGCTTCGCCCCTGCATGGGCGAACCAGCCGAAGCTCAACAGCAGGCATGCCGTGCGCACGAAGATGTCGCGATTGATGCCGATCATATGGATCACCGCCTCGCGCTCGAAGACGGCCCGCCATTTCACGGGCGGCAGTCCGCGCGGCCGCAGCCAGGCGAGCAGCGCGATGCCGAGCACAAAGCCGGCGACATCGGCGCTCGCGGTCGCCGCACCGATGCCCGCGATGCCCCAGTGCAATCCATAGACATATGCAAGCACGGCAAGCACATTTACGATGTTGACGACGATCTGCACGAGCAGGGCGAGCCGCGCGTGCTGGGCACCGAGCAGGAAACCGAGCACGACGAAGTTGGCGAGCACGAGTGGCGCGGACCAGATGCGCGCCGTGCAATAGAGCAGCGCATTGGCCCGCACGGCCGGGCTGCCGCCGAGCAGTGCGATCACCCATTCGATGAGCGGTAGCCGGATCGCGAGCAGCGCGAGTCCGATCGACAGCGCGAGTGCGAACGCTCGTAGCACGATGGCCCTCAGGCGCTCGCCGCCGCCCGCACCGTAGGCCTGTGCGACGAGTCCCGTGGTGCCCATGCGCAGAAAGCCGAACCCCCAGAACACGAACGAGAAGAACAGGCCACCGAGCGCGACACCGCCGAGCATCGCGACATCGGCCATATGGCCCGCGATGGCGGTATCGACCGCCGAGACGATCGGCTGCGCGAGATTGGCGAGCACGATCGGCACGGATAGGCCGATCACCTTGCGATGCCATTCGCGCGGCGTGGTCGGGAATTCGGTGACTGCAAGGGAAACGTCGGCCGGCTCGCTCATGGCGGGTCTGAATGATGACGTGGGGTTGAGATGAGATTGAGCAACGACGCGATCAAACCCATGGTTCGATCCGGTGTCGGGGTTCTCAAACTGTATGGCTTTTCGACGTGGTGCGGGGCCGCGTCTCCTGAAAAACGCATTCAAGATAAGTCGCAGCCACACCCACTACCAAAGCTTACACATTGCCGACGCTTTTTTCATGATTTGGATATGCGCAGACAGGCATAGAATGTTCGCAACCGGGCACGTCCTTTCCTCGACCCGGTTTCCGCCACTTGAAACGGAACTATCATGCAGATCGAGATCGGCTCCATCGTTCAGTCCACACATATTGCAGTACCGGCAGGCGCGTTGGGCATCGTCACGCGCATCCTCGGCAATATGGCGATGGTGACCTGGTACGAGGGCCAGCCAGGCGCTTCACGCAAACTCAATACCGAACCCTTTTTCATCGAGGACCTGATCGATACGGGCGAGCAGCTGCCCTCGCCGAGTCGCTCGGTCCACTAAACGCGGTACGAGATCCGCACGCGCGGGCCGGCTCGGGCAGAATGGGGGGATGAATTCGATTCCACCGGTCACCGCAGCGTCCCCGTCCGAGATTCCCTTCGACGGCCTGACACCTGAGTGCGTCCTCGATGCGCTCGAAAGCATCGGTCTCTGGGCGGATGGGCGACTGCTCGCGCTCAACAGCTACGAGAATCGCGTCTACCAGGTCGGCATCGACGGCGAGGCACCGGTCGTCGCGAAGTTCTACCGGCCTGGTCGCTGGAGCGATGCCGCAATCCTCGAGGAACATGCGTTCGTCGCGGAACTCGTCGAGCTCGAGATTCCCGCTGTGCCCGCGCGATCGATCGGTGGCCGGACCTTGCATGAACATGCGGGCTTCCGCTTCTCGGTGTTCGAGCGGCGCGGGGGCCGCGCGCCCGAACTCGAAGACCCGGATGTGCTGATCTGGCTCGGCCGCTTCCTTGGCCGCATTCATGCGGTCGGCGCACTGCGTCCCTACCAGTCGCGTCCGACTCTGGACATCGAGAGCTTCGGCCGCGAGCCGAGCGCGTTTGTATTGAGCCATGAGTTTGTGCCGCCCGATGTGCGCGCGGCCTACCAGACCGTCGTCGGACTGGCGCTCGAGGCAATCGAGCAGGCATTCGAGCGCGCCGGCAATGTGCGTTCGATCCGGTTGCATGGCGACTGCCACGGTGGGAACGTGCTGTGGACCGATGCGGGCCCGCACTTCGTGGATTTCGACGACAGCCGCAGCGGTCCGGCAATCCAGGATCTATGGATGCTGTTGCCCGCCGGGCGCAACGAGCAATCGCGCGCGCTGGCGGAACTGCTCGCGGGGTATGAGGATTTCTGCGAATTCGATCCGCGTGAACTCTATCTGATCGAGGCTTTGCGGACGCTGCGCCTGATTCATTATTCGGCCTGGCTCGCACGACGCTGGGACGACCCGGCCTTCCCCGCCGCCTTTCCGTGGTTCAACTCGCAGCGCTACTGGGAAGATCGGATTCTCGAGCTGCGCGAGCAGGTTGCCGTGCTCGCGGAACCGCCGCTTTGGCCGGTCTGACCGCTTCCGGACGCGCTCGCCGGAACGTTCAAGGGCAGCAAGCGCAGAAACCGCGATGTCGGAACCCATACGAACCCGCACTCTCTGTCGAGTCACCGCCTCCAGTCACAAGCGTCGCAGAGACAGTTTGGATGCGCTCGCTAACATTCTCGCACTGTGGGCAGGCAACTGAAACGTTGCGTTCTGTCAGGCGGCGCATCACTTCGAATACGCCGCAAGTCCCGCACTGGTAGTCATAGAATGGCATTCAATTTCCCGTCAGTTCGCTATGCTGCCTTGTTCATCCGAAGCACTCTTCTGTGGATTAATCGGGTGCACAGTATTCCGATAAGCGCTACGTGAAGCTGCCAGGCAATCGGGCATCACACCGGCAGTCCCACCCAATCGGAACGTCGCAAAAAACCGCGACGTTCAGACATACACTAATTCTCTTATCAAGAATTTGGAAACGGTGAATTTGTGACTTGATCGTAGAAATTGCTGTGCCGGTAGCCCCGAATGAAATGCGAGCAAATGTCTTCGTTACAGGTGTAGACGGTTGATTCGGGCTTATGGCTGAACCCATCAAAAAACGCCTTTGCAATGTCCTCTTTAAAGTTGACGCGCGGATATTGAGCGACGACCTTGTCACGGACATCGGCAGGGAAAGTCTCATACCCGATGCCGAGTGAATCCAGCGCCACGCCGTTATAGAGGAGTTCCACTTCTATGGGCTTGTATGCCGCAATCCCCGGTGTCGTGTGCAAAGAGATGGCGTCCCACGCAGTCTGTATGCGCATATTCGGCACCCCATGGTGCTCGAGAAACTGACGTACTGCATTTGCGCTATCGACCTCGAAGCGGTCGCTCTCGCTACTGAATTTCTTGGTCAGGCCCAAATCATGAAAGGCGGCACAAATAAACAGAAGCTCGACGTCGAATTTTTCCCCGGATTGGCGCCCAAACTCATTGGCCCAGAAAAACGCGCGATGCGAGTGGTTGAACAGCAAAGGCGTGCTGAACTCGCGGAGCAGCCCCGTCGCCTCGCGAGTCAGTTTGCTTTCGGGAACTCCGGGTTGCACATGCTGAGTCTGCAGCGAGGGGGTCGGTACAGGCAGGATGACTTTGGGGCGCCTGAAGGTGGGTTCGGCATCCGGCACTTGCCCGAATGCACTTTGGCTCAACTGACTACCGACCGCAATTGCACCGGCAGCAGTCGTGGAATTCTTTATAAAGAGGCGACGATTCATCTATCTAATCTCCAAACGATTCAAATGCGGGTCGCCGAGCATGGGTCGACAACAAATCCGAACACAATGCTATCGGAATGTGATGGGCAAAACTGTTTTGCCGACGCCCATGGCCGCATTCAACGTGTTCTTGGCAGGGATGCTGCCAAAAATCTTGGCCGAAAAATGAATCGTCGAATTTGAATCAGTCCCGATGCGTCTGAAGCACGCCGGGTGTTCGTTTGCCCCCTAAGTAACTCAGTTCTTTGTCGCCGCCCACTGCGATTTAAAAAGAGCACATCCTATCAAGATGGTCTGCTCTGAAATCGGCGCCGATTGGCAGAAAATATAGTCAAGTTGGCAGATAAGCAGCGCTTCGCGCGATTGCCGTAAATACTCGATTTGGCTACGGCTCGTTCCGACTGAAGAATCGGGCCAGTGGGCCGCCGCTTTCCGCCTGATGTAATGGGTGTGGCTGTATTGTCGTTTTCCGCTCAGCCTGCGCATGAGCGAGGAACTGCAGGCCGCACGCGGGTATGGATTCGGCCCGGTAGGATCCGCAGGCCTGAGCAGTCGCGGGTCCGAGCGGCGAGGGATCTGCCGTGGGGTCACGCCTCCGAGGTCGTGCCCCACATCTCGCTCCACCGTCGCTCGATCGCGCTACATGGTCGCGCTTAACCCGCGCTCACATTCCACCGCCGCTTGATCGCGCTACGTGGTCACACTCAACCCGCGTTCACATACGCGGTCTTTACCGTCGTATAGAACTCGCGCGCATACGAACCCTGCTCGCGCGGACCGTAACTCGAGCCTTTGCGTCCGCCGAACGGCACGTGATAGTCGACGCCCGCGGTCGCTGCATTGACCATCACCATGCCGGCCTGCGCGTGCCGCCTGAAGTGCGTTGCGTACTTGAGCGACGTCGTGCAGATGCCGGTCGACAGCCCGAATTCGGTATCGTTGGCCGTGGCGAGTGCTTCGTCGTAGTCCTTCACTCGAATCACCGAGGCGACCGGGCCGAACACTTCCTCGCGGTTGATCCGCATCGTGTTGCTCGTGCCCGTGACGAGCGCCGGCGCGAGGAAGAAGCCTTCCGTGTCGCGCTTGAGTTCTTCGCCGCCGAGCACGGTGCCGCCTTCCTCGCGTGCGATGCCGATATAGTCGAGATCCTGCTTGAGCTGCTTTGCGTCGACGACCGGCCCGATCTGCGTATCGGCGCCGAGCGCATGGCCCACGCGCAGCGCGCGCATCTTTTCGCCGAGGGTCGCGACGAATTTGTCGTGAATCCCTGCCGTCACGATCAACCGGCTCGACGCCGTGCAACGCTGCCCGGTCGAGAAGAAAGCGCCGTTCAGGCAGGCATCGACCGCGAGATTGAGGTCCGCATCGTCGATCACGACCATCGGGTTCTTGCCGCCCATTTCGAGCTGCACCTTCTGACCGGCTGCAAAACATTTGGCGCCGATTGAACGGCCTGTCGCGACCGAGCCGGTGAAGCTGATCGCATCGACGTCGGGCGCGCCGACGAGCGCGTCGCCGATCACCGAGCCGCGGCCCATCACGAGATTGAGTACACCGGCGGGCAGACCCGCTTCGACGAGGATGTCGACGAGCGCCCAGGTACTGCCGGGCACGAGGTCGGCCGGCTTGATCACGACCGTGTTGCCGTAGGCGAGCGCGGGGGCGATCTTCCAGGCGGGAATCGCAATCGGGAAGTTCCACGGGGTGATCATGCCGATCACGCCGACCGGTTCGCGTGTCATCTCGACACTGAGGCCAGGCCGTACCGAAGGCACGGTCTCGCCGCCGAGCCGCAATGCCTCGCCGGCGAAGAACTTGAAGATCTGCCCTGCGCGACCGGCTTCGCCGATCGCCTCGGGCAGGGTCTTGCCCTCTTCGCGCGCGAGCAACCTGCCGAGTTCTTCCTTGCGCGCGAGGATCGCCGTGCCCGCGCGATCGAGCAGATCGAAGCGCTGTTGCGGGCCCGACAGCGACCAGGTCTTGAATGCCTGGCGTGCGGCCTGCACGGCCGTGCGTGCCTGCGCGGCATCGGCCTGTGCATATTCGCCGACGACGTCGGCAATGTCCGACGGGTTGATATTGCGGCTGACGTTCGCGCCGTCGACCCATTCGCCGTTGATGAGATTCTTGAACTGAGACATCGTGCGGGATCCTTATTCAAGCTTTGCCGGCAAGCCGTGCAAAGAAAAACGCGCGCATCTCCCTGGAGACGAGATGCGCGCGCCAAATACCCCCTGCCAGGGGTGAGCCAAAAATGATCAATGTGCCAGCATCAGTGCGAGTCACGCGGGACGGCAGCACCCGAGCCCCCGACAAGGAAATCGAAGTCCGCGCCCTGGTCGGCCTGCTGAACATGCTCGACATAGAGCTTGTAGTAGCCACGCGCGGGCGATTCGGGCTTGACCCATGCCTTGCGCCGGCGCTCGAGTTCTTCGTCCGACACTTCGAGATGCAGCTTGCGGGCGGCCACATCCAGTTCGATCATGTCGCCTGTCTGCACGAGCGCGAGCGGGCCACCGGCCGCAGCCTCGGGCGACACGTGCAACACGACCGCGCCATAGGCTGTTCCGCTCATGCGGCCGTCGGAGATCCGCACCATGTCCGTGATGCCCTTGCGCAGGACCTTCGCGGGCAGCGGCATATTGCCGACCTCGGCAAAGCCCGGATAACCCCTCGGCCCCGCCCCCTTGAGTACCATCACGCAGGTTTCGTCGATCTCGAGCGACTCGTCGTCGACCTTCTCGTGCAGTTCCTCGACCGTCTCGAACACGACCGCGCGGCCGCGATGCTTGAGCAGGCTCGCGGTCGCGGCCGACGGCTTGATCACCGCGCCGTTTGGCGCCAGGTTGCCCTTGAGCACGGCGATGCCCGCCTTCGCCTTGAACGGCGCGTCGAAGTTCGTGATGACCTTCTCGTCGTAATTCGGCGCATCCTTGACGTTGTCCCAGATCGCCTTGCCGTTGACCGTCAGTGCCTCCTTGTGGAGCAGGCCGCGTTCGCCGAGTTGGCGCAGCACGGCCGGCAGGCCGCCCGCGTAATAGAGATCCTCCATCAGATATTCGCCCGAGGGCTGAAGGTTCACGAGACAGGGTACGTCCGAACCGAGCTCCCAGTCCTCGAGCGACAGCTCGACGCCAATGCGCCGTGCAAGCGCGATCAAGTGGACCACGGCATTGGTCGAACCGCCGATCGCCGCATTCGTGCGGATCGCGTTTTCGAAGGCTTCGCGCGTGAGGATCTTGTCCATCGTCAGGTCTTCGCGAACCATCTCGACGATCCGCCGGCCGGCCATGTGCGCGAGCACCTGACGCCGCGCATCGACCGCTGGAATCGCCGCGTTGTGCGGCAGGCCCATGCCAATGGATTCCACCATCGAGGCCATCGTCGACGCGGTGCCCATCGTCATGCAATGCCCGCGCGAACGGTTCATGCACGACTCGGCTTCGGTGAACTCTTCCTGGCTCATCGTGCCTGCGCGCACTTCTTCCGACATTTGCCAGACGCCCGTGCCCGAACCGATATGCTTGCCGCGGAAACGGCCGTTGAGCATCGGGCCGCCCGACACGGCGAGCGCCGGCAGGTTGCACGAGGCGGCGCCCATCAGCAAGGCCGGCGTGGTCTTGTCGCAGCCGACCATGAGGATCACGCCGTCCATCGGGTTTGCGCGGATCGACTCCTCGACGTCCATCGAGGCGAGGTTGCGGAACATCATCGCGGTCGGGCGCAGATTGGTCTCGCCGAGCGACATCACCGGGAATTCGAGCGGCAGGCCGCCCGCTTCACGCACGCCGCGCTTCACGTATTCCGCGAGTTCGCGGAAATGTGCGTTGCAGGGGGTCAGTTCCGACCAGGTATTGCAGATGCCGATGACCGGCCGGCCATCGAAGTTGTCGTGCGGAATGCCCTGGTTTTTCATCCAGGACCGGTGCAGGAAACCGTCCTTTCCTTGAATTCCGAACCATGCGGCACTGCGCAAAGGTTTCTTGCCGTTCTTGTCATTCTTGTCGTCGTTCGAATTGTCGCTGCTCATTACGCTGTCTCCGTGTCCTGCCGCAGGTTCTGCTGTGATGTTGCAATTCGACGCCGGCGCGTGTCGATTTGGCACGGCGCCGGACTGGAGTCGAAAGGGTGGGCGACTAATATTTCAGTTGCACCAGAGCCACTGAGCGTAGTCCCCCGCGGCGGCCTGCGTCTAATGAATTGTCGGCCGCAAGCCATACAAATATTGGTATAGTTCGCGCGTCTTCCTCGTTCCCGCTGCCAGAAGCCCACCATCGCGATGGATCCCGCCCCTCAGAGGACGCCGCAGCGGCGCTTGCGCCTGCAGCAACTCCGCCTGCTCGTCAGCCTCGACGAGACGCACAACATGGCTCGCTCGGCCGAGATTCTCGGCATGTCGCAGCCCGCCGCCTCGCGCGTGTTGCGCGAACTCGAGGAGCTGGTGGGCATCCCCTTGTTCGACCGGCTGCCGCGCGGCCTGCAGCCGACCTGGTTCGGCGACAGCATGATCCGGCATGCGCGCACCGCCCTTTCCGCGGTCGACCATGCGTTCTCCGAGGTCGCCGCGATGAAGTCGGGGCTGACCGGCGTGGTTCGCATCGGCACGATCATGTCGCCTGCCACCGCACTGATTCCCGATGCGGTCGTGCGCGTGAAGCAGCGTTTTCCCGATGTGCGCCTGATCGTCCGGATGGAATCGAGCGACACCCTGTTTCCCATGCTGCGCCAGGGCGAGCTCGACATCGTGATCGCCCGTCCGCTCGAAGAAGCCGACAACGCCGACATCGCGTTCGAGCCGATCGGCGGCGAGGATGTCTGCGCGATGGTTCGCGTGGGCCATCCGCTTGCCAACGCCGCCAACGTCACGCTTGCCGACCTGGCACGCTGGCCCTGGGTGGTGCCCGAGGTCGGTTCGGTGTTGCGCCGCCGCTTCGATCAGCTGTTCCGCGTGAGCCGTGTGAACCCACCCGCTGATTTCGTCGAGACCGGTGCGCAACTGATGATCACGAGTCTCGTCGACCGTTCCGACATGGTCGCCCTGCTGCCTCGCGAGGTGACCGAGTATTACGTGGGCCACGGTATCGGAGCCCAGGTGCCGATCATGCTCGATTGCCGGATGGATCCCTTCGGGATCGCGACCCTGCGCGAAGCGCCGTTGTCGCCGGCGGCGTTCGCGGTGCTGGAGACGATTCGCGAGCGCGCTTCGGAGCTATATGCCGCAGCTCCGGGCTGAACGCATCGGCTGACCGGACCGCGGGAGCTTTCGTGGCCGTCCGCTCGACATGCTGCGCGCGTCCGCCTTGCGCGGTGCCACCCGTGCGGCGGTCGGCGCGCGCATGGCGTTCGATCACGCGCTGCAGCAGGCAGAAGATGCAGAGCAGCGCGCCGATGAAGATGCGTGTCCACCACGAACTCAGGGTGCCATCGAAGGTAATCAGCGTCTGGATCGTGCCGAGGATGCCCACGCCGAACAGCGTGCCGACCACATACCCGACCCCGCCGGTGAGCAGCGTGCCACCGATCACGCTGGCCGCGATCGCGTCGAGTTCCATGCCCTGTGCCTGCAATCCATAGCCGGACAGCACATAGAATGTGAAGGCGACGCCACCGAGCGCGGAGCAGAATCCCGACAAGGCGTAGACCCCGACCTTCGTCGAGGCGACCGGCAAGCCCATCAGCAAGGCCGAGCGTTCGTTGCCGCCGACCGCATAGACATTGCGGCCAAAGCGCGAGAAATGCGCGACATAGATGGCAACCAGCAGGGTCACGAGCGCGATCAGCACATTGGTGCTGACCGACGCGCCGCCGATGCCGACCGGCACGCGCAGGCCCGAGATGGCCTTGAAGGTGTCGTCCGTGATCGGAATCGAGTCGAGCGTGATCAGGAAGCACGCGCCGCGGGCCACGAACATGCCGGCGAGCGTGATCACGAAAGGCTGCAGCTTGAAGAAGTGGATCAGTGCGCCCTGCGCCGCGCCGAACGTCGTACCGATCAGCAGCACGAGAGGGACGATCACCCAGACGGGCCAGTGCCAGTGCTGTGCCATGACGGCCTCGGCAATCGTCGTGAAGGCGACGACCGAGCCGACCGAGAGGTCGATGCCGCCGAGCAGGATCACGAACGTGACGCCGATCGAGACGATCAGCAGAAAGGCGTTGTCGACGAGCAGATCGAGCAACACCTGCACTGAAAAAAAGCCGGTGTACATCACCGAGCCGAAGCCGAACAGCACAATGAACAGGACGATCGTGACGGTCAGCGGGAGGGTCCGCGGATCGATCAGCGGGGCCAGCATCGAACGGATCTTCATCATGCGATGCTCCGTTTGCCGAAGGCGCTCATCAGGTAGAAGCGCGCGATCGGCGACTGGATCACGCTGACCACGAGCACCACGGCGGCCTTGACGACCAGGTTCGCCTCGGGCGGCACGCCGATCGAATAGGTCGTGTAGGTCAGCGTCTGGATGATCAACGCGCCGAGCACGGTGCCCATCAGGCTGAAGCGCCCACCGAGCAGCGACGTGCCGCCGAGCGTGACCGCGAGGATCGCGTCGAGCTCGAGCAGCAGGCCCGCATTGTTGCCGTCCGCGCTGCGCACGTTCGAGCTGATCAGCACGCCGGCGAGCGAGGCGGTCAGCCCCGAGAACACATAGACGAGGAACACGATTGCCTTCATGCGCAGGCCGACGAAGCGGGTCGCCGTCGGGTTCACGCCGATCGCGCGAATGAACAGGCCGAGTGCGGTCCCTTCCATCAGCGCGAAGGTGCCGATCACGACGACCACCGCGACCCAGACCGAAAACGGTATCCCGAGCAGATAGCCGCCGCCGAGGAACAGATAGGCCGGCGTGCCGATCGGGATGATCTGGCCGGCGGTCAGCAATTGCGCGACGCCGCGGCCGGCCACCATGAGGATCAGGGTCGCGATGATCGGCTGCATGCCGACGAGCGAGACGAGCGTGCCGTTCCAGATGCCGCTGAGGAGGCCCACGCCGAGCGCGGCCAGCACCGCAACCGCGACGGGGTAGCCGTGCGAACTCGCGCTCGGAGCGAGCAGCGTGGCGGCCATCGCACCCGCGATCGCGACGACCGCGCCGACCGAGATGTCGATCCCGCGCGTGGCGATGACGAGCGTCATGCCGAGCGAGACGAGCGTGAGCGGCGCGGCGCGATTCAGGATGTCGATCGGCGCGCCGAACATATGGCCATTGAGCATGCGGATGCCGAGAAAACCCGGATGAAAGCCGAGGTTCAGCGCGATCAACAGCACGAGCGTCAGCGCGGGCCAGATCAGGGCGCTCTTGAAAATCTTGCGCAAGCTCGCGGCCGGATGAGCGGGAGAGGATGAATCGCCGGTCGTCATTCAGAGGCTCCCGAGATCAGTCGATAGATGTTCTCGTCGGTCGCCTCGCGGCCGCTGAGCTCGGCGATCTTGCTGCGATCGCGCAGCACCGCGACACGGTGGCTCACGCGTGTGACTTCGCTGACTTCCGACGAGATGAACAGGATGCCGAGACCTTTCGCGCAGAGCGCGAGCATCTGGTCCATGATTTCGAACTTGGCCGCGACGTCGATGCCGCGCGTCGGTTCGTCGAGGATCAGCAGTTGCGGCTCGGTCGCCAACCAGCGCGCGAGCAGCACCTTCTGCTGGTTGCCGCCCGAGAGCAGACCGATGGGCTGCTCGGCGTCGGAGGCCTTGATGCCGAGCCGCTTGATATAGTCGTCGGCGATCGCGCGCTGCTGCTTGCGGCGGATGAAACGGCGCCAGCCGAGCTTGGCCTGCAGCGCGAGCACGATGTTCTCGCGAATCGACAGTTCGGCGACGATACCCTCGCGCTTGCGGTCTTCGGGGCAATAGCCGATGCCCTGGCCGACCGCGTCGTGCGGAGAGCGCAGTTTGAAAGGGGCCCCATCGAAGGCGACATCGCCTGTATCGGAGCGGTCGACGCCGAACAGCAGGCGTGCCGTCTCCGTGCGGCCCGAGCCCAGCAGACCGGCAAGCCCGAGGATCTCGCCGCGGCGGATTTCGATATCGACCGGCTGCATCTGACCGCGCCGGCCGAGGCCGCGCATTTCGACGAAGGGCGGTAACGGCGTGCCGCTCGCTGCCTCCCTTCTGTCGAGTTGTTCCGCGAGCTGGGCCGCGGTCTCCTCGAGTCGCTTGCCGATGCCTTCATGGCCGACCATCTTGGCGACGAGCTGAGCGGGAGGCAGGTCGCGCGGCAGGTATTCGCCGACGCGTTCGCCGTTGCGCATGACCGTGATGCGATCGGAGATCGCATAGGTCTGCTCGAGAAAGTGCGTGACGAACAGGATCGCGATGCGGCTCCGCTTGAGCTGGCGCAGCACCGCGAACAGCCGCGCGACTTCGTCCTCGTCGAGGCTCGAGGTCGGTTCGTCGAGGATCAGCACGCGCGCGTCGACGCTGAGCGCGCGGGCGATTGCGACCATTTGCTGAATCGCGATCGGATAGTAGTCGAGCGCCTTGCTGACATCGAGCGCGATATTGAGCCGCGCGAGCGCGGCCTGTGCGCCTTCGCGCATCGCGGCCCAGTCGATCTTGCCTTGGCGCATCGGCTGGCGCCCCGCATAGATGTTCTCGGCGACCGAGAGATTCGTGCAGAGGTTGACTTCCTGATACAGCGTGCGAACGCCGTACGATTCGGCTTGCTTGGGCGAGGCGAAGCGCACCGGCTCGCCTTCAAGCAGGATCTCGCCGTTGTCGGGTGCAAACACGCCGGTCAGTACATTGATCAGGGTCGACTTGCCCGCGCCGTTCTGGCCCATCAGGGTGTGGACTTCACCGGGTAGTAGTCGGAAGTCGACCTGCTTGAGCGCATGGACGCCGGTAAAGCGCTTGTCGATCCCCGTCATCTGCAAGATCGGCGCGGCGTCGGAGTGCGTGTGGTCTGGGTTCATGGTCCGAACGGATAGGACACCGTGAGGCGCGACCCCCTTGGGTAAGTCACCCTGCACGATGCGTTTTGCGGGACCGCGGAGCGGACCGGCAAAACGCAGGGTGTGAAGCGTATGCGTGACACTGACAATTCAGTGCAGGGAGATGGGCGGGTGCCGCCGATATCAGCCGGCGCATCCGGCACCCCGCCAGCCGGCACGAATCGTCCGTGGTCACCCGTAGTCGCTGCTAGTCGTCGCTCAGTACTTGCGCGTCGGCATGATCTTCGCGGCGTCGGCCTGCAGGAACACCGTTTCGTCGGTCTTGATCCAGCGCGGCAGCGTCTTGCCGGCGGCGAGGTCCTTGGAGGCCTGCATCAACTGCGGTCCGAGCAGCGGGCTGCATTCGACGTCGACATTGATCTTGCCGTCGACCATCGCCTGGAAGCCACCCTTGGTCGCGTCGAACGAGACCACCTTGATGTCCTTGCCCGGATGCATGCCGGCTTCTTCCATGGCCTGGATCGCACCGAGCGCCATGTCGTCGTTATGCGCGTAGACCACATTGATCTTGTTGCCGTAGGTCTTCGCGAACGCTTCCATGACCTGCTTGCCGCCGGCGAGCGTGAAGTCGCCTGATTGCGAAGCGATGATCTTGAACTTCGGATCGTTCTTGATGACTTCGATGAGACCGGCATGGCGGTCATTGGCCGGCGCGGAACCGACGGTGCCCTGGAGTTCGACGATATTGATCGGGCCCTTGTCGTCCTTGTAGGTTTCCTCAAGCCACTTACCGCCGCGACGCCCTTCCTCGAGGAAATCCGAACCGATCATCGTCACGTAGAGCGAGGTGTCCTTGGTATCGATATTGCGGTCGGTCAGGATCACGGGGATCTTTGCGGCCTTGGCTTCCTGGAGAATCGGCTCCCAGCCGGACTCGACGACCGGCGAGAACGCAATGACATCGACCTTTTGCGCGATATACGAACGGATCGCCTTGATCTGGTTTTCCTGCTTTTGCTGCGCGTCGGCAAACTTGAGATTGACACCGGCCGCGGGCGCGGCGCTCTTGACCGATTCGGTGTTGGCGGTGCGCCATGCGCTTTCCGCGCCGACTTGCGAGAATCCGAGGGTGATCAGCTTGTCGGCGGCGTGCGCGCCGAAACTTGCCGAAACCATCAATGCAGCAGCTACGAGGGCTCGCAGGCCGCGCCCCTTGACATCAACCATGTCTGTCTCCTGAATGCGTTTTTTTCGTGATGGACCGGACACCGATGTATCCGACTCCCTTTTGAGCCTAGCAACCGCATCCGGCAAGCGTCCAATCTCATTTATCCGCATATCCATATCGAAAGCGATATGAGATGGGCGCAGAGGCGCGCCGCGGCGGGTGCTTCGCGCGTCGGCCGCGGCATGACACCCGGCCGTGCGTGCGGGAAGTCCCTGATGGCTGCGCAAGCGCCGTTAGCGTGCGCACGCGTACATACGTCGGATGCCGCCTTCCCTATGCTGCATCAATTAAGAACAACATCGCTGCCGGATATCTCCCAGGCAGCCAGCCGTGTGGTAGGGGCGTCGACCGATATGCAGGACGCCACGAGGGTAAGACCGCTATGAACTGGACGTGTAAGACATTCAATGAGTTGTCCTCGACCGAGCTCTATCAGATTCTGCGCGCACGGAGTGCGGTGTTCGTGGTCGAGCAATCGTGTGTACGACTCGACATCGATGGAAAGGACGAGCGCGCGGTGCATCTGTTCGCACACGAAGACGGCCCCATGCCGATTGCCGCGTATGCGCGGCTGAGCATCGGCGAAGACGACGAACCCGAGGTATGGGTCGACCGGCTCTTCACGAATGCGCAACGGCGCGGCGACGGTACCGCTGAAACGCTGCTCGAACACGTGCAGCACGAAGTCGCGAGGCGCTGGCCGGAGCATCGGGTCAGGCTCAGCGCACCGACATTTCTCAAAGCATTTTACGAACAGTTCCGTTTCAAAAAAATCGACGGCCCCTATCTCGATCACGGTATCCCGCATATCGGCATGAGCTGGCGTGCGCCGGTCAACGTCGAAGTGGCGGTGCCCACGCGCGCCGGCCGCGTATTGCGGCGTGCGCCGAGCAGCATGGGGATGTTGTAAGCTTTCTGTCGGCCGGAGAGGGGCAGGCAGACCAAGCACGTGAAGGTTTGAAATAGGTGTCCTCACTCAAGCCTTACGCGTTGCTTTCTATTTGGTGCCGACCTAGTATTTTGAGAAAAACCACCTACTTGGAGGCATCTTGGCACTCGACGCGTTTTCGCAGAGAATCCTGCGCCTCTTGCAGCTCGACGCCCGCCGTTCCGTGCAGGAAATTTCGGATCAGGTCGGCCTGTCGAGCACGCCGTGCTGGCGTCGTATCAAAGACATGGAGCAGTCGGGGGTCATACAGCGCTATACCGCGCTGCTCGATCGGGAAAAGCTCGGCCTGCATATCTGCGCGCTCGCGCATATCCATTTGATCCGCCATACCGAGGGCGGCACCGAGGCGTTCGAGCGCGAGATCGCGGCTTATCCGGAAGTGACCGAGTGCTATAGCACGACTGGCGAAGCCGACTATATCCTCAAGATTGTCGCAACCGATATCAAGGCTTACGACACGTTTCTGCACGAACGCATTTTCAAGATTCCGGCAGTCGCCCAGGTCAGAACGAGCGTCGTACTTCGTGAGATCAAGTTCGATACGCAACTGCCGCTCTGATCGGGCGGTAGGGCGAAATCTGAACGAGCATTGCGAAGCCCAGGCATCCGAGATCGGGGCTGGCGAATGCGCATTCGCATCTTCCCTATGCGAACCACCCATACTGGCCGATATTTTGGATCGCGGTTGCTCGACCCCGCAGCGCGACGTCTATTGCGCCTTTACCGGTGCGTGCAATCGCTCACGATTCTGAATTCGCGAGAGGTGTTGCGCGCGGGCTTGAAGATCGTCCGGCATTTTGTCTAACCCCCATCATGGATTCGAGCGCGAGTGAATCGTGCACATTACTTTCGCGTGCAATAATCTGTAAGACAACTTCGGGAGCGCGAGGCTCGGGACTGAAGTTGATAGTCAATTATTCCGATAATTCCGCAGGCTTAATCTGACGCCAAGTAGGATTTGACCGGCTGTTCATGCCGGAAGGCCCGTCGGTCTTGTTTACGAAAAAAACGCCGCCCTGATCGCGTTTAGCGACGAGGTTGGCGTTTCATGCAAGACGTTCCGGGCGCGAGCGCTTGCAGCCGGAGGCTTGCAAATCGCTACATCAGACCGATCAATTGAAGCTGAGCGATCGGACTAAAGCACGCGCCTGACTCTTCTGAATCGACGCTTACTTTTGTATCAGGAACTGGTCACGGTTCTGACCGGCGATCCACTTCGGCGGCTTGCCGCGACCCGACCACGTGCTGCCGCTGTTCGGGTCCCGGTATTTAGGGGCAACACCCGCGCGGGCGCGTACCTTGCCGAGCTTGCCGCGACCTGATGCAATGCCAAGGTCGGCGAGCGTGACACCGTAATCGGCCATTTTCTGCTTGATGTCATCCACCACGGCCGTGAACTCGCGTTCCTTGGCTTCTTCGATCTGCTTTTCCAGCTTCTCGCGTTGCGCGAGCAGTTCCTTGTATGAAGACATTGCGATTTCCTTTTTGTGTTTGGGTCCAACCAAGCCGCGGTGAATGGCCGCTCGCAGTCACCAGTGATAATTTTGGCTAGTTCGGATAATACATGAGCATTTCTGGGAATGGAAAGGAATCCGTTGCATTCACCCCTTAACGATTATTAAGCTTTTTGCTCAATCATCGGAAGAATTTACGATGACCGGCATGATCGACGCTGCTGGGAACGTGCCTGACTGATTCGCTCATACGTATGCAACAGCCGCAGAATGGCACGGCGAGTCTACGGCCTGCCTAGTCAAGCAGCTGATTGAGCGCATGCGCGGGTGAATCCAAATCGCCGAATGGCTATCGTATGAAGATTGGTCGTGAAGCTTTCAATTTCACTAACAAAAACTGAAATAATTGTCTCGATTATTGTATGAGCGATTGATGCAAATGCGACGTTCTGTCGCACCCTCCGTCATCGCACTGCGGGCAATCCCCGAGCTATCGTCTCGATTGCCAGGTCAACTGCTGTGTCGAATGGGATATCGCTTGCGGCGGTATTTGTACCGGATGCCACATTCGAGGCTGCATTGGCTATCAGAAAACGATGACGGACCCCGGCTATTTCGTAGTCGATGCCGCGCCGGTCGATGCCGAGTACCCGGACGGTATCCGGAAGCGCGCGACGCGCATTATCGAGGCGTGTCGTTTCCTCTGTCTCGTCGAGCGGTGCGCTCATATTGAGCTCCTGCGCATCGACCCAGCCCATCGCGCCGAAGCCGCCGATATGGCGAAGCCGCACCGGCACCAGGGTGAAGAACGAAAAGTCGCCGAGCGCCAGATATCGTTCCGCATCCGGGTGATAGCGCAGATAGCGCCGCGCGGGCGAACCCGGATCACCGCCTGCGTTTTCGCTCGGCACCACGCGCCCGGTCAGGGTCGTGCGGGGAGCGGACAACACGTCGGTCGACTGCGCGTCGAACAGCAGGAAGCCGGCATGAGCATCGGCCAGGAGGTTGCGCGTGTGTTCCGCGAGCCGGCTCACGAGGAACACGGGCCGGTGGTGCGCATCGGGTGCGAACGGCATCACAGTCGGATATGGGCAGCCGTCGTCGCGCGAGCGCGTCGCGAGCGTGCCGAAGCGCAGGGTATGAAGCAAATGGAGCGGTTCGTCGAGGGCAATATTCACGTCGGTTCCTGCCGTGGCATTTTGGGCATCCAGCGTAACAAAGCACGCCGCAGTGTGCCCCAACCGAATGGGCTCCGTTAGAATGGGCGCCCGAGCGCGGCCGTCGGAGTCTTCGCGGCGACCTGCCCTCCCGTGTTCAACACCGCTACCCGAGCCCACCTGCCCGTGTCCGAACGCCCTCGCCCCGACTCCGCTTCCCCCTCGTCCCCTTCCACTGCCGCCGCGGTCCGCGCGCGCATCGCGACCATGGGCCTGTTCTTTACCGCCGGCTGGGTGTTCGCATCGTGGGGCGTGCATGTGCCCACGATCAAGGAAAAATTCGGACTCAACGACGCGCAACTATCGATCGCGCTGTTCGCGGTCGCTGGCGGGTCGATTGCCTCGATGCCGGTCGTCGGCAAATGGGCCGCCCGCGTGGGTACCCGCACGGCCTGCACGATCGGCGGCATCGGCGCCTGCCTGATCACTTCGCTGATCCTGCTGATGCCCTGGTACTGGCCGGTGGTCGTCTTGCTCGCGCTGTACGGCGGCCTTGGTGCTGCGCTCGACGTCTCGATGAATACCGAAGCAGCCGATGTCGAAGCGGCGATCGGCCGGCCCATCGTGTCTTCACTGCACGGCATGTTCAGCGTCGGCGGGCTCGCGGGCGCCGCGGCCGGCGGGCTCGCCTTGTCAAGCGGGATGCGGCCGGACGTGCATTTCGCGCTCGCCAGTGCGATCGGCGCCTTGATCATCGTCGCCTCGCGTCCCTTTCTGCTTCCGCATACGCCGCCCGCACTGATCGACGCCGCAGGCCGTGCCCACCAGCAGCATTTGCGCCGTGGCCTGTTCGCCCTCGGCGTGCTGGCCCTCGTCGCGCTGATCGCCGAAGGCGCGATGTACGACTGGTCGACTGTCTATATGCGCGATGTGGTCCATGCGAGTACCGGGGCTGCGAGCGCCGCCTATGCGACGTTCTCGGGCGGCATGGCACTTGGGCGGTTCTCGGGCGACTTCGTGCGAGCGCATGTCGATGACGGGCGCCTCATGGTCGGCAGCGGGATCCTGGCGAGCGCCGGGATGCTGCTCGGGCTGCTCGTGCCCTCGCCGCTTGTTGCGCTGCTCGGTTTTGCACTGATGGGTCTCGGCCTGTCGAACATGATGCCGGTCATGTTTCTCGCGGCGGCACGCGTGCCGGGGCTGCATGCGGCCGAAGGCGTGGCGGGCGTGGCCGCAACGGCCTACGTCGGGCTGCTGATCGGCCCGGTGTTGATCGGCATGACCGCTCATGCGACCACTCTGCCGATTGGCATGTCGGTCGTGATCGCGTGCGCGCTGCTCGTGGCCGTCGCAAGTCCATGGGTCCTGCGGCCGGCACGGCTGGTCGTGACCTAGCGCGCCGCGACAAGCCACTGGCCGCGCCCGGTGCGCGCCTGCTGTTCAGCCGCCTACGCACCTTGCGGAGTACAGGCCGGCGTGCTTGCCTGAGCGCCCCGCCTACTCGCCCGACTCGATCGTGACCCTGCCGCCATTGGGCGTGGTGAGGCGCTCGCTGATCTGGCGGGCGTCGAGTGGCGAGGCGACCAGGAAACCCTGGATCGCATCGCAGTCGACCATCCGCAGGAAGTCGAACTGCTCGCGCGTCTCGACGCCTTCGGCGATGCAGCGCAAGCCGAGCGCGCTGCTCATGGCGACGATCGCCTCGGCGATCGACATTGCATCGGGGTCGTCGGGCACGCGACGGATGAACGACTGGTCGATCTTGAGCGTCGAAATTGGAAAACGAAGCAGATAGGAAAGCGACGCATAACCCGTCCCGAAATCATCGATGGCGAGTTCGATGCCCATGGCGCGCAGTCGCGCGATATTGCGCGCGAGCGTGGTCGAGTCCTGCAGCAGGAGGCTCTCGGTGAGTTCGAATTCCAGCCGGCGCGGCAATACCCCCGTTGCTTCAAGCGCGCGTTCGACGGTATTGGCGAGATCGGACCACAAAAGCTGGCGTGCCGACACGTTCAGCGCGACCCGCAGCGGCAGCCGCATCACGTCGCCCGGATGGAGCGCCGCTGATTGGGCGGCCTGGATCGCCTGCCATTCGGCGGCCTGGGCGAAGACCGCGCGCATCGCCCATTCGCCGATCGGCACGATCAGGCCCGAATCCTCCGCAAGCGGAATGAACTCGCTCGGCGCGATCTCGCCGAGTTCCGGTGAATGCCAGCGCAGCAGCGCCTCGACACCGGTCATCTCGAGTGAACGCAGGTCGATGACCGGCTGGTAGAGGAGGCTGAGCTCATTGCGGTCGAGCGCCTGGCGCAGGCACGCGTCGAGCCGT
The DNA here is from genome assembly GCF_902859895.1 of Pararobbsia alpina. Taxonomy (GTDB): domain Bacteria; phylum Pseudomonadota; class Gammaproteobacteria; order Burkholderiales; family Burkholderiaceae; genus Pararobbsia; species Pararobbsia alpina. The sequence goes on from NZ_CADIKM010000002.1 coordinate 298,599, forward strand.
GCGCGTCGCTCGAGATGGGCGTTCATCGCAGGGTTGAAGACTTCCACCTGCCGCCTGCCGTGCTCCTTGGCGCGGTACATCGCCGTGTCGGCATGCCGCAGCAGGGTCGCGGTATCGGTGCCGTGCTCGGGGGCGAGCGCGATGCCGATCGACGCGCCGATGCTCAGGAGCAGCGAATCGATCTCGCAGGGCTCGCCGGCGGCTTCGATCAGGCGCTGGGCCAGCGCAAGCGCGGTGGCGGCGTCGTCGAGCAGCACGAGGAATTCGTCACCGCCCCAGCGCGCAAGCTGTCCGCTCGAGCCGACAATCTTCTCGAAGCGCCGCGCGAGATGCTGGAGCAGGCTGTCGCCAAGGGTGTGCCCTAGCGAGTCATTGATTGCCTTGAAGCGGTCGAGATCGATATAGAGCAGCGCAAACTGTCCGCCGCGGCGCGTCACGCGCAGCAGGGCCGTGTTCATCCTCTCTTCGAACGCGCCGCGATTGAGCAGCCCCGTCAGCGAATCGTGCGTGGCGAGGTAACGCACCCGGCGCCGGGCCTCGCGGACCTCGGTCACGTCCTCGAACGAGATCATCACGCTGTGCGGCGAGGCCGCGCCGTCCGCGCTGAGCGGCTGGCACGTCACGACGAGCCAGCGCACGCTGTGGTCGCGCGCGTTGACGAGCCCGAGGATCTGGTCGCGCACGCGCTCGCCCGTGCGCAGCGCGCGGTTGTCCGGCCAGTCGCGCCGGGGCATCCGGCGGCCCTGGTCGTTGAGGAGCGTCTTGATGATCGGCGGCAACGCCGCATCGAGCAGCGCGCCTCGCGTCGTGCCGAGAATGCGCGCGGCCGCCTCGTTCGCGTAGATGATCTTGCCGTTCGCAAGCCGCAGCAGAACGCCTTCGGCGAGCGCCTCCACCAACCCAAGCAAGGGAGTCACGTATTCGGCTTCGATCTGTCGCACATGCTGCGCTTGCATGGTGACTCCGGATGGCAATCGTTTTCGGGCGGCTGCGCGGCGTAGCCTGCGTTGCGGCGCCGACGTTCGCGGGCGGCTGCGGCTGGGTAATCGGCGCGCGACATGGACCCGCTCCCTCGATCTTGGAAGCCGTGCGGGGCGGTTGACTGTGCGCCGGAGCGCTTAGCGCCGACAAAAAAAAGCGCGCAAGGAGAGAACCTTGCGCGCTTTTCGCCGCGCCCGTCGGCCGGGATTCACCCGGAAGACGGACCTCGGTCGGTCTTCTTACATCTTGACGACGTCGAGCAGCATCTTCTTGCCGCCCTTGTAGTCATACAGCGAAATCACCGGCGCCTTCAGGTCGCCGTGTGAGTCGAACTGCGTCTGGCCGATCACGCCCTTGTAGTCGGTTGCCGGCATCGCGGCGAGGATCTTTGCCGGATCGGTCGAATTGGCACGCTTCATCGCGTCGACGATGATGTACACCGCGTCATACGTGAACGGGGCGTAGATCTGGATCGATTGATTGAAACGCTTTTGAAACTTGGCCCCGAATGCCGCGCCGCCGACCATCTTCTCGAGTGCCATGCCGGCCTGCGAGCAGATCACGTTGTCTGCCGCGTCGCCTGCGAGCTTCGCCAAGTCTTCGGTACATACGCCGTCGCCGGCCAGCACCTTCGCGTTGATCGCGAGCTGCTTGGCCTGCTTGGCGAACGGACCGCCGGTCGCATCCATGCCGCCGTACATGATTGCATCGGGTTTCTCGCCTTTGATCTTCGTCAAAATCGCGCGGAAGTCGACTGCCTTGTCGTTGGTCGCATCGTGCGACACCACGTTCAGGCCGAGCGCTTTCGCGGTCTTTTCGAATTCATTTGCGAGACCTTCGCCGTACGCGGTGGCATCGTCGACGATCGCGACGCTCTTGATCTTCATGGTCTTGGCTGCGTAGTTCGCGAGCGCCGGACCTTGCTGCGCATCGGTCGCGACGACGCGATACGTCGTCTTGAAGCCTTGTTGCGTGTACGTCGGGTTGGTAGCGGACGGTGAGATCTGGACGATGCCCGCATCGCTGTAGATCTTCGAAGCCGGGATCGACGTACCCGAGTTCAAGTGACCGACCACGCCGACCACCTTGTCGTCGACGAGACGCTGGGCCACCTGGGTTGCCTGGCGCGGGTCGGCCGCATCATCCTGCGCGTCAAGCTGCAGCGTGATCTTCTGACCATTGATCGTCAGGCCCTTGGCATTGATTTCCTCGATGGCGAGGCGTGCGCCGTTTTCATTGTCCTTGCCCAAGTGGGCGATACCGCCCGTCAGCGGAGCGACGTGACCGATCTTGACGACTTCATCGGCCGAGGCACTCGTTGCGAGCGTGGCATAGAGAACCGCCGCCGCGGCGATCGGCAACACTGTTTGCAGCTTGCGCTTCATATGAGTCTCCAGTTCAGGTCGAAAATCTGCCGCATCCGTCTGGTGTCATGCAAGAGCCTGACGTTCTCCCCCGCGACGGTGCGCAGCATGCATCGCAATGCATGGGTCAAGCCCCGCTTTCCCTTGGTGTATGGCGCCGGGGCCCTGCGGAACTTGCGCCTGAGTGTAGTGCCTTTCAAAAAGTTTTTGTGTTGGTTTTTCGAACAGTGTGTGACTTGACGGGCCCCCGCAACGCTATTAAGCGCGTTATCGAGCCCTCATTGGGGGAAGTACGGATTTTCCCTGCTATCTGAAGTCTGAATTTGTACAAAGCGTGCGGCGTCTCGCCTAAAGAATGTCGCGCGAGCGAATGCAAATACTGGCGTGCGTCAGAACCCGATCGCCCGGCGCTTCGCAAGCCGGTCGAGCGCGATATCTTCAACGCCGACGACGTCGCGTCCGGCAAGCCGCGCATTGCCGAACCCATGCAGCACGGCCCGGCGCATTTCACGAGGCTTCAGCGCGGCGAGGCGCTCGAGCGGCGAGGGGTCGAGCTGTTCGGGAAAACGCGCCCCCCATGCATGGGTGCCGCGGATCTCGGTATAGATCGTTTGTGCGATACGCAGCGCGCCCTCATGGTCTGGCGCCGGAATCTCATAGACATTCATCCGGTTCAGGATCGGCTCGGGAATCTCGCGCGCATCGTTGGCGGTCGCGATCCAGACCACGCTCGCGGCATCGATCGGCACCTCGGCGAACTCGTCGGTGAAACTGGACGCGGTCTCATGTTCGAGCAAGGCGTAGAGCGCGCCGAGTGGATCGTAGTTCGCGTCGCCGCTCGCCTTGTCGATCTCGTCGATGATGATCACGGGATTCGCATAGCTGCCGTGCACGAGCGCGTCGAAGACCTTGCCCGGCTTCGCGTTCTTCCATTGCGACGACGCCCCCGAGAGGATCCAGCCCGCCGTCAGCGAGCTCATCGCGACATAGTGGCTGGTCGTGCCGAGCAGCCGCGCGAGATGTTTGGCGAAGTGGGTCTTGCCGATGCCGGGTTCGCCGAGCAGCAGCATCGGCACGAGTTCGAGACGGTCATCCGTCTCGCTGCACAGGGCAATCTGGCGGCGAACGTCCTCGAGCGGTTCGCAGAAGTTCGGCAAGTCTTCGGTGATCCGGTCGAATGCCGGCATCCTGTTCGGCTTGACACAGAAGCGCAGTCCGCCGGTGCGCAGCATCTTCTCGTAGGTCGCGCGCAGCGCGTCGTTCGCGTTGTCGCCGAGTTCGCCGAGCGCCGCTTCGATGGCGCCGACATCGTAGACCTTTTTGAAGGCCGCGACCGCCAGTTCCTGCCTGACCACTGCTGTCGACGTTGTCATGACGATCTCCCCACGCGATTGACGCGCTTGTCCATTCAAGTGTATCGATGGACATGATTCGCGCAAGCTAGCAATGCCAGCCTCCTGCTGCTAATTCCGCTGCCGGTCCCCGCTTCCAGCACCGCTTCTAGTCCCGCCTCTAGTCTCGCTTCCAGTCCCTCAGCAAAACGCGCCCCTCGTCCGGCTCTCTTCCCAGCTCGCCGTCACGCGCGAGTCGGCCCGTCTAAAGTCTCCCCCCAGCCTGCCGTTAACGCGAGGATCTGGGACTGCGCGCGGTGCGTGTTCCGCCGAACTGCCTATGAACAGCACCTACAATCTTCCGCTGGTCCTGATGTCGCTGCTGGTCGCCGTGCTCGCCTCGTTCGCCACGCTCGAGCTGGCCGGGCGTCTCGCGAGCCCGGCACACGATGGGCGGCGCTCGCGCTGGCTGTTCGGGGGGGCCTTGTCGATGGGGGTGGGCATCTGGTCGATGCACTTCATCGGCATGCTCGCTTTCGAACTGCCGATCAAGGTGGGCTACAGCCTCAGGATCACGCTTGCGTCGCTGCTGGTTTCGATCGCCGTCTCCTATCTCGCACTGCGTATCGTGTCCGTCTCGCGGCTCTCGATCAGGCGCCTGATCCTCGGCGGCATTTTGATGGGTCTGGGCATTTCGGCGATGCACTACATCGGCATGGAGGCGATGCTGATGTCGCCGTCGATCGACTACGACGCCGCGCGAGTCGCGCTCTCCGTGCTCGTTGCGATCGGCGCCTCGCTGGCGGCGCTGACGATCGCACACCGCCTGCGCAGGCAGGACACGGCCCGGGTGCTCTACAAGCGCCTGGGTGCATCCGCGCTGATGGGCGCGGCAATCTGCGGGATGCACTACATCGGCATGTCGGCCGCCTTGTTTCCGGCCGACTCGGTCTGCGGCGCGCTCGACGATCTCAACGGCAACTGGCTGACCATCACCGTCGCGACCCTGACGATTGCCATGCTCTCGATCACGCTGATTCTTTGCGCGGCGGAACGGCACTTCCAGAGCAAGACGGAGCAGATGTCGACTTCGCTGACCCTGCTCAATCGCCAGTTGCTGCGCCTGGCCACGGTCGACACCCTGACCGAACTGCCGAATCGTGCGACGCTCGTGCAGCGCGTGGCGCGCGCGATCACGCGCTCGAAACGCACCGGCGTGCCGTTCGCGGTGCTGTTCATGGACCTCGATGGCTTCAAGACGATCAACGATTCGCTCGGCCATTCCGTCGGCGACGGCGTGCTCCAGGCCTTCGCCCAGCGGCTGCGGCAGGCCGTGCGCCGACACGGAACGATCGCACGGATCGGCGGCGACGAATTCGTGGTGGTGATCGAGAATCTCGACACGCCGCAGGATGCCTCCGTGATCGCCTCGCTGATCCTCAGCCACATGGAAGAGGATCTCGTCGTCGACGGCGTGCCGCTGCAGGTCACGCCGAGCATCGGCATCGCGATGTATCCACGTGACGGCATGACGGTCGACGAGCTGCTCAAGAACGCCGATGCCGCGATGTACGGGGCGAAGGAGAACGGGCGCAATACGTTTCGCATCTTCGAGCCGGAGATGACCCGCATTGCGATGCGCGCGCTCAGTATCCAGCGCGGCCTCCAGGAAGCGCTTGCGCAAGGCCATCTGTCGCTGAATTTCCAGCCCAAGTTCAAGGGGAGCATCGAGAAGCTCGTCGGCGCCGAGGCGCTGATCCGCTGGAACGATCCGAAGCTCGGTACGATCGCGCCGCTCGAGTTCATTCCCGTGGCGGAACGGTCGGGTCAGATTCTACAGATTGGCTATTGGGTGGTTTCCGAGACATGCCGCCAGCTCGTTGAATGGGAGAAGGACGGGCTGCCGCCGACCAAGGTGGCGATCAACCTGTCGCCGCACCAGTTGCGCCAGCGCGACCTGGTCGCACGTATGCGCGCGATCGTCGACGAAGCCGGCATTGCGCCGCAGCGGATCATGTTCGAGATCACCGAGTCCGTCGCGATGCAGGACGCTGAAAAGACCGTAGCGATGATCCGCGAATTTCATTCGCATGGTTTCGAGATCGCGATCGACGATTTCGGTACGGGCTACTCGAGCCTCGCCTATCTCCAGCAGTTCCGCGTCAAGCAGCTCAAGATCGACCGCTTCTTCACCGATGGTCTCGACAAGCACGGGGACGAGGCCTACGCGATCGTCTCGGCGATCATCGCGCTGGCCCACTCGCTGGACATGGACGTCGTCGCCGAAGGCGTCGAAACCCAGACCCAGCTGGAAAAGCTCAACAGCCTGCTGTGCGATCAGGTGCAGGGTTTCCTGCTCGCACGGCCGTTGACGTCGGAAGCTTTCGGCGCATTGCTGCGCGGCCGCCAGTCCGCAGTGGGTACGCCCGCTTGAGCGCTCCTGTCTGAGCGCGGCACGACCCACCGGCGACAGTTTCTGCAACGAATGGTTACCGGTCTTGAGCGTGGCCCCAGTCGATCGCGTTACTATGCAGCGTCATCCCCTGGCTGGAGGCTTCCATGAAGGTGCCGTTGCGTCGAGTGCCTGCGCTGCTCTTCGCACTATCATGCGTGATGGCCGGCCACGCGCATGCACAGGTCTCGACTCCCCTCGTCCATTGGCAGCTCGAAGTGATCCAGAACGGCGAAACGGTCGATACGTTCAAGGCCGATACCCCGCTCGAACAGACCCAGACCGAGACGCGTGAGCACGAGGCGACCCACGTGGTCGGCTGCGCTCAAATGCCGGCGGCACATATCGTGCTGACTCGCAGCATTGCCGTGACGCCCTCGACGAGTGACGAACGCGGTGTGAGTTTCATGATCGATGCGACCGAGATGCTCGAGGACGCGGCCGCACAGCGCACGGGCGAAGGCTGCACGCTGCCGCCACAGCCGCGCGTCGTCCATGCGACTCATCCCGCATTGATGGTGAGTGCCTCGGGTTGGACCGACTGGCCGGTCGTCGCACATGATCCCGTGCTGACCTATCGCCTGCAGGCGACGGTCGACCCGTCCGCGACACCAAAATCCCAGGGGACGGTGCCGGCGAGCGGCCCCGCGGCTTCTGCCGGCAATGCAGCTGTCGCCGCGGGCACGATCTCCGGCGCCGCATCAGCGGCCCACCCGGCCGCCACGCCGACCATCACCCCGACCATCACCCCGGCCACCGCCCCGTCCGCCACGCCGGCCACCGACGCGCCGGGAGCGGGCGTGCCCGACGTGACGGTACCTGACGACAACACCTCTCACTAGCTGGAGCGCCTGACTCGCCTGCGCATGAGAAATTCCGACGATCCGATGCTGTTCGGCCGCAACGAGTTCCTCGCGGTCAGCTGGAACCTGCACAAGGGGCGCACGCCGCTCGGCATGCAGGCCTTCAATGGGATGCGCGACTGGATTCGCTCCGTTGGCGCAGACGCCTATTTTCTCCAGGAGGCCATGGCGCGCCGCGTGCCGCTCGCGGCGAGCGCGATCCGCTTCGGCGAGGCGATGGACGCGCTGCCCGCCGACCTCTGGGATTGCCAGGCGACGGAAATCGCCAAGTCGCTGAAGCTCGAACTCGCACTCGGACAGAATGTGTTCCGGCCGTCATGGCGGCACGGCAACGCCATCCTGTCGCCGCACCCGCTCGATCTCGGGGGGCGCTGGGACATCTCGGCGCACCGCTTCGAGCGGCGCGGGCTGCTCGTTGCGCGGGTCAAGTTCCATGGCCTCGACGTGAACCTGCTCTGCGCGCACCTGGCGCTCACGCGCACGGCGCGTCTGCGCCAGATGACGTGGATCGCTCACTGGATCGAGCGTGATGCGCCGAGCGGTCCGCTCGTGCTCGCCGGAGATTTCAACGACTGGAAGAACGACTCGGTGCCGCTGTTCGGCGCGCTCGGCTTGACCGAGGTGGCCACTGCGCTCGGCAGGCCCGGCAAGACCTTTCCCGCGTTCTCGCCGACGCTCGCGCTCGACAAGATGTTCGTGCGGGGTTTCGCGCCGGTCGATCTGATCGAGCCCGACCGCCGCACGGCGTGGTTATCGGACCACCTGCCCTATGTCGCTCGTCTGAGGCCCGCCTGAATCGCGCGCGGCCGCCGCGTCACCGCGCGGGCCATCGCGCATACCGCTTACCCTGCGGTGCCGTTGTGGCCCTGCAGCGGGGCAAGATTGCGCGGCAGGCCGGGTGCACCGGATTTCGCGATCAGGCGTTCGATATCGTCGAACGACACGGGCTTCACGAAATGATGGTCAAAACCCGCCTCGTGCGAACGTTGCCGGTCGCTCGCCTGGCCATAGCCGGTCAGCGCGATCAACAGTGCGCCAACGGTGTCCGCGCGTTCACGCATCGTACGCGCGATCTGGAAACCGTCCATGCCGGGCAGGCCGATATCGAGGATCACGACTTCTGGTGCGAATACGCCGGCCGCCTCGAGGGCGGCGAAGCCGTTGTGTGCAACATGGACCTCATGCCCAAGCGTTTCGAGCAGCAGTGACATGGCCGAGGCCGCATCGACACTATCGTCGACCAGCAAGACCCGGCGCGTCTGGACTTCATCAGCCACGACAACTTCCTTTGTAAGGGGCGTACGGCTCGCAGGCGCGAGGCTCTGCGGCCATATCGCAATGAATTCGCTGCCCTGACCGATGCCCGCCGAATGGGCCTCGATCCGGCCGCCATGCAGTTCGACGAGGGCACGGGCGAGTGACAGCCCGATGCCGAGGCCGCCCTCCGCGCGCTCGAGCGAGTTCTCCGATTGCACGAACAGTTCGAAGATATGCGGGAGGATGTCGGCGTCGATGCCGATGCCGTTGTCGCGCACATGAATCGCGATTTCACCGGCGCCGAGTTCGGCCGACAACACGATCGTACCCCCGTCGGGGGTGTACTTCGATGCATTGGAGAGCAGGTTGCCGATCACCTGCGCGATACGCACCGAATCGCCGAGCAGCGTCGAAGGGGTGGAGGGCAATTCGACGCGCAGGGTGTGATGCTTCTTGTCGAGCGCCGGCCGCACCGTCTCGATCGCGGTCGAGATGGCGGTCGCGAGGTCCACGATCTCGTACTTGAGCGTGATTTTACCCTGCGTGATCCGCGAGACGTCGAGCAGGTCGTCGACTAGCCTGCTCAGATGGGTGACCTGGCGCGAGACGATCATGCGCGCGGCGTCGAGCATCGCGGCGGGCAGGGATTTGCGCGGGTCCATGATCTCGACCGCATGACGGATCGGCGCGAGGGGATTGCGCAGTTCGTGCGCGAGCATCGCGAGAAACTGGTCCTTGCGGCGATCGGCTTCGCGCAGCAAGAGCTCGCCGGTCTTGCGGCCGGTAATGTCGGTCGTGATGCCCGCGAGCCGGTAGGTGCGCCCCGTTGCATCCGGCACCGGGAACGCGCGTTCGCGGACCCAGCGGACCGTATCGTCGGGCCGCACGATCCGGTATTCCTCTTCATAGCGCCCTTCGCGCCGCAACACCTCGTAGGCACTTGCGATACGCGTACGGTCCTCGGGATGCACGCCTACCGTCCAATGATCCGCGCCGCGTTCGAACGGCGCCAGCTCACGCCCCCAGAGCGTCCGATATGCCGGGCTCACATAGAGCAGGACGTCGTTCGCGGGATCGAACATCCAGAACACATCGTCGATATTCTCGGCAAGCTCGCGGAAACGTTCCTCGCTCTCGCGCAGCGCGCTTTCGGCGCGGCGCAGGCGTAGCAGCGCACGCACGTTCGCGATCAGTTCGGCCGGTTCGATCGGCTCGGTCAGGTAGCTATCGGCACCGCCGTCGAGCGCGCGCACCTTGTCGATCGTGTGGACCGCCGCCGCCGAGGTCTGCAGGACGAGCGTGGCGGCCGTCAGCGGATCGAGCTTGATGCGCCGACAGACTTCGAGGCCGTTGATGTCGGGCAGCTTGACGTCGAGCAGCACGAGATCGGGGCTGTGTTCGCGGACTTTCTCGAGCGCGACGTTGCCGGTCGCGGCCTCGATCACATCGAAGCCCGCGCGCGCGAGCATGCGCGTCTTCGCATAGCGTGCGCCGTCGTTGTCGTCCACATTGAGGATCAGGGCATGCGTGGGCGTCGTCATGGGCCGGCCCCGCGCTGCGCGGGCAGCATGCCTTCGCCGTCCCCGGCGGCCCTGCTGCCCGCTTCGCTGCTTGTGTTGCGGTCGGTCTTCGCGGGCGGGATCGCGAGCCGGTTGAGCGCGGCGACCAGCACGTCGCGCGAGAGCGGCTTGATGAAATACGCGTCGGCCCCGAGCGCATGACCCTTGCGCGGGTCTTCGGCTTCGCTCGCGACAATGACCGGAATCGCATGGGTGCGCGACGCGGCCTTGGTTTGCGCGAGCCACAGCCAGCTGTCTTCTCCACCGAGCAGGATGTCGAGCACGACCGCGCCCGGCATGATCCTGTCGAGCACCGTCGCCGCATGGCGCAGGTTCCCGACCGATATCGGCTGGTAGCGCGTATTGCGCAGATAGCCTTCGTAGACGAGCCGCACCTGTGGCTCGTCCTCGATGACGAGCACGGGTATGCGGTCCGCGTCGAGACGATCGAGGTTCGCGAGATCGAATTCGCCCCCGTGCGCATCGGCATAGCGGCAGGGGATCGTCGCGGAAAACGTCGACCCCTTCCCGGGCAGGCTGGTCAGGCTTATTTGGCCACCCAGCAGGGTGCAGAGCTTGCTGCACAGCGGCAAGCCGAGACCCGTGCCCTTGACGCGCTGCTGCAGCGGATGCTCGATCTGGCCGAACTCCTCGAAGATCAACTGCTGGTCGTCCGGCGCGATGCCGATGCCGGTGTCCGACACCGAGAACTTCACGCTGCGGCCGTCCGCCGTGAGCCGCGCGCTGACGCGCACTTCGCCGCGCACGGTAAACTTCAGCGCGTTCGAAACGAAGTTGCGCACGATCTGCGCGATCTTTGCCTCGTCGGTGCAAAGCGTGGGCAGCGCGCCCGCATCGTCGAACACGAGGTCGACGGCATTGCCGACGAGCAGCGGGCGCAGCATGCCGCGCAAGGCCGAGAAGAGATTCGCGACCTCGAACGGCGCGGGACGGATCTCGATCTTGCCCGCCTCGATCTTCGCGAGATCGAGCAGGTCGTTGACGATTTCGGAGAGATCCTCGGCGGCCTTGCGAATAAACGTGACCTGACGCTCCTGCTCCGCACCGAGCTCACCGTCGACCCGGTCGAGCAGGAGGTTCGAGAGGGCGCGTATCGAACTGAGCGGCGTGCGGAACTCGTGGCTCATATTCGACAGGAAGCGCGACTTCATGTCATCGGCCCGCCGCAGATGGTCGGCCCACTCGTCGAGCTCCGCATACAGCGCGACGACGCCTCGATTGGTGTCCTCCAGTTCCTGGGTCAGATGGGTGAGTTCGAGTTGCCGATCGCGCAGGTCGGCGAGCGTTGCCATCAGTTCGCGGTTCTGCTGCTGGATCTCCTCGAACGAGCCGCCCGGGTGGCTCGCCGCGAGCATTTCGCCGAGCTCGCCTATGAGCTCGGGCGTCACGAGCGGCGCGGTGTCCGGCAGCAGCTTCTTGAGCGTGACGACCGTGCCGCGCTCGGTGGACTCGATCGTGCACTGGTCCATGAGCCGCTGGCTGCCGACGATGCCGATGCCCATGCCGGTCGTCGAACGGTAGTTGCCGCTCAGCAGCGTTTCGAGATCGGCGATGCCGGGGCCCTTGTCGGTGATCCGGACCAGCAGCAACTGCGGCTGCGAGGTGCCTTCGATCTCGAAGTCGACCCGACCGTCGCGCGCGTAGTCGAACGCATTGCGGGCGATCTCGGATACCGCCGTTGCGACGCGTGTCTGATCCAGTGTGGAACAACCGAGTTGCCGGGCGATGTCGCGCGAGCGCTGACGCGCGGCCACGACGCCCTGTTCGTTCTCGATCGTCATGCACAGGATCCGCAACCGCATCGCAAGGCCCTCAAACGTGATTGGCTTTGACGACGACGACGGTCGCATCGTCGTGTCGCCGTGAGAAGTCGCGGTACAGCACGGCGGCGATCAGGGCCGCCGGGCGGTGCGACAGGCCGGGATAGCGTGCGACGTCCCAGCGCGTGCCGATGCCATCGGAATGCATGACGAGCATGCAGCCGCGCGGCCAGGGCGCCGTGAACTCCTGGGTCTTGCGCATCGTATGGCCGACAATGCCGTTGTGCGAGACGAGCTGGCGTGAAGGCGAAGTGCCAGCGCCGCGCGTACGGCCGGCGGGGTCGAAGCCTGCATCGTGCTCGGCGATCACACAGCCGCTAATGTTGCCGATGCCGGCAAAGGTTACGGTTGCCGCGGCGAGATCGATGCGGGCGACCGCGCCGGCCGCGCCGCGCGTGGGACGCAAGGCATCGTGCATGCGCTCGAGCAGTTCGGCCGGCGGGCGTCCGGGGTTCAACTGAAGGATGCCGACCGCGCTCGCCGCCGCGCGGTGCGCGTCGACGCCGTGGCCCAGGCCATCGACGACGAGAAGGGTCAAGCCCTGCGTATCGGTGTTGATGGCCCACGCGTCGCCGCATACAGTTTCGCCGGGATAGCAGACGCCAATCATGCCGATGTCGAGGGTGCCCGAACGGGCTGGGTCCTGGCTGCCGGTCTGCACCAGCGCGCGAATCGCGGTGCCGATGCCCGCCTGGGAATAGACCGAGAGTTCGTCCGAGAGCCGCCGGATCGCGCCGAGCCCTGTACCGGGCGTACCAGTCGAAGAGTGGCCGTCCGCGAATGCCGCATTCAGGTCGCCGATGCCCGGGCCGTTGTCGAGTGCGAATACCTCGACGCCCGCGACGCCCGAGGCACCCGCATAGCTGCCGAAGGGATCAGGTTCGGCGGTGTGCAGCCCGCGGACGAGGATTTCGCCCTGACCCGCATGCTTGAGAATATTGGTCGCTGCTTCTGTGACGACGAGCGCCACGCGGCCTGCGTTCGTCTCGCTCAGCCCGACTTCGCGTGCGGCGTCGACCGCACCGCGGCGCGCGAACGCGACGCTACTGGCATCGGCGATCGCGAAAGCCCTATGAGCGAACGGTACATTGTTCAAAACAGCTTCCATTTGGTAATCGTGACGGTCGCGCCCTCGCCCGGCGCCGATTCGATCTGGAACTCGTCGCACAGGCGCTTGGCACCGCCCAGACCAAGTCCGAGCCCACCACCTGTCGTGAATCCGTCCCTCAAGGCGCTGTTCAGATCAGCAATCCCCGGGCCATGATCGACGAAGCTCAGTCGAAGGCCCTTGCGGGTGCCGTCCACGAGTGCCGTCAGGTGTGCATCGCCGCCGCCGCCATAACGCAGCGTGTTACGCGCCAGCTCGCTCGCGGCCGTCACGAATTTGGTCTGTTCGACGAGTGAAAAACCGTATGCGACAGCCTGTTCGCGCAGCGCCTGGCGCAAACGCACGATCTCCTCATCGGAACGCAGGCTGAAGGTCGCGAGCGGCCGGACTTCGACCCGGTCGCGGGCGAACGGGTCGCGCGGCGCCGAAAAATCCATCACGTGGCCCTCCCGGCGCGCATGGGCACGCGCATCTCAGCGCCCCCGCTGGAGCAGAGCCATGCCCTTCTCGACGTTCAACGCCGTGCGCACGCCCGACAGCGTGAGCCCGAGTTCGACGAGGGTGATCGCGACCGACGGCTGCATGCCGACCACGACGGTCTGCGCGTCGAGCACACTTGCCATCGCCGCCGTGTTGCCGATCATCCTGCCGATGAACGAGTCGACCATATCGAGCGAAGAGATGTCGATCAGCACGCCCTGCGCCCTGTCCTGCACGATGCGCGCAGTCAGGTCCTCTTGCAGGGTCATCGCGAGCCGGTCGTGCATGTCGACCTGGATCGTCACGATCAGGAACCGTCCCATCCGAAGAATCGGAATTCGCTCCATGGCATCGTCTTACCGGAAGTCTTGCGAAGGGACGGGGGCCACCGGGGCTGTGATCGAAGTGCTCGGCAACGGTCTGCCCGTGCGCTGGAGGGCGATGACGAACGCATCGGCGAGCGTCGACTTGGTGATCACGTTCGAGAGATTGACGCCGAGATGCACGATGGTCTGTGCGATCTGCGGGCGAATGCCGCTGATGATGCAGTCCGCACCCATGAGGCGCGCGGCCGCGACTGTCTTGAGCAGATGCTGGGCCACCAGGGTGTCGACGGTCGGCACGCCCGTGATGTCGATGATCGCGATGCCCGCACCCGTCTCGACGATCTTTTGCAGCAGGCTTTCCATCACGACCTGAGTGCGCGAGGAGTCGAGTGTGCCGATCAGGGGCAGGGCGAGAATGCCTTCCCAGAGCTGGACGACCGGGGTCGACAGTTCGAGCAGTTCCTGCTGCTGCCGTGCGATCACCTGTTCGCGGCTCTTCTGGTAAACCTCCATCGTATAGAGGCCGAACGAGTCGAGCAGCATATTGACCGACCAGCTCAGCGTGGCCAGCTTGGCCGGCTCGCTGGCCACTGCCGTGCGCAACTGCGTGAACAGGGGCTGCTTGAGCGAGAACACGAAGGTGGCGGTCTCGACGGGCGAGAAGCCCTGGCGCGCGCGCAGAGTGGCGATGTCGGCAAGCGAGGCGCGAAGCGCGTCCCAGTCGGAGCGGTCGGGGTCGAGCGATTCGGCGCGGTTGAGCGTGTCGATGAAGCTGTTCAGGAAAGCTCGAAACTGTTCGCGTATCTCCGCTTCGCTTGTCAGTCCGCGACGCGACGCGAGCGCGAGGTGCTGGCCTAGCCACGCACTGAGCACTTCGTCTTGATGCGTGGAGAGAATCTGGGCCAAGCGGGTTCCGTCCGGTGCATCCATGAGAGTGCTCCCTTTTTGCTGTATCGCGAACGTGAGTTACGCCAGCGACGTGAAAAATGGCGGAGTGCGGCCGGTGTGGCGCCGGTAACGGGCCCTTGTCCACTATGCAACGAGGGCTGGCGTCGCGCACTGTAGCATGGGGTTGAGGGGGGCAACAGCTTCCCATCCCGCTTTCTCGAAAAGTAGCCAATCCTTTATCTACGAGAGGTGAGCAGCGATTTTCGAAACTCGATTTTTTGCCGCTAGCCAGTCGGAGCGTGTAAGGAGTCCGGCACAATTTACCGCCGTTTCCGCTTGGCGAAAATACGATTGATGGTTTGCCGGATGGATGCCGAGTCCTACGGGTAAATCATGCCTTGGCGCGCGTGGGCGGCCACCAATATGCTGCGGGAGGACCCGAACCGCGAGGCGGAGCGCCGCTGCGCAAGTGCGTGGTCAAGCTCGACGGACCGCTCGACCGGAGCGCGGAAACAACACCCAAACCGTCTCCTCACTTCCCAACCCTGAAGGCCAAGGTTTCTCGGAGACACCGATAACAATAAAAACGTAGGAGTAGGGCCGTTGAATTGGAAACGCATCGCGTTTTTGACAAAAACATTCCTGGAGGAAAGACATGCCGAATCATTCACGCTGGTCCCGTCCCCTGCTTGTCTCGATGATCGCCGTGGTCTGCGCTGCCGCCGCGGGTGCCGCATCGGCCGACGATGCACCTCTGCCGAAAATTGCGCAGAAGAAACCCCTCAAGGTCGGCTTTGCCCAGACCGAGAGCAACAATCCGTGGCGTCTCGCCGAAACGAAGTCGTTCAAGGACATCGCGTCCAAGTGCGGCTGGCAGATGGTGATGACCGATGCGAACAGCTCCGCTGCGAAGCAGGTCTCCGACATCCGCAGCATGATCGCGCAGAAGGTCGACCTGCTGGTCTTCCCGCCGCGTGAAGAGAAGCCGCTTGCGCCCGTGATTCTCGAGGCGAAGAAAGCCAATATCCCCGTGATTCTCGTCGACCGCAACGTCGACCAGTCCCTCGCCGTTGCCGGCAAGGACTACATCACCTTCATCGGCTCCGACTTCATCGACCAGGGCAAGCGCTCGGCGGACTGGCTGATCAAGGCGACCAACGGCAAGGCGAACATCATCGAGCTCGAAGGCACGACGGGCGCGTCGGCGGCGAACGATCGCAAGAAAGGCTTCGACGACGCGATCGCTTCGCACCCCGACATGAAGATCATCGCTTCGCAGTCGGGCGACTTCGCGCGCGACACCGGTCGCAAGGTCATGGAAACGCTGCTGCAGGCGCATCCGGAGGTGACCGCCGTCTATGCGCACAACGACGAAATGGCGCTCGGCGCAATCGCCGCGATCAAGGCGGCCGGCAAGACCCCGGGCAAGGACATCGTGCTGGTGTCGATCGACGGCACGCGCGGCGCCCTGGAAGCGGTCAAGTCGGGCGAACTCGGCGCCGACGTCCAGTCCTCGCCGTTCTTCGGGCCGCTCGCCTGCGATGTCGCGCAGAAATATGCGAAGGGCGAGGCGATTCCGCCGTGGGTCAAGGTATCGGACAAGTTCTACGACAAGGCCAATGTCGAAGCGAACCTCAAGGATGGCTACTGAGCGGCTCGTCGTTCAGACCGCGGTGCTGGGTCCGGTTTCTCTCCGCGTGAGGCGTGACGCATATAGCGCAGATGACGCACAGGCTCCATGCGCGTGAGATGCGTGAAGTGCGTCACGGGCCTCGCCTCCGGCGAACTGGATCCAGCCCTCCCTTCGATGATGGCAAGGAGGATCGATCGTGTCGGAAAGCTTGTCCACGCCGTTGCTCCTGGAAATGCAGGACATCGACAAGAGCTTCGGCGGCGTCGCCGCCTTGCGCCGCGCGAGCCTGTCCGTCGCGGCGGGCGAAGTGCATGCGCTGATCGGCCAGAACGGCGCGGGGAAATCGACCCTCATCAAGATCCTGACCGGCGCTTATCGCCGCGACGCGGGCCTGGTTTACTTCGCCGGCCGCGAGGTCGACTTCACGTCGCCGCAAGCGGCGCGCAATGGTGGCATCAGCACCATCTACCAGGAGATCAACCTCGTGCCCATGCGCTCGATCGCCGAGAACATCTTTCTCGGGCGCGAGCCGCGGCGCTTCGGCCTGATCGACTGGCGCTCGATTCACCGGCAGGCCGACACCCTGCTCTCGTCGTTCGGCCTGTCGATCGATGTGCATCGGCCGGTCGCACAGTTCTCGACCGCGGTCCAGCAGATGGTCGCGCTCGCGCGTGCCGTTTCGGCCAATGCACGGATGGTCATCATAGATGAATCGACATCGTCGCTCGACGAGCGGGAGGTCGAATTGCTGTTTACCGTCGTGCGCCGCCTGCGCGACGACGGACGTGCGGTGATCTTCGTCTCGCACCGGCTCGATGAACTCTATGCGATCTGTGACCGCGTGACCGTGATGCGCGACGGCCAGACCGTTGCCGCCGCACCGATGGCCGAGATGGACAAGCTCCAGCTCGTGACGACCATGCTCGGCCGCAGCCTGGCCGCCGTGGTCCGGCATCCGGCCGCTGCCGAAGGGCGCGACCCTTCGGCGCGTGGCCCCGTGCAGCTCACCGCGACCCATCTGCGCGCTGCGCCGAAAGTACAGGACGTCTCACTCGCGGTCCATGCGGGCGAGGCGGTCGGCCTCGCCGGCCTGCTCGGCGCCGGCCGCACGGAAACCATGCGCCTGATGTTCGGCGCCGAAGCACCCGGCGGGGGCACCCTGTCGCTCGCCGGCGAGGCCGTCGCGCTGAAGTCGCCCCAGGATGCGATCCGGCGCGGCATGGGGCTGCTGACCGAAGACCGCAAGGCCGAAGGCATCGTGCCCGAGCTCTCCGTGCGCGACAACCTCACCCTCGTGTGCCTGCCGACACTCGTGCGGCGTGGCGTCGTCGACCGGCGCGTGCAGAAGGCCCTAGTCGAGCGCTTTATCGAATCGCTGGGCATCAAGCTGCGCGATGCCGACCAGCCGATCCGCGAACTTTCGGGCGGCAACCAGCAGAAAGTGCTGCTCGCGCGCTGGCTCGCATCGAATCCGAAACTGCTGCTGCTCGACGAACCGACGCGCGGCATCGATGTCGGCGCGAAGGCCGAGATCGCGAAGATCATCCGCGAACTCCGCAATACCGGTATGGCCGTGCTGCTCACCGCTTCCGAACTCGAGGAACTCATCGCCGTCGCCGACCGCGCGGTGGTGATGCGCGATGGCCGCAGCGTCGCCGAACTCGACGGCGCGGCACTCAGCGAAGCGTCGATCATGGATGCGATCGCCTTCGGAGCGGGTGCGCCAAGCGCGCTTGCCGAAGCCGCCCAGACCGTGACCCAACGGGAGCAGCCATGAAGCGCATCGGTCACCGCGCGCCGGTGAGCGCTGCCGACGCTCATGCGGCACCTGCCACTCCCGAGACTCCCGGCATTCCCGGCACCGTCGCGCCGCCGGCCCGGCCCGGCAACACGCGCAGGCTGCCGGTGACGAGAGAGATTGTCGTTCTGCTCTTGTTGCTCGCCTTCAACCTGCTGTTCACCCAGCACTTCTGGTCGCTGCAGACCTTCAATGTGAACCTCACCCAGGTCGTCACGATCGTGATCGTCGGGATCGGCATGACACTCGTGGTGGCGACCGGCGGAATCGATCTTTCGGTCGGCGCATCGATGGCGATTGCCGGAACCCTTGCACCCCTGATCTTCCTCAATGTCGACGGCCCCATGGGCATCGTGCTCGCGTTCCTGGGCTCGATCGCGGCCGCCACCCTGTTCGGCGTGTTCAACGGCCTGCTCGTGACCCGGCTGAAGGTGCAGCCGATCGTTGCCACGCTCGTGCTCTTCATCGCGGGGCGCGGCATCGCGCAGGTCATCGTCGACGGCAACCTCCAGGTGTTCAACAACGATGCGTTCCAGTGGATCGCACTCGGCAAGATCGCCGGTGTGCCCGTGCAAGTGTTCGTCATGCTCGTGCTGGTCGGCCTGTTCATCTGGATCGTGCGCAAGACCCTGTTCGGCCAGTACCTGCTCGTGACCGGGGGCAACGAGAGCGCGGCATTCCTGTGCGGGGTGCCGACGCGGCGCGTGAAGATGATCGCCTATTCCGTCTGCGGCGCGCTGGCCGGCCTTGCCGGGCTGATCTCGATCGGCATCAATTCATCGTCCGATCCGAACGTGACCGGCGTGGGCATCGAACTCGACGCGATCGCTGCGGTAGCCGTGGGCGGCAATGCGCTCACCGGCGGCAAGGCCTGGATCGGCGGCACCCTGCTCGGCGCGCTGATCATCCAGCTGGTGCGCTACACCCTGCTTGCGCACGGCGTGCCCGACGCGGCCGCGCTAGTCGTCAAGGCGGCGATCATCGTCGCCGCCGTCTACATCCAGCGCCGCAACCGCGCCTGATGGCACACGAGAAGGATTCCTCATGAAAAAGAACTACGTTATCCTGCTGGTGCTGATCGCACTCGTTGCCTTCGGTGCCGTGCGCTACGACAACTTCGTGTCGGCGTACAACATCAGCTCCTTCTGGCGCTATAACTCGATGTTCGCGCTGATCTCGATCGGCATGTGCTTCGTGATCGTCACCGGCGGCATCGACCTGTCCGTCGGCACCGTGGCGGCGATGAGCAGCGTCGTCGCCGCACTCATCAGCCCGCACGGCGCGACCTTCGCCGTGCTCGCCGGCGTTGGTTCCGGACTGCTCGCCGGCATCGTCAACGGTCTCATCATCACGAGACTGAAAATCCTGCCATTCATCACGACACTCGCCACGAGCCTCGCCGCCCACGGCCTCGCGCTGCTGCTCGGCCAAAACGATGCCGTCGCGATCTCCGCCGAATCGGGTTTCGCCGCCTTTGGCCAGGGAGACTGGCTCGGCGTGCCGATTCCGGCCTGGGCCGCCCTCATCGCTTTCGCGCTCGCGCTCGTCGCGCTCGGCTACAGCCGGTTCGGACGCCATGCACTCGCCGCCGGCGGCAGCGAGGAAGCCGCCCGCCTCATGGGGCTCAACATCGACCGCCTGCTGGTCACTGTCTACGCCGTGTCGGGCGGACTGGCGGGCCTCGCCGGCGTGATCCTCGCCTCGCAGTTCGGTGCTGGCCAGCCAAACGAAGGCGTCGGCTGGGAGCTGTTCGCGATCTCCGCCGTCGTGCTCGGCGGCACCTTGCTAAGCGGCGGCGAGGGCTCGATCGCCATGACCGTCGCCGGCGTCGCCCTGCTCGGCCTCGTGTTCAATATGCTGAACTTCGAGAACGGTATGGGCCTGATCAGCTTGTCCGCCTATTGGCAGTCCGTGATTCGCGGCGTGTTTCTGCTGATCGTCATCATTCTCCAGGCGCGTGCATTGAAGCGCAGTCGCATTCGCGTCGAAGAATCTCCCACCCGAGCGTTCGCAAGAAAGGGCTGAGCTGCCGTAGGAGTCGTGCGCGCGAGCGATAGATGACGCAACGCGTCAGATCCGCCCCCGGTCGAAACAAGTTTGACCGGGGGGCAGAAGCGCATGTTCGAAACGATTTCCGCCGCGCGCTGCCGACGTCGCGCGTTCTGGCGCATCGTGGTGGCGTCCATGATCGCACTCGTCGTGATGACCGTACCGCTGAACGCAAAGGCCTGCGCCGACCACGCAGGCGTGTCGCCCGAAACGCACCTCAATGTGCCGCCTGATCAGCCCTCATCCGGACTCCACGCCGAGACAAACACCTCACGTTACGACCCCGCATACCGCAACGTCTTCGATCCCCCCGAACTCGAGGACAGCAGACGGTCGCCGCCACCCGTTCGCGCTCGATCGATCGACGAGAACTCACCCAATCCCTTCGGCAAGCGATTCCCACCGCCCCGCGCCGCCGATCCTCGCGAGCAGCCCCTCCTCGACCATGCCAACCGGTCGATGTCGCGTTCGATTTTCGAGATGCCCGGCCAGATGAGCGATACACAGCGCGACGACCCACGGCGCACCGGCCGCCTGGAGTGGACATCGCCCTTGCCATTGGCTCCCGACCCACTCGGCAAGCGCCTGCGCGAACGTGATGGCGATCCCGATACGCATTGAACGCCCGCTGCGGCGGATTTGTTGGTAATGTGGAACGAATTGCCACCGGCTTCCCGGCCGCCGGACCGCATGCCGCCTTCCACCGACAAGCCAACGATGACCGCGTTTGAAATCTTCGAGCTCGGCGACCATGCGCTGGTCGCCACCGCAGTAGACGCCATCTCGTTCGAGATACAACGACGCATCTGGCAGATCGCCGCGTGCGCCCGTCAATGGCCCGACGTCGAGGAAGCGATCCCGGGCATGAACAATCTGACACTCCTGTTCGACCCCCTTGTGGCCGACCTGCCCCGCCTGCGCGCAGCACTCGATGCCGCATGCGCCGAGCCGGGCGGCCCCGTCGGCGACGACCCCTACGCGACCCATGAAGTATCCGTGCGCTATGGCGGCCGCGACGGTCCCGACCTCGAAACCGTCGCGCGGCTGGCCGACATTCCCGTCGACGAAGTGATCGAACGCCACTCCTGCGTCGAATACATCGTCTTCTTCATCGGCTTCCAGCCCGGCTTTGCCTACCTCGGGGGCCTCGATCCACGGCTTGCGACACCGCGCCACAAGGAACCCCGCCTCAAAGTACCCGCCGGCTCCGTGGGCATTGGTGGCAGCCAGACCGGCGTCTACCCGACCGAGTCGCCGGGCGGCTGGCAACTGATTGGTCGCACCGCCGAAGTCCTGTTCGATCCCGCGCGAGCCGTACCTGCCCGCCTGTCCCCTGGCGATCGCGTGCGCTTTGTGCCGACCGGACCCAACCGATGACCGGCGCACTGATCGACGTACTGAAGGCCGGCGCACTGACTTCCGTGCAGGACCTCGGCCGCCACGGCTATCGCCACCTCGGCGTCGCCCTGGCAGGCGCACTCGACCCCCTCTCATTCGAGATCGCGAACCGCCTCGTCGGTAACCCTCCCGACGCCGCCGGACTCGAGATCACCATGGGCCCCGTGAGCCTGCGCTTCAACCAGCCCAGCCGAATCGCCATCACCGGCACCGACTTCAACACCTCCCTGGACCAGAGGAGTGTCTCCTCGTGGTGGAGCCTGCCCGTGCAGGCCGGCCAGATATTGACCCTGCGCGGGGCACGACGGGGCATGCGCGCCTATCTCGCCGTCGCCGGCGGCATCGACGTGCCTTCCCTGGTGGGTTCTCGCAGCACCGACCTCAAAGCCTGCTTTGGCGGATTCGACGGCCGCGCCTTGCGCGACGGCGACCGCTTGCCCGTCGGTGCCGCCAAGTCCGCCGACCCCATGTTTGCCCCCGAAGCCTCCACCTTCGGCGTCAAGGCCCCCGCATGGAGCCGCTTCATCGAATTCGACTATCCCCGTCAGCCTCCCCAGTACGTCGGTACCCGCCCCGTCGGCCCGACGGTTGCCGTGCGCGTGCTGCGGGGCCGCGAATATCCCCAGTTCACCGATACATCCCAGGAATCCTTTTGGACCCATCACTGGAACATCACCCCCAACAGTAACCGCGTCGGTTACCGACTATCCGGCCCTCAGCTCGAACGCGAAGCCACCCACGACCTGCCTTCCCATGCCGTGCTGCCCGGTACTATCCAGGTCCCCCCGAGCGGCCAGCCCATCGTCCTGCTTGCCGATGCCCAGACCACCGGCGGATATCCTAAAATCGGCATGGTGATCACCGCCGACCTTTGGCGACTCGCCCAGGCCCGACTCGGCGGCGCGTTGCGTTTTGTCGAGTGCACCCAGGACGAGGCACGCGAGGCCCTGCGCGCAACCCAGCGCTACCTGACCCAGGTTGCCGCCGCACTCGAAATGAAACAACAGAGAGGAAAACAATGAACCTTCCCGGGCAGATCGACCTGAACGCCGACCTTGGCGAGGGCTGCGGCAGCGACGACGCCCTGCTCGACCTTGTGAGCTCCGCGAACATCGCGTGCGGCTGGCATGCCGGTGGCGCCGCCATCATGCGCACATGCGTGCGTGCCGCCGTTGAAAAAGGCGTGGCGATCGGTGCCCACCCGAGTTTTTACGACCCCGCGAACTTCGGACGCAAGGAGATGGACCTGCCGCCCGAAGAGATCTATGCCGGCGTCCTCTATCAGCTGGGTGCCCTGTCCGCGTTCGCCATCGCCGCGCGCGGGCGGGTTGCCCACCTGAAGCCCCACGGTGCCCTATACAACCAGGCCGCGCGCAGCGTACCGATGGCTGAAGCCATCGCTGCCGCCGTGCGCGATTTCGATCCATCGATTGCAGTCTTTGGCCTTGCCAATAGTCAGCTGATCGATGCGGCGAGGCGTGCGGGCCTGCTTGCGATCGAGGAAGCATTTGCTGATCGAGGTTATCGCAGCGATGGTTCCCTCGTGCCGCGTAGCGAGCCGGGTGCGCTGATCGATGATGAGGACGCTGTTCTCGAGCGGAGTCTTGCGATGGTGCGAGAGCAGCGCGTGCGTGCCGTCAGTGGGGAGTGGGTGCCGTTGAAGGCACAGACCCTTTGCCTGCATGGCGATGGGCCCCATGCCCTTGCCTTTGCGCGGCGCATTCGTGCGCGCTTCGATGCGGAGGGCATTGAGGTGACGGCAATGAGAGTAGCGGCATGAGTGCTTAGCGTAAAGCTCACCCCGGCTGCACCGTGAACCCGTTCTCCCGAAGCTTGGCCAGCACTCCGCGAGGCCCGCCGAGGTGCAGCACCCCCACCGCGACGAACAGAGGCCGATCAGGCAGACTGAGCTGTGCAATCCGGCGCGCGAAACGTCGGTTACGGCGGAACAGGATCTTCTCGTCGAGCGCATTCGAAAGCTCCGGTGACTGTGCAAGCCGCTGCGAGCGTGCCGTATTCCAGGCCGCCAGCCGGTCCGCGTCCCCGTCGCGCCAGAGCGCATGCAGCTGCCGCATATCCGCCACGTTTTGCTGAGGCGTCTGTGAAAGATCCTGCGCCAGCATCTCCCACTGCTCCGCGCTGTTGAGCCCAGTAAATGCCCGCATCTGATCCGACAACGTCTCCAGCCCGATGATCGGATCCTTCGTGTAGATGTTCTCCAGCTGCGCCTCCGTTCCGTATTCCGTCTGCAGTCCCGAGGCCAGCGAATCATACGTTTCGATCAGCAAGGCCGCGAGCCACGGCCGCATCTTCTGGATTTCCGTCAGCGCCTCCGGGTTGTCCCGCAAGCGCCATTGCAGACGCTTCCATAGTTCGTCCGGCAACTGCTTCGGAAGACAAGGCTTTGCGCAAACCCCATAGCGCGTGACATCGTTTTGCGAGACCACCAGATCATCAGGCGACAACTCGAAGGCCAGCACCGCCGAACGTTTGAGCGCATCCAGAATGACCGGCCGGAACGGCAGGTTCATCGGATAGTCCGCCGGCATCGCCGCATGAAGTGTCCCCAGCACATAGACCGTCCGGTTAGCCTTGCGCGCGATGTAAAACGGCAGATGAGGCGGAATCGACGCCGCCTGAGCCGGAGCCGTCGGGGCTGCCCGGGCCGCCGGGGCTGCCGGGACTGCCGGGACTGCCCGGGTCGCCGGAGCTGCCGGGGCCGCTGAAGCCGTCGGGGCCGTCGGCGCCGACTGGCCACCTGCGCCCGCCGGTGCACACCATGCGCGCGGCACCAGCAACAACATCGGCAAAACAACCAGTGCGCACCCCGCCCCACCCCAGAGGCGCCGTGCGAAACCCGTCAGTCGATCCATGCCGATAAGAAGCTCCAACACGATTGCCTGCACCATCGCGATCGCCGGGCGGTGAATGCATTCACCGCCGCACAATTGTTCTAACCTTCAGTCTCCTCTGCGCGATGACAGGCAACCTGCCGGCCATCCACCTCGCGCAACTCGGGAATGTCCCGCCGACACCGTTCGATCGCCATCGGGCAGCGGGGGTGGAAACAGCAGCCAGACGGCGGACTCAGCGGCGACGGCAATTCCCCCGATAGTCTAACTTGGAGCCGCCGGTCTGACGCACGTAAAGCAGGCGTTGCCGACAAGAGCGAACGCGTGTAGGGATGGCGCGGGCGACCCAGCACCCGTCCCTTGTCTCCAAGCTCCACCACCCCGCCGAAATACATCACCAGCACCTCATCAGCAATATGCTCGACCACCGACAGATTGTGCGAGATGAACACGAAGCTGACTCCGAAGCGCTGTTGGAGATCCATGAACAGATTGAGGATCTGCGCCTGAATCGAAACATCGAGCGCCGACACCGGCTCGTCCGCCACAACGATCCCCGGATCCACGATCATCGCGCGCGCGATCGCGACACGCTGGCGCTGGCCGCCCGAGAACATATGCGGATAGCGGCGCGCATGCTCAGGACGCAAGCCCACCACGGTCATCGCCTCCGCGACCTTCGCCGCGCGCTCGGCACGCCCCAGTGACGTATTGATCGCGAGGGGCTCGTCGAGCGTTTGGGCGATCGTCTTGCGCGGGTTCAGCGACGCGAACGGATTCTGGAAGACCATCTGCACACGCCGGCGCAGTTCCGGCGGTACATCCGCGCCAAAGCGCGTGACAGGCACACCATCGATCGTGAGCCGGCCCGCACTCGGTGTCTCGATCATCGTGAGCTGGCGCGCGAGCGTCGACTTGCCGCTGCCCGATTCGCCGACCACCGCCAGTGTCCTGCCCTGCGCGAGCGAGAACGACACACCGTTCAAGGCATTGACCTGCGCATGACCGAACAGCCCCCGGCGTATCGGGTAGTGCTTGCTCAAGCGCTCGGCGACAAGGACCGGCACGGTGTCACCGGCCTCGGCCTTGCCGAGCGCGTCATCGCTTCCGGGCAAACCGCCCGGTGCGGGCCCCCGCAGCATCCCGTCGTCGGTCGGCGTCGTCATGCGGGCGACCCCCCTGCCGTGTTGAGCGGCTTGATGCAACGCACGGTTCCGGGCGATGCATGCGGCATATGAGACACAGGTGACACAGGTGACACAGGTGACACAGGTGACACAGGTGACACAGGTGACACAGGTGACGCGGCCAGTTCGACCGGCAAGAGCGCCGGTCGTGCCACACGGCACGCGTCGACCGCATAGGCGCAGCGCGGCTCGAAGAGGCAGCCCGCCGGCCGGTCGTCGCGGCCCGGCACGACCCCCGGCAGCGCCGCAAGGCGCCGTGCGCCAAGATTGTTTTCGGGGATCGCCTTGAGCAACGCCTCCGTGTAGGGATGATGCGGCGTCTCGAAAAGCCCCGGTACCGCCCCCGTCTCGATGATCTCGCCCGCATACATCACCGCGACGCGCTGTGCGACCTCCGAGACCACCGCCAGATCATGCGAGATCAGGATGAGCGCCATGCCGCGCTCCTGCTGGAGCCGCAACAGCAGCCGCATGATCTGCGCCTGGATCGTCACGTCGAGGGCCGTGGTCGGTTCATCCGCGATCAAGAGCTTCGGATCGCAGGCGATCGCCATCGCGATCATCACACGCTGGTTCATGCCGCCCGACAATTGGTGCGGATAGGCATCGAGACGCGCCTTCGCCGCCGGTATCTCGACCTGTTCGAACAGCTCGACCACACGCGCACGCAAGGCCGCGCCACGCAGGCCCCGATGCTGCTTGAGCACTTCCGCCACCTGGAAGCCGACCGTATAACTCGGGTTCAGACTCGTGAGCGCATCCTGGAACACCATCGACATGTCCTTGCCGATGATGCGCCTGCGTTCACGTGCGCTCGCCGCCAGCAGGTCGATGCCGTCGAAACGGATCTCGTCCGCGCGGACCTTGCCCGGCGCATCGACCAGGCCCATCACCGCGAGCATCGTCACACTCTTGCCCGAGCCCGACTCGCCGACGATGCCCACCACCTCCCCGGGCGCGACCGACAGATCGATCCGGTCGACTGCCGGCAGGCCGTCGAAATCGACCGTGAGGTTGCGGATGCGGAGCAGGTCGGTCATCTAGCGGATCCGTTTGAGCTTCGGGTCGAGCGCATCACGCAGACCGTCGCCGAACACATTGATCGCGAGCACCGTCACGAGAATCGCCGCACCCGGCATCGTGACGATCCACCACGCGCTGTCGAGATAGTCGCGCGCCGAGGCCAGCATCGCACCCCATTCCGCATGCGGCGGCTGGACACCCAGGCCGAGGAAGCCGAGCGCCGCCGCATCGAGGATCGCTGACGAGAAGCCGAGCGTCGCCTGGACGATCAGCGGTGCCGTACAGTTCGGCAATACCTGCGAGACCATCAGGCGCAAGGTGCCCGCGCCTGCTACCCGCGAAGCGCTCACATAGTCCTTCTGCAGTTCCCCGAGGGCCGATGCGCGGCTCAGCCGCACATAACCGGGCAGCGCCGTGATCGCAATCGCGAACATGGTGTTCGTGAGCCCCGGCCCGAGTACCGCGACAATCGCGACGGCCAGCAATAGCGAAGGCAGCGCGAGCAGCACGTCCATCACGCGCATGATCGCCGTATCGACGAGACCCGGAAAGAACGAGGCCACCAGACCGAGCGCGATACCCGGGATCAAAGCGAGCAACACCGAAACCAGCCCGATCGAGAACGATACGCGCGCACCGTAGATCAGCCGCGAAAGAATGTCGCGGCCCGCCTCGTCGGTGCCGAGCACAAAGCGCCAGTGACCGCCGTCGAGCCATGCGGGCGGCGTCTTGATCGAATCGCGGAACTGCTCGATCGGACTGTGCGGCGCGAGCAGCGGCGCGCACAACGCGACCAGCACGAGCAGCAGGAACAGGCCGCCGGCCAGCACCGCGCCGCGATGCGCGGCGAACTGGCGCCAGAACTCGCGGCCCGCGAGCAGGCGGCTGTCGCCGGTCGGCGGCGGTTCGAATGCCTGGTTGGACAGATCGGCCATCGTCGCTACCTCGTATGCCGGATACGCGGGTTCAGCAGGCCATAGGCCAGATCCACGCAGAAGTTGACGGCGATCACGAGCAGCGCGATCAGCAGGATCGCACCCTGTACGACCGGATAGTCGCGCCGGCCGACCGCATCGATCAGCCACTTGCCGATGCCGGGCCACGAGAATGTTGTCTCGGTCAGCACGGCCCCTGCGAGCAGCAGGCTGACCTGCAGCCCGATCGCCGTGACGACGGGGATCAGCGCATTGCGCAGCGCATGCACGACCACCACGCGCAGCGGCGCGAGGCCCTTGGCGCGTGCGGTGCGGATATAGTCTTCTCGCAGCACCTCGAGCATCGACGAACGCGTCATCCGCGCGATCACCGCGAGCGGGATCGTGCCGAGCACGATCATCGGCAGCACGAGATGGCTGAGCGCCGAGCGAAACGCGCCAGGTTCGGTCGAGAGCAAGGAATCGACCAGCATGAAGCCCGTCACCGAGGGCACATCGTATTCGACGGCGATGCGGCCCGAGACCGGCGTCCACCCGAGCCCGACCGAAAAGAACATGATGAGAATCAGGCCCCACCAGAAGATCGGCATCGAATAACCGGCCAGCGCGGTGCCCATCACGCCGTGATCGAGCGCCGTACCCCGCCTCAGAGCCGCGACGACGCCGGCCGGTACCCCGATCACGAGCGCGAACAGCAGCGCGCAGACGGACAATTCGACCGTCGCCGGAAAGCGCGTAAGGAATTCCTGCATGACACTCGTGTTCGACACGAGCGAGACGCCGAGGTCGCCGCGTACCGCGTGCGACAGGTAGCGCCAGTACTGGAGCGGCAGGGGCTGATCGAGCCCGAGCCGGTGCAGCGCTTGCGCATGTTCGGCGGCGGACATGCCGCGCTCACCCATCATCACCTCGACCGGATCGCCAGGGATCAGGTGAACCAGAAGAAACACCAGCATCGTGATGCCGATGAAGGTCGGTACCACCGTGAGCAGCCGTGCGAGGATAAAACGGATCATCGCGGGTCGAGCCGGACAGCGTGTGCAGGCCACGCATCGGAGCCGACGGAGGATCCGGCATCGAATGAGCGCGCAGCCAGGTTCGCCTGGCGGATCGTCAGATGCACGACCATACGGTCACGCTCATCGAAGTACATCGCGTCCTCCCGGATCAGAGTGCCAGCCGTTCACAGATCGTGCGGCTCGCGCTCGCGGTATTCAGTGTATAGAAATGAAGGCCCGGTACACCACGTTCGAGCAGGCGCCGGCACAGATCGGTGACGACATCGGCGCCGAATGCCCGGATCGACTCGCGGTCGTCGCCGTAGCTTTCGAGGCGCTTCGCGATCCAGCGCGGTACTTCGGCACCGCACATGTCGGAGAAGCGCATGAGCTGCGAGAAGTTCGTGATCGGCATGATGCCCGGCGTGATCGGCACCTCGACACCGAGCTTGCGGACATCGTCGACAAAACGGAAGTACGCATCCGCATTGAAGAAATACTGCGTGATCGCCGAGTCTGCGCCGACCTTGACCTTATGCGCGAACGCTTCGAGATCGTGCCTCGGTGAACGCGCCTGTGGGTGGTATTCGGGATAGGCCGCGACTTCGATGTGGAACCAGTTGCCCGTCTCCGCGCGGATGAATTCGATCAAGTCCGAGGCGTGGCGAAACTCGCCCATCTCGCCCATGCCCGAGGGCATGTCGCCGCGCAGTGCGACGATGTGGCGGATCTGGTTCTCGCGGTAGTGCTCGAGGATCTGGCGGATGCTTTCGCGTGAGGCGCCGATGCACGACAGGTGCGGCGCGGCCTCGAGGCCGTCCCGCTTCATCTCGACGACGAGATCGAGCGTGCCCTGCTGGGTCGTGCCGCCCGCACCGAAGGTGACCGAAACGAACTTCGGCTTGAGCGTGGCGAGCTGTGCGCGCGTGGCGCGCAACTTGTCGAGACCATCGGCGGTCTTCGGCGGGAAAAATTCAAAAGAGAGTTCGGTTGCAGCCATGGGGTCTCGGTCGGGTCCCGGTTGGGGCCGCGTTTGTGTGGGCGTCGGCGCTTGCGTACGCATGAAGGTACGCGCTCGCGTTCGCGGCGGACCCTCGACGGGGTCCTCGATTGCGCTTCTTGCTTACGCTTTCCGGTTGCGACTTCTAAGTCGTGCTTCCGAGTCTTTTCAATACCAGCGGGTGACGCCCGTGCGATGTCCGAACACCAGTGCGGACAGTATCCACGAGATCACGCTGTAGAGAATCGAGCCGAACAAGGCCGCCCAGAAACCCGACACCTCGAAACCCTTGACGAACCATGCGGCGAGCTGGAACAGCAGCGCATTGATCACGAGCAGGAACAAGCCGAGCGTGAGGATCGTCACCGGCAGCGTGAGCAGCACGAGCACCGGGCGCAGCAGCGTGTTGATCAGGCCGAGCACGAGGGCGATCACCAGCGCGGTGCCGAAGCCCCGGATATGGATCGACGGAATGATGTAGGTCACCACCAGCAAGGCCAGTGCGTTCAACAGCCAGGTCACGATCACGTGCATCGCCTGCTCCTTCGGTCAGTCTATAAAGGAGCGCGTCGGGCCGTCAGACGGCACGACGCGCGAGAAAAACACCGCATGTTCGCGGGCGGCGGGCGATCGTCGCCCGCGATGCATTGAGGCTGCATCGGGGGGGCGCGTTCCGAAGGATGCCTTCCCCGGGATACGGCCCGCCGCGGCCCCACTCACCGCCCCACCCGCGCAGCGATCAGTAGCGGTAGTGCGAAGGCTTGAACGGTCCGTTCTTGTCGACGCTGATGTAGCTTGCCTGCTCGTCGCTGAGCACCGTGAGATCGGCACCGATGCGGCCCAGATGCAGGCGCGCGACCTTCTCGTCGAGGTGCTTCGGCAGCACGTAGACCTTCTTGCCGTACTGTTCACCCTTCGTGAACAGCTCGATCTGCGCAAGCGTCTGGTTCGTGAACGAGTTCGACATCACGAACGAGGGATGGCCTGTCGCGCAGCCGAGGTTCACGAGGCGGCCTTCGGCCAGCAGGATGATGCGCTTGCCGTCGGGGAACTCGATATGATCGACCTGCGGCTTGATGTTGTCCCACGTGTACTGGCGCAACGAGGCAACGTTGATTTCCGAGTCGAAGTGACCGATGTTGCACACGATGGCCTGATGGCGCATCGCCTTCATATGATGATGGTCGATCACGTGGAGGTTGCCGGTCGCCGTGACGAAGATGTCGGCTTTGTCGGCCGCATAGTCCATCGTGACGACGCGATAGCCTTCCATCGCGGCCTGCAGTGCGCAGATCGGATCGATTTCCGTGACCCAGACGGTCGCGCCGAGACCGCGCAGCGATTGCGCGCAACCCTTGCCCACGTCGCCATAACCCGCGACGACCGCGACCTTGCCCGCGATCATCACGTCGGTTGCGCGCTTGATGCCGTCGACGAGCGATTCGCGGCAGCCATACAGATTGTCGAACTTCGACTTCGTGACCGAGTCGTTGACGTTGAACGCCGGGAACGGCAGCTTGCCTTCCTTTTCCATCTGGTACAGGCGGTGCACGCCGGTCGTCGTTTCTTCCGTGACGCCGCGGATTTCCTTGAGACGCTTCGAATACCAGTGCGGGTCGGCATCGAGGTGGGCCGCGATCGACTTGAACAGCGCGGTTTCTTCCTCGTTCGTCGGCTTGGCGATCACCGAGGGATCGCTTTCCGCACGCGTGCCGATCACGAGCAGCAGCGTTGCGTCGCCGCCGTCATCGAGAATCATGTTCGCGTTCTGGCCATTCGGCCATTCGAAGATTCGATGAGAGAATTCCCAGTATTCGTCGAGGCTTTCGCCCTTGAAAGCAAATACAGGCGTACCGGCTTCGGCAATCGCGGCAGCCGCGTGGTCCTGCGTCGAGAAGATGTTGCACGAGGCCCAGCGAACTTCCGCGCCAAGCGCTTCGAGCGTCTGGATCAGCACGGCGGTCTGGATCGTCATGTGCAGGGAGCCGGCGATGCGTGCGCCCTTGAGCGGCTGGCTCGTCTTGTATTCGGCACGGGTTGCCATCAGGCCCGGCATTTCGGACTCGGCGATGACGATTTCCTTCTTGCCCCAGGCGGCCAGAGCCAGGTCGGCAACGACGAAATCACGGGATTGGGTATCGACTACAGCGGCGTTCATCACGCCTCCTTTCTAAAAAAAGACTAGAAATTAAGGACGTGAGCGCCGTTCAGGACGGGGCCGATCTGCGGGCCGCCGGGTGAAGTTCCGAGCCTGGCGGAAAATCCGTCGCAACGCTCCTCGGAAGGTGGCCAAGATTGTAGCAAAGAAGCGGGCAGGCTTGCCGAATCCCCACGTATCGCGAAAGGCGGGTGCGTGGCGATGACTTAAACTGATCCCGTCGTGGGCAATTGGCTGACAAGGGGCTCGCAAGGGGCCGTCCGGACATCGAACGCGGGGGGGCGAAGCATGGAGTTGCGGGCATTGCGCTATTTCGTCGAAGTCGTGCGGCAGCAGAGCTTTACGCTCGCGGCCGAGACGCTGTTCGTGACGCAGCCGACGATCAGCAAGATGGTCAAGGCGCTCGAAGAGGAAATCGGCACACCGCTGCTGCTGCGCGAAGGGCGCCAGTTCGTCCTGACCGAAGCGGGCCGCATCGTCGCGCAGCGCGGTCAGGACGTCCTGGCCGCTCATGCGCAATTGCGCGCGGAACTCGACGATCTCGAATCGCTCGGCCGCGGCGAGTTGAAGATCGGCATCCCGCCGATGGGCGGCACGCTGTTCACACCCGCGATCGCCGCCTTCAGGCAGCGTTATCCAAAGATCGAACTCAAGCTGTTCGAGCAGGGTTCGCGCGCGATCGAGGCCGCACTGCTCACGGGTGAGCTCGAACTCGGCGCGGTGCTGCTACCGGTCGACGAGACCGTGTTCGGGCTGCTGCCGGTCAGTCATCATCGACTCTGGCTTGTCGCGCCAGCCCCGTCGCGCTGGCACGGTGCCGCGAGCGTCGCGCTCGCCGAACTCGCGGGCGAGGGCTTCGTTTTCTATGGTGAAAGCCTCGCGCTCAACGACGTCGTGATGCGGGCTTGCCGCGAGGCGGGTTTCACGCCGTCGATCGTCGGGCGCAGCGGACACTGGGATTTCATTACCGCGCTGGTCGGCGCGGGTTTGGGGATTGCATTGTTGCCCGAGCCGTATTGCCGGCCGCTCGATTCCGAGCGCTACGCGTGCGTGCCGGTCGTCGAACCCGAAATTTCATGGGACATGGCGATTGCCTGGCGCAAGGACGGCTACCTGTCGAATGCCGCCCGCGCATGGCTCGACGTTGCCCGCGAAACCCTGCCAGGCGACGAGGCTGCCGGTAGTGCGGGCGGGGATCTCTGGCTCGGCGGCGCCCGCTCGCGGACACCGGGCGGGACTATGATGGAATGAGTGATGCAATGAGCCGCCGTAAGCACGACCGGAAGGAGAGCGCTCACGTATGGACTGGACTACCCACGAAGTCACCAACCAGGTTCCCTCGCTGGTTGACTACAACCTGTTCGACAGCGACGCGGTATTGACGTCCGCGCTCGGCCTGGAGGGCGCGGACTGGCATCGTGCCACGCTCCAGGCCGACGGCGAGCGCCTGGGCCGTGGCGATATCCAGGTGCTGGCGGAACTCGCCAACCGCCATGTGCCGGAACTGTTCACACATGATGCGCGCGGCGAGCGGCTCGACGCGGTCGAATTTCATCCGAGCTGGCACGCGCTGCTCGGCATGCTGAGGCGCGAGGGCTTGCATGCGCTGCCGTTCTCGGAGCCCGGCGAAGGTGCGATGGTGGCACGCGCAGCCGGGTACTTTCTGCATGCACAGGTCGAGTCGGGCACCTTGTGCCCAGCCACGATGACCTTCGCGAGCATTCCAGTGCTCAGCCGTGAGCCGTCCCTGTTCGCGACCATCCAGGACAAGCTGTTCTCGAGAGAGCATGATCCGCGCGACCTGCCGCTTAAGGAAAAGCGCTCGATGCTGGTCGGCATGGGCATGACGGAGAAGCAGGGCGGCTCGGACGTGCGCAGCAACCGCACGCGGGCGACGCCGACCGAAGCGGCGTGTACGGGGCGGGGCGCCGCTTACCAGCTGGTCGGTCACAAGTGGTTCTTTTCGGTGCCGCAGTCCGACGCGCATCTCGTGCTTGCAAGGACCGACGGCCAGGACGCGCTGTCGTGCTTCTACGTGCCGCGCTTCACGCCGGACGGCAAACGCAACGCGGTGCATATCCAGCGCCTGAAGGACAAGCTCGGCAACCGCTCGAATGCGAGCAGCGAAGTCGAGTTCCGCGGCGCATGGGGCGTGCTCGTCGGTGAAGAGGCGCGCGGCATCCCCACCATCATCGAAATGGCGAACTACACGCGGCTCGACTGCGTGATCGGCAGTGCCGCCCTGATGCGCGCAGCGCTGGTCCAGGCGATCCACCATGCGCGCCATCGCAGCGCATTCGGCCGCGCGCTGGCCCAACAGCCGCTCATGCAGAACGTGCTCGCCGACCTTGCCATTGAGAGCGAGGCTGCAACGATGCTGATGATGCGGCTAGCGCGTGCCTACGATGTCGGGGCCGAGGCTGGCGAGGCCCCGGCTCACCGGCCCGGTCCGACGCGCACCACACCGCTTGAACGCGGCTGGCAGCGCATCGTCACACCGGCCGCGAAGTTCTGGGTGTGCAAGCGTGCGCTCGAGTTCACAGGCGAGGCCATGGAGGTCTGGGGCGGCAACGGGTATGTCGAAGAAGCACCGATGGCGCGTTTCTATCGTGAGGCACCTGTCAATTCGATCTGGGAAGGGTCGGGCAATGTGATGTGCCTCGACGTGTTGCGTGCGGTCGAGCGCGAGCCCGATGCCGTCCACGCGCTGCTCGACGACTGGCGCGAGGCCGCGAAGGGCCAGCCCGTGTTGCGCGCCGCGCTCGACGATCTGCACACGATGCTCACGCAGCCGCAGGCCCAGCGCGAATCGCTCGCGCGCCGCATCGCGCAGCGCCTCGTATTGCTCGCGCAGGCTGTGCTGATGACACGCGGCGGCGATGCCGCGAATGCCGATGCGTTTATCGCGACGCGGCTGGGCGAGGGCGCGGGTCAGAACGGACGCGTCTATGGCACCTTGCCCGCGGGTGAAACTCCGTGGCACAGGACGGTGATCGAGCGCGCGTTTCCCGCGCATGCGCAACGCTGACGGTAGCGCAACGGGGAAACGTGTCGTGATGATCGCAACGATTGCGAGGCTCTGCGGTCCTCGATCGAACGCCTTCTCAGAGGCGGCCGTCAAGAAGAAGTCCGGCGAAAAAAAGCCCGGCGGACTTTCGTCTGCCGGGCCTTTCATCGCTGTGGCTTCAGGCGTTTCGTACCCCGAGGGGAACGCAAACGCCATTCACCTTCAAGCGCCGACCGTCAACGGCTCGATGTTCGCCGCTTCCGCGAGGGCTGCGGCCTTGTCCGTCGCTTCCCACGTGAACTCCGGCTCTTCGCGGCCGAAGTGACCATAGGCAGCCGTCTTTTCATAGATCGGACGCAACAGGTCGAGCATCTGCACGATGCCCTTCGGGCGCAGGTCGAAATGGCTCTGCACGAGCTCGGTGATCACCGCGTCGGGTACGCGGCCCGTGCCGAAGGTATTGACCATCACCGAGGTCGGGCGTGCGACGCCGATCGCGTACGACACCTGGATCAGCGCACGCGAGGCCAGGCCCGCGGCGACGATGTTCTTCGCGACGTAACGGCCCGCGTAGGCGGCCGAGCGGTCGACCTTCGACGGATCCTTGCCCGAGAAGGCACCGCCGCCGTGCGGTGCGGCACCGCCGTAGGTATCGACGATGATCTTGCGGCCCGTCAGGCCGCAATCGCCTTGCGGACCCCCGATCACGAAACGGCCGGTCGGGTTGACGAGGAACTTGATGTCACCCTTGATCAGCGTGGCCGGCAGCACCGGCTTGATCACTTCCTCGATCACCGCTTCGCGCAGTCGTGCGAGTTCGATGTCGGGTGCATGCTGCGTCGACAGCACGACGGTGTCGATGCTGTGCGCCTTGCCGTCGACGTAACGGATTGTGACCTGCGACTTGGCATCCGGACGCAGCCAGGGCAGGCGGCCGTCGCGGCGCAGATCGGCCTGACGCTCGACAAGGCGGTGCGACAGGTAGATCGGCAGCGGCATCAGTTCGGGCGTTTCATCGCAGGCATAGCCGAACATCAGGCCCTGGTCGCCGGCACCCTGGTCGAGGTTGTTGTCGTGCGCGCGGTCGACGCCCTGGGCGATGTCCGGCGACTGCTTGTCGTAGGCAACGAGCACCGCGCAGCCGCGATAGTCGATGCCGTAGTCGGTGTTGTCGTAGCCGATGCGCTTGATCGTATCGCGTGCGACCTGGATGTAGTCGACGTTGGCCGTCGTCGTGATTTCACCGGCCAGAACTACGAGACCGGTGTTGCACAGCGTTTCGGCCGCTACGCGGGAATATTTGTCCTGCGCGAGAATCGCGTCGAGGATGGCGTCGGAGATCTGGTCGGCCACCTTGTCGGGATGGCCTTCAGAGACGGATTCGGACGTGAACAGATAATCGTTCGCCACTTCGTGTGCTCCTATATAAAGACGGTACGTGACCCATTAAGCGGAAACCTGCGCTTTCACGTGGCCGACTTCGAGGACGAAGCGGCGACGCTTTAGCGGAATTTTTTCGCACGGTCAGAAACCGAGCGTCGCCCCGCAAGTTGTCCATTAACTCGGCGATGCCCGTATTATAACGGCTTCATTTTTTTTCGCTTGAGTGTGCCTCGTGCCACCCACAGATCCTTTGCTTTCATTCCCATCCTGTCGTTCGACCGCCTTGATTGAGGCCGTGATCGAGCATCTTGCGGAGGCCGCGTGCTAAGCCGCTTCCTCACCCCGCTCTCGATAGGGTTACTCAGGTTCATGGCCTTGCTGCCCTATGGCCTGGTCGCGCGTTTGGGCGATGCGCTCGGCTGGCTGCTCTACCAGGTGCCGAGTTCGCGCAAGCGCATCGTGCATATCAACCTGAAGCTCTGCTTCCCCGAATGGGACGAGGCACAGCGCGAGCGTGTCGCGGGCCAACACTTCCGTCATGCGATTCGCAGCTATGTCGAACGCAGCGTGCAGTGGTTCGGCTCGGCGCGCACGCTCGACAAGATCGTGATTGTCGATAGCGAGATCGACCTCGAGGATCCCGATCTCCCGCCGACGATCCTGCTCGGCTTTCACTTCGTCGCGATCGAGCTCGCTTCGATCTCGATCAATCGGGCGCTCAAACGCCGCTGCGGCTCGCTTTACCAGCCGCTGTCGAACAAGGCGCTTGACGAGGTCGCCGTCGAGGCACGCGCCCGTTTCGACGCTGAAATGGTCCCGAAGTCGTTTAGCGCGCGCGCGGTGATCCGGATGCTGCGCGACCGGCAACCCGTGATGCTTGGCGCCGACATGGACTATGGCCCGCGCAACTCCGCATTCGTGCCTTTCTTCGGCGTGCCGGCCTGCACACTGACGTCGACCGCGCGACTCGCGGCCACCGCGCCTGCCCAGGTGCTGCCTTTCATCGGTGAGGTCCTGCCGAACTACAAGGGCTATCGGCTCAAGGTGTTCGCGCCATGGAAAGACTATCCGACGGGCGACGACGTCGCCGACGCGCGCCGCATGAATGCGTTTCTCGAAGAGCAGGTCCGCACGATGCCCGAACAGTATTATTGGGTTCACAAGCGCTTCAAGACGCGCCCGCCTGGCGAGCAGGGGTTCTACTGAGCGTGCGCAGCATGGCCTTGCATCGAGGTTTCGATGCGTCAAAGCATCGGGCTCGCGCTGGCGCGAGCCCGGGAAGCCCTACAATAGCCCCATGAAGCTGAATTTCACAAAAATGCAGGGCGCAGGCAACGACTTCGTCGTGATCGACGGTATCGAACGACCCTTCACGCTCAATGCCGCACAAATCCGCCGGCTCGCCGACCGCCATTTCGGCGTGGGTGCCGACCAATTGCTCGTTGTCGAGAAGCCGACGATTGACGGCGTCGATTTTCGCTATCGGATCTTCAATGCCGACGGCGGTGAAGTCGAACATTGCGGCAACGGGGCACGCTGTTTCGTCAAGTTCGTGCGAGATCGCGGCCTGACCGACCAGTTCCGTGTGCGCGTTCAGGTCCAGCGGGGCGTGCTGACACTGACGATGCAGCCGGACGGCGAGGTCGAAGTCGAGATGGGCGTGCCCCGTTTCGCGCCCGCCGAGATCCCGTTCGATGCACAAGGCCTCGAGGCACGTCCCGAGGGACGCGACGCGCTATGGCCGCTCGAAGTCGGCGGCGCGACGACCTGGATCTCACTTGTGTCGATGGGCAATCCCCACGCCGTGCAGGTCGTCACGGATACCTCGAGCGCACCGGTCGGCCGCGACGGCCCGTTGATCGAAGCCCATCCCCGGTTCCCGCAACGGGTCAATGCGGGCTTCATGCAGGTGATCGGGCGGGGGGAAATCAATTTGCGCGTATTCGAACGGGGCGCCGGCGAGACGCTCGCATGTGGCACGGGCGCCTGCGCTGCGGTCGTCGCGGGGATTCGCCGCGGCCTGCTCGACTCGCCGGTGCGCGTGCACACGCACGGCGGCGATCTGACGATCAGCTGGGACGGTGCGCAGGTTACGTTGGCGGGTCCCGCCGCGACAGTTTTTGAAGGCTCCATCGAAGTCTGACTACGGATTGCACCCATGCCGCTCAATGAACGCGAAATCGCAGACTACCTGCTCGCGAATCCGCAATTTTTCGAACGTCACGCCGAACTGCTCGCGAGCGTGACCTTGCTTAGCCCGCACGGCAATCGTGCCGTGTCGCTGCAGGAACGTCAGATGGACATGCTGCGTGACAAGAACAAGCAGATCGAGCGCCGTCTCGCCGAATTGCTTCGGTACGGACATGAGAACGACGGCATCGCCGCGCGTTTCACGCGCTGGACCAGCCGCGTGCTCGCCGAACGCGATCCGCATGCGCTGCCGGCAACCGTCACGCGCGGACTGCTCGAGGTTTTCGATGTGCCGTTCGCGGCACTGCGCCTCTGGGATGTCGCCGAAACGTATTCGATGGCCGATTTCTCGCGCTACGTTGGCGAGGAAGTGCGGATTTTCGCGAACAGCCTGGCGACGCCTTACTGCGGCGCGAACACCGGCTTCGAGGCGGCGCAGTGGCTCACGCACGGGGCAGCCGGCATGGTCGAACCGCGCGGC
This sequence comes from Pararobbsia alpina, assembly GCF_902859895.1. GTDB lineage: Bacteria > Pseudomonadota > Gammaproteobacteria > Burkholderiales > Burkholderiaceae > Pararobbsia > Pararobbsia alpina. The sequence continues at coordinate 337,141 of NZ_CADIKM010000002.1, forward strand.
GCGCTCGGGGCAGAGGCTGGCAATGGGGCAGGGGGTGCGGGGAGGGCAAGCCGTGCGGATGGGCTTGCGGACGCGCTGGAAGTATCGGGTGCGAATGGTGTCGGCGGCGTACACAGTGCAAGCAGCGAGGCGGCCGCCTCCATCGCACTAGTGGCATTGCGCCATCCGCAGCGCGAGGACGGCGCCAATGCATTCGGCTTGCTCGTGATGGGCTCTCCCGAAGCGCGCCGCTTCCATGAGGGCATGGGCACCGACTTTCTCTCGCAGATCGGCTCGCTGGCAAGTGCCGCGCTGAGCCGCTTGCTCGCCCATTGAGCGCAGACGCGATGACGGACGTCTGCGCCACGCTCGTCGCCGACTATCTGTCTTCGCTCGAGCACGAGCGCAAGCTCTCCGAACACACCTTGCGCGGCTATGCGCATGAACTCAGCGAATTGCGAACCGTCGCCGGCGAGCGGCCGCTGATTGCACTGAGTTCCGTCGACATCCGCGGCGCGGCCGCGCGGGCGCATGCGGCGGGGCTCGCGTCGCGCTCGATCGCGCATCGGCTGTCGGTCTGGCGCAGCTTCTATCGCTGGGTCGCGCTCCACCATGAGCTTGCCGCGAATCCGGTCTCGGCCGTGCGGGCACCCAAGCGGCCGCGCACGCTGCCCAAGGCCATCTCCGCCGACGACGCCGCGCGCCTGATGAACGCGCCCCCGCTGCATGCCGGCGATCCTGTCGAAAGCGCGCGTGACCACGCGATGCTCGAACTGTTCTATTCGTCGGGACTGAGGCTCGCCGAGCTGGTCGATCTCGATGTCCGCTATACCGATGCGGACGGCTACCGATCGCCCGGCTGGGTCGATTTTGAGTCCGGCGACGTCCATGTGACGGGCAAGGGCAAGCGCCAGCGCATCGTGCCCGTCGGCAGCAAGGCGCTCGCGGCGCTGCGCGCCTGGCTGGCCGTGCGAGACCAGTGGGTCAGGCTCGATCCCTTGCCGCTGTTCGTTTCGGTGCGCGGCCGCCGCATGGCGCCCGGTGTCGTGCGCGACCGTGTCAAGCGCCTCGCGCTCGCGGCGGGCGTACCCGCCAATGTCCATCCTCACGTGCTGCGCCATTCGTTCGCCACACACGTGCTCCAGTCGAGCGGAGACCTGCGCGCCGTCCAGGAAATGCTCGGTCACGCGAGCATTGCCGCGACCCAGGTCTACACCTCGCTCGACTTCCAGCATCTCGCAAAGGTTTATGATGCGGCGCACCCGAGAGCAAAAAAGCGCTCTTAGGGCGTGACGCTTTCGAGGAAGAATGATTACTTTGACGCTCAAGTCCGGCAAGGAGAAGTCTTTGCTTCGCCGGCATCCCTGGCTTTATCTGAATGCAATCGAGCGGGTCGACGGCAAGCCCGCGTCGGGCGCGACCGTGCTTGTGCGCGCCCATGACGGGCGGTTTCTCGCGCGGGCATCGTTCAGCCCCGTTTCGGCGATCCGCGCTCGTGTCTGGACGTTCGACGAGAACGAGCCGGTCGACCATGCGTTTTTCAAGCGGCGCGTTCAGCGCGCGCTCGCCCACCGCCACGCCATGGTGTCGGGAACCGGCGCGGTCCGCTTGATCTTCGGCGAGGCCGACGGCCTGCCGGGCCTGATCGTCGATCACTACCGCGCGGTCGACGGCGGCCCCGAACAGCTGGTCTGCCAGTTCATGGCAGCCGGCGTCGAAGCCTGGAAGCGGGCGATCGTCGATGCGCTCGTCGGCGCGACCGGTTGCCCGAACGTCTATGAACGCTCGGACGTGGCCATTCGCGAAAAGGAAGGGCTCGAACAGACCGTCGGCGTGCTCGCCGGCGAGGAGCCGCCCGACTGGCTGCTCGTCGAGGAGGGCGGGGTGCGTTACCAGGTCGATGTCCGAAGTGGTCACAAGACGGGCTTCTATATCGACCAGCGTGACAATCGCGCGCTGATTGCGCGGCATGCACAGGGGCGCGAGGTCCTGAACTGCTTCTGCTATACGGGGGGATTCTCGCTCGCGGCACTCAAGGGCGGCGCCACGCGGGTCGTCTCGATCGACTCGTCGGGTGAGGCCCTCGCGACCGCGCAGGCGAACGTACTCGCCAACGGATTTGATCCGGCTCGGGCACAATGGCTCGATGCCGACGCGTTCAAGGCCCTGCGAGCGCTCCATGAAGGGGGTGAACGCTTCGATCTCGTGGTGCTCGATCCGCCGAAGTTCGCTCCCTCGCAGCAGCATATCGACCGCGCCGCGCGTGCGTACAAGGACATCAACCTGTCCGGGTTCAAGCTGCTGCGCCCGGGCGGCCTGCTCGCGACGTATTCGTGTTCGGGCGCGATCGATGCGCTGTTGTTCCAGAAGATCGTGGCGGGCGCGGCCTCCGACGCCGGCGTGGATGTGCGAATTCTCGGGCGGCTCGGCGCTGGCGTCGACCACCCGATGCTCACGAGTTTTCCTGAAGGGGAGTACTTGAAAGGGCTCTGGTTGCAACGCATCTAGTGGGCACCGCGCTTGGGCATCGCCGTTGGGGTCAATTGCGGGGACCTTGACACGTGTGCTTCAATGGAATGTTCACGCTGGCCGCATCTGCGGTCCGGCACCCGATTCTTACGCCGGGCCCTTGCATGACGGGGCGCGCGGCGATTCTTCGAGACGAGTTCGCATTATGGCTAGCACAGCAAACAGCATGATTCCGGTCACGATCCTGACCGGCTTCCTCGGCAGCGGCAAGACCACGTTGCTCAAACGCATTCTCGGCGAGCAGCACGGCATGCGCATCGCAGTGATCGAAAATGAGTTCGGCGAAGAAAACATCGACAACGAAATTCTCGTGCAGGAGAGCACCGAGCAGATCGTGCAGATGAGCAATGGCTGCATCTGCTGCACGATTCGCGGCGACCTCGTGCAGGCGCTTGGCGATCTGGCCGCGCAACGCACCGCCGGAACGCTCAAGTTCGATCGCGTCGTGATCGAAACGACGGGCCTCGCCAATCCGGGCCCGGTCGCGCAGACCTTTTTCATCGACGACCAAATCGCCTCGGACTTCCTGCTCGACGCCGTGATCACGCTCGTCGATGCGAAGCATGCGAACCAGCAGCTCGACGAACATGAAGTCGTGCAGCGCCAGGTCGGCTTCGCGGACCGCCTGTTCGTGACCAAGTCGGACCTCGTCGACGAGAACACGCTGTCGGACCTGCGGCACCGCCTGCTGCACATGAACCCGCGCGCGCCGATCGCGACGGTCAATTTCGGCGAAGCCGATATCAAGCAGATTTTCGACCTCAAGGGCTTCAACCTCAATGCGAAGCTCGAGATCGATCCTGACTTCCTTGCCGAAGACGAGCATGACCACGCCGACTGCGACCACGACCATGGCGAGTGCACGCATGAAGGTCATGATCATGCGGGCCACGATCACGCGCATCATCATCACCATCATCGCCACGACGATCGCATCAAGTCCTTCGTGTTCCGCAGCAACCGCCCGTTCGACTCGAAGCGGCTCGAAGACTTTCTTGGCGGAGTGTTGCAGATTTACGGCGAACGCATGCTTCGCTACAAGGGCGTGCTATATATGAAGGGCGTCGACCGACGCGTCGTATTCCAGGGCGTGCACCAGATGATGGGCAGCGACCTTGCCTCACGCTGGTTGCCGGCCGACGAGAAAACCAACAAGATGGTTTTCATCGGCGTCGATTTGCCGCAGGACCTGATTGTCGACGGCCTGACCGCGTGTCTGGTCTGATCCTCCTACGGCACTGAAAGACGTTTCGATCGGGGTATCGGTTGGTTTTCGCATTTGCGATTCAGTTACAATACGTCCCCACTGGAGACTCCAGGGAGTTCGGCCCCGCGCCGGGCGCAGCGCGATTCAAGCCCTGAAGGCAGGGCGCAATCGGGCTGCCGCCCGTAGCGGACATTGCAAAGCGGGCTGATACCCGCACGGAAGATAGCCAGCAAGATGACGACGAAACGACTCTTGACCGAAGCCGAAATCCTGAAGATGAGCGAGAAGGATTACATGAATGAAGATCAGCTCGCGTTCTTCAAAAGTCGGCTCGAACAGCTTCAGGCGGAGATTCTTCGCAACGCAGGGCAGACGACCGAAAATCTTCGCGAGACCGTAATCGTGCCGGATCCGGCCGATCGCGCGACGATCGAGGAAGAGCATGCGCTCGAATTGCGCACGCGCGACCGCGAACGCAAGTTGCTGAAGAAGGTTCAGCAATCGCTTGCACGGATCGATTCCGGCGAGTACGGCTGGTGCGAAGAAACCGGCGAGCCGATCGGCGTACCCCGTCTGATCGCGCGCCCGACCGCGACGCTGTCGCTCGAGGCGCAGGAGCGCCGCGAACTGCGCCAGAAGCTGTTCGGCGACTAGGTAGCCGCCCCTGCGGCCCACGACCCGGCGCAGCGCGCTGGGAGCGTGCCCCGCCGTCTTTAAAAAAAGTCGACTGCCCGATGCAGGCGGCTTTTTTTTGGCCCAAAAAAAACCCGCCTGGGAAGGCGGGTTTCGCTAAGCCGGAGGCCGTTGCCTAGAAGCGCGAACGGATGCCGGTGATCACGACAACCTGGTTGGATGTCGACGACGTGCCGCCAGCGCTGCTGATATACGCATTGTTCCCCGCGCCGATCGCATGCTGGTAGAGGCCTTCCAGATAAATGTCGGTACGTTTGGACAGCGCATAGTCCGTTTGCAGGTTGACCTGGCTCCACTTCGGATCGTTCGTGGCGGTGCCCGAATTGGTCAACGAACCGTCGGTGTACGTATAGCTCGCAGCGAGGCTCAGGGCCGGCGTCAGGGTGTACTTGGCGTTCACTTCGTAGTTGTTGAATTTGTACGTGCTCGCGTTCGTGTTGATCGCGTCGTAGAACTGAGATTGCGTGTACACGATGCCGACCAGTGCCGGGCCGAACGCATAGCTCACGCCGCCGCCGAATACGCGCTGGGTGCTCGCGCCCAGTTGGAAGCCGCTCGGACCGAAGAGGGTCTTGTCCTGCCCGATCGCGCTCGATTCAGCCTGATCCAGCGTGCCCGCCGTCGCGTTGCTGGTGCCGCCTTGCGTGCCTTGCAATTGCATATAGGCACCGGCCGCCTTGAGCCCACCGAGGTTATAGGTTGCGCCGAAGCTGTAAGCCCGGTTCGTCGCGAAGTTCGTCGAATTCGAAAACGCATAGACCGCACCGGCCTGGAAGCCCGCGTACACCGGCGAGGTGTACTTGACCGAGTTATTCAGGCGGAACGAATTGTTCAGGTTGTCATTGTCGAACGGGTGGGCGAACCACGTGCCGCCCCACGATCCCGTTGCCGACAGCGGAGCGAGGAAGTCGACGACGGAGTCGTACTGACGGCCAAGGGTGACCGAGCCGAAGTCGTTGCTCGCGATACCGACGAAGGACTGGCGGCCGAACAGGCGGTTGTCTTGGGCGCTGCGCCCGTTCATGACGTTGAATCCGGCTTCGAGCACGAAAATCGCCTTCAGGCCGCCCCCGAGGTCTTCAGTGCCGCGCATGCCGAAACGGCTGCCGTTGATGGCGCCGCTGGCAGCCTGAAACAAATGGCCCGTACCGACATTGTTGTTGTAGGCGATTCCCGCATCGATGATGCCGTACAGCGTAACCGAGCTTTGGGCGTGCGCGACCGAAACCAGTGCGCCCGAAGCCGCGATAGCGAAAAGGGTCTTTTTCATTAGTACAACTCCAGAGGAGATCCGGGAATAGGAAAATGCCCGAGTTCGGAGCCGAGTGTAGAAACTAACCCTGAGCTCCCTGAGCCCATCCGATGCAACAGTCTTTTGCGTTTTTAGTAACAATAACGAATTATTTCTTGAGAGGCTTTTGTAATAAGGATCTGCGACTGGTGCCCCAATTACGGCCGATTCGCGCCTGTTGCATTACTGATACATGACAAAATGCCTTCACACATGAAAGCTAGTCGCATTTTCCCAATATTTCATCCCCAAATTTGTTTTACGAGAGCGAAGCGATCCGGTTCGATGCTTACCCCGTTCGCGGGTGACCGATACAGTTCCGGGCCAGTCAGCACCGGCCTGCTTCGATGGGTTCTTTGGCCACGCCACGCCAAGCTGGCGAGCGCTCTCCGGTCTGCCTCGCGCAGACCGCTGCGCGAACCCTTGATAAACGCGCGCACGCCCTAAACTACGCACGAATGCCGCCGAGAGTCGGCGCGTCTTCTGTCTTCTATCAAGGAACGCTATGGAGCAATATCACGGCACGACGATCGTCTCCGTCCGGCGCGGCAAGCAGGTTGCGCTAGGTGGGGATGGCCAGGTGACCCTGGGTAATGTCGTCATGAAGGGCAGCGCGCGTAAAGTGCGGCGTATCTATAACGGCAAGGTGCTGGTCGGATTCGCGGGTGCCACGGCCGATGCTTTTTCGCTGCTCGACCGCTTCGAAGCCAAGCTCGAAAAGCATCAGGGCAATCTCATGCGCTCCGCTGTCGAGCTCGCGAAGGACTGGCGTACCGACCGGATGCTGCGCCGGCTCGAGGCGATGATGATCGTCGCGGACGCGGAGGCCACGCTCGTACTGACCGGCAATGGCGACGTGCTCGACCCGGAAGGCGGCGTCTGCGCGATCGGCTCGGGTGGCAGCTATGCACAGTCCGCCGCGATCGCGCTCGTACAGAATACGGAACTGGGTGCGCGCGATATCGTGGAGAAGTCGCTGAACATCGCGGGCGATATCTGCATCTATACAAATCACAACCTCGTCATCGAAACGCTCGAGTAAGGAACCCGCATGAGCAATATGACGCCCGCCGAGATCGTCTCGGAGCTGGACAAGCACATCATCGGCCAGGGCAAGGCCAAACGCGCGGTCGCCGTCGCGCTGCGCAATCGTTGGCGGCGCCAGCAGGTCGCCGAACCGCTGCGCCAGGAAATCACCCCGAAGAACATCCTGATGATCGGACCGACCGGGGTCGGCAAGACGGAGATCGCGCGGCGCCTCGCCAAGCTGGCGGATGCGCCCTTCATCAAGATCGAGGCGACCAAGTTCACGGAGGTCGGCTATGTCGGGCGCGACGTCGACAGCATCGTGCGCGATCTCGCGGAAATCGCGATCAAGCAGACACGCGAAGTCGAGATGCGCAAGGTCCGCACGAAAGCGGAGGACCGCGCCGAGGATCGCGTGCTCGACATCCTGATTCCGCCTGTGCGTGCGCCTGGCGGTTTCGGTTCGATGCCGGCCGAGGAAGTCGACAGCACGACACGTCAGACTTTCCGCAAGCGTCTGCGCGAGGGCGCGCTCGACGACAAGGAGATCGAGTTTGATGTCGAATTGCCGACGCCCGGCATGGACATCATGGGCCCGCCGGGCATGGAAGAGATGACCGACCAGATTCGCGGCATGTTCGCGAACATCGGAGGCGGCAAGAAGCAGCGACGCAAGGTTCGCGTTCGCGACGCGATGAAGCTGCTGACCGACGAGGAAGCCGCGAAGATGCTCAATGACGAGGAAGTGAAGGCCAAGGCCGTTCAGAACGTCGAGCAGAACGGCATCGTGTTTCTCGATGAGATCGACAAGATCGCATCGCGTGCCGAAGTGGGCGGTGGCGAAGTGTCGCGCCAGGGTGTGCAGCGCGACCTGCTGCCGCTTGTCGAAGGCACGACGATCAACACGAAGTACGGGATGATCAAGACCGACCACATCCTGTTCATCGCAAGCGGTGCGTTTCATCTGGCCAAGCCGAGCGACCTGATTCCGGAACTCCAGGGTCGATTCCCGATCCGGGTCGAACTCGACTCGCTGTCGGTCGAGGACTTCGAATCGATTCTCGTGCAGACCGATGCGAGCCTGGTCAAGCAGTATCAGGCGCTGCTTGCAACGGACGAGGTGCAGCTCGAATTCGCACCCGACGGGATCCGGCGACTGGCCGAGGTCGCGTTCTCGGTCAACGAGAAGACTGAGAATATTGGTGCGCGGCGCCTATATACGGTGATCGAGAAGCTGCTCGAAGAAGTCTCGTTCAACGCGGGCAATCACTCGGGCCACACGGTGCATGTCGACGCGGCGTACGTGAACGACGCGCTCAACGATATCGCGCGGAACGAAGACCTGTCCCGTTACGTGCTGTGACGCGGGGCCAAGGGCTCGAGACTCGAGCCCTTGGCCTCTTCAAGCTTCAAGCCCGAGCCTCAAGCTTCAAGTCTCAGGCCTCAGTCGCGATGTCGGGACTGGCCGGGGCCGGTCATTGCCTGACCGGCCGTTTCGACAATTTGCGCTGCAAAGTGCGCCGATGCATGTTCAGCGCGCGCGCGGTAGCTGACACATTGCCGTCGTTGTCCGCGAGCACACGCTGGATATGTTCCCATTCGAGCCGGGCGACCGAAAGCGGCGTCGCGCGTTCGAGTTCTTCCTCCGCCTTCACGACGCTCGCGTTGCCCTGCAAGGCCTCGAGAATCATCTCCACGTTCGCGGGCTTCGCGAGGTAGTTGTCTGCGCCGTCCTTGACGGCCTGCACGGCGGTCGCAATGCTCGCAAAGCCCGTCAGCACCAGGATCCGCGCGCGCGGCTGCACGCTGCGCAGCGTGCCGATCAGCGCGAGGCCCGAGTCGGTGCCGAGGTTCAGATCGACCGTGATCTGCCCGAACGACATCGAGTTGACGAGGCGCAGGGCGGTTGCACCGTCATGTGCTTCATGGACCACATAGTCGCGCCGCGTCAGGCCGCGGGCCAGCACCCCGGCGAAGACCGTATCGTCATCGATGACGAGAAAGTTCGCATTGTTCATCTCACGCCATTTCCTCTTCATCATGCGCAATCGCCCATCCGCGATCGCTACTCAACCTGCGCCGTCTCATGCGCATGGATCGACAATGGCAACGTCAGCGTCGCACGCGTGCCGTGCGGCACGGCATCGTCGAGTTCTATTTCGCCGCCGAGCCGCGCAGCCGTCACGAAGGCGAGATAGAGGCCCACGCCATGACCGCCCTGCCTGCTCGCCACGGGCATCTTGCCGAGTTGTGCGCGCAACGTGGCGGGAATGCCCGGCCCGCGGTCCTCGACGCTCAGCGTCAGGCGGTCTTCGAGCCGGTCGACCGTCAGCGAGACCCAGGCACGGCTCACGTGTGCCGCATTGTCCAGCAGGATCGTCAGGGTCTGGCCCACGGCGACCGTATCCTCGATGCGGACATGATCGAACTCGACCCTGCAGCGCAGCCCGAATTGGACATGCGGATGACGCAGCCGCCATTGCTGCGCGAAACCGTGCAACCAGCGTCCCAGCCATTGCCGGTCGGGCAGCGCCGCGCGCGATTGCAATCGCGCGAGCGCCGAACGGCACAGGCTGATCTGCTGCTCGAGAATCCGCAGATCGTCGCGGTATCCCGCAAGTCCCCTGTCGTCACCGGCATTTGCCGCGATCCGGAGTTCCTCGGCGAGCAAGGAGATGGTCGACAGCGGCGTGCTCATCTCATGTGCGATGCTGGCGGCCTGCGCACCGAGCGCGACGACCCGCTCGTCGCGGAGCAGTTGCTGCTGCGCGCTCGCCAGCGCCGCATCACGTGCCCGCAACGTCCTCGACATGCGCGCGACGAACCAGGCAATCAGTCCGACACTGACGACGAAGTTGACCCACGCACCCGTGCGGTAATAGCCGAACAGATTGGCCGGCTCCCTGACATTCAGCGGGATGGATTCGAACTCCAGCAGTCCGTAACAACCCAGTGCGAACGCCGCAAGGATCAGTGCAAGCGTCCAGGGCAACACGGCCGCGGCGATCGCGAGCGCTGGCAGATAGAGCGAGACGAACGGGTTGGTCGAACCGCCTGAGAGGAACAGCAGCGCCGACAGGGTGCCGAGATCCACGAACAACTGGCCGAACAATTCGACATCGCTTTCGGTGCGGACCTGGTTCGCGCGCCAGAATGTCGATACGTTGAAGAGCGCTTCGAGCGCGACGACGAACAGCATCGCCGCGAGCGGCAAATGTACGCCCAGCAGGATCTGCACAGATGCGATCGTCAGCAGCTGGCCGGCGATCGCCAGGCACCGAAGCCAAAACAGCTGGCGCAAATTGACGCGCGGACTGTTATTGAAGCGGCTCATCTGTCCAGTGTAACGGTTCAAATCCCCAAACTCGCGCAGGGTCGACGAGTGCGGCAATTTGTCGCACACAAGCCGCCGGGGTCGACCCGCACGATAACGATCCGTGGTTGCGCCGGTGCCTGCCTGCCTGCATCACTTGCGTACACCCGCCACGCTCGTTCAATCGTCGCGCCCCCATTGCCGGATCGATCGGCGTAGCACGCCGATCTCCTGAACGAAGGACGAGCACATATCGCAGGCCATCAGATGCAAGCGCAGTTGCACGCGCTCGCGCCAGGACAGCGTCCGATCCATCGATTCGATGACGAGCCGGTGTGCGTGACGGCAATGCAGTTTGATCTTCATCATGTCGGCGCGGTGGAGGCGGGCGCGACGGGTTCGCCGAACCAGTTCAATTGCAGGCATTCGCGCAACCGCATCCTTGCGCGATATAGCATGACCCAAGCGTTGGTCGGCGTGATGCCGAGCTCCTTACAGATTTCTTCGGTGTCGAGCTCGAGCCACTCGCGCATCATGAAAATACGGGCAATCTTCGGCGGCAGCTTGTCGACACAGAGCTCGAGGATCTCGAAAAACTGTTTGCGCTGCAGTTGCGTGTCGGGCTCGTTCCAGTCGCGAGGCGCGTCGCGCCAGTGGCCCGTGTGGTCGAACAGGCTGTCGAAGCTGAGCAGATCTTCCTGTGCGCCGCCGTCACCGTCGTCGCCGTCAAACGCCGAGAGCGACACCTCGCGCCCGCCCGCACGGAGCGCATCGATGATCTTGTGCTTGAGAATGCCGATCGAATAGGTCTTCAGCGACGACCTGCCCGCGAAGCGCTCGGGCGCCTCGACCAGGGCGATGAGCGTCTCCTGGACGACATCGTCGGCCCAGGCGTCGTTGCGCAGCTGGATGCGCGCGAATTTGACGAGCTGGCCGCGCAGCGCTCGCAGTGTTTCAGCGTCGATCATGAGGCAGCTCCGGTTTGCAGTCACTCTAGCGGGGCGCCCCTTGCCGGGCAAGCATCCTTCTGTCATCACAGTCCTGTACAATTCGCGCATTTTGACCCCTGTCTTTTCGAGCGCCGCTATGTCCGCCCTGCCCGATCTTTCGCAAATTGCGCCCGTTCTGAAGGCCGAAATCCTCGCTGAGGCACTGCCTTACATTCGGCAGTACCACGGTAAGACCATCGTAATCAAGTACGGCGGCAACGCGATGACGGAGGAACGCCTCAAGCAGGGCTTCGCGCGCGACGTGATCCTGCTCAAGCTGGTCGGGATCAACCCGGTCATCGTGCACGGCGGCGGGCCGCAGATCGACCAGGCGCTCAAGAAGGTCGGCAAGGCGGGCGTATTCGTCCAGGGCATGCGCGTGACCGACGAAGAAACGATGGAAGTGGTCGAGTGGGTGCTCGGCGGCGAAGTCCAGCAGGACATCGTCATGCTGATCAATCACTACGGTGGCCAGGCCGTGGGCCTCACCGGCAAGGACGGCGGCCTGATCCATGCGCGCAAGCTCATGATGCCGGACCGTGACAGGCCCGGCGAGTTTCTCGACATCGGCCTGGTCGGCGAAGTCGAGGCGATCAATCCGGCGGTCGTCAAGGCGCTCCAGGACGATGCGTTCATCCCGGTGATCTCGCCGATCGGCTTCGACGGCGAAGGCCGGTCGTACAACATCAACGCCGACCTCGTGGCCGGCAAGCTCGCCGTCGTACTGAACGCCGAAAAGCTCTTGATGATGACCAATATTCCGGGCGTGATGGACAAGGCGGGCAATCTGCTGACCAATCTGTCGGCGCGCGAGATCGATGCGCTGTTTGCCGATGGCACGATCTCGGGCGGCATGCTGCCGAAGATCTCGTCGGCGCTCGATGCCGCCAAGAGCGGAGTGCGTTCGGTGCATATCGTCGATGGCCGGATCGAGCATTCGGTGCTGCTTGAGATCCTGACCGAGCAGCCGTTCGGGACCATGATCCGCTCGCATTGAGCACGGCGCCCGTGAAGATATCGAAACCCGGACGTGTGCGGCGTCAGCCCGGCCGTCCGGTCTGGTTGTTCGATCTAGACAACACGCTGCATCACGCGTCCTACGCGATCTTTCCCCGCATCAATATCGCGATGACGGACTTCATCATGCGGGAACTCGGGCTCGATCGCGCCGAAGCCGATGCGCTGCGCACGGACTACACGCGCCGCTATGGCACGGTGCTTGTCGGCCTGATGCGCCGCCACGGTATCGATGCCGCGGCGTTTCTCGACGAGGTCCATCACTTCGACTCGCTGTCCGGGTTGGTCCGTACCGAACGCGGCCTGGCGCGGACGCTGCGGCGCCTGCCCGGCCGCAAGGTCCTGTTCACCAATGCACCGCTGACCTATGCGACCGAGGTGCTCGGCCTGCTCGGCATTCGCAAGGTGTTCGAGCGCGTGATCGCGGTCGAGCAGATGCGCGACCGGCGCGGCTGGCAATCCAAGCCCGACCACGGCATGCTGCGGCGTACGCTGCGCGCGCTCCAGGCGCGCCATCGCGATGCCGTGCTGGTCGAGGATACGCGCTCGCATCTCAAGGCATACCGTCGCACGGGCCTCAAGACCGTGTGGATGGTTGGCCACCTGCACGGTGCGCGCCGCGTGGAAGAGCTTGCCAATGTGTTCGGTGCGCAGCGCGCCGAAAGGCTCGCGGGAGATGCCGACCCGAACGCCAACCCTGACGCAGACCTGGGACTCGCGGGAGAGCTCGCGCAACGTCAATTCGAAGCGCCCGGCGAGGGGTTCGCCGAAGGGGCTACCATGGGGCCCGATGTCAGGCATCCGTCAGCCGACGCCTCGGGCGGTCACGCCCAGCGCCGCGGCGAAAGCGGACGACCGCACTATATCGACCGACGTATTCGTTCGATAAAATCGCTCTGAACAACATGCTCGCCGCGCCGTCCAGGCACTCGGGCGGCGGCCACGCTCTGGCGAACAACGAGGCGACCACTATGCAGCACACAATCTCAGAAGACGCTGCCGCTAACGGGGAAGGCCGTCCCGACCCGGCGGACAGCGGCCAGCCGGCGCGGGCCGCCACGGGGCGTGCGCCGCGGCTCAAGCCCGGCGAGCGGCGCGTGCTGATCCTGCAGACGCTCGCCGCGATGCTCGAAGCCCCGAAAAGCGAAAAGATCACGACCGCGGCGCTCGCCGCGCGGCTGTCTGTCTCGGAGGCGGCGCTTTATCGCCACTTCGCGAGCAAGGCCCAGATGTTCGAGGGGCTCATCGAATTCATCGAACAGACGGTGTTCGGGCTGATCAACCAGATCACCGGCAAGGAAGACAACGGCATCCTCCAGGTCCGTGCAATCGTGACGATGCTGCTCGGCTTTGCCGAGAAGAATCCCGGCATGACGCGCGTGCTGACCGGTGAAGCACTGGTCGGCGAACACGAGCGGCTCAACGAGCGGATCAACCAGACCATCGACCGGATCGAAGCGTCGCTGCGCCAGTGCCTGAAAGTCGCGGTCAGTTCGAAGGACGTGCCTCTACCACCGGACTACGATCCCGCCCAGCGCGCGAATCTCGTGATCAGTTTCGTGCTCGGCCGCTGGCAGCGCTATGCGAAGACCGGCTTCACGAAGCTGCCGGGCGAGCAGGCCGACGCGATGATCCGGATCATGCTGAACTGATCGGTGGGCATCAAGCTGGCATCGAGCGGACAGCACCCTTTGTCACCGGCGGCCGAGCGCCGGGCCGCTGCCATCGGCTATACTGAGAACCTGAGTAAACGCGCCGATTTGATGACACGATTGCGGGCGCGTGAACTTCCGGGCGGTTTCGACCGCGTGGAGGTTCGGACAAATTCGGCTAAAGCGGTCGTCGGCGGTGGACACCGCCTGCAACAGCCGACGCTTTAGCCACCTTTGGGTGGGGTCATGGATTTATCAATCGGCATTGTTGTTCCTCGTCAAATGGAGTTCGCCGAGCCGCTGCATTTACAAAGCGGCAGCTCGATCTCCCACTACAGTCTGACGATCGAGACGTACGGCACACTCAACGCAGAGCGTTCGAATGCCGTACTGGTTTGTCATGCCCTGAACGCCTCGCACCACGTCGCGGGCCACTACGCGGACGATCCGCAAAACCTCGGCTGGTGGGACAATATGGTCGGTCCGGGCAAGCCGCTCGACACCAACCGCTTCTTCGTGATCGGGGTCAACAACCTCGGCTCGTGTTTCGGCTCGACCGGCCCGATGAGCCTCGACCCGTTGACCGGCAGGCCTTATGGTGCGCGTTTCCCGGTGGTCACCGTCGAGGATTGGGTCAATGCGCAGGCCCGCGTCGCCGATGCCTTCGGCATCGACCGGTTCGCCGCTGTCATGGGCGGCAGCCTGGGCGGCATGCAGGCGCTTGCCTGGAGCATCCTGTATCCGGAGCGCGTCGGCCACTGCATCATCGTCGCCTCGACTCCGAAGCTTTCAGCGCAGAACATTGCCTTCAACGAAGTCGCGCGTTCAGCGATCCTGTCCGATCCCGATTTTCACGGCGGCGACTACTACGCGCATAACATCAAGCCGCGCCGCGGCCTGCGCGTCGCGCGGATGATCGGCCATATCACTTATCTGTCCGACGACGACATGGCCTCGAAGTTCGGCCGCGCACTGCGGCGCGCCGAGGGGGCGCTCGATGCCTACAACTTCAATTTCGAGGTCGAGTTCGAAGTCGAGTCATATCTGCGCTACCAGGGCGACAAGTTTGCCGACTTCTTCGACGCGAACACCTATCTGCTGATCACGCGCGCGCTCGACTATTTCGATCCCGCCAAGGCTTACGACGGCAACCTGACCGCGGCGCTGGCCGGCACGAGCGCGCAATACCTCGTGATCTCGTTCGGCACTGACTGGCGTTTCGCCCCCGCGCGATCGCGCGAGATCGTCAAGGCGCTGCTCGACCACAAGCGCGCGGTCACCTATGGCGAGATCGACGCGCCGCACGGTCACGATGCCTTCCTGCTCGACGATCCGCGCTATCACAACCTGGTCCGCGCGTATTACGAGCGGATTGCCGAGGAGGTCGGCGCATGAACCGGGAAAGCTACCGAAAGGTCATCGACAACCTGACGCCCCGCGCGGACTTCCGTGTCATCGCACGCTGGGTCGAGCCCGGCTCGAACGTGCTTGACCTCGGCTGCGGCGACGGTTCGCTGCTCGCGCTGCTTGGCGAAGAGCTCGACGTGCACGGCTACGGCATCGAGATCAACGATGCGGGCGTGCTCGAGGCCGCGCGCAAGGGCGTGCACGTGATCCAGCAGAACCTCGAGGACGGCCTGCGCCTGTTCGAGGACCAGAGCTTCGATCTCGCCATTCTTTCGCAAACGTTGCAGACGATTCACCAGACCGCGGCAATCCTGCGCGAGACGGTCCGCGTCGCGAAGGAGGCGATCGTCTCGTTTCCGAATTTCGGGTACTGGCCGCACCGGATGTCGATCCTGGGCGGCCGCATGCCGGTCTCGAAGACCTTGCCCTATCAGTGGTACAACACACCGAACGTCCGGGTGCTGACGATCCGCGATTTCGAGGCGCTCGCGCCCGAAGCGGGCGTGCGGATTCTAGACCGCGCGGTGCTTCATAACGGCGTCACAATCAGCTGGGGCCACAACTGGCGTGGTAGCCTTGCGGTCTACCGGGTGACACGCGCACCTTGAACACCGCCATCCATACCGCATGACCTCTGCGCAAGAAGACACGCTGGCTACCGCATCGACGCCCGCGGCGAGCGTCGCCACGGGCGATGCCGACCCCGGCGGCTGGCGCGTCTATCTGAACCGGCGGATGCTGATCTGCATCTTTCTCGGCTTCACATCGGGCCTGCCGTTGTTTGTCCTGATCAATCTCGTTCAGGCATGGTTGCGCTCGTCGGGCGTCGATCTACAGGCGATTGGCCTTTTTGCGCTGATCCAGTTTCCCTATACCTGGAAATTCATCTGGGCGCCGCTGATGGACCGGTTCGTGCCCTCGCTGCGAATTTGGCGTCCAGGGCGGCGGCGTGGCTGGATGCTGATCACCCAGTTGCTGGTGACGGCGGCGATTGCCGCGATGGGTTTTCTCTCACCGCACGATGCGCTCTGGACGATCGCGGCGCTGGCCGCGCTGCTCGCTTTTTTCAGCGCAAGCCAGGACATCGTCCTCGACGCCTACCGGCGCGAGCTGCTGCCCGATCGCGAGCAGGGCCTCGGCACGGCGATTCACGTCAACGCCTATAAGGTGGCCGGACTCGTGCCCGGTTCGCTCTCGCTGATCCTAGCCGACCACTTGCCCTGGTCGACCGTCTTCCTCGTCACGGCAGCCTTCATGCTGCCCGGCATCGTCATGACCCTGGTGATCGATGAGCCCGAGGTTCGGGGCACACCGCCGAAAACGCTCGAACAGGCTGTCGTGCTGCCATTCCGTGAATTCCTCGCGCGCGACGGCTGGCGCGGGGCCGTGCTCGTGCTCGGCTTTATCTTCCTGTACAAGCTCGGCGACAGCATGTCGACCTCGCTTGCGACCTCGTTCTATCTCGATCTCGGCTTCACGAAGACCGAGATTGGCGTGATCGCCAAGACGGTGGGCTTCTGGGCGAGCCTGGCCGGCGGCCTGATCGGCGGAATCTGGCTGGTCCGGCTCGGGATCAACCGTGGGCTCTGGATCTTCGGTGTGCTTCAGATGGTGTCGTCGCTCGGATTCGCGTGGCTCGCACATCATGGCCCGACACCGACCGGGCTGGCGATCGTGATCGCGCTCGAAGCCGGTGCAGCAGGCCTCGGTACCGCCGCGTTCACGGCCTACATCGCCCGCGCGACCGATCCACGCTATACCGCGACACAGTTCGCCTTGTTCACGAGTCTTGCGTCGGTGCCGCGCACCTTTGCGAATGCAGGCGCAGGCTTCGCCGTCGCGCAGATCGGCTGGTTCGAGTTTTTCCTGGCCTGCGTTGCGCTCGGTGTGCCGGGCATGCTGCTGTTGCCCCGAGTCGCACCGTGGAGCGCGCGTCGATGAAGATCACTGGCCGACTGTTCGGCAGCCTGTTCACCGTGGCCGCCTGTGTTGCCGCATCGCTCGTGTCGGGCGCCGGTGCCGACGCGAGTGTCCTGGGCGCGGAGGAGATGCCGCATCTCGACAGCCGCGATCCGAATGGCGATCTGCGGGTCGGCAATCCGATGGCGATGCGCGGAGGCGCGGCCGATGCGATGCTCGAGCAGATCGCGGCGATCGAATACCGGCAACTGATCGCCGATGCGACCGTGCAGCGGCGCCTGCTGCCGCAAACCGACTCACGCGTGAGGCGTGTGCAGGCCGTAGTCGACAGCCTGATGCCTTACGCGCTCAAATGGAACGACCGCTCGCGCAACTGGAACTGGGAAGTCAACCTCGTGCGTGCGCCGCGGCTCGACGCGTATTGCATGCCGGGCGGCAAGGTCGTCGTCTTCACGGGGCTGCTGGAACGGCTGCGTCCGTCGGACGATGAGATCGCGATGCTCATCGGCCACGAGATCGCGCATGCACTGCGTCAGCATGCACGCGTGATGATCGACGATCGCATGCTGCGCCAATACCGTGGCACACCCAGCGCGCCGCAGTTGTTCGGCATCACGGACTTCGATTTCGATACGGGGGTCGGTTTCCCCGATGTGCGCTACAGCGCCGACGACGAGCGCGAAGCCGATGTGATCGGCACCGAGATCGCTGCGCGCGCGGGCTACGATCCACGCGCCGCGCTCGCATTCTGGCAGCGCGTCGCGGCACTCGACCGGCGCATGCCCGTCGAACTCGCGGCGGAGCATCCCGTGACGGCGGGCCGGCTCGACGACCTGCGCCGGCGTCAAGTCGACATGCTCGCACTCTACGCGAAGGCCGTGCACCTTTCGGTCAATGCCTTGCCTGCCTATGGCAAGCGGTCGAACTGAGCGCGATAGACCTGCTGAAACCGGGCGTTCTCGACCACCCCGTAATCGCCCGGTGCGTACTGCATTACCCAGTCGTGCGCGAGTCCCTTGAGCAGGTCGCCTCCCGCCTCGCGGGCGATCGTGAACGGTTCGGCCATCTGCCTGGCAAGGACCGGCAGCGGTTTGGCGCGGTGGGGGCCGTCGCCGCCCGGCAGGCCCGGCGCGACGGGTTCGTACTTGAGATCGAAGCGCTCGCGCGACACGCTCCAGCGATCGCCGGTCGAGCCGGTGATCAGCGCGTCCCCCGCACGATAGCGATTCGGCCCCTCGCGGCTGATCAACTCGCCGGCCGCGGGCGCGAAGACGACCGCGACGACTTCGACTTTCACATATTCGCGCGCCTGCGGATCGGAGCGCAGGTCGATATTCGCAAGTTCGAGCATGGTCGAGGCTATCCGAGGTTCCAGTCGTACTCGATGGTCAGCGGCGCGTGGTCGCTGAACTTGACGTCCTTGAAGACCGACACCGTTTTCGCCTGGGCGGCGACCGCCGGCGTCGCGATCTGGTAGTCGATGCGCCACCCGACGTTCTTCGCATAGGCCTGGCCGCGCTGGCTCCACCACGTGTACTGTTCGGCGCGCGGGTCGAGCGAGCGATGCACGTCGACATAGCCGACCTTGTCGAACAGTTCGGTCAGCCATGCCCGCTCCTCGGGGAGGAAGCCCGAGTTCTTCAGATTGCCTTTCCAGTTCTTGAGGTCGATTTCCTTGTGTGCGATGTTGATGTCGCCGCACAGGACGACCTCGCGCGTCTCCTTGAGCGCCATCAGATGTGGCATGAACGCGGCCATGAAGCGGAACTTTGCCTGCTGCCGTTCTTCCGAACTCGAGCCCGACGGCACGTAGACCGAGACGACGGAGAGCTTGCCGTAACGCACTTCGACATAGCGGCCCTCGGCATCGAATTCCTCACTGCCGAAGCCGATGATGAAATCATCGGGTTCGTGCCGCGCATAGAGACCCGCACCGCTATAGCCCTTCTTGACCGCGTGCTGGAAGTAGCCTCGATAGCCATGGGGTGCAAGGAACTCGGGGGTCATGTCGTCTTGCTGAGCCTTGAGCTCCTGGACACAGACGATATCGGCCTGATGCGAGCCGAACCAGTCGAAAAAGCCCTTCCTGGCAGCCGACCGGATCCCGTTCAGGTTGGCTGCGACGATCTTCAACATGCAATGATCCTTTGTACTTGTTGTGCGTAGTGACTTGTCGCGGAGTTTGCGATCCGCCTATTCGACCTTCACGCCCGCGAGTGCGACCTTGCCCGGTGGATACTGCAGATCGAGCTTGCGCATCGTTTCGGCGAGGATCGTCGCGACCATGAGATTGCGATGTGATTTCGAATCAGCCGGAATCACATACCACGGCGCCTCGGGTGTCGACGTTGCGGCGAGCGCATCCGCATAGGCAATCTGGTAGTCGTCCCATTGCTTGCGGGCGTCGAGATCGCTCGGGTCGAACTTCCAGTGCTTGGTCGGATCGTCCACGCGTGCCTGCAGACGCTCGCGCTGTTCGTCCTTCGAAATATGAAGGAAGCATTTGACGATGGTCGTGTTGCTGTCGACGAGCAACGATTCGAAGGCGCGGATGTGTCCGTATCGGCGTTGCAGTGCCTTCTCGTCGAGGGCCCCGAGCACGCGCGGCACGAGCACATCCTCGTAGTGGCTGCGGTTGAACACGGCGAGCTCGCCACCCGCGGGCGTGTAACGATGGATGCGCCAGAGGAAATCGTGCGCGCCTTCGTCGAGCGTCGGCGCACGGAACGCGGCAATGCGCAGTCCGAGCGGATCGACCTCGTGGAACACGGCACGGATGGTGCCGTCCTTGCCGCTCGTATCCATGCCTTGCAAGACGAGCAGCACGCGTTCGCGTGTCTGCGCATGCATGCGATCCTGCAGCACATCGAGCTCGGCGCCGATTTCGGCGAGCGCCTGCCGGTCGCCGTCCTTCGACCCGGTCGAGAAGGGTTTCGCGGCGCAGTCATAGGCTGCCAACTCGAAGCGCTGCTTCGAGATGTCCTTGTCGGCGGTCTTGTCGTTGAAATACGGTACGCGGAAATCGTCCAGCTTTGGCTTCGACATGGCTACTCCTGGTACGTATTGCAGGGATAAGGTGCCGCGATCGTGAGGATCACCCCGTGAGCTTCTGCCTGAGCAAATCGTTGACCTGCTGCGGATTGGCCTTGCCCTTGGTCGCCTTCATCGCCTGCCCGACCAGGGCGTTGAACGCCTTTTCCTTGCCCGCGCGGAATTCCTCGACCGACTTGGCATTGGCCGCGAGCACATCGTCGATGATCTTCTCGAGTTCGCCCGTATCCGAGATCTGGCGCAGGCCTTTTGCCTCGATGATGCGGTCCGCCGCGCCGTCGTCGCTCGCGCGCTCGTCCCAGATCGCCTGGAAGACTTCCTTGGCGATCTTGTTCGAGACCGTGCCGTCGGCGATCCGCGAGATCAGGCCGGCGAGCTGCGCCGCACTGACGGGGCAGGCATCGATCTCGAGCCCCTCGCGGTTCAGTTGCGAGGCGAGCTCACCCATGATCCAGTTCGCGGCCGTCTTCGCGTGCGCGACGCCGGCCTTCGAGACGACTGCCTCGAAGTAGGCCGAGGCCGCCTTGGAGGCGGTCAGCACACCCGCGTCGTAGCGCGCGAGACCGTACTGATCCGCAAAGCGCTGCTGCATGGTTTCGGGCAGTTCGGGCAGTTCGGCACGCACACGCTCGATCCAGGCCGCGTCGATGGCAAGCGGCATGAGGTCGGGGTCCGGAAAATACCGGTAGTCGTGCGCGTCTTCCTTACTGCGCATCGAGCGCGTCTCGTGGCGATCGGGATCGTAGAGGCGCGTTTCCTGCACGACGGTGCCGCCGTCCTCGATCAGTTCGATCTGGCGGCGTACCTCGTAGTTGATCGCCTCTTCAAGGAAGCGGAACGAGTTGAGGTTCTTGATTTCCGCGCGGGTGCCGAACGCCTCCTGGCCCATCGGCCGGACCGAGACGTTCGCATCGCAGCGGAACGAGCCTTCCTGCATATTGCCATCGCAGATGCCGAGCCAGGTCACGAGCGTGTGCAAGGCCTTCGCGTAGGCGACCGCCTCGGCGGCACTGCGCATCACGGGCTCGGTGACGATTTCGAGCAGCGGCGTGCCGGCGCGGTTCAGGTCGATGCCCGTCATGCCTTCGAAGTCTTCGTGCAGCGACTTGCCCGCATCTTCTTCGAGATGGGCGCGCGTGAGCTCGACGACCTTTTCGTAAGCCGGCTTGCCGGTCTTCGCGTTCGCTTCGACCTGGATCGTCAGCGAGCCGCCCTGCACGACGGGAATCTCATACTGGCTGATCTGATAGCCCTTGGGCAGGTCGGGATAAAAGTAATTCTTGCGCGCGAAGATCGAGCGCGGCGCGATCGTCGCACCGATCGACAGGCCAAAACGAATGGCCCGCTCGACTGCGCCGCGGTTCATCACAGGCAACGTGCCAGGCAGCGCAAGGTCGACGACCGAAGCCTGCGTGTTCGGCTCGGCGCCGAAACGCGTCGGCGCGCCGGAAAAAATCTTCGAGGCCGTCGCGAGCTGTGCATGCGTCTCGAGGCCGATCACTACTTCCCATTGCATAGTCATACTCCCGCCGTGGCGGGCACAGGCGCCCGCAGATGCCAGTCCGTCGCCTGCTGGAACGCATCGGCGACCTGCAGCATCCGGCTTTCGTCAAAGTAGTTGCCGACGATCTGCAGCCCGACGGGCCGCCCGTTCGCGCCAAAGCCGCAAGGCACGCTCATGCCCGGCAGGCCCGCGAGGCTGGTCGACAGCGTGTAGATGTCCGCGAGGTACATCGCGACCGGATCGTCGCCCTTCGCGCCAAGGTCCCAGGCCACCGTCGGTGCGACCGGTCCCATGATCACATCGCATTGCGTGAAGGCCTGCTGGAAATCGTTCGCGATGATGCGGCGAATCTTCTGGGCTTGCAGGTAATACGCATCGTAATAACCGTGGGACAGGACGTAGGCGCCCACCAGAATGCGGCGTTTGACTTCCTCGCCGAAGCCTTCGCTGCGCGATTTCTTGTACATATCGAGCAGGTCGCCGTACTGCGCGGCGCGATGTCCGAAACGCACGCCGTCGAAACGCGAGAGATTCGACGAGGCTTCGGCGGGCGCGATCACATAGTAGACCGGGATCGACAGTTCGGTCTTCGGCAGCGAGACGCGCACGCGCACCGCGCCGAGCGCTTCATATTCCTTGAGCGCGGCATCGATCGCCGCGCGCACATCGGGCGCGAGTCCTTCGCCGAAATATTCGTCGGGCAGGCCGATGCGCAAGCCGGCGAGCGGGCGGGCCGCATCCGCGCTGCCGTTCCATCCCTTGCCGAGGTGGCGCGTGAAGTCTTCATCGGGATGTTCGAGGCTCGTCGAATCGCGCGCGTCGAAGCCCGCCATGCCGTTGAGCAGCAGGGCGCAGTCCTCGGCCGAGCGGGCAAACGGGCCGCCCTGGTCGAGCGACGAGGCGAACGCGATCATGCCGTAGCGCGATACGCGGCCATAGGTCGGCTTGATCCCGGTCACGCCGGTGAACGAGGCGGGCTGACGAATCGAGCCGCCTGTGTCGGTGCCGGTCGCAGCGGGCACGAGGCGCGCGGCGACCGCGGCGGCCGAGCCGCCCGACGAGCCGCCGGGCACGGCGCGGCGATCCCAGGGATTCCTCACGGGGCCGAAGTATGAGTTCTCGTTCGACGAGCCCATCGCGAACTCGTCCATATTCGTCTTGCCGACGCAGACCATGCCCGCTGCGGCCAGGCGTTCGACGACGGTCGCATCGAACGGGCTCCGGTAACCCTCGAGCATCTTCGAGCCGGCCGTCGAGTTCCAGCCGCGCGTGACGAACACGTCCTTGTGCGCGATCGGCAGGCCGAGCAAGGGGCTCGTGTCGCCGCGCGCCAGCCGTGCATCCGCGGCTTCGGCGGCCGCCAGTGTCTGCGCGGCGTCGAGGCCGATAAACGCATTGAGTTCGCTCGCCGCCTCGATCGCGGCCAGCGACTCGCGCGCGAGCTCGACCGCGGACACGGTCCGGGCGGCCAGCGCGGCGCGCAGTTCGGTAAGACTCTTTTCAACCATCATGGGCAGTCCAGTTCACTGATTCGTTGTTCGAGCAGGGCATCGTGCGCGGCGGGGCGCACCCGTGCACCGCTCACTCGAGCACCTTGGGCACCAGGTACAGGCCGTCCCGCACGGCCGGCGCCGGCTGTTGGTTGGCGGCGCGGTCGATCTGCGCGGTCACGGCATCGTCGCGCAGGCGCAGTGCGACGGGCTGGATCTGTTCGATCGGGTGCGCGAGCGGGGCAATGCCCTTCGTGTCGACCGCCTGCATCTGCTCGACCAGCGTGAAGAAATGATTGAGCTGCGCGAGCGTGTGCCCGGCCGCGTCATCGGCCAGTTCGAGACGCGCCAGATGCGCGATCCGTTTGACGTCGGTCAAAGTGAGGGACATGCGATCACCGGAAAAAAAGAGTCAGAAGCGCCACCGATGTGGCTGCGACAATGCGCGGGCGGCAGGAACATCGGGGCGGGAAAACACCAGCAAGAACAAGGCGGAGCGTTGGTGGTTTCCCTTCAAAATAGCCAAAATTATAAGGTATGATTACGCCCGAAACCCAAATCCGGTCGAGCTTACTCTCGCCTGACACCTGCCGAAGAATCGTGAGCGAGTCACGAGCGATCGGCGGCCGAACGAATTGCAAGAACCTGGACTTCATGTTCATGTGTTCTTTGGCCGCATCGCAGGCTGCCCGGAGCAGCCCAGGGAATGTGACGGGAACAGCAAGGCCGGTACAGTCATCGGCAGCTTCGAGCACGCGCGAGCGTCTTTATCAAGATGTCTTGCGGTCCCCCGAAGCTGTTATTTTTTTCCGCTGTCGGCGTTCATGCGTCCGACCCGAAGCGACAGGATTTTGAATGCTTGGTTTTCTGCGCAGTTATTTCTCCAACGATCTGGCGATTGACCTTGGCACCGCAAACACGCTGATTTACATGCGCGGCAAAGGCATCGTCCTCGACGAGCCGTCGGTCGTCTCGATCCGGCAGGAAGGCGGCCCGAACGGCAAGAAGACGATCCAGGCAGTCGGCAAGGAAGCGAAACAGATGCTTGGCAAGGTGCCGGGCAACATCGAGGCGATCCGCCCGATGAAGGACGGCGTGATCGCCGACTTCACCGTCACCGAGCAGATGATCAAGCAGTTCATCAAGATGGCGCACGAGTCGAGGATGTTCTCGCCCTCGCCGCGCATCATCATTTGCGTGCCGTGCGGCTCGACCCAGGTCGAGCGCCGCGCAATCAAGGAAGCCGCGCATGGCGCGGGCGCTTCTCAAGTGTATCTGATTGAGGAGCCGATGGCCGCGGCGATCGGCGCGGGCCTGCCGGTTTCGGAAGCGACAGGCTCGATGGTGGTCGACATCGGCGGCGGCACGACCGAGGTCGGTGTGATCTCGCTCGGCGGCATCGTCTACAAGGGTTCGGTGCGGGTGGGCGGCGACAAGTTCGACGAGGCGATCGTCAACTACATCCGCCGCAACTACGGGATGCTGATCGGCGAACAGACCGCGGAAGCGATCAAGAAGGAGATCGGTTCGGCGTTCCCGGGTTCCGAAGTCAAGGAAATGGAAGTGAAGGGCCGCAATCTCTCCGAGGGGATTCCGCGCAGCTTCACGATCTCGAGCAACGAAATTCTCGAAGCACTGACCGATCCGCTGAACCAGATCGTCTCGTCGGTCAAGATCGCGCTCGAGCAGACGCCGCCCGAACTCGGTGCGGACATCGCGGAACGGGGGATGATGCTGACGGGCGGTGGCGCGCTGCTGCGCGATCTGGACCGGCTGCTCGCCGAAGAAACCGGCTTGCCCGTGCTCGTCGCCGAGGACCCGCTGACGTGCGTCGTGCGCGGCTCCGGCATGGCGCTCGAGCGGATGGACAAGCTGGGCAGCATCTTCTCGTACGAATGACGCCACGACGTTGAAGCCGGTCAGACCGCCGGTGCACCGCTACGCTGCCGCCACAGCCTTCGGGCTGCGTGTCGGTCAGCGCTTCCAGCGCTGCGGCCCGAGCGGTTGCCGGCCTCGCCACGCGTATTCAACCCGTTTCCGTTCTCTGTAACCTCGACCGGCGCCGACCATGGATTACAGTCCGCCGCCACTCTTCAAGCAGGGCCCCTCTGCGCTTGCGCGACTGATATTTTTCGTCGCGCTCGCGTTGGGCCTGCTGATTTCCGACGCACGCTACCGGACGCTCGATTCGATCCGCGAGGTCATCGGTACGGGCCTGTTCCCGCTGCAGCGCGCCGCACTGGTGCCGCGCGATGTCGCCCTCGCCATCGCGGATTTCTTCGTGACCGGCACCTCGCTCCATCAGCAGAACCAGTCGCTCAAGGCGCGCAATCTTCAACTCGCGCTGCAGGGCAGCCAGGCGCAGCAGCTCGAGGCGGAAAACGCCCACCTGCGTGCGCTGCTCGAGCTCACCCGGCGTTCGTCGATCCAGAACGTGCCGGCCGAGATCGCCTACGACACGCGCGATCCGTTCACCCAGAAAGTGATCATCGATCATGGTTCGGGTGCCGGCATTCAGCCCGGCGCACCCGTCGTCACCGAGAGCGGCGTGATCGGCCAGGTCACGCGCGTCTATCCCCTGCAAGCCGAAGTCACGCTGCTCACCGACAAGGATCAGGCGCTACCCGTGCAGCTCTTGCGCACGGGGATTCGCAGCGTGATCTACGGCACCCCGGGCGGCGACGGCCTCGACCTGCGCTTCGTGCCGATCTCTGCAGACGTCAAGGTCGGCGATCAACTCGTGACGAGCGGGCTCGACGGCGTGTTTCCGGCGGGGCTGCCGGTCGCGCGCGTCGTGCGTGTCGATCGCAAGACGGATACGGCTTTTACTCATGTGCTGTGCGAGCCCGTGTCACCGATCCATGGCGAGCGGCAGGTCCTCGTGCTCCATTACGACAATGTGTTGCTGCCGCCGCCGCCCGATAGCGCCGTCGGCGAACAGCTTGGCCTTGCCGATTCCAAATCGAAGAATGCGAAAGATGCGAAGGGTAAAGCCGCCGTGGCTGGCAAGACGGTGAGTGTCAGCGACGCGGCTGGAGCGGCTGCGTCCGCCGTGTCCGCCGTGCCGCAGGTCTGGGCTGGCACGGTGACCTTCGACGGTGCCGCGGCGGGCCACGTAAAGGGGCGTGCAATGGGACAGGCTGCCACCGCGGCTGCGTCGGCGGCTTCCTCCAGCAAGGCGGCGATCGCCGCCGTGAGCTTGGTCGCGTCCGGCCCCGCCGCTCAGGTACCGGCCAGCCAGGCAACTGCCAGGGCGCCCGCCGGTGCGTCCTCGGCCCGCGCGCCGGGTCGTGAGACGCAACCGCGTCTTCCCGCGCACGGAGGAATCGACGAATGAGCCGTCCGCTTTACATCCTGCTGCCGGTCAATCCTTCGTTCATCGCGTTCAGCCTTGCGGCAGCGTTCGTGCTGAACTTCCTGCCCTGGGGGCGGACCGTAGGCGTGCCCGATTTCGTCGCACTCGTCCTGCTGTTCTGGAATATCCATCAGCCACGCAAGGTCGGCATGGGCATCGCGTTCCTGCTCGGCATCCTGATGGACGTGCACGACGCCAACCTGTTCGGTGAACACGCGCTCGCCTACACCTTGCTGTCGTACGGCGCGATCTCGCTGCACCGGCGCGTGCTCTGGTTCTCGCTGCCGGTCCAGGCGCTCCATGTGTTGCCGCTGCTCGTGATTGCGCAACTCGTGCCCTTCGTCATCCGCCTGCTCACGGGGGCGGCGTTCCCGGGCTGGGGCTATCTGGTCGACGGATTCGTCGAAGCGATTCTCTGGCCCGTTGCGAGCCTGCTGCTGCTTGCGCCGCAGAAGCGCGCGGCCGATCCCGACGACACGCGGCCGATCTGATCGGCCCGCGCACAGCATGACCGAATTCAAGAACACTGAACAGCAACTGTCCCGGTTTCGTTTGCGCGTAGCGGGCGCGGCGCTGTTCGTGATGCTCTGCTTCGGGCTGCTCGGGTTCCGCTTTCTCTATCTGCAGGTGTGGCACTACAGCGAGTATTCGCTGCAGGCCGACGAAAACCGGATTTCGGTCGCGCCGATCCTGCCGAACCGCGGCGTGATCACCGATCGCAACGGCATCGTGCTTGCGCGCAACTATTCGGCCTATACGCTCGAGATCACCCCCTCGAAGCTCGATGAGCCGCTCGACCAGGTGATCACCGAGCTCGGCCAGGTGATTCCGGTCGATGAGCGCGACCGCCGGCGTTTCAAGAAGCTGCTCGAGGACTCGAAACATTTCGAGAGCCTGCCGATCCGCTCGCGCCTGAGCGACGACGAAGTCGCGCGCTTCACGGCGCAGCGCTATCGTTTTCCGGGTGTCGATGTCCGCGCGCGCCTGTTTCGCAGCTATCCGCTCGGCACGGTGTTCGCCCATGCGATCGGCTACATCGGCCGGATCTCGGAGCGCGACCGCGCCAATATCGAGGCGGCGAGCGAACAGAACGACAACGATTCCGACCACTACGATCCGCGCCTTGACGCGAACAACTACAAAGGGACCGACTACATCGGCAAGATCGGCGTCGAGCAGAGCTACGAGACCGAGCTGCACGGCTTGACGGGTTCCGAGGAAGTCGAGGTGACGGCCGGCGGCCGCCCGGTGCGAACCATGTCGCGCACGCAGGCGACACCCGGCAACAACCTGCGCCTCTCGCTCGATGTCGGCCTGCAGGAAACCGCCGAGCGCGCGTTCGCTGGCCGCAAGGGCGCGCTGGTCGCGATCGAGCCGGCCACCGGCCAAGTGCTCGCCTTTGTATCGGCGCCGAGTTTCGACCCGAACATCTTTGTCGACGGCGTCGACCAGCAGACCTGGGACGATCTCAACAACTCGCCCGACAAGCCGCTGCTCAACCGCCCACTGCGCGGGACCTATCCGCCGGGGTCGACCTACAAGCCGTTTGTGGCGCTGGCTGCGCTCACGCTGCACAAGCGCACGCCCGAGTGGGGTTTCCAGGACACCGGCTCCTACACCTTCGCGGGACACGTATTCCACAACGACGTGCGCAGCGGGCAAGGGTGGATCGACATGAACCGCGCGATCACGGTCTCGAACGACACCTACTTCTATATGCTCGCGCATGACCTTGGCGTGAATGCGATGGCCGCCTTCATGAAGCCGCTCGGATTCGGCCAGATCACCGGCATCGACATTGACGGCGAAGCGAAGGGTATCCTCCCCTCGACCGACTGGAAGAAGCACGCCTACCGGCGGCCCGAGATGCAGCGTTGGTATGAAGGCGAGACGATCAGCCTCGGGATCGGCCAGGGATACAACTCGTTCACGATGCTGCAGCTGGCCCACGCGACGGCGACCCTCGCGAACGACGGCGTCGTCATGACGCCCCACCTCGTTCAGGAAATTGAAGATCCACTGAGCCACCAGATCCGGACCATCGATTCGCAGTCGACAGGCAAGCTCGACGTGCGCCAGCAGGACATCGATTTCATCAAGCATGCGATGGAGAATGTGCTGACCAACGGTACCGGCGCCGCGCCGTTCCGTGGCATTGCGTATGAGGCGGCCGGCAAGACCGGGACGGCGCAGGTCTACTCGCTGCAGGGCGAGAGATATCATGCGAGCGCGGTAGCCGAGAATCGCCGCGACCATGCGCTGTTCACGGCCTTCGCGCCGGTCGACAAGCCGCAGATCGCCATTGCGCTGATTGTCGAGAACGGCGGCTGGGGTGCCGAGGCGGCGGGTCCGGTCGCGCGCAAGGTCCTCGACTACTGGCTGGTCGACCGGTTCAAGCCGGGCATGGCCGCAGCGGCGGTGGCGGATGCGGTGGCCGACTCGAATGGATCGGGCACGGTCGATACGGCGCCCGTGATCGGCGGTGCCGATCAGAGTCCGCTCGCCGCCGCGTTGCCGCCTTCGGTCGCGGCTGCGCTGCCCGGCGGCAGTTCGGCCACGGCGGCGGCGATCGCCAGTGTGACCAGCCAGACGCCACCGGCGCTGATTGCCAGTGCCGCGAGCGTGGCCAATGCAGCCACTGCCGCGTCGGGCGCGAGCAGCACAGGAGGCGCGGCGGGCAGAGGGACGGGCGGCGCAAGCGGTATGAACAGTACCAGCAGTACAAGCGGCGCAAGCGGTACGAAGGGCAAGTCCGGTTCGAATCCGACCGGCAGACCCGACGCCCCGAACCCCAAACGGCCTGACGACGGCTCCTCGGGCGGCACGCCGCTCGCACCCGCGCCGCGCGTGCCGGTCTCTCCGACCGATGCCGACGTGCCGGCCGAGGATCATAGTGTCA
The DNA here is from genome assembly GCF_902859895.1 of Pararobbsia alpina. Taxonomy (GTDB): domain Bacteria; phylum Pseudomonadota; class Gammaproteobacteria; order Burkholderiales; family Burkholderiaceae; genus Pararobbsia; species Pararobbsia alpina. The sequence goes on from NZ_CADIKM010000002.1 coordinate 366,463, forward strand.
ACCTGAACGGTGTCGATACCGGTGGCAACACGCCGGCACCGCACGCCAGCCCCAACGGCGACGACTGATGAGGCCACTCATGCAACTCGATTCACGGGCCGTCTTTACCCAGATCAAGCGGCTGTTCATCGGCTTCGACAAGCCACTTGCGCTCTTCATGTTCCTGCTGCTCGGCGTGGGGCTGGTGACGCTCTATAGTGCGAGCCTCGATATGCCGGGGCGTGTTCAGGACCAGGTCCGCAACATCCTGCTGAGCTTCGCGCTGATGTGGATGATCGCGAACATCCCGACCCAGACACTCATGCGGCTCGCGGTCCCGCTCTACACGGTTGGCATCGGCTTGCTGATCGGTGTCGCGTTGTTCGGCCTCACGCGCAAGGGTGCGAAGCGCTGGATCAACGTCGGCATGGTGATCCAGCCGTCCGAGGTCATGAAGATCGCGATGCCCTTGATGCTCGCGTGGTACTACCAGAAGCGCGAGGGCGTGGTGCGCTGGTATGACTACATCGTCGGTTTCATCCTGCTCGCAGTGCCGGTCGGACTGATCGCCAAGCAGCCCGATCTGGGTACCGCGGTGCTCGTGCTCGCATCGGGTCTGTTCGTGATCTATTTCGCGGGGCTCAGCTTCCGGCTGATCCTGCCTGTGCTGCTCGCGGTCGTGATCGCGGCGGGCTCGGTCGTCGCGTTCGAGGGCAAGATCTGTCAGCCGCAGGTGCAGTGGCCGATGATGCACGACTACCAGAAGCACCGGATCTGCATCTTGCTCGACCCGCAGTCCGATCCGCTCGGGCAAGGTTTCCACACCATCCAGGCGGTCATCGCGATCGGCTCGGGCGGCTTGCTCGGCAAGGGCTGGCTCAAGGGCACGCAGGCTCATCTCGAGTTCATTCCCGAAAAGCACACGGACTTCATCTTTGCGGTGTTCTCCGAGGAGTTCGGGCTGGTGGGGGGGCTCGTGATGCTCTTCCTCTACCTGTGTCTGATCGCGCGCGGACTCTACATCGCCGCGAACGGGGCGACGCTGTTCTCGCGATTGCTGGCTGGTGCGCTCGCGATGTCGTTCTTCACGTATGCGTTCGTCAACGTGGGGATGGTCAGCGGCATCCTGCCGGTGGTCGGCGTGCCCCTGCCGTTCATGAGCTATGGAGGGACCGCGCTCGTGACGCTTGGCCTTGGCGTGGGCATCATCATGAGCGTGGGCAAGCAGAAAAGGCTGATGCAGAGTTGATGGTGGCAGAGGCGGCCATCGTTGAGCCGACGGTCGGCAGCCCAGGCGCAGGGAGCCCAGCTTTTGCCTCACGGGTCGTCTCAACCCAAGCTCAAGCCCAAGCCCAAGCGACGATGTCCTATTTCGCGGTTGGTTTGCCGCAGTTTGCTTCGTTCGGGTGGAGCTTTTCGGTTAAATTCCGGTAGCGATCGAGCGCGGCCGGGTCGCCTTGCGCGGCGGCCTTCGCATACCAGCGCCGTGCGACTTCGGGGTTGGGCGTTACGCCGTCGCCGCCGCGCTCGTAGTAAGTGGCGACGATGTATTCGGATGCCATGTCGCCCGATTTCGCAGCCTCGAGATACCAGACGAACGCCTCGGCAAAATCCTGCTTCGTGCCTCGTCCGTCCATGAACTGGTTCGCAAGTGCGACCTGTGCCTGCGTATGGCCCTGTCTGGCAGCCTTGAGAAACCAGAGATGCGCCTCAGCCGGGTCGACCCGCTCGAGCGTGCCGTCGTCGAAAAGCCGGCCATACGCATATTGCGCGTGCGACATGTTCGCTTCGGCAGCCTTCCTCAGCCATTTCTCGGCTTCATGCAGATCGACCGGGGTTCCCTCGCCATTGAGCTGCATCATCGCGTAGTTGAACTGCGCGAGGCGGTTGCCTTTCTCGGCGGCATCCTTGAATTCGCTCAGCGCGGCCGGATAGTTGCCGGCCTGGTAGTCGTCGATCGCAGTCTGCGTTTCCTTCTGCGCGGGCTGCTTCGCTTGTGCGGACGAGGGGCGAGGCGTTTTGGCAACCGGGGCTTCCACTTCGGACGCCGCCACCTGGGGTGCAGTCGGAGTGGCCGCAAACGCAAAACGCGTTCCAGCCAGCGCGAGGCACAGCAGCCCGCCAGTCAGTGCCACACCGCATCGATCGAAGCGCCGTGCACCTGCCGGCCGAACAGAACCTCTGTGAATACCGTGCATCGACAGCTCCACGTGTTGCGAGACTTCGCCTGAGCCTCTGGTCCAACCGCAGGCCGGGATCCCGTCCGTCCTGTCCTATTTGCGCTCGGCGTCGGCCCAGCAGTTCGGCGTCTCATAGAGGCGAACCCGCCTGAGCCGCAGATCGACGCCGTAATGCGCATCGTAGACGTTCGACAGAATCTCGAACGCAATCAAGGCGAGATTTTCGACGGTCGGTATCCGATCGAGTACGACCGTCTTGTGTCCAGGCATCGTATCGAGAAATTCGCGGACCTGGGTATCACCTTCGAACACGAGAAAGGCGTGGTCCCAGCGATCGACGAGATGTTGAACCGCGAGCGACTTCACATCGGCGAAGTCCATGACCATGCCGCGGTCGGGCGCGCCTTCAACGTCGACGATCTCGCCCTCGAGCGTGATTTCGAGCACATAGCGGTGACCATGCAGATTGCGGCATTGGCTGCGGTGGTCGGGGATGCGGTGACCTGCATCGAATTCAAGTTTTCGGGTAATCGACAGCACGGGCGCCACTCAGGGAATATTCAGGTATTTGTGGGTCTGGGTCGACAGACGCCAGCGCGGGTGGCGCTTGCACCAGTCGATCGCCAGACGTGTGTTGAGCGCACGCGAAGCATTGTCCATCGGCTGGACCAGGAAATACGTGAAATCGAGCGCTTCGTAATCCGACAGTCGCTGGTTGTCTTGCGGAACAACGACCTTTAGTTCGTCGCCGCGTCGTACGACAAGCTCGGCATCCGCCTTCGGGCTCACGCACACCCAGTCGATCCCGGGCGGAACGGGCAGCGTCCCGTTGGTTTCGAGCGCGATCGTGAAGCCTTCGGCATGCAAGGCGTCGATCAGCGGTGCATCGAGCTGCAGCAGCGGTTCGCCGCCGGTGCAGACGATGAAGCGATGCGCTTCTCCCTGCGGCCATTGAGCCGCGACGCGGGCGGCCAGTTCGAGCGCTGTCGCGAACTTGCCGCCATTTTCGCCGTCCATGCCGACAAAATCCGTGTCGCAGAACTGGCAGACCGCGGTGGCCCGGTCCTGTTCGCGGCCCGACCACAGGTTACAGCCGGCAAAGCGGCAGAACACCGCCGGGCGGCCGGCATTCGCGCCTTCGCCCTGCAAGGTGTAGAAGATTTCCTTCACTGCATAAGTCATGATGCCGGTTTCACTTCAACGTCCGGCGCGAGCCGGGGGCACCTGTGGGTGCCGGGATTCGAGTCAGGCAGTCGGGTCCGCGCCGACTGCCTCGTTGGCGAGGAACGCCTCGTAGCCGCGCTTGCGCAGCTTGCAGGCCGGGCATTCACCGCAACCATAGCCCCAGTCGTGCAGGAGGCCGCGTTCGCCGAGATAGCAGGTATGCGTGTCGGTGCGAATCAGGTCGACCAGTGCGGCACCGCCGAGCGATTGGGCAAGCCGCCAGGTATCGGCCTTGTCGAGCCACATCAGCGGCGTCTCCAGCACGAAGCGGCTGTCCATGCCCAGGTTCAGCGCTACCTGGAGCGCCTTGAGCGTGTCGTCGCGGCAATCCGGGTAACCGGAGAAATCCGTTTCGCACATGCCCCCAACCAGCACCCGCAAGCCGCGCCGATAGCCGATCGCGCCCGCGATCGTCATGAACATCAGGTTGCGGCCCGGCACGAAGGTATTGGGCAGGCCGTTGGCGGTCGCGAGAATCTCGATCTCGCGCGTCATTGCCGTGTCGCTGATCGCGCCGAGTACCGATAGATCAATCATATGATCGTCGCCGAGCCGCCCGCGCGCCTGCGGCATGATTGCGGCGATGCGTTTGCGAAACTGCACGCGGCATTCGAGTTCGACCCGGTGGCGCTGCCCATAGTCGAAGCCGAGCGTTTCGACGTGTTCGAAACGCTCGAGCGCCCAGGCAAGGCACGTGGCCGAATCTTGGCCGCCGGAGAACAAGACGAGTGCGCTGTCGCGCGCATCCTGATGCTGGGTCGATTGCACAAAAACTCCCGATGGCTGGATTGTCCCGCCGCGGCGATCAGCCTGCGAACGGCGGCAAACGACGAACCCAGTATTGTAGCCCAACAGGGATTTCCGGCCGCCTGGCGCGGACCACTCAAAGCCCAAAGCCCAAAGCCCAAAGCCCAAAGCCCAAAGCCCAAAGCCGAACGCCCAACCAAAACCGAACGCCCAGAGCCCAAGGCCGGCCCCAGGAGCGGCAAAGTTGGCTCAAGGAGGCGTCGGAAACCCGTGCTCCCGGCGCCGTCGCCTATCGCGGCTTGGCGAAGCCGTTCTCGACCCAGGCTGCCGCGCTGCTTGCATTGAGCTTGAATGCAGCGGAGACGCGGACCTTCGCGAGCGATTCGCCGAATGCGTCTTCGGCGGCAAGCAGCGCATGCGGATCGTCCTCGTCGGGCACGATGTCGAGCGTCACATTGATCCGGCCGGTTGCCGCGTCGATGGCGACCTCCTTGTGCAATATCGCGCGCAATTGCTGTTCGTGCCGCCGCAGCACTTCCGATGCCGTCTTGACGAGGGTGTTGAACGCCGAGGTGTCGAGCGGCTTCGGATTCTTCTTGTCCCGGCCCATCGTCCAGGGGCCGACGAGGGCGGGTTCGACCTCGCCGTCCTTGATCATCTCGACCGCCCAACCTTCGTCGTCCTCATTCTTGATGACCCGTGCGGTCCAGCCGTCGTCGCGCCAGAGCCGCGGCTCCTGTATCACCATGGAATCGGTGGAGTCAGCGGATTCGTCCGCGTCGGGGAGGATGCTCGAAAAGTCGGTCATTGCGAAGTTGCCTGGATCATGGCGCCAGCGCTGAACTGGCAATCCAGTATTTTACTGGAGGCGCTCAATCCATTCCGAGCCGTGCGCGGATGGCGGGCATCATCCGCTCGACTGCCGCACGCCCTTCTTCAATTGCGGGGGCCGCGTGATGGAAGTCAAAGATTCGCATTCCGCCGAGACGCGGCTGGATCAGGATGTCGGCGGGCTCGCCCGCGAGGCGACTACGGGTGATGCGGACCTGCATGATGTCGATGCTCTGGCCAATCGAACTCACTAGTGACGGGACCCGCGCGCTTGGCTTCGGCGGTGTGTGGACATCGTAGTAGGCGGGATTCGGCTCGAGCCATTTGGGCCAAGGCTTGCCATTGCGCCGCAAGGCAACGGGTGCGGCTTCGGCTTCGGCCTCCGTTTCCGTATCGGCAGCCAGCGTCTCCATGGCGACCGGCGGCGGCAGTTCCGGTGTCGGGCCGCCGAAATCGCGACCGTTGAGGATATCGTTGTTCAGGTCGATCGCGATCACACAGTCGGCCCGCATCGCACGTGCAAGCGAGACTGGCACCGGATTCGAGAGGCCGCCGTCGACGAGCCAGACGCCTTCATGGAGGACCGGTGTAAAGATCCCGGGAATTGCAATCGATGCGCGGACTGCTTCGACGATACCGCCTTCCTGAAGCCAGACTTCGCGGCCGGTATCGAGTTCGGTCGCGACGGCCGCGAAGGGCAGGTGAAGTTCGGAGATCGAACGGCCATTGAACTGCGTGGCAAAAACGTCGATGACCTTCTTGCCGCCGAGCAGGCCGCCCGAGAAGCGCAGATCGAGCAAGCGCAACACCGTCTGCCAGGTGAGGCGCGAGACCCACTGTTCGAGCCAGTCGAGATCGCCGTTCGCATAGACCGCGCCGACCAGGGCGCCAATCGAAGTCCCGCAGATGATGTCCGGCCTGATGCCCGCGCCCTGCAGTGCACGGATGGCCCCGATATGCGCCCAGCCGCGCGCGGCACCGCCGCCGAGCGCGAGACCGATTCTTTTGTAGCGTGGGCGACGGATCATGCGGGAACTCCAGGTTATGGCGTCTCGATGGGGCAATGACGGTAAGTCAACCAGGCCGACATCGCAGGCGAAACATGCAAAAAGCCCAGGAACCGAAGTTCCGGGGCTTTCCATGATACCGGTGGCCGCCGGGGCGCGTTGAGCTGTGGCGAACCTCGATCTTCGTCGACTGTGACATCTTGGAAACTATTGCATCCAATGCTATAGTTTTTCTTTGGCAACAACACCAAGGCGTATGGCACTCAAAGGACAATCGGCGACGAAGCCTGTCGCAGAAGTGGAACCGGCGTCGTCACGGGTGTTCAAAACGCCGATGAGCGTCTTCGATGACCTCGTGGCAGACGGAGAATTGCTGGAGATTTGTAAAAATGGCAAAAGCTAAAGTGAAGAATTTGGAAGCGACGCCGGCACGGTCGGTGACGCGCAAGGCGGTGCACCCACAGACTGATTCTGGCGCCGTCTACAAGTCGGGCGGCTTGAAGTCTGTCCACAGACTGGCCTCCGCTCTGTTGAAGGTCAAGGCAATCGACAAGACCACGATGCGCGAATATGACGAATTGTGCCTTGCCGAGGTACCCCATTTCGACCGCGAGACGATCGTCAAGATTCGGGAGGACGCGAAGTTGAGCCAGAATGTGTTCGCTCATTATTTGAACACCAGCACATCGACCGTACAGAAGTGGGAAACCGGCCAGAACGAACCGAGCGGAACCGCCGCGAAACTACTTCAGATCATCCAAAAGCACGGTATTAAAGTGCTTGCCTGATTGATAGTACGAGGCCGCATTGTGCGGTTTTTTAAATTTGGTGCCGCTATCAAGGCGAGCCGCCTCAGGACTCTTAATCGTAAGCTTCGAACCGAAGCCGCAAGTGCCGAGCGGCATTTCGCGGCCACCCGTACGCTATCCTCACAATTGCGCAATTAACACCCAAGTCGTGCGCCAGGTCGTGGCCGGTGGCGTGCACACGCCGATAAGACGCTTCAGGACAGAAGGGCTTCCGATCACCAAGGGAAGGGAGCGATATGGCTCGACTACTATCGGTGAACATCGGACTTCCGCGAGACATCGAGTGGAAGGGGCGCACTGTGCGCACCGCGATCTGGAAGGCTTCGGTACGTGGCCGCTGCCGGGTCGGTCGCTTGAATCTGGACGGAGACGGTCAAGGCGACCTGGCAGGGCACGGCGGTGAGCAACGCGCCGTCTTCGTCTACCAGATCGAATCGTATCGTTATTGGCAGGAGCAGTTGAAGAGGACCGACTTCGTCCACGGACAGTTCGGCGAGAACTTCACAATCGAAGGACTGCCCGACGATGCCGTGTGCATCGGCGATCGATATCAGATCGGCAGCGCGCTGTTCGAGGTCACTCAGCCTCGCGTTACCTGCTATCGCGTCGGCATTCGCATGAACGAGCCCCGGATGCCGGCATTACTCACTTCCAGCGGACGGCCCGGGTTCTACTTCCGAGTCCTGCAGGAAGGTGAGGTGGGCGTCGGCGACGAAATCGTGAAGGTGGGAGAGGCGAACGAGCGGATGACCGTCGCAGAGATCAACGCGCTTCTCTATTTGCCCGATCATGCACGCGTTCGACTGGAGCGCGCATTGCGGATCGACGCGCTTTCACCCGGATGGCGCTCGTCGTTTGAAGCGTTAGTGCAGAGCAAAACGACTGGCGCGGGAAGAGGTAACGCGGGTCTCGCACCAGCAGTCGCTGCGCATCCCGTTGCTCCTGGATTTCGGCCGCTCGTGGTGACGGCGATCGCTCAGGAGTCCGCGGACGTCCTCTCGCTGACGATGCAAAGCCCGGACAGTCAGCCGCTGCAAAAGGCTCTTCCCGGCCAGTACGTGGTCCTGCGTCTTCAACGGACCGTCGGCGGCCCGCCACTTTTTCGCAGCTATTCGCTCTCGGGTCCCGCCTCGACGCAGGGCTATCGAATCAGCGTGAAGATCGAGCCGAACGGACCGGCTGGATCCTACCTGCGCGAGCATGTCCGGGTGGACGATGTTCTCGACGTCAGCTCGCCGCGCGGAAGCTTCATTCTGCAGCCAGGAGAACTGCCGGTGGTGCTGCTCAGCGCGGGAATCGGGGCGACACCTGTTCTGGCGATGCTGCACGCGCTGGCGGCTGCCCGGTCGACACGAGAGGTCTTCTGGCTTCATGGGGCTCGCGATCGGCAGCATCATCCATTTGCGGCCGAAGTCCACCGGCTCGTGCTCGCGCTTACGCATGGCCGCAGCCATGTCTGCTATAGCAGGCCGGCGTCGCGAGACAAGATGGGTGAGGACTTCGACGCTACCGGCCACCTGTCGCGATCGGTCTTCGACGACGTGGGGGTCCCGCGAGAGGCGGATTTCTATCTCTGCGGGCCGACTCGCTTCATGGCAGAGATGAAAGAGACGCTCGCGAATCTGGGCGTGGAGCCGGGGCGGATTCACCTCGAAATTTTCAATGGTAGTGAGCCGCGGACCCCTGGTGTCGTGGGTGCAGTGACGCGAGCTCCGCATCTGCCGAAGGACAGTGCCAATACCGGTCCGCTGGTATCGTTCGCTCGCAGTGGCATCGCCGCCCACTGGGAGGCCTCGAACTACCAGAGCATTCTGGAGCTGGCCGAGGCGTGTGACGTGCCCGTCCGGTGGTCCTGCCGAACCGGCGTCTGTCACAACTGCGAGAGCGGATTGATCTCCGGGCTCGTCACCTATCAGCCTGATCCACTCGATCCACCTGCCCAGGGAAATGTCCTGATCTGCTGCTCTCGACCGCAGGATGACGTGGTGATCGACATCTGAGCGGCATCACAAGGGCGGCCGCATGGGTGGGGTCTACACACCATTCAGAAAGCAAAAAGCCCGATCATAAGGATCGGGCTTTTTGCTTGAATCTAGTGGTGGCCTGGGGCGGAATCGAACCACCGACACGCGGATTTTCAATCCGCTGCTCTACCAACTGAGCTACCGGGCCACGCAGAAACGAGAGTATAGCAACAATGCCCCCGGCGATTCAAGCCTCGCCTGGATTTTTCTTAAGCTGCGGCAAGCGCGCAGCCCGAGCGTTCAAACCTTCATTCACCCTTGTTCTTACCAAGATCCACGCCCAGCTGCTTGAGCTTGCGGTACAAATGGGTCCGCTCGAGCCCGGTCTTCTCCGCCACGCGCGTCATGCTGCCGTTCTCACGCGCAAGGTGGTATTCGAAGTAGGCCCGCTCGAACGCATCGCGCGCATCCCGCAACGGAATGTCGAACGAGATCGCCCCCGCATGTGAAGCCGGCGAGCTCGGCGTGGCAGGCCCACCGTCGATGCCGTCGACGACCTCCGCCCCCGGCATGCCGGGAGCCGCGGCCGCGGACGGTACGACAGGCGGCGTGGCGCCGCGTTCGAGGCCCTGCTCGACAGCCTTGAGCAGCTTTTGCAACGTGATCGGCTTTTCGAGAAAGTTGAGCGCGCCGATCTTCGTCGCTTCGACAGCCGTGTCGATCGTCGCATGCCCCGACATCATGATCACCGGCATCTTGAGCTGGCCCTGCGCCGCCCATTCCTTCAGCAGGGATACGCCGTCGGTGTCCGGCATCCAGATGTCGAGCAGCACGAGGTCGGGCGTCTGCTGCTCGAAGTACTCGCGTGCCGCTTGCGCGTTTTCTGCTACGTCGACTGCATGCCCTTCGTCGCTGAGAATTTCCGACAGCAACTCGCGGATGCCCATTTCATCGTCTACCACGAGGATGGTTGCCATTTACTCTACCTTTGATTGCGCTGTTGCTTTTGTCTGCGGTGTCGCTGCATCGTCTGCCAGCTCGAGAAACAGGATCGATACCTGCGCACCGGCGACCGATCCATCGCCTGCCTTCGTCCGGTTGCGGATGTCGATCCGCGCACCATGTTCATCGACGATCTTCTTGACCGTCGCAAGACCCAAGCCTGTTCCCTTCGCCTTGGTCGTCACATACGGTTCGAATGCGCGCGTCAAGATGCGTGCCGGAAACCCTGAACCGTTGTCCGATACCGATAGGCGCACCGATTGCCGGCTGTGCCCCTCTGCATCCGGATCGCCATATTCTACTGTCCGCGTTTCGAGCAGCACACGCGGTGCGGGGTTATCGGCCACCGCATCGAGCGCGTTCTGCAGCAGGTTGTGGATCACCTGACGCAACTGCGTCGCGTCGCCGCGGATGATCGGCAGTGGCATCAGTTCGATCTTCAGCGGACCCTTGCCGTCGTCGATCCCATAAAGTGTGAGTACCTCGGCCACCAGGTCGTTCAACTGCAGATTCTGCAGCACGGCTGGCGGCGTGCGCGCGTATTCGCGGAAATCGTCGACCATCCGCTTCATTGCGGCGACCTGGTTGATGATGGTTGTGGCGCCGCGCTTCAATACTTCCGCATCGGGTGCCGCAAGCTTGTCGGTCAGCTTCATCTGGAGCCGTTCCGCCGACAACTGGATCGGCGTGAGCGGGTTCTTGATCTCATGCGCGAGCCGCCGCGCGACCTCGCCCCAGGCGACCGAACGCTGGGCCGAGATCACATCGGAGATATCGTCGAACACGATCACATAACCGTCCGTGGCCGCGACATCCTCGTGCCCACCTTTTTGGCCACTGGGCATGCCGCCCGTGTTCGCGCTGCCTTGTCCGCTTGTTTGCACACCCGCTTGTCCGACCGTCGCCCGCAACAACGGTGCACCTCTTACCAGCAGCGTCAGCGGATCGGCCTCGCCGGGCACGGGCACTTCGAGCTGCTGCTGCCAATGCCCGCGACGCCCGCCCATTTCAGGGCCCGCCGTCGCATGGCTGTCCGCAAATGCTTTGCGCACCATCATGCCGAGCTCCCGCAATACCGGAATAGTATCGAGCGGCTGGTTCAGTTCGGCCTGAAACGGCTGGCGAAAAATCCGCTCGGCGCCCGCATTCGCGGTCGTCAGGCGAAACTGCCGGTCGAACACGAACACGCCCGCGGTCAGGTTCGCCAGGATGCTCTCGAGATATGACTTCGACTGCTCGAGTGCCGCGCGATTGCGCTCGACCGCGATGCGGGCCTCCGACAACTGGCGCGTCATTGCGTTGAACGATTGCGTCAGGAAGCCCAGTTCATCGTTGGACTTGATTTCGCGCTTGGGAGTGTAATCGCCGCGTGCGACTTCCTTGGTCCCCTCGGCGAGCAGGAAGAGCGGCCGTGCGAGCTGGTTGCCGAGCGCGAGCGCGAGCAGTATGGCGATGAAGGTCGCGAGAAACAACGCGAGCGTCAGCGTGCCGATATACATCTTGCGCAAGCCGGTACGCCCGAGCGCTTTCTCGGAATAGTCGCGATACGCCTGCTGCACCGCCTCGGCATTCTGGGCCAGCGTAGGTTGCACGGGCTGGGTGACCTGCAGAAAGCGTTCGTCGTTCTGGAGCGAGGCGCCCAGCCCGCTCGGTATCCGCACGATGACCCGGAGTTCCAGGGCGTTGTTCTTCGGTGGCGGCTTCTTGGCGCTGAGGTTTGCGTTCAGCGTGGGATCGACGTCGGGCTCGCCTTCGACCGCCGCATAGCCACGCCCCCGCGCCTGCTGAAGCATGAGCGGCGTGGGCAAGTCGTCGGGCAAGAGGGCCGCGAAATTCGATGATGCCTGGGCGATCACGCGGCCGTTGGGGCCGATGATCGTCGCATCGTGCACGCCGAACTGGTCGCGCAGCCTCAGCAGGGTCAGGGTCGACTTGTCGTCGTCGGCCGCGAGCTGGTCGGCCATCGAGCGTGCCCGGTTCTGCAGGTCGGACAACGCATTGTCGAGCATGCCGCGGCCGAGGTTCAGGCCCGATTCGAGCGCCGTCTCGACGTTGACGTCGAACCACGATTCGATACTGCGCGAGACGAATTGCAGCGACACAAGGTAGATGATCCCGCCCGGCAGCACGCCGACCAGTGCGAAAAAGATCGCGAGCTTCGCGAGCAGCCGTGTGCCGAAGCGCCCCTGCCGGAACCGCGCCGCAATGATCCACACCATTCCGCCGACAATCAGCAGGAACACGAGCGCAATGGCGAAGTTGGCCGTATAGAGCCAGGAATAGTATCGATCGAAGAATTCGGTGTTGGCGCTCGCGAGCGCGAGCAGCACGAGCAGCAACAAGGCCGTGACGGCGACCGTCGTGAGCAGCAGACGGATCAGGAAACTCTTGAGGCTCGCGTTACTGCTTGCCATGATCGCTCACCGTAAAGGGAAAGCGCTTCCAGTCCGAAGCGAGATTCCAGTCGCGGTTGTTGACCGCGTCGATCTGGAACGGCTTGGGCATCAATGCGACGTCGAGCTGCATGCGCACGGAGGCGAGATAGGTGGTGTCGGTCGAGACTTGGCTGCGATCGATCACATGCCATGAGGTGATGTGCTGGACCACGGCCAACGCGTCTTTCAGGCTCGGAAACGCGAGCTGGAGGCCGCCGCTCGATACGCGGTACTCGCGGGTGAGCGGCTGGAACGACAGGCGGATGCTCTGCTGCGTGTAGACGGGCTCTTCATCGAACCAGTACCAGCGCCCGCGAGTGAGCTGGAATTCAGTCGTGAAGTACAGGGGGATACCCCGGTTGACCGCGTCCTCGAGACTGCCGTTGAGCCCGAATGTGAAGCGCGCGTCGAGACTCCAGCCGCTGCCGTCCGCTTCGAGCGACGCGCGTTCGACCGCAATGGTGTCCGCTTGTGCGGCATCGGCCATCCACATCGCCAGCGCGACGCAGCACAGCGCAATCCAACGCAGCGGGAAAAGGCGCAAGCAGATCACCGTTTAAGAAAGCGCGCGTAGAAGAACCCATCGTGATTGGACCCCGATCCTGTCACCGCGCTGCCGGTTCGAGCGGCGGCGACCGAGGGGAGCATCTGGCCCGGCGCGTCCAATCGTACCGCATCTGGCTGGACGCCTTCAAACCAGCGCGCCTGATCTTCACCTTCTTCGGGGAAGATCGAACAGGTCACATAGAGGAACTCGCCGCCGGGCGCGACCAGTTTCCACAATGCCTCGAGGATGCGCTGCTGTTCGGCGGCAAGTGCGGCAATGTCGCTTGCGCGTCGCAGCCAGCGAATGTCAGGGTGGCGGCGCACGATGCCCGAGGCCGAGCAGGGCACATCGGCGAGCACGCGGTCGAACGGCTTGCCGTCCCACCAATAGTTCGGGTGGGCGGCATCGCCGATCTTCACGAGCGCTTCGAGTTGCAGGCGCCGCAGGTTCTCGGTAATGCGCGGCGCACGTTCGGCACTCGACTCGAGCGCAACGAGGTCGAGGTCGGCGCATTCGAGCAGATGGCCAGTCTTGCCGCCGGGTGCGGCGCAGGCATCGAGCACGCGCATGCCGTCGGTTGCGCCGAGCAGCAGGGCCGCGCGTTGTGCGCCACTGTCCTGCACCGAGACGATGCCATCGAAGAAGCCGGGCAGGCGGTCGACCGGCACGGGACGTGTGAGGACGATGGCATCCGGTACTTCGGCTCCGGCCAGGCTGCCACCGATGCCCGCCTCATTGAGCACGCGCAGATAGTCGTTGGCCGTCGTGCGGCGGCGATTGACGCGCAAGGTCAATGGCGCACGCGTATTGCCGGCGGCGAGCACGGCTTCCCAGTCGTCCGGCCAGGCGGCGCGGACGGCGTCGATCCACCATTGCGGATAGTTCCAGCGCGCGGTCGGATCTTGCTGGGCCTCGGCCAGCAGCGTGTCGCGGCTGCGCAGGAAGTTGCGCAGCACGGCGTTGACGAGTCCCTTGGCAAATGCGGTTTCGCGTCGTGCGGCGACCGCGCTGACTGCCTGGTCGACGACCGTGAAATCACTGTACGCGTGTTCGGGTGCGCGCTCGGTGATCGCGCCGCTGCTGTTGAGCAGGAGCGCGAAGGCGCAGACGAGGACCCCATCGACCTGTGGTGGCGGCGGCTTGCGGACCGAACGCGCGAGCAGCGCATCGGCCGTGGCCAGCACCCGCATCGCACGATAGGCGATGTCCTGGACCGCGCCACGCGCCGCGGCCATCTTGTCGCCGCCCGTGATGTCGGCGAGCACGGCGGGCAGCGAAGCACCCGCGCGGACCGCGTTGACGGCCTGCGCGGCGGCGTCGAGCGCGAAGCCGAGCGAATCGGGAGCAAGCTGGAGAGCGGAAAGGCGGTGGCGCAAATTCGATGTTCGGGTGAGAGCACATACGAAAAGCCGGCGACCGGAAGCCGGTCGCCGGCGAGGATGCGTATTGTAGCGCGTGCGGAACCGTCCCCCGGACTGATCCCTTGGGGCTCTTGCCTGCGCTTTGCTTCTGCTTTGCTTCTTGCCCTGCGCGCGCCTATGCGCCGAACCCCACGTCGTCCGGTTTCACGGGAACGCGTTCAGATGTCGAAGCGGCCCGTGCGAGCCATCTGCATCAGTCGCGCGACGCGTTCTTCGGTGCTCGGGTGCGTCGAGAACAGGTTAGCGACGCCATGGCCCGACAGCGGGTTCATGATCATCATCTGCGCGGTCGTGGGATGTTCTTCCGCGGTCGGGAACGGCGTGCCCGACGCGTAGCGGTGGATCTTCTCGAGTGCGGAGGCGAGCGCCTGCGGATCGCCCGAGATCTCAGCACCGCCACGATCGGCCTCGAATTCACGCGCTCGAGAGATGGCCATCTGGATCAGACCTGCCGCGAGCGGCGCGAGGATCATCATGGCGATGCCGGCGATCGGGTTCGAGGAGCGTCCCTCGGAATCACGCCCGCCGAACAGGAAAGCGAAGTTGGCGAGCGCCGAGATCGCGCCAGCCATCGTCGCCGAGATCGTTGAAAGCAGGATGTCGCGGTGCTTCACATGGCTCAATTCGTGAGCCATCACGCCACGCATCTCGCGTTCTGACAGGACACGCAGGATGCCGGTCGTCGCCGCGACCGCCGCGTGCTCCGGGTTGCGGCCGGTCGCAAAAGCGTTCGGCGCATTTTCGTCGATCAGGTAGACGCGGGGCATCGGAAGGTTCGCACGCGTCGAAAGCTCGCGGATCATCCGATAGAACTGCGGCGCGCTGTTTTCGTCGACTTCATGTGCGTTGTACATCTTGAGCACCATCTTGTCCGAGAACCAGTACGAGAAGAAATTCATCCCGACTGCGATCACGAGCGCGATGACCATCCCGCGTTGGCCGCCCAGCAGATTGCCGAGCACGATGAACAGCGCGGTGATCGCCGCCATGAGCATGGCGGTCTTGACCCAGTTGAACATTCGATTTGCCTCGTGGCGATGCCCGTGTTGTAAGGAAACTGTTAGATTGGGGTGGCGCGAATAAATTCAAGCCTCTTCAATATCAAACCACGCGATCGTTCAGCCACCTGTCATCGGTGAACCAGCGCAAGCCGGATGCCAAGACCGACGAAAGCTGTGCCGACGATGCGATCGAGCCAGCGCTTAATGCCCGGCCGGCCGCGCATGCGGTGGGTCACGGAACCGGCGATCCACGCGACAAAGCCGTCCCAGATCGTGCTCATCAGAATGAAGGTACCGCCCAGTGCGAGAAACGCAAGGGTCTTGTGGGGGCTGTCCACGCTGACAAATTGCGGGAAGAAGGACACAAAGAACAGCACCACCTTGGGATTGAGCACATTGGTCCAGAAGCCTTGCAGGAAGAGTGAGCGCAGGGACATCGGGCGGTTGGTGAATTCTGCGGGGCTTGTCCGTGTGCTATCGAGTCCGTCAGTCGACAAGCCGCGGTTCCGGGCCGACGTGTCGCGCGCAGCCACAGTGTGCGTCGACGCCGGGCAGTCTGACGTGCCGGATGCCGGGACGGCGGGCCTTCTCGTCATGATCATGCGCACGCCGAGGTAGATCAGGTAGGCGGCACCCGCGACCTTGATTACCGTGAACGCCGCGGCGGACGCCGCGAGAATGGCGGTCAGGCCGAAGGCGGTCGCGAGCGTGTGCACGACGCAGCCCGCCGAGATCCCGAGGACGGATACGAAGCCCGCCCGGCGCCCCTGGCCGACACTGCGCGCGACGATATAGGCAGTGTCGGGCCCCGGCGTGATGTTGAGCAACATGACGGCGAGCAGGAAAAATGGAAACCCGGTGATGCCCAACATGATCGGCTCCAAAATGAAGTGAGCAGACGCTTTCGTTAGGCCGCGCCGTTGGCGAGCTTCTCTCCCGCCCCAAATGTGGCGCCGGCGAGGAATTCACGTGCGGGCAGCCGCTTTCCACCCGGCTTCTGCAGTTCGGTCAGGCGCAGGGCGCGCTCGCCGCATGCGACCACGATCCCCTGTGGGCCGGCAGACACAACTGTACCTGGCGCGAGTGCGAATTCGCCAGCGGGTGCATCGGCCATTTCGGCGGCCCAGATTTTCAACGGGGTGTCGTTCCAGCGGGCGACGGCGCCGGGGAAGGGATCGAACGCACGGATCTGGCGCGCCAGCACTTCGGCGGGCAGCGACCAGTCGAGCACGGCTTCTTCCTTGCCGATCTTCTGAGCGTAGGTTGCACCGTCGGCCGGTTGTGGCGTGACGGGAAGAAGATCGCGCGCCGGATGCGCTCCGGCCAAGCGCTGTTCCTCAAGTTTCTGTTCGAGCGCCGTCAGCGTCTCGACGATCATTCGCGCACCAAGGGCGGCGAGCTTGTCGTGAAGGGTGGCGGTTGTATCGGCCGCTTCGATCGGCACCGACGACATGCCGAACATCGGACCGGTGTCGAGTCCCGCGTCCATCTGCATGATGGTGATGCCGGTCTGCGCATCGCCGGCCTGGATCGCGCGGTGGATCGGGGCGGCACCGCGCCAGCGCGGCAACAGCGAACCATGGATGTTGATGCAGCCCAGTGGTGCGATGTCGAGCACTTCCTGCGGCAACAGCAGGCCATAGGCTGCCACCACCATCACATCATGTGGCGTTGCGCGGAGTAGTTCGAACGCGGCCGCGGCTTCAGCCGGGTACTTGCCTTCGCGCCGCAGCGATGGCGGCTGCGCAACCGGGATGCCATGTTCGAGCGCGGCCTGCTTGACGGCGCTCGCCTGGAGCTTCATGCCGCGTCCCGCCGGGCGGTCGGGCTGCGTCAGGACGAGCGGTACCGCAAAGCCCGCGGCGACGATCGCTTCGAGCGCAGTCGCGGCGAACTCGGGCGTGCCAGCAAAAATGACGCGCAACGCACGCGCCATCAGGCAGCAGCCTGCTTGCGCATCTTGGTCTTGATCCGGTTTTGCTTGAGCGGCGAAAGATACTCGACGAAGACGCGGCCCATCAGGTGGTCCATCTCGTGCTGGATACAGACGGCGAGCAGCCCGGTGGCATCGACTTCGACACTTTCGCCCTTTTCGTTCAGGGCGCGCACACGCACGTGTTCGGGCCGTTCGACCTTGTCGTAGATACCCGGCACCGACAGGCAGCCCTCTTCCGAGAACAGGCGCTCGTCGCTCGACCAGACGATTTCCGGATTGATGAAGACTTGCAACTCGTCGTGCATTTCTGAGATGTCGATCACGATCACGCGTTCGTGCACGTCGACCTGGGTCGCGGCGAGGCCGACGCCCGGCGCCTGGTACATCGTTTCGGCCATGTCGCTGACGAGCCTGCGAATGCGGGCGTCGACGTGCGCGACGGGTTTGGCGACTTTATGCAGACGCCGGTCCGGGTACTGAAGAATGTTGAGCAATGCCATGTCGAGGTCCCTGCATCAGCCACGCCGTCATCGGCCGTGTTGCGACTGGCCGTTTGGCTGAATTTCGCGAGCGATCGGCGCCGTTCAGAATCTGGGGACTGATTTCCCAGATTCAACGGCTTCGCCGCTTCGGCAAGGCGTGTCGTAGACAGCCGAGGGCGGGCGGCGGGAGAGCCAAAAGCGAGTGTTCTGTGAATGCTCGAAGTCTAGCACAGCGCCGTCTGGCGGGGGCTGCGGGCTGGTTGCGCGGGGCGCGGGGGCCTGGCGTGCATAAAAGGGGAGGAAATGATGCAAAGACGGCCGGGAGGATCGCCGGCGGCAAGGCCGAGGATGGCCACACAGGCGCTCGAATGCGACGAACTCGCCGCCTGGTTGCGATTGACCACCACGCCGAAGCTGGGTGGCGCGGGTCTGCGACGGCTGCTCAATGCGTTTGGCCTGCCCGACCAGGTGATGCGCGAAAGCGAAGCGTCGCTCGCGCGGTATGTCGGTGAGGCGCTCGCGCAGAGTCTGTGCGCGCCGCCGAGTGCCGACTTCGAATGGCTTGTCGACTATACGTCGATCTGGCTTGAAGAGCCGGGTCACTATGTGGTCACGCTTGCCGACTCCGCGTATCCGGCTTCGCTGCTGGCGTCTACTGACCCTCCCGCGATGCTTTATGTCTGCGGACGGATCGAACTGCTTCATCCGGGTCCACGTGGCGAGCCGGCCGTCGCCATCGTCGGCAGTCGGCAGGCGAGCAACGTCGGACGCGCGAACGCGGGGCTTTTTGCGCGGGAGCTGGGTGCCGCCGGCGTGACGATTGTGTCGGGCCTGGCCGATGGAATCGATGCGGCGGCTCACTGGGGCGCGCTGGAGACAGTGGGCGGCACGGTCGCGATTGTCGGCACGGGGGCGGACCGCGTCTATCCGGAGATCAACTTCCCGCTTGCCCGGGAGATCGCCGGCGCGGGCGCGGTCGTGTCCGAATTGCCGCTCAGCACACGTCCGCGCGCGGCGAATTTTCCGCGCCGCAATCGGCTGATCGCTGCGCTGGGTGTCGGTGTGCTGGTGGTCGAGGCCGCGCCTTATTCGGGCTCGCTGATCACGGCGCGGCTCGCCGCGGACTGCGGCCGGGACGTCTATGCGATTCCCGGCTCGATTCAGTCGCTCTGTGCGCGGGGATGCAACCGGTTGATTCGCGAGGGCGCGATGCTGGTCGAGACACCCACGGACATTCTCGCCTCGCTCGGCCTTGCGAGTCCTGAACCCGACCCGAAATCGAAGCCGGGGAAGCGGCAGGGGCGTGCGAAAGACGCGGGTGCAAAACGCCCGGCCAGGACGGGTAAGCGAGAGGAAGATGGCACAGGCACAGGCACAGGCACAGGCACAGGCACAGGCACAGGCACAGGCACAGGCACAGGCACAGGCACAGGCACAGGCACAGGCACAGGCCCGCCCGTTCGGGCGCCCATGGGCCAAGAGCAAGGCGCCGACGCGGGACATGAGGCGAGCCACAGCGCAGAGGCGAGCCAAGACTCTTCCGAGGACGAGGTCCTCCGCGAGCTGGGTCATGATCCGGCCCCGATCGATGTGCTCGTCGCGCGTACCGGCCTCCCGGGCGCGGCGGTGCAGGCCGCCGTGCTCGCGCTTGAACTCGACGGGCGCATCGAGTGGCTGCCGGGAGGGCGGATCGTGTCCACCGGCGCTTGAGACTGGCGCGTGCGGAAAGCGACGCGTCGCTCATCGGCCGGTCGGCAGCCAGGGTATCGTGAGCGGCGTGTCGAAGGCCATGCTACATTGCGCCCGACTCATGATCTCCATGTACAAGCCGCCGGCTGGGTCCTTCAAAGATCTCATAAGGCAGATCCGGTCGCCACGAACCGTATGTCTACTCTCGACCTCAATACCGACGCCGGCGCGATTGCAGGCCGTCTTGCCGATCCCGACACACTGCTCGTCGCCTGTCTGTGCGCCGAATGGTGCGGCACGTGCCGCGAATACCGCACGATGTTCGATGTGCTCGCCGATGCGCATCCGGCTGCCTGCTTTGTCTGGATCGATATCGAGACGCACAGCGAACTCGTCGACGAGTTCGACGTTGAGAATTTTCCGACGATCCTGATCGAAGACGGCGCGAGCACGCGCTTTTTCGGCACCGTCCTTCCGCAGCCGCGCATCGTCGAACGGATGATCGAGGAATTTTCCGGCACCGCGGCGAGCCCAGGCGCCCTGAAGCTCAGATCCGCGCTTGCCCGTGTGTGAACACCACCTAAAAGTCGCTAGGCGTCACTAAAAGTAGCTAAAGTGGGTATTCAGGATCAATTTGAGTCTCGGCGCCGATGTGTCCAGTTTTGCTGGCGCGTGACAATCAACTGCGGATGTGCCTAATGTAAACGCGACGCGAAGCAGGCACCGATGCACGGGCGGCCTCGCAAGGCCAGGCGCCGATGTGGGCGTTTGCTTGCGCCAGCCGGTGCCCCGCCCTAATATGTGCCGCCGCACGTGCCGTCTCCAACGCTTACCCGGTCTCGTCGTGTCGGCGAGGCTGGCGCGGCAGGGCCGGTAACGCGCTGTGAACGTTCTCGGGCAAGGGTGTCCGTGAACGGTGTGCTATAAAGCGTTCGTCTGACAGTTAACCTTACCAACGGTCAATATCACCAAATCGTCATGGGAAAAGCACTCATCATCGCCGAGAAGCCGTCGGTTTCGAACGACATCGCACGCGCGCTGGGCGGCTTTACCAAGCATGACGAGTATTTCGAGAGCGATGAATACATCATCTCGTCGGCTGTCGGTCACCTGCTCGAAATTGCCGCGCCCGAGGAATACGAGGTCAAGCGAGGCAAGTGGAGCTTCGCGAACCTCCCGGTCATTCCGCCGCACTTCGATCTGAATCCGATCGCCAAGAGTGAGTCGCGCCTCAAGGTGCTGACGCGTCTGATCAAGCGCAAGGACGTCGACAGCCTGATCAACGCCTGTGACGCGGGGCGCGAGGGCGAGTTGATCTTCCGTCTGATCGTTCAGCACGCCAAGGCCAAGCAGCCGGTGCAGCGTCTGTGGCTCCAGTCCATGACGCCGCAGTCGATTCGCGATGGTTTCGCGCGCCTGCGTTCGGACGACGACATGCTGCCCCTTGCCGATGCGGCCCGCTGCCGTTCGGAGGCCGACTGGCTTGTCGGCATCAACGGCACGCGCGCGATGACCGCGTTCAACAGCAAGGGCGGCGGTTTCTTCCTGACTACCGTCGGCCGTGTGCAGACGCCGACGCTGTCGATCGTGGTCGAGCGTGAAGAAAAAATTCGCCGCTTCGTGCCGCGCGACTACTGGGAAGTCAAAGCCGACTTCGTCTGCGCTGCTGGATTCTACGAAGGGCGCTGGTTCGACCCGAAGTTCAAGCGCGACGAGTTCGATCCCGAGAAGCGAGACTCGCGGCTCTGGAGCCTCGCGGCCGCCGAGTCGGTCGTGGCGGCATGCCGTGACAAGCCCGGCATCGTGACGGAAGAGTCGAAGCCGTCGACCCAGATGTCGCCGCTGCTGTTCGACCTTACGAGCCTGCAGCGCGAAGCGAACGGACGGTTCGGCTTCTCGGCCAAGAACACGCTGGGCCTCGCCCAGGCACTCTATGAGCGGCACAAGGTCCTGACTTATCCGCGGACCGATTCGCGCGCGTTGCCCGAGGACTATCTCGATGCCGTGAAGGGCACGCTCGACATGCTCAAGGAGTCGGACAACTATCTGCCGTTCGCCAAGCAGGTGCTCGACAAGGGCTGGGTCAAGCCGAACAAGCGGATCTTCGACAATTCGAAGATCAGCGATCACTTCGCGATCATCCCGACACTGCAGGCACCGAAGAACCTGTCCGAGCCCGAGCAGAAACTCTATGACCTCGTCGTCAAGCGTTTCCTCGCCGTATTCTTCCCCCCTGCCGAATTCCAGGTGACCACGCGCGTCACTGAAGTCGTCGGCCATGTCTTCAAGACCGAAGGCAAGGTCCTTGTCGCACCGGGCTGGCTGCAGATCTACGGACGCGAAGCCGCGGGTGCCGATGCGAATCTCGTGCCGGTCGCGAAAGACGAGAAGGTCAAGACCGAGTCGATCGCGGCGCAGAGCCTCGTGACCAAGCCGCCTGCCCGCTACAACGAAGCAACGCTGCTGTCGGCGATGGAAGGGGCGGGCAAGCTGGTCGAGGATGACGAGCTGCGCGAGGCGATGGCGGCGAAGGGACTCGGCACGCCTGCGACGCGCGCGGCGATCATCGAAGGTCTGCTCGCGGAAAAGTATCTGTTGCGCGAGGGCCGCGAACTGATTCCGACCGCCAAGGCGTTCCAGCTCATGACGTTGCTGCGCGGGCTCGGCGTTGCCGAACTGATCGCGCCCGAGCTGACCGGCGAATGGGAACACAAGCTCGCACAGATGGAGCGCGGTCTATTGCCGCGCGATGTGTTCATGCGCGAGATCGCGCAAATGACGCAGACCATCGTCAAGCGTGCCAAGGAATACGACTCCGACACGATTCCGGGCGACTATGCGACGCTCGAAACGCCGTGCCCGAATTGCGGCGGGCAGGTGAAGGAGAACTATCGCCGCTTCGCGTGCACGAAGTGCGAGTTCTCGATCACCAAGGTGCCGGCGGGCCGCCAGTTCGAGATTCCCGAGGTCGAGGAGTTCTTGAGCAAGAAGGAGATCGGACCGCTGTCGGGTTTCCGCAGCAAGATGGGCCGGCCTTTTTCAGCCATCCTCAAGCTCAGCTTCGACGAGGACATCAAGAACTACAAGCTCGAGTTCGACTTCGGCCAGGACCAGGGCGGTGAAGACGGTGAAGCCCCCGACTTCTCGACACAGGAGCCTGTCGGCAATTGTCCGAAGTGCCAGGCGCGCGTGTTCGAACTCGGTATGAGCTATGTTTGCGAGAACAGTGTCGCGAACCCGAAGACTTGCGACTTCCGCTCGGGCAAAGTCATCTTGCAGCAGGAGATGTCGCGCGAGCAGATGGCCAAGCTGCTCGATGAAGGCCGTACCGATCTGCTGACGGGCTTCAAGTCTTCGCGTACCGGGCGCAATTTCAAGGCCTTCCTCGTCAAGCAGAAGGATGGCTCGATCGGCTTCGAATTCGAGAAGAAGGAACCGAAGCCCGGCAAGGGCGGTGCCGCGGCGAAGACCACGGCGGCCAAGTCGGCGGCAGCCGGTGCGAGCGGGGAAGAAAACGGCGTCGGGGACGATGGCGCTGTCGCCACGAAGCCATCGGTGCGCAAGGCACCGGCCAAGACGGCCGCCAAGGCGCCGGCAAAGACGGCTGCGGGCAAGACTGCCGCAACCAAGGCCGCCGCAAGCAAAACGGCCGCGAGCAAGACCACTGCCAAGAAGGTGGCGCGCAAGGCGACCGAATCGAGCTGATCGCGCGCCGACCCTCGCGGGCTTGCCTGCGAGGGTGCGCCGAATCCTATTCGCACGGCAAATGGATCAAACGATTGGCATTTGAGGCTTGCGCCATCGCCCGACAAGCTGTTAAAAAGGTAGCGATCGCGCGCACGGGCATGCGCACGTTCCAACGTGTCCAGTGTTTTGCTGCTGGGCCGCCTCGACACATGCGAAGATGAAAATAGCCATTCTGGACGATTATCAAGACGCGGTCCGCAAGCTCGAATGCTTTGCCTTGCTCGCCGATCACGACGTCAAGGTGTTCAACAATACGGTACGCGGCGTCGGCCAGCTATCCAGCCGGCTTGCCGAAACCGAAGCTCTCGTGCTGATTCGCGAGCGCACGCGCGTTACGGCGCAACTGCTCGAAAAACTCCCCAAGCTTCGCGTGATTTCCCAGACCGGCAAGGTCAGCGGACATATCGACATCGAGGCCTGCACCGATCGGGGCATCGTTGTGCTCGAAGGGCATGGATCGTCGGTTGCCCCCGCCGAGCTCACGTGGGCGCTCATCATGGCCGCACAGCGGCGCATTCCGCAATACGTTGCGAATCTGAAGCAAGGTGCGTGGCAACAGTCGGGTCTCAAGACCTCGTCGATGCCCGCCAACTTCGGACTCGGCCATGTGCTGCGAGGACAGACGCTGTGTATTTGGGGGTACGGGAAAATCGGCCGACTGGTCGCCGGCTATGGTCGTGCATTCGGCATGAATGTCGTGATCTGGGGACGCGAGTTCTCGCAAAAAGCCGCGCGCGAGGACGGTCTCCAAGTTGCCGCAAGCCTCGAGGATTTGTTCGCGCGAGCCGATGTGCTGACCGTGCATCTGAGGTTGCATGACGATACGCGCGGCATCATCAGCCGCCAGGATTTGTTGCAGATGAAGCCCACTGCGCTGTTCGTCAATACGAGTCGCGCCGAACTGCTCGACGAGAATGCGATTGTCGGCGCCCTGGCCGAAGGTCGTCCAGGGATGGTCGCGGTCGATGTCTTCGAAAGCGAGCCGATCCTTCAGGGACACAGCTTGCTGCGCATGGAAAATGCCGTATGCACCCCGCATATCGGCTTCGTCGAGCATGAGAGCTACGAGGCCTACTTCGGCGGAGCATTCCAGAACATCCTCGACTACCTCGGCGCGAATGTCCAGAACGCGGTGAACCCCGAAGCGCTCGACAAGCACCGACGCACCCGGGCTTGAGGGATTCCGTGCCGAGCCGAGAAAATTTGGGGCGCGGGGCTAGCGGAGTTTAAAAAAGCTCTGCTATACTTCGGCCTCTGTTTGGGGCGTTAGCTCAGTTGGTAGAGCAGCGGACTCTTAATCCGTAGGTCGAGTGTTCGAGTCACTCACGCCCCACCAAAGAATTCAGGCACTTAGCCCGGTCCTCGTGACCGGGCTTTTTGCTTTCTGGCGTCTGTGTAACCGCTGTGTAACCGGCTTTCATCAACCGCAGCAGCCCGCCTTGTTCTCCATCATTCAAATCGCTCATCCCTTGCTCGGTCCTGCTTCGTCTCCCACTCTCGCTCCCTTGCGACATCTTGGGCATTGAATGTCGGCTATCTGGACCCTAGCGGGCTACTCGTATCTGTCAGGTTCTTACGAAAAAACGCGAGTATCTCAGCGTTGAATTCTTTGTGAAAAGAGATACGGTCGAAGTTCGGCCCGTCGATACAGATTTCACGTGCCGACTGCATGAATTCAGCCGAACAGGGCGCCATGAAGGAAAAATGCTGGGAACGGGGCACAAAGTGAACATCCGGTTTCATCGGTATCTCGCCGCTGATGCTCGCGACGCTCTCTGGCGTCACACCGCCCCCGCCAAGCTCGGATCTCCAAAGTTGCACGGCTATCTTCACATTGGAAAAACTGTCTCGCGTAAAGAAGACGCTAACTGGATCGGCAATCACTGCCGCCTTGATACGCAGGTCATGAATGAGTTCAGGGAGTTCTCCTTTGTGCACCTGATCGCAGAGCGGCGTATCGACTCCGTCACATAGACGCAGACTCTTTCCGAAGTGAGGGTTAGCGCCGACGGCGACCAGCCCAGTATATCCACCGCGCGAGAAACCAAAGATGCCGATGTCGCTCGCGTCGATCCTCGCTGCGGCGGTCCATGAGCCAAGCATGAAGTCGATCACGCGCTTGATATCCACTGGCCGCTCAACGAATACCGAGAAATCATTGGTGCGGGTCTTGTCCATCGCATTGTCACCAGGATGGTTTATCGCAGCGACCACGAAACCCGCATCTGCTAATGCTTCAGCCGTGTCACTATGGTCGAGGAAAGTACCGCCCCTACCGGGCGATATAACGACAAGTGATAGTTTCTCGCCCGTGACTGGACAATCCTTGGCCACTGACAGCTCGAACAGGCCCAATTTCTCGTTGCTTAGCGGTTGATTACACGGATACCAGACGGCTCCTTTGATCGGCTGAAGCGATCCGTTGCCCGGAATCTCAATGAATTGAAAACCCGCCGCATGCGCCAATGAGGTCCCGAGATATAAGGCAGCGAAGAGAAAGCTGAAACGGATCATTTTTTCTTCCCGGTATATCAACGCAACACGCTCGGACTTTAGTCTCGATGTTACATGAGTGATTGAGGAAGTACCGTACCTGGGCAGCAGTCCTGCCCCGTCAGTTTGTTTATGCCGGAAGCACGTGTGCATCTCATCGACGATAACGACGAACGTCCCGGCACTGTCATACGCAACACAAGTTGTGAAGAACGGCGTCGGGCCGGACCCGGCCATCAAGGGGCATTGGCGCTGCGCAAGCGAATGACCGCTGCTTCTTCCTATTGCGGGCGATAAGCGCCCCTCGAAGATCCGCTCCGTCCTTTACAGACCGGTTCGTTCTATTTCGTCTGTGCTGATCTCTTTCGGCCACCTGGCCGGTGACGAGCCAGCCGCGCCTGGACTGTCCCCGCTGATGTAAGTCGACGATCGACAGGCCCGAGTCTCCGTGCGGTCCGATGGCCGCGCATGTAATTCAGTATTTCCTTAAAATCGATTGAACATCGGGTCGTGTAGCCACACACTTTGAGACCCGCAACGATTCGTCTGACTGAACGTAGGATTCCCCTATAAACAGAGGTCTTCTTCCCAGAGGCCCCTCGATTTTGGCAATTACAATGAAAAAAGCTTTTCTGATAGCCCTATTAACAGGCGTTTTTGCAACGGCGGCGCACGCGCAAAGCAGCGTAACGTTGTATGGCCTCATCGATGCGGGGCTATCGTACGTGTCGAACCAGAGCGCAGCGGGATCGACCGCCGGGCACAGCAAATTCGCGATGACCGACGCCAGCATCAACCCGGACCGTTTTGGTGTGCGGGGTTCGGAAGATCTGGGCGGCGGCCTCACGGCTATCTTCACATTGGAAAATGGTTTCACGCTCTCCAACGGCGCCCTTGGCCAGCACGGCCTGATGTTCGGCCGGCAGGCGTTCGTCGGTCTGTCGAGCACTCAGTTCGGTACAGTGACGCTCGGCCGTCAATATGATGCGATGGTCGACTACCTGGCGCCGTTGGCGGGCGCCGGTGCCGCCAAGGGCGGCGTGTTCTTCGGGCACCCGTACGACAATGACAACCTGCAGAACACGATGCGGATCAACAATGCGGTCAAGTACGCGAGCCCGAACTACGACGGCTGGCGGTTCGGCAGCCTGTACGGCTTCTCGAACGCGGCCGGAAGCTTTTCCAACAACCGGGCCTATAGCTTCGGTACTTCGTATGACAACGGTCCATTTCGTTTCGCGGCGGCGTACCTGCAGCTGAACAACGGCGGTACTGCCACCAATCTGACCGGCGCGACGGACTCCATTGTTAATGCGGCCGACCAGGTGACCGGCAGCGACTCTACGTTTAGCGCCGGTCAGCAACGTACGTTCGGTGCGGGTCTGGACTACGTGTTGGGTCCGGCGACGGTCGGCTTTGTGTTCACGGAAACAAAACTGGAAGACGCAATCGGGATCAACAACACCAGTTCCTCGCCGATCCCTCTCGGTAACGCCTCGAGCCTGCGTTTCGACAACTATGAAGTCAACGCGCTCTACAGCGTGACGCCGGCATTCACGGTCACAGGTTCGTACACGTTCACGGACGGCAGTTCCAGTCTCTCGGGCGCGTCGGACCCGAAATGGAATCAGTTCAACCTGCTGCTGGACTACGCGCTGTCCAGGCGGACCGACGTGTACGTCGAAGGCCAGTTCCAGCACCTGAGCGGCGGCGGCACATGGTTTACGGCTGACATCAACGGTTTGTCACCGTCGGCCACCAGCAGTCAGGTCGCGGTCACCGCGGGCTTGCGTACCCGCTTCTAGGCTTCATCGGAGACGCCACCCAGGACTGGCCGATTTCACTATCCCATAGTGCCAAATCGGTCGCCGAAGCTGGTACCAACGTGCACGGGTTGGCCTCTGTCACCTATCGTCGCGACGGTGCACTGCGGGCGGTCTGTTTTGTGTCCAAGTTCGCGCTTACGCTTACTAAGCCCGTGCGGAGGCGACATTTGATCCAAAGACGCTCACGCCCCACCAAAGATATCAAACAAAAAGCCCAGTCCTTGTGACTGGGCTTTTTGTTTGTCAAATCAATGCAAGCACTATGTAATCGGATTGAGTCAGCCAATTCCGTTGCCTGCGTAAGCGTTACGTATACTAATGGTTGGCAAAATCAAATCATCAGCGTAATTATTATGTAGTCTAACTGTTGGTCCAATCTCATCGTCAGCGTAAGCGTTACGTAGTCGGATTGAATTCAATTCCATTGTTTTCGTAAGTATCGTGTAACGGAATTGAATCCTATCGTCTCCGTAAGCATTCTGTTGGATTGGACCAATTGCATGGTGCGTGTAAGCATCATGTAGCCGGATTGGACCAGCCCAATTCCATCGGCTACTCGACCTCCATCACCGCACGATCGTTGCGTGACGCGGCATCCCGCGCCTGGTGTCTCTACTGCATGTAAATCGCTATCGACAAGGTGCGGCGCGGTAAGAGCTCGGACTTAACGCGCGATTCGAAGTCTCCCCAGTTTTAACCGCCAGCCTTGGCGACATCGCTGCAACTGAAGCTAAAACCCACTAAACAATTGTTAAACATATTCACAATTGTTAAACATATCGTCCCGATAATCCCGCTCGATTAAGAATCACGGGCTTGTTTCGTGAGCGCCAAAAGAGTTGCACATACATCCAACTGGGGTCCCACAATGTCGGGCAATCAAACACAACGCGTTACCCTTCTTCTAACTTCGATCGCGGCCGCCTCCGTACTGGCCGCCTGCGGAGGCAATAGCGGCACGCCGTCGGCGTCGGCCAGCAACACGACGTACACGGGCGCCGTGGCCGCCTCTGGCTTCGTTTCGGGCAGCAAGACCGGCGACCCGACCTTCCAGGCAGGCTACTACGCCGGCGCCACGGTGTGCCTCGACGCGAACGGAAACGGCAAGTGCGATGCATCGGAAACCAGCACGACGACCGACAGCACCGGCCACTTCACGCTGCAGACCAGCGCCACCGGCCCGTTGATCGCCGACATCAGCACCAAGGCCTCCAACACGGCGACCGGCCAAGCCGTCGCCAGCCACATGGTCCTGCGCGCCTCCGCTGCGCAAATCGCCGACCAGGGCGCGTCCAACGTCGTGATCAGCCCGATGTCCAGCGAAGTTCAGCGCCTGGTCGAAGCCAACAACACGACCTACGCTATCGAAAAAGCCAATCTCGCCACTCGCCTCAGCGGCGGGACGCTCGGCACGGCCTCGGTGAGCGTCAGCCCCTCGGATGTGCTGGCCGACGTCAACTCGCTCTCCGGCGCCGAGCAACAGGCGGTGCTGTTCGAAGACAACCAGCTCGCGAGCCGCTACACGTACGCGACCACCAAGCTCGACCGCGGCGACATGTACCCGGACAACCTGGCCGTGACGGGCGGTGACCCGACCCTGCCCCCGCTCGCCGCGGCGGGCAAAGTGACCGCCCTGACCGCCGTCACGCCCACGCAATCGCAAGCACCGATCACGTTCGCGCAAGCGCAGCAGGCCGCGTTCGATGTCGAAGGTATTCCGCGCTACGACAACATCTTCATCATCATGATGGAGAACCACAGTGTGGCTACGGCTACTTCGGGCAGTACCACCACCCCGGGGATTCTCGGTTCGTCGGACGCTCCGTTCATCAACCAGTTCCTGACCAGCAACAGCCAGTTCACGACGTATTACTCGACGGGCAACCCGAGCGAGCCGAACTACACGGCGCTCGGCGGCGGGGACGACTGGGGCATCACGGACGACAACTGGTGGGGCTGCGGCGCAGGCACGACCGGTGCCAACGCACCGACGGACCTGCCGTTCGCCGGCGGCACGGCCTCGGACGGCCAGCCGCTCGTCCCCACCGGCGCGCTGCCGCCGACAAGCGCTGGCCAGTTGACCGACTACACAAACTCGGCCTGTACTACGGTCGGCGCCAGCGCCAGCCACAACATCGCGGCCCCGAGCCTCTTCACGCTGCTTTCGCAATCCGGCATGACGTGGCGCACCTACAGCGAATCGATGAACCCGGGCCAGGACCCGCGCGCCGACGGCATCGCCGATCCGGCCATCTCGGCTGCTTACACGGGCCCAGGCGGCAACGGTGCGGCCTACACGGTTCCGGCCGCGCTGTACAAGACCAAACACAACCCTGGCATGCCCTATCAGAGCACGCGCAACCTGCCTGAGTTTTTCGCCGATAGCCGCACCATCTTCGGTACGCAATACACGGCAGCGGACTGGGCGAAGTCGACGGCTTACGGACCCATGCCGGCGGGCTACAACACTGACCAATTCAGCACCGACCTCGCGAACGGCGACGTGGGCAATCTGAACTTCATCATGCCCGACCAGTGCGACGACATGCACGGAGGAGTCGATAGCGATGTTTCGTGCCAGTCGGCCGGACTCCCGATCATCCAGCGCGGCGACGACTACGTGCGTCAGGTGGTCAGCAAGATCGAGGCGTCGCCGCTCTGGGCCAACAAGCAACGCAAAGTGGCCATCGTCGTGATGTTCGACGAAGGCGAAGGCACCTCCACGTCGTGCTGTGGCTGGAACCCGCAGACGTCGGACGTCAATCAGGCACCGCTCACGCTTACGAACGGTGTGCTCACGCCGAAGTCGACGTCGATGTACTACGGGGGTAACCACGGTCATGGCAACTCGGTCTTCGGTGTAGCGACGAACCAAGCCAACCCGAATATCGTCGACAGCGACGAGTACAGCCACTTCTCGCTGGTGCGCACGCTGCAGGACATGTTCCAGATCGCCGATCCGGTGCAGCCGTCCACGTACCTTTCTCGCGCGAAGTACACCGAGTCGTTCATTGTGAGCAACATCGTGAACCTGCCGGAATTCGCGGGCAGCGCGGATACGCACCTTGACTCCGTGCGGCCGATGAACCACGCCTACGTCACCCCAGCGACCTACACGCAGAAGTTGAACCCGGCCGATGTGACAGGTACGTCGCTGGCATCGCGCGGCCCTGGGCCCGACCCGACCCAGACCAACGTCTGGTCGCTCGCCAAGTAAGTGCACGGCTCGCGAGAGGCGGTTCATTGCTTCCCGCAGCGACAAGCGTGTGATTGCTCCCTGTCGGGCCGCATTTTTTGCGGCCCGGCAGTTTCTTTTCTGTCCGTTCTATCGCCAGGCGGCCTTCGGCGCTGTGAGGACTGCCCGGCAATCGGGCTCAGGAAACTAAAGACTTGATATGCGAAAACTCTCCCTAGGCGCGATCTGTGCGCTTTCACTGATATTGGCTGCCTGCGGCGGTGGTGGCAGCGACAGCAGCACCCCGACTCAGACGTCGTCGGGTGGCTCATCGAGCGGCTCGTCGGGCGGTACGACGCCCTCGCCCGAACAGCCCACGCTGAGCCTCGCCGCTCAAGTCGGTCAGCAGTTGTTCGTCGATCAGAACCTGTCCAGCGGCAAGAACATGTCCTGTGCGACCTGCCACTCGCCGCAATATGGCTATGGCCCCCCGAACAGTCTCGCGGTCCAGATCGGCTCCGATCCCTCGCAGTCGGGCGTGCGTGCCGTGCCGTCGCTGCGCTACAAGGATATGACGCCCCCCTATGACGACAATTCCGAGAATCCGGACGGCGTGTCGCAGAACGCACCGGGCGGCGGCTTCATGTGGGACGGCCGCGCCACGACGCTGGCCACCCAAGCGGGGCTCCCGCTGCTCAACCCGATCGAAATGAACAACGCGTCGCCCACTGCCATCGTGCAGGCGGTGCAGAACTCAAGCTACGCGGCGCTGTTCCAGCAGGCGTACGGAGCGGGCGTGTTCAGCGATCCGACCACGGCATTCACCGACATCGGTCTCGCCCTGCAGGCATACCAGCTGGAAGATCCGAACTTCAATCCGTATTCGAGCAAGTTCGACCTGTATCTGGACAACAAGATCGGTGGCACGCTGACCGCGGCCGAACTGCGCGGCCTGGAGGTCTTCAACGGCACGGGCAATTGCGCGGCCTGTCACTACGCGGGTGCGAACTTCAACGGCTCCGTGGCCCTGATGACCGATTTCACGTATCAGACGCTCGGCGTGCCGCGCAACGATACGGAAATTCCGAACAATCCCGATCCGATCCCAGCCAACACCAACACGTCGTACTACGACATGGGCCTCTGCGGACCGATCCGGACCGACCATGCGCCGGGCGTGGCGGGTATTCCCAACCCCGATCCCTTCTGCGGCAACTTCAAAGTGCCGACGCTACGCAACGTCGCAACGCGCACGGCGTTCTTCCACAACGGTGTGTTCCACTCGCTCGTGCAGGTGATGAATTTCTACAACACGCGCGATACGAACCCGGAATACTGGTACCCAAGCACGGGCGGAGACACCAGCAACGTGACGCAGAACCCGTCGTTCGCGCTGTTCCCGACGTATGCATCGGGTGCGACGGCCCAGCGCTTCAACGATCTGCCAGCGGCCTACCAGGGCAATATCGACGAAGAACTGCCGATGGGCCAGGGCGAGACTCCCTCCAACGGCACGACAGTGACCCAAGGTGCATTGCCGCGTCCGATCCACTCGGCGCCGCAGATGACGCAGCAGAACATCTCGGACTTGGTCTGCTTCCTGAACACGCTCACCGACGGCTATCAAGCGCCCACCACGGCACCCACCAGTGGCAACTGCGTGAACTGACGAAATGATGATCCGCGCGCGACCTGCCCTTTCGGTCTGGTCGCGCGCCGTATCTCATCCGCACCTTAGCAATTCAACCTGAGCAACAAACACCATGACGCGACGTTCCACCGCCGCGCGCTTCGCTTGCGGCGCGTTTGCCCTGATTGCCCTGACTCTGATCGCCGGCTGCCATGACAAGAGCCAGGACGCCGGCCAAGAGAATTTCACGGCCACCATCAATGACTTCCTCGCCCAGCGCGGCCACCTGTGTCTCGCCAAGTACGACTGGCCGATCTACACGACGACGGACGACATGGCCGCTGGTACCCGCGACGCGCAACAAATGCCAGTGCTCGAGAAACTTGGCCTGGTCGCAGGCAAGAACGTGGTTGTCGAACGCACCGACGAGACCGGCAAAAAGATTACCGCGAACGCTCGCCAGTATCAGTTGACGGCCGAAGGTCAGAAGTACTATTTACATATTCCGGAAGTGATCGCGACCGGTACCTCGCGCGTCACGCACCCGGCCGATTTCTGCGCCGCCACGCTCTCGCTCGACAAGGTAGTGGGTTGGGAACGGCCTGTGCAAGTGGACGGCAAGACCGCCACCTCGGTTCTCTATACCTACAAGATCGATCCGGCGCCCTGGGCGAAGGATGCCGACGCACAGCGCGTGTTCCCGATGATCAAGCGCGTGATCGAAGGCGCGGGCACGATGCAGTTGCGCGAAGGCGTGCATTTGACGCCGAAGGGCTGGGTCTCCGACGAGGTCTTCCAGCGCTGAAACCCAGCGGGCGGGGCAGGCGCTCAGCCGCCCCGCAGGTCGTCAGGCCTGATCGCGCGACACGAAGCGGCGCGTGCGGATCCATTTGGTGGCCACCCATTTTTCGCCCGCCCGCAGCGGCGTGCTCGCATGCAGCGAGCTCGGATCGGTATGCCCGAACCGGTTGCAATATTCGAAGTAAAGCGCCTGGCCACGCCGCGGCGTCACCGACCAGCCAAGCTGCGGAAAGGTCGTTTCACCGCCGCCGCCTTCCACATCGTTCAGATACATCAGCAGCGTGCCCACGCGCTGGCCGCTGCGCGCAATCGATTCGCGACTGGCCTGATTGCCCGCCATAAGGTAATCGACATGTGGTGCGAATTCGGCGCCCACTTCGTAATTCAACATTTGCAAGCCTTCGCCGTTCTCGGCCGGCAGCCCGGTGAGGGCCGCGATGCGTTCCTCGAGGCGGGCGATCAATGGTGTTTCCCCGAGACGAAAAAACATGCCGTGGCTGCTGCGGTGACCGGCCACGATATTGCGACCCGTGACACGGTCGACCACGGTCGAACGATCCAGACGTGGGCGCGCCAGCGCGATCAGTTGCTCGCATTCGCTTGCGGTGAGCAGATTGGCCAACAGCACCGCGGCGGGCCGCTGCATGCGCGCGATCACCTGCACCTGGCGCTCGCCGAGTCGAATCAAAGCACCGTCCGGCACACGTAAAGGCTCCGGCGCGTAAGTGATGGGCGCGCCGCCGACCTCGAGCGTGGGCCCCGGCATCGGTGTGCCGTGCATCAGCGCCGACGCGACCGCATCGACCATCGCAGTCGCCAACGCGACCTCGGTTTGTCGGTCGACGAGCTCGCGCACGATCGCCTGCGGCTCCACGCCGCGTGTGAGGTTATGGGCGATCCAGTCGCGCAATTCGGTGGGAAAGTTGACTACTATGGGCATCGGAGAGGCAAACAACAGGCGGCAAGTCATCAAGGCTGTCAAATATAGGCAACTGTGTTGTCACGAATATGACGCAATCGACTTAATTCCAATCAACGTGGCAGACACCAAGCGCGGCATCTCCAGCTTGGAAGGGGCGCTCCGGTGCACTGCTCAGCACGTGCAGCCCCGCCACGCGCTTCCGCGCTTTCTCTGCTATCTGTAACTGTCGCGGGTTTATTTCCATCCGCTTCGCATCGCCAAATCCCGCCTTTCCGACGCTTGCCCCACCTTGATCGGCAATCGCGATCGGAAGATCCGTGATAACCCGCGAATCCGCCGATAGGCGCGCAGTGCACGCGCCTACGTCACGTCGCATGAATACAACGCTCATCGAAAGCGTTTGCGACGCATACCCTCAATTACTGCCCCGGCAGATATCCAATTATGAGATTCAAATTCAATAAGTAACCTGTTTATTATCTACGAGTTAATGTCTTTTCAATTCTTACAACGCATTGTTTATAAAGGATTCGTGATTTACATAATCGCTTAACTCGTCTGAATGGAACGTCGTACAGCATCCCGTAAGGCTCCGCAAGCACATGATTGAACAGCGTTTTCCCTAGCCCATAACGTCGGCATTCAAAAAAAATGCGAAACCTATAATTGCGCCGGAATGTGAAAGAGACATTTCATGGACAGATTCCTGGCGGTTGGAAAATGCCGCCATTCGGGGCGCTACCCGCGTTTTAATCTTCGAGGAGACGCAATGAAAAAAGTTGTTCTGACCATGTCGCTGCTGGCGATCGCGGCCGCCGCTCAAGCGCAAAGCAGTGTGACTCTGTATGGCCGTATCGATAACGGCATTCAGTACGAAAACGGCCTGCCGCAAGGCCACAAGATCAGCGCGGAAAGCGGCGATTGGGGCTGCTCCTGGTTCGGTATGCAAGGCGCTGAAGACATCGGCGGCGGTACGCAAGTCATCTTCCAATTGGAAGGTCAGTTGAATACGCAGAACGGCCAATCGGCCGGCGCACTGTTTGGTCGTCACGCGACGATCGGCTTTACGAACGGCAACTACGGTACGTTCAAGTTGGGTAACCTCGGTGCCGGCGAACTGTCGCAGGACAGCTGGGGCGTCGACCCGCAGGTCATGCAGCGTTACGCCATCTCGACGCTCGTGCGTGGTCGTAACTGGGCGAGTGCGGCCAACGGTTTCGAATACACGTCGCCGAATTTCTTCGGCCTGACCCTCAAGGGCCAGTACGACATAACCAATAACTACAACTGGAATTCGGCAGGTACCGGCGCAGGAACGGGTAGTACCGTGGGCTCGGCGCAAGGCCGTACCGACGGTATCGAAGCCGTCTACGACATTGGCGCCCTCGAACTGCGCGGGATCTACGACGAAGTACGCAGCGCCAACGGTACGTTCGACAACGTCTACACGCATTCGCGTTCGGCGCTCGGCGGCGGTACCTACACGCTGGGTCCGGTCAAGTTCTACGCAGGCTACCAACACCTGAATGCACCGCAGGCTACCGACGCGTCCATGGGCTTCGCCGGCGGGCTACCGGCCGGCACCACGGCTCCGACTTCGGTCGACCACGAATGGTTCGGTGTGGCATGGCAGGCGACGGCTGCAGCAGCTCTGACGGGCGCGATCTTCCATGCGAACGCCAACAACGGCAACGGCAATGCGACGATGTACACGCTGGCCGCGACGTACAACCTGTCCAAGCGCACGTTCCTGTACACGGAATTTGGCTACATCCACAACAGCTCGACGTCGAACGTCGATCTGGGCAACGATGCCTTCGGTCCGAACACGAACCAGTCGGTATCGCCGAACGCCAGCACCACCAACCCGAACTACGGTCACAGCCAGACCGGCGTGTTCGCTGGGATCATGACCGGGTTCTAAGCAAGACTCTCCGCAGCACCCTGTAGGGCGAAAAGTGTTAAGAAAATAAGTCGTACTTCTTGATTCGAAATGTATCGAAGGACCGGTGTGACGCTACCCCAGCAGCGTCGCACCGGTTTTTTTTGTTTCTGCGTTCTGAAATTAACCGGCGGGATTGGGGAATTTATTTAAAGGGTCCATCCGAATGGCTGGCGGCATTCAACGCGGTCTACAATCCCTGACCGACCTGCCTTGCTGAATGAAGGCGATGCAGGCCGTTCGCGAACCCGCCCGACCGTGGAAAGCCGGCCGGGAGGGCCAACCGCGACGTCATCGCGCAGCGTACAGGCGCAACCGTTCGTCAACCGGAAAAGGGCATGCTGTCAGGGCTGTCCAAGTATCGAATTCAGGAGACATGGAGATGGGTGAACTCGTTTTGCGCAACGTCGAGAAGTCATACGGCGAGGGTCCGAAGGTAATCCAGGGCGTGAATCTGGAGATCCCGGATGGTCAATTCACCGTATTTGTCGGCCCCTCGGGCTGCGGCAAATCGACCATGCTCCGGATGATTGCCGGACTGGAAACGGTAACGGGTGGCGACATCTTTATCGATGGGGAACGCGTCAATGATCTGCCGCCGGCGAATCGCGGTATTTCGATGGTGTTCCAGAACTATGCCTTGTATCCCCACATGACCGTGGCCGAGAACATGGGCTTTTCGCTCAAGCTCGCGGGGGCTTCGAAAAAGGAAATGCAGGACGCAGTCGGGCGTGCGGCGGAGATCCTGCAGATCGGCCATCTGCTTGAACGCAAACCGAAGGCTTTGTCGGGCGGTCAGCGTCAGCGTGTCGCGATCGGCCGCGCGATCGTGCGCAAGCCGCGCGTGTTCCTGTTCGACGAGCCGCTGTCGAATCTCGACGCAGCGCTGCGCGTGCAGATGCGGATCGAACTCGCGAAGCTTCACCGTGATCTCGGGACGACCATGATTTACGTGACCCATGATCAGGTCGAGGCGATGACGCTCGGCGAACAGATCGTCGTGTTCAACAAGGGCAATATCGAGCAGGTCGGCGCGCCGCTTGAACTCTACGATCGGCCGGCCAATCGCTTTGTCGGCGGCTTCCTGGGTTCGCCGCAAATGAATATGCTGCCGGCCACACTGGTCTCGCAAAACGACGCCGAGACGGTTATCGGCCTCGACGGCGGCGCGGGCCGCCTTATCATGCCTGGCCGTTCGGACAGCTCGTTGGCCGGTGAAATCACCCTTGGCGTACGTCCGGAGCATCTGAGTGTCGCGCTCGCAGGCCAGGGTTTTGCGGCGAAGGTGGAACTGCTCGAGCACCTCGGCGACATCTCGATTCTCCATGCGCGTATCGATGGCGTTTCGAAGACTGTGTCGCTGAAGGTCGACAAGAAAGTCGCCGAGCTCGCGATCGGCGCGCCGATCGGAATCAGCGCGCAACCGGGAGTCGCAGTCGTATTCGATTCGACGGGCCGCGCCGTGAAGTTCGATCGGGGCGAGACGCGTCGCGCGGCTTGAGGTCGATTCACCCGGACTTTCCGTGAGATCCCGCGCGCCCTGAGGTGCGCGGGAAGATCTGAGACGACTGGGACCCGCACACCCCCCAGAGGCGGAAATGGAAAAGCGAGTATCGAAGACTGTATTCAAGGCCAAGGCCTGTGAATACCTGCGGCATGTCGAGACGCTGGGCGAGACCGTCATCGTGACGGATCGTGGCGAACCGACGGTCGAAATCCGGCCCTACCGTCGGTTGCAAAAGAGCCCGCTCGATGTGCTTCGCGCGTCGATCGTGCATTTCAATGAACTCGATGAGCCGCTCGCCGCGCTCGGCAGCGAGAAGGGTGAATGATTACGCTGGACACTCACGCCCTTGTCTGCTGGCTGAGCGGGCGTAGATCCCTGAGCAAGATGGCGCGAGAAGCGATCGAGAAAGAGTTGAATGGTGGTGAGATCCTGATTTCGGCCATCAGTGCGCTCGAAGTGTCCGATCTCGTCGAGAGCGGGCAACTGGTGCTTTCGATGGATACGCCAAGCTGGCTCGCAACCGTTGCGTCCATCGAAGGCGTGCGCATTGTGCCGGTCGACACCGAAATCGCGTTTCGCGCGGCCCGGCTTTCCCCGACCCTGCTCTCGAACCAGAGAATCATTGTTGCCACGGCACGCACCTTCGGCGGTGCACTCGTCACGCAGAACCCCAAGGTTCGTGCGCTGACCCATGTGGAAACCATCTGGTAACAATGACTTCCCGCTTGTTGGGATCCGCTGCTAACTCCCGCTGACAACCGTTGCTATTCTGATGAATTAAACAGATGAAACGGTTGTGCGCGTGCGCATCTGCGTCTATCTCTGCCAAACTAACGCTTTCGTCAGAGGCTTGTCGCGATGAGTCGCATGCGGCAGTGAACTCGCGAGTTTCAGTGCGATATTCCGGTCGTACTTACCGCCAATAGCCTCCCGCCCCGATTTTATCGGCGGCGTGTCATCCGCCACCGGTGGGCATACGTTTGCCTTCCTATTCGGCGCCAGATGGGACAGGTGTGTCGACCAAGTACGCTGCGGGAGTACCAAGTGGGTCAGGGCCATAAATATCTGAAGCTGCTGCGCTTGCCGGGGTTCACCTCGATGGCGATCGCGATGTTCGTGCTCGGTACGGCTTTATCGTTCACCGCCCCGTATGTATCGCTCTACGGCGTCAATCATGCTCATATGTCGCCGGGCCGCCTGGGCTTCTTCATGACCATGATGGCCATTTCGGGCGTCGTGATCAGCCGCTACATGGGCAAGCGCTCGGATGCAGCGCCCAACCGCCGCCCTTACGTGCTTGCCGCCAATTTTGCCGCCGTGATCGGCTATGCTGGCATGGGACTGACCAGCAATTATTGGCTGATCCTCATACTTGGCTGCGTGTTTCTCGGAATTGCTGCCGCCACCTTGCCGCAGATGTTTTCATATTCGAAGACCGCGCTCGCCTTTTCCGATAGCGAGGAAGAGGATCTCGGCAGCGCCGCGCTGCGAACGCTGGTTTCGATTGCCTGGGTGTTTGGACCCTCGATCGGCGCGATTCTTCTCAGTTTGCTTGATTTTGACGGCCTGTTCGGTATCGCCGCGGGCTGCTTCGCGACGGCAGGCTTGCTGGTTTTCTATGCAAAGATGCAGCCTCCCACGCCGGCTCATCATGCCCGCCCGCCGCCCGCTGTACCCTTCGATAGCGCGTTGGTGGATCTGTCGGTTCCTGAGCGTTCGACCGTAGATGCGGATGTGCCGGCTCCCGGTAAGACCTCGGCGATCGCTGCCTCGCGTGCATCTGCGTCTGCATTGCCGTCGAATATATCTCGCTCCGCCAGCTCATCAGCCGCATCACGTTCTGCCTCAACAGTACTGCCCTCCGCGATGGCCACAGCCTCCACGTCGGCCACGACCGCCGGTCGTCGGGATCTGGTCGTGGCAGATCACGCCTCCCGGGGGAAGTCTCACCAACGTGCCATCCTGCTGGCCTTCGTCGCCTTCACACTGATCGGGGTGTCGGGTGCCGCCGTAATGATCGCGTTGCCGATTTACATGGTGAACGTGCTGCACGGAAACAGCCATCAGGTCGCGATGATGTTCGGGTGGGGAGCGCTGCTCGAAGTACCGATCATGCTTGGCTTTGGCCTGAGTTCGAAGCGGCTCCCGAAGAGCAAGCTCATCGCGGCCGGCGCCGTGATCCACGTGATCTATTTCATCGGCATCATGCTCGCCGACAGTGCTGAGCACCTGGTGCCGCTGCAGGCGGCCAATGCGTTTGTCGTGTCGGTGTTCTCATGTCTCGGGATGCAGTACTTCCAGGAGTTGATGCCGAACGAGCCGGGGAGTGCGACGACGCTGTTCTTCAATACGAACCGGGTTGGGGCGATTCTGGCCGGGGTTCTTGCTGGCTGGATTGCCGGCGTATTCGGCTACCGGTATGTCTTCGTCATGTGCGCGCTGTTGTCGAGCGCGGCATTCGTCCTGCTGTTCATTCTGGCGCGGCAGGAAAGCCGCTCGCGCTTGCGCTCTGGCGTGGCGAAACTTGCCAATTAAGCGGTTTGCGATTACCGTGCATGCGCTGATAGTAAGTGTGAATCAGTGTCCGACACGATTCGCGAATAGTCGTAAATAGGCGCGTCAAGGCCGATCCGGAGGGGATCAGCCTTAATGGTTTATCCGTACCTAGCCTAGCGATTCAAATCAACCATCCGGTTTGCATCGAGCGTCGGCGGAGACCGACTCTGCGCGCCACCCGCCTGTCGCCTATTGCCGGATAAACTGATCGGTGGTCCAGAGCCCCTGCGTATCCGTGTTGGATGCGCCGACGAACTCGATGTCATGCCCGATTACCCGAATGGCCCTGAACTCTGTTTCCGGGGGCGTCGCGACACAATCATAGCCAGTGAAAAATTGCTGCGCTTGCCCGGGTTCGCCGGCTTGCGCATGCTTGAAGGCGGCATCAAATTTATCTTTCGACAGACAGCCGAACGCATTGTCCTTGAAATGAAAGTTTTGCGCGGGGACGACGTCTTGCGCTTGCGCGACAAGGCCGACACTCATCGCGGCGGGCGCCGCCACGACGATCGCAATCAATGCTCGCTTGAGTTTCATTTTTGTCTCCTGAGAGAGCGAGAGAATGGCATTGAGCTATGTGCTTATTCCATTCCGGGTGCCCACATTAGTCATGCTAGGTCATTTGATTAATTCGACAAGCAGTTTAATTGTGCAAGCGCAGCAGGAAATCCGGTGGTTTCTGTAAGCCGCTAAATGATTGGTGGGCCTGAATATTGTGCGAAGCCGCATAATCAGGGAATACCTTATTGCTAAATTAACACTATTTGACGTTTTGCTGCATACGCAAATCGGCTGCTTAAGCAGTGTCCGCAGCATTCCGTGAGATCAGCCGGGGAGGCGCGCCGGGCTTTGTCGCAATGCGGCGTTTTCATTGGTACAACTCTGGATGGACGCATAAACGTCGCAGGACTAAATTTCGATCTGCGGGGAGACCACCCGATTCAAGCGTTCAGCTACAAGAAACGCAAATAAAAAAAAGCCCGACGCCTAATGCGTCGGGCTTAAACCGCGTAGTAGAGACACACATACTGCATGGCTCAGGATGCCAAGAGCCGGTTGCAGTCACGCAATAGATGTGCCATTTCCGCCAGACCTACCCTTTAGTTTCCTGAAGCTTCCCCGCCTGCCGTGCCTCGTCCCGCTAGTCGCTTGTGCGCCGGCTTTAACTCGTATGCGGTCGTCACGCTGCCTTCGCTGGCTGCCCGCCAATACATCGCGTCAAAAAGACAAAACTCCTGGAAGACCTTACCGGTCCCCTCGCATGGTAAAACTAGGGACCGCGTAGCGCCGGCTTCCCGCCGTGCCGTGCGCGGCAAGGGAAAGATATGAAACGCCGAAGCCGGGCCACTTTGATTGCCATTGTCGTTGTCGTCGCTGGCGCAACCAGTTATGCGAGTCCTTATTGGACGCTTCGCGAAATGCGGGGCGCGATCGCCGATAAGGATGCCGACGCGTTTTCGTCCCACGTCGATTTCGCTGCGCTGCGCGAAAGCATACGCGGCCAGGTCATGATCGCGATGCACGCGAGGCTCGACACGCCCGAAATCAAGGGCAATCCGCTCGCCGGCCTTGGCATGCTGCTCGGGATGGCGCTGATGAACCAGGTCATCGATACGATCGTGTCACCGGCAGGCGTGATGACGCTTATGGCGGAAGGGACCTCGAAGCCGCTCGACCTGCTTCCCGGACGCACATCGTCGTCAGGTCATGGATCGACCGGGGCTGGACCCGCCGTGCCGGCTTCGAGCATGGCCCCGTCGCTCGCGCCAGTGCCTTCGAGCGCCGCGTCCGCTGGCGTTGATGGGGGTAGCGGCGTGCAGACGGGCACGACCCCCAGGAACGACTACACGGTGCATTACAAGAACTGGTCGACGTTTACGGCAACCGCTCGCCAGGACGGGCAGGCGCCGGTGACTTTCATATTCAAACGTCAGGGGCTCTGGTCGTGGAAGTTGGCCGGCGTGACCTTGCCTTTCAGCGCTGGGCAGTAATCGCAACAACCGGACAGAACGAGAACCGCGGAGAAAATGGATGATGTGGGTTGAAGGAGTATTCGTCGCGATGCTGGCGACGTGGGGGGCCGCCTTTCAATGGCTACCCGGCAGGCGCCGGATTACCGTGGCGATCGGCGCACTTGCCCTCTGGGCAATTGGATCGGGATGGATCGCCCATATGCTTCTGGACAGCCTGCGTGTGCCGCCTGTCGAACCGCAGCCGCCATTCGCGGCACAAGTCGCGATCGTCGTCCTTGGGGGTGGCACGGTCTTCGATGACGACCAGGGTTACTACGTGCCGCGTCGGGATTCGTACATGAAAGGTGTGGCCGCCGCGGCGCTCTACCGCGACTGCCGCAGCGCATCTTCGTCGTGCACGGTGTTTCTCAGCGGGGGCGATCCTGAACACCACGGCATTACCGAGGCCGAGGCCTTTCGTCGAGAATTGGTCGCGCTCAATGTGCCTCAGGCCGACATCCGTCTGGAGCCGCGCAGCTGGAACACCTATCAGAACGCGAAATACACCACTGCAATGCTCGGCGACGTTCAGGGCACACAGATTTTTTTGATCACGGCCCCGTATCACATGCATCGCGCCCTCGCGATGTTCGAGCGGTTTCACGTGCACCCGATCCCGTGGTCGTCGGCCCTGGCGCCACCCAAGCAGGGCGACCGCCTGCACGCGATCCGGCCGCTGATCGAGAACGTCCGCCTGACTGAGGTCGGTGTCCACGAAATACTCGGCATGGTCCAACTGAAGCTCTACGCGGCGCTCGGCTGGTACTGAAAGCCACGTTATGGCAGGGTACTTAAGCTCGGGCCGACTTCTCTGCAACTGACTTATGTCGGCTGTGACAGGCTCGACGCCTTCTGGGCGTTCGGCGAGGATACGTTCAACAGCCTGGTTTGCACATGATGATTCGCGTTGCCACCATTGGATTTACCGCCAAGTCGGCAGAGCGTTTTTTTATGCTGTTGCGAAATGCGTCGGTGAAAACGCTCCTCGATGTCCGGCTGAACAATTCGTCCCAGCTTGCGGGGTTTGCCAAGAAGGACGACCTGCGTTTCTTCGTGTCCGAACTTGTCGGTGCGCAATATCAGGAGCTTGGAGAGCTGGCGCCCGAGGCATCCATGCTCAAGCGATATCGGGAGAAGGAACTCGACTGGACCACCTATGCTTCGGCCTATTGCGAATTGCTTGCCAGGCGGCGCGTCGAAAGCAACCTTGACGAGGCGCTATTCGATCGCGCCTGCCTGCTATGCAGCGAGCATTTGCCACACCATTGTCATCGCAGGCTCGCGGTCGAGTATCTGAACGAAGCCTGGGGACAGAGAATGGAGGTTGTGCACCTCGTTTGATACCTGCGTGACGGATGAGGTGATTCGAATGCGCGTCGCAGTTGATCGGCGAAGGCCTATGTCATTCGGCCTCTGCGAGCACTGCCTCCATGTCCTTGCGTCCGCACAGGGCGAGCATGATCCGGACATCAACCGTTGAGAGGAGCTCGGTGAGCTGCTCATACCTCTCCTTCACAGCCGTCAGCGAGTTTTTGACCTGGGCGGCCAGGATGGCGAAATCACGATCGCGTTCGATTTTTCTGCAGAGATCCTTGCCTGTGGATGTACAGAAGATGAGGGCGGCGCGTTGCCACGAATCTCTTCGGATCTCATCTTCGATCAATTCGACCTGCTCGCGTGTGAGCAGGGCAGGAGCGGCTTCGAGCTGCGCGAATATTCGAGCGGCGAACACCTCTTCGTCCATGATGCCTTGCTCGATCTGCTCAAGCTCCTCGGCAGTCCACGCGTTGGCATTCTCGGCAACGTTTTCAGCTTGATCGTCCATAGCCATCTGACCTCCTTACAAGTCCGGTTGCTTGGGTGGCGGTTCGCGTTTTGCACGTTCCGCCATCGTTTTATACCGGCTCTTGGATGGTGGGGTCTTGCAAAAACCAAGCAATGTTGCGCGATGTTGCCCTGCCTCCTTTCCTTGCTGCGCTTTTGAGAACTTGGCGTAGTGTCAGCAACGAGCAAGCAGATCAGTGGGCGCGCTCCGATGGATCGACGTCGACCATCGCCCAAATCGCATCAACGTAGTCCGGATTCTGACGCAACGATTCGACGGTTGAAGGCTTGAATTCGACGCTCATGCCGCCTTCGATTGCGGACTCCACCCACAGCTCGATGGCCTCGATCGTGTTGGTCAAGGC
The DNA here is from genome assembly GCF_902859895.1 of Pararobbsia alpina. Taxonomy (GTDB): domain Bacteria; phylum Pseudomonadota; class Gammaproteobacteria; order Burkholderiales; family Burkholderiaceae; genus Pararobbsia; species Pararobbsia alpina. The sequence goes on from NZ_CADIKM010000002.1 coordinate 410,517, forward strand.
AAGTTCGATCGTTTCACCCCATGAGTGGCAGCCCGGAAAATCCGGAACGATCACACCGTAGTCAGAGCCTTTATCCTTGTGAATCGCAATAGGAAATTTCAAGGCTACCCTCCATCCGGTCCAGAAATGGACCTATTTCCCAATACAGAATCTACTAAAAATCACCCCCAACAGATCATCAGACCCAAACTCTCCCGTGATCGAATTCAACTGATCCTGCGCAAGGCGCAGTTCCTCTGCGAAAAGGTCAAGCGACTGCGATCTCTGCTCGGCATGTTCGTTGGCAAGTGCAAGGTGTTCCGCCGCGGCACGCAGTGCCGAAAGGTGTCGTTCGCGTGCGAGGAACACATCCTCTCCCCCCGGCTGCCATCCCGCAATCTTCAGCAGGCTCGCGCGCAGCAGGTCGATTCCCTCGCCGCCTCGGGCCGATAGCCGGACTTCCACCGCGTTACCCTGCTCGTCGTCCGATACGCTGGCCGTTTCTCCGGCGAGATCGATCTTGTTGATCACTCGCAGGATGGGTACGCCCGCAGGGAAGCGTGTTGCAATGTCTTCGTTCCCGGCGTCCATACCGGTTCGCGCATCGAGCAGATGAAGAACGACGTCGGCACGGCCGATCTCATGCCAGGTCCGCTCGATGCCGATGCGTTCGACTTCGTCTTCGGTGTCGCGCAGTCCAGCCGTGTCGATCACATGCAGGGGGATACCCTCGATCTGGATGGTTTGCGCCACTTTGTCGCGCGTCGTCCCCGCGATCGGGGTCACGATCGCCAGTTCGGCACCGGCCAACGCATTGAGCAGGGACGACTTGCCCACATTCGGCTCACCGGCGAGCACGACTGACAGGCCTTCGCGCAGCAGTGCACCCTGGCGTGCATCGGCAAGCACGCGTTCGAGCGAGGTGCGGATCGAGGCGAGTTTGCCGCGCGCATTGGCGGCCTCGAGGAAGTCAATTTCCTCTTCCGGAAAATCGAGGGTCGCTTCGACGAGCATTCGCAGATTGATCACGTCATCGACGAGCGCATGAACCAGTCGCGAGAACGCGCCGTCAAGCGAGCGCGCAGCGGAGCGTGCAGCGGCTTCGGTGCTTGCCTCGATCAGGTCGGCGATGGCCTCGGCCTGGGCGAGATCGAGTTTGTCGTTCAGGAAAGCGCGTCGGGTGAACTCGCCAGGTTCGGCGACGCGCAGCCCGAATGGATGGCCAGCCTCAAGGCAGCGCTGCAGCAATAGTTGCATGACCACGGGGCCGCCATGGGCCTGGAGCTCGAGTACGGCCTCTCCGGTGTAGGAATGGGGAGAGGGGAAATACAAGGCGATGCCGCGGTCGAGCACACCGCCCTGTGCGTCGACGAAGCCGCAATAGTGGGCGTGCCGCGGCGTGAGTGGTTGGGCGCAAACGGCCTGGATGACGCTGTGCACGGCGGTCGGCGACTGTCTGCCAAACGACAGGCGGACGACGCCAATTCCGCCTCGGCCGGCGGCGGTGGCGATAGCGGCGATCGGGTCTTGGTCGGTGGCAAGCATTTTCAACAAGGTCTCACGGTAGCCCGGCATGCGGCGGGTCGGCGGCAAATTGTAGCTTGCGGCCCGAAATGCACATCGCGGTGAGATGGCGTTGGGGCTCGTGTTCTGGACTGTCAGACAAAACCGATTCTTGTATCGGGTGCCTCCCCGGAGGTGAATCGTCGATCGGTGTTTCAACCAGACAGGAAATCTGCGACTGCATGTCGCAGCCCGAAGGGTGATGCGTGGCTGGATGGCGTGAATTTGGGGTCGGTTGGGGCAACGGGCTCGGAAGTCCAAAGATGGCATGGAGCTGGATTCCGACGACGCAATCAATCTTTGGGAGATTTTGTGCGTGCATTGATTACACTTTTTCACGTCCAGGGCGGTGTTTCAATTGGGTGGTTGAGCGCTGGCCGCTGGCCCGAATGCAGAATCCGCCCATGCCGTCCGCTATCGAAAAACTATCTTTTTCCCTTCGTCTTCGCGCCGCACTCGACAATGTGGCGAAGGTGAAAGGCGCGACTGATCTCGCGCGGGAATTCAATCTCCAGCACCGGGAAGGTGAAGGGGTTAGTGTGCAGAGTGCGCACAAGTGGCTGAGCGGCAAGTCGATTCCGACTCCGGACAAGCTCGCGACGCTCGCACGCTGGCTCAATGTGACCGAGCACTGGCTTCACTATGGGCCGCCGCCTGATCCGGTCTCCGCGCTGAATAGCGGAGCGGAATCATCCTTGGCTTATCCGCGTTCGCACGAAAGTCTGACGCTCGCGAGGAAAATCGAATTGCTTTCGCCAAGGCAGCGCCTACTCGTTGAGGAGTTGGTGTTGCAGTTTCACGGGCGCTCGAATGAGTAGTGTGCGAATCGCGATTCGGCTGGGGTGGCCCGGCGTGCCATGCCCGATGGTCGACGTGGGCAAAAAAATAGCCCGCCGTAGCTGGGCTACGTCGGGCTAAATCCATATCGGAGGACATGGAGGAGACGGATTCAATCTATCGCTTTGCCTATTGCAGTGCAACAAAAAAATAAAAGTAATGGTGAAGAAGATCCAGCAGACGAGTTTCGATGGCGCGGATTGCACCGATTTGCTCATCCCCGACGGCCTTGTGGCGCATGGATTGGCATTAATAGGGCGCGATTGAGGCGCTTGAGCAGCCCCATTCCGAGGCCAACGCCATGGACTTGGCTTCGTGGTTCAAGCCTCTTTTTTGTGTGCCCCCGTCGGTGATCCTCGATGATCAAGCTCGGGGTAGTGCCGGAAGATCCCGGATTCGTTGAAGGGAATCCGACGCGGCGAATCGAGATATCGCGCAATCCGCGGCAGAGCGCGTACGCGTTGACGCAGGGATTCAAGCTTCGGCCACTGGCCGCTCATGGCCGCAATGGCGTGCGGGAACGCGTAATTGAGGCCTTCGATTATCTGGAATGTCGACAGGTCGACGTAGGTGCGCCGGGCACCGACCATCCATTCTTCACCCGCGGGATTCTGCTCCAGCACGCGTTCGAAATAGCCCATGAACTTCGGCACGCGGGCCTCCAGAAACGCTGTCGTACGCTGCTTGGCCGCGGGCTTCTGATCTTCGTAATAAAGATGAGTCGCGATGGGGTGATGGGTGTCATGCACTTCCGCAACCAGATCGGCAATCGTCAATTGAAGCGAATGCGCCCAGTACATGCCCTGCTCGTCGGACGGCGCGAGCCCGTGCTTGCCGCCAAGGTAAAGCAATGCGTTCGCGGTTTGCGGAATGATCAACTCGCCGGCCTTCAGGAAGGGCGGTGCAAACGGGATGACGGCGGCGTGACGGTCCTTGATCGGCGCAAGCATCGCCTGAGTGCCGCCATGTTTTGACGCGGGCTCGCGCGCGACGTCGACGTAGTCGGCGCCGGCTTCCTCGAGCGCGAGCCGGATAAACTCGCCGCGACCCTGTAAGCCGTCCCAGTAGTGCAGTTCATAACGCGGCAAACCATCGCTGGTGTCCCTCATGGATGCTCCGTTTCGTTTGATAGAGGTGAACGCGTTGTGCGAAAGCGGGCTGCGCGCCCTTCACCGGTAGGTCGCCCCACGGGGATGCACTCGACGGGCCGCGCGAGTCAACCTTATCACCGGCTCGAAGCTTCGGGTGGTCGGCCCGCGACTTGCATCGAAGCATTGCTCATGCCAGCAAGCTGCGAAGGCTGTTGGCCTCTATCAGACTCCTTGTTGTCACGCATGCGGCGAGCCCTTGTTCGTCGGGCTCGCCGCCGAACGCGAGTGACGTTCTTGGGTGATGTTCTCGGATGTTTTCGCACTGTGGCTCCTCGTTCCGCGGTCTGACGGTCCGAACAACAGGGAGTCGGGAGATGCCGCACGGTAGAATGCACCCCATTCTTCTGCGACGGAAACGGGCGATGCCGGCCGGTTCTCCTGACGCGAGCTCGCGGGCAGACCCGCGAGCCGTCCGCACACCCGGCATTCATCTTTTATGCGCTGCGCTGTTCCAGGGTCTTGCCCTGGGAATCTCGTGGGCACGCGTATCCACTGCTGCAAAGGTTGTTCCTAATGAATTCCTACCCGCTGATCGAATGGACGGAAAACGGCGAGGTGCGTGCGGTTCGCTGGCGTTCCGAAAATGGCTCGCCGCCGCCGCGGCGTGTGGTCGTCGCTGACGATACGCTGACGGCCGATACGGCTTACCGCCTGGCCTGCGAAGGGACGGGCCTCCTTTGGCGCGGCGATTTCCAGAATGCGCGTCAGTTGCTGCAGGCAATCGCGCGCCGCGCCGATCGCCCGCCGCGCCGGAAAAAACGTCCGGAGCCGGAATCGCCGGTCGACGCGTTCAATCAATATCGGCAGGCGCAGTCGCAACGCTCGCGTACGCTGAATATGCTGCTGATTCCGATCGAGGGTGACTTCGGCATTGCTCTGCGCCGCGCGCCTGATCTGCAGCAGGCCTGTCTCGAAGCCTATGGCGCGCCAGATGGGCAAGCCTCGGTTGCGTCGCTGCGTGAGTTGCAAGGGCTGATTGGTGCACACGAGTGGCGCAAGAAGGGGGTGGAGATTGCGGTGCTCGGCGATCGGATTCATGCGCACCATGGGGTGTTTTCGCCGGTGCGCGGCGAATATCTGGATCTGGTCGCAAAGGCACCCTTGCCTGCGGCGACGCATCTGGCTTTCGATATCGGCACGGGCACGGGGGTGCTTGCGGCTTTGCTGGCGAAGCGGGGTATCTCCCGGGTGATCGCGACGGATCAGGATCCGCGTGCGCTGGCCTGTGCGCGCGAGAATATCGAGCGTCTGGGCTATGCGAAGCAGGTTCAGGTGGTCGAAGCCGATCTGTTTCCGCCGGGCAAGGCACCATTGATCGTCTGCAATCCGCCCTGGTTGCCCGCGCGTCCGAGTTCACCGCTCGAGCATGCGATCTACGATCCGGAGAGCCGGATGCTCAAGGGCTTTATTGCCGGGCTCGGGGCGCATCTCGAGCCGGGTGGCGAGGGCTGGCTGGTGCTCTCGGACATCGCTGAGCATATCGGGCTGCGATCGCGAGACGAGCTCCTCGCGGCATTCGCGGCGGCCGGGCTCAAGGTGCTCGACAAGATCAGCATTCGCCCGACGCATCCGAAGGTGGCCGATGTGGACGATCCGCTCCATGCCGCCCGGGCGCTTGAACTCACGTCGATATGGCGGCTCGCGCGGGACGACGCCGGCAAGGCGTGATCGAATGCAGCACCCCTCAGGCGGGCTCTGCTTTGCCGGCTTTCTGTGCGTTGTCGAGATAGGCGATGGCGCCCTGTCCGGCGGCGACTCCGCTTGCGAAGCAGGCGGTCAGCAGATAACCGCCTGTCGGGGCTTCCCAGTCGAGCATTTCGCCCGCGCAGAACACGCCGGGTCGTTGCCTGATCATCAATCGGGCATCGAGCGCTTCGAATGCAATGCCGCCGGCACTGCTGATAGCCTCGGCGATCGGACGGGCGCGTACGACGTTCAAGGGGAGCGACTTGATGGCGCCGGCGAGCTGTTCGAGGTCGGAGAACGCCTCCTTCGACAGGCATTCATGGAGCAGGCCGGCCTTGACGCCGCTGATCCCCAGCCGGCTTCGCAAATGGCTCGACATCGATCGTGACCCGCGCGGATGTGTTACTTCGCTTAATACGCGTTCGTGGCTCAGCCCTGGGGTGAGATCGAGCAGAAGGGTGGCGTGGCCGTCCTGATTGATGCGCTCGCGAATTCGGGACGACAGCGCATAAACGAGGCTGCCTTCGATGCCCGACTCGGTGACGACGAATTCCCCTTGCCGAAATATCGCGCCTTCGGCTTCGCTCCGATCTCCGGGTGCCACTGCCATTGCGACGGACTTGAGAAACTCGCCTGCATGGTGACTGCGGAAGTGCTCGCTCCAGTCGGCGTCGAAGCCGCAATTGGCGGCCTGAAGCGGAACGATCTCGATTCCTTGTGCGGCAAGTAGTGGAACCCAGGCGGCGTCGGAGCCGAGCCTCGGCCAACTTCCTCCGCCGAGCGCGAGCACGACGGCATCCGCGGCAAAGTCCTTCTCGCCGTCCGATGTGGCGAAGCGCAGTGTGTGGCTCGACCGCCGGGACGCCTCGCTTCCCCCACTTTCCAGCTTACTGTTTGTCGTATTGACGACCCGGGTGTGGCCGCACGGGTCGCCGACTGGGGCATCTTCATTGCTCTGCGGCTGCGCATTCCAGCCGATCCAGCGATGCCGCATATGAAACCGCACGCCGCTCTCGCGGAGGCGGTGCAACCACGCGCGCAGCATGGGAGCGGCTTTCATGTCGGTCGGAAAGACACGCCCCGATGTGCCAACGAAGGTGTCGATTCCCAGACCGTGCACCCACGCTCGCAAGGCATCGGGGTTCAGCAGGTCCAGCAACGGCGCGATCGCGTCGCGACGGCTGCCGTATCGTGCGAGGAATGCCTCGATCGGCTCGGAGTGGGTGAGGTTCATGCCGCCCTTGCCGGCCATGAGGAATTTGCGGCCGACGGAGGGCATCGCGTCAAACACGTCGACGCGCAATCCCGCCGCCGCAAGTGTTTCGGCCGCCATCAGGCCCGCGGGACCGCCGCCGATGACGGCTACAGTGCGGGTCACATGAGCAGGGAGCACGGCGAGCATCGGGTGTGAATCCTTGATATCGAGCAATAACGGCCGGGTCGTGACCATAACCCGAACCCCGGCGCGCTGACCAGATCAGGCCGGACGCTGTCTACACCCGACTAGCGCGTGGCGTCGGCGGGTTGGCTGGTGCGCTTGGCCATCATTTCAGACTGGCTGCTCGACATCATCTGTTCCTGGACCTCGGGCTTCACGAGGGGATGCGCAGGGTTCGCCATATTGAGTTCAGCGGTCAGCCGGCTACGCAATGAGGCCTCGCTTGCGACGCGGGCCTCGATCATCGCATAGCGTTCGGCGGCGTCGTTCAGATGCTGCTTGAGCTTGCGCGCATAGGTGTCCCACTTCTCATAGTTCCGATGGACTTCTTCCATCTCGGCGTTGCGGCGGTCGGCATGATTTGCAAGTTCACGCTGAAGTTCGGCGAGCTTGCCGGCCGCTTGGGATGCGGCCTGGCGTTCAGCGGCCAGCTTCTCTTCGGCGGTGCGTGCGGTCGAGCTCAGCTTGTCGAGTCGCGCCTCGGTTTCGTTCGCCCGGCTTTCGGCGGCGACGGCACGCGCATCGCTTGCGTCGAGTTCGTCCGCCAGGCGAGCGAGCTCGGTTTCGATCTCGCTCGATCCGCCCTGGAGCTGTGCCCGCTCGGAATCGAATCGTGAAGCGGCCTCACGCAGCGAATTGTTCTCGGCGGCCAACTGCGCGAACGATTCCGCATGACTATCGCGTTGATCGTTCAACTCGGTATGCGCCTGCGCAAGTTCGATACTGAGTTCGGTCAGTCGCGATTGCAATTCGCTCTGGCGTGAAGCCTCGGCCAGGGAGTCCACCTGATTGGCGCGTTCGTTTTCGAGTTCGGCGCGGGCCCGTGCAAGGGCGTCGTTGAGTTCTGTCGTCTGTGCTTCGAGCTGCGCGGCATGGGCGTCGCTCTGCGCGACGCGCTTTGCATGGGCGTCCAGCTCGGCGCGGGTCTGTGCAAGGGCGTCGTTGAGTTGCGTCGTCTGCGCTTCGAGCTGCGCGGCATGGTCCTCGCTCTGCACAACGCGCTTTGCCTGGGCCTCGAGTTGCGCGTCGAGTTCGGCGCGGGCCTGTGCAAGGGCGTCGTTGAGTTCTGTCGTCTGCGCTTCGAGCTGCGCGGCATGGTCGTCGCTCTGCGCAACGCGCTTTGCCTGGGCCTCGAATTGCGCATTGAGTTCGGCGATTTGGCCCGCTTGCTTCGAAGCGTCCGACGCTTGTGCCGACAGGTCGGCGATCACATCGGCGGATTCTGCGAGCTGGGCCTTGAGATCGTCGATCCGGGCCGCAGACTCGGCAGCCTGGCGGGTCAGCGAATCGACTTCGGCAGCCGATGCGGAAGACTGTCGCGACAACTCGTCCGACTGCGCCGCCGATGCTGCGACCTGACGTGAGAGCTCGTCCGACTGCGCCGCCGATGCAGCAGCCTGGCCTGAGAGCTCGTCGATCTGCTGCGCCGAGACGGTTGCCTGTCGGGACAGTTCCTCGACTTGCGCGGACGACGCAGCGGCTTCCCGGGAGAGTGCCTCGATCTGAGCCGCCGATGCAGCGGCCTGATGGGTCAACTGATCGATCTGTTCCACAGAAGCGGCGTAGTCGCGGTTCATTTCGGCCGCGCTGTCCGCGGAAGCCGCAGCGGCCGCATTGAGTTCGGCGATACGATGCTCGGCGTCGTGGACGTGGGCACCCATCGCATCGATGGTTTGCGTGGCCTGGGCGATCTCACCTGACAGTTCGGCAATCCGCGCATCGGATGCTGCCGCGAGTGCCCGCAGAGTCGACGCGTCGCGGTTCGCATCGGCGGCATCGCTTGCAAAGGCTGCGGCCGCCGCGTTGAGTTCGGCGATCTGGCTTTCGGCGTCGTGGCGTTGCGCGGTCAGTGTCTCGATGGCCTGCGTGGCTTCCGCGGCCTCGCTCGACAGTTCGGCGATGCGCGCTTCGGCAGTGGCTGCCTGTTCGCGTGCGCTCTGCGCATCTTGGTTCGCTTCGGTGGCCTGGTTGGCAAGCTCGGTCGCAAGTGCGCCGACCTCGGCAACCTGCGCATCGAGGCGCATGACTTCATCGGTCTTCGCCTGCAATTGCTCCGTCAGCGTCTGGATCTGCGCGGTCTTTTCCTGGTTCGCGGCGGCGGCGGTCCACAGTTCCTGGATTTCCTGGGCATACGCCGCATTTTCCTGAGCACGGGCTTCGTGGGCGGCGGCGAGTTCGTTGCGGCTGCGTTCGAGATCGGTGGCCATCTGCAGCATGTCCTGCTCGAGGGCACCCGTGCGCGCTTCGGCCTGTTCTCCCCGGCTGTTTGCCTGAATCAGGTCTGACGATACGCGATTGAGTTCGTCGCTCCGCTCCTGATAGGCCTGCGCGAGCTCACCCTGGCGACGGCGCCCGCTTTCGAGTTCCTCGACCGTGTGCTGGAGTTCGTACAGGGCTTCGTCGCGCTCGGCGTTCGCATCGTCGATGCGTTTCGAGGTCGCGCGCAGGCGGCGCGTCGCATCCTTCTGGGCTTCATCATTGGCCGTCGTCCAGAGCTGGTCGAGGGCCGAGAGCATAAGGTTCGAGATCTCGGTCGGCAGTGCCGGGCGTTCCTGGGCATGGCCGAGCGTCAACTGCTGCGATTCGCGCCAGCGGCGCAGCGAAGCGGCAACGGTGACGATCGAGCCACCGTGGACCTCGGACCATATTTCGAGCGGAGAGACTTTGCGCCCCTCGACGGTCAGGCGTTCCGCGATTTCGCCGATCAGGTCGTCGTTTACTTCAGGATTGTTGCCAGCCATGGCGCCTCGGCAGTCGAAAATGAGATCAGTAACGCGCAGAGAAAACGTGCAGACCTGCGGCAGCGCGGCTCACATCATCTACGCAAAAACAGCCTGGCCAGACGATATGGGACCGTCCGCCGTGTAGATTGCATCGGCGCGTTCACAGCGCGCCAGTATACAGGCGCTACATTATCGGAATGTCCTCATCCCGATTTGCTAAACAGAGCGCCGAAGTCCCCGCATTTCCGATGGCGGCAAGTTGAAAGATCGCACTGTTCCGGCTATTGAATCGCCCGCCCGCCTGGCTCGACGAACACGATGTGCAGGACCTGCGGGAATCCACTGAAGAATTCTCGGTCGTTCTCAACGACCTGACTGCACTCGTCGAACGGATCAAGCTGCTGCAGGAAGAAATGCTGTCAGCGCCGGTATTGAGCAGGGGTATCGATGGGCGTGGGCAAGGGCATTGCATTGAGCTTGCCATGGCTCCACGCACGTTCGACGAGTGCCACGTGCTGTGGGAGGTCGCTCGAATGCATGCCGCGCAGTTCCTCGATCGCGAGGTCGACGGGTGTGCAGCGCGGATAGTCGCGCACCCGCAGCCTGGGGTCGATCGTCGTAAAGATCGCGGTGGTGGGCACGTCGAAGCCTGCCGCCACGTGGACCGCGGCCGAATCGGCCGTGACCATTGCCTGCGCATGCTTGACCCACATCAGGAAACTCGACGTATCGGGTGTCATGGCGCGCAGATCGACAAAATGGGGATGCTCCATCTCGACGAAGCCGAGCACGGGCAGGCCATAGGCGTCCCAAAGCCGGTCGATCCACCGATGCCAGACAGCACGCGGGATGCGCCGGACCGGTGTGCTCGCCGCGGGGCTGAACAGGACATAGGGCTGGCCTCGCCATGCCTCGGGCAAGGGCGGCAGGACGAGCTCGGCGAGCCAGCGGTTCGATTTGGCCGAGGCCGGAACCTGCGCCGGATCGATGCCCATCGCCTCGCAGAAGAAGTCGACCATCGGCTGCGTGGAGAATCGCGGCCAGTAGGCGATGTTGCCGATATCGACGATCGGCTCGCCGGCCGGGATGGCGTCGATGGGCCAGGGCAGGTGACGGACTTCACCCACGATACCGGCTGCCAGGCGATACAGATGCTCGACGTAGTCTGGCGAGTTCGCGGCGCGGTAGAGCCTGAGTTCGAGCTGCGGGTGGGCGTCGCGCAGCCAGCGCAAAACAGACAGGCCGATGATCGAATCGCCGAGGACCACGCCCATGGCATTGACGATGTGAATCGTACGGGCCTGGCCGACTGGCAGCGTGAAGCGTTCGCGGGCTGCGTTGTAAACGTTGGCGCGTTCGGTCAGGGGGCGTGCAGGACCCGGTAAAGCGGCTGCACTGCCCGCACCTGCCGTGGTCGGCTCGCTCCTTGCCTGAGCGGACGACGCGTGTCTGGCCGCGTTGCGCTCGAGATCGTAGGGCACTTCGATCAGGCCTTTAGCCGACACCCACGATCCCGGGTGTGTATACAAGGCTTCGATATTCGCTGACACGCACGCACTCCTGGTTCCTGTCCGAGGTCCGAATGCCGATTCGACCAATGATCGATCCAGGCTTCGACCTTACCCACCAGCCGCATCCCTGTTCGGCCAGCAGGACCGGCGCGCAAGGCGCTCACCACACGCCGGACTCGCTCATGCCGACATCGAGTGGAATATCGTGGGCCTCCCGTGGCAGCTCGTCGAGCCGGCCCGCATCGAATGCGATGCCGACCGCGAACGGCCGCGGTCCCTCGATGGCGGCGAGCGTCCGGTCATAGAAGCCTCCTCCGTAACCGAGCCGAAAGCGTGCGCGATCGATGCCGACACAGGGAATCAGCAGCAGGTCCGGCCGAACCGGATGCTCGGACTGCGGGACAGGAATCCTGAACCTGCCGTCCTTGACCGGCTCGCCGGGCCGCCAACGATGGAAGATCATCGGCGCATCGCGTGCGACGACGACCGGCAACGCGGCATTCCCGTCCGACTGCATCGAAAGCCAGCGTTCGAGCGCCGGCCGCACATCGAATTCGCCCGCGATCGGCCAGTAGGCGGCAACGCATCGGGGGGCGCGTTCAAGCAGTAATGCGACGATATGTCCAGTCAGACGTTCGTCTCGAAAATCATCGCCGGGCAAGTGTTGCCGTGCCGCCAGCAAAGCCTCGCGCAGCGCGGCTTTTGAGCGTGCGGGACGAGGATCGCATGCTATGCTGTGCGCCACCGAAATGCCCTCGTATCAAATGATGTCGAAGAGTCTCGACCGAGTATATCGCGCCGCCGTCGCCCTGTTCGCGGGTGCCCTGCTGGTCGCATGCAGCAGCGCCGCTCCCCTTCGTCAAAGCACGGGGGACCTGTCGCCTGACGATCAGGCGTTTATCGCGCTACGCGATGCCGCGCGACAGAACGATGAGGGCCAGGCCGCGAGTCTTGCCGCGCGTCTGTCCGACTACCCGGTGCCCTCGTACGTCGAATACTACGCACTCAAGCCGCTCCTGTTCGACAACTCGGGACACGCGAACATCAGCGCGCCTGACGACTCGGTGCTTGCCTTTCTCGCCAAGTACGACGGCCTCGCGATCGCGGACCGGCTGCGCAACGACTATCTGCTGGTACTCGGCGCGCGCCACGACTGGCGCAACTTCGATACGCAATACAAGCGTTTCGTGGTCGACGACGATCCCGAGGTCAAGTGCTATGCGCTCGAGTCTCGTGTCGCCCATGGCGAGAACGTCAGCGACGCCGCACATGCCCTGCTGATCGATCCCAAGAATTATGGAGACGGCTGCGTCGACCTGATCACTTCGCTCGCCCTCAAGGGCCAGTTCACGACCGAGGATGTCTGGCAGCAGATCCGCATGGCGTATGAAGGCAACAACGTCCAGACCGGCAACCGGATCGCCGATGCGCTTGGCCCCCAACGGCCCGACGACAGCCAGCTCGATATGGCGGCCAACAAGCCGCCCCTGTTGCTCGCGAGTGGCGTCAACCTGAACACGCCATCCCACGAGCTCGCCCTGCTCGCCATCACGCGAATGGCACGCAACGATCCGGCCATCGCCGCGGCAACGTATTCGTCGATCGTCTCGGCGTTCGCGCCGCAGGAGCGCGCGATCGGCTGGGGCGCGATCGCCTATCAGGCTGCTGCCCAGCAGGTGCCGGGTGCCGTCGACTGGTACCGGCTCTCGGTCGGCGCGCCCCTGTCGTATCCGGCCTACGAATGGCGGGTACGCTCGGCGCTGCTGCAGGGCGACTGGACCATGGTGCGTTGGGCCGTCGAGGCGATGCCGGCCCCTCTGCGCGCCAGGCCGGCGTGGGTTTACTGGCACGCACGCGCGCTGAAGGCGCTCGGCGACCCGGTCGGCGCCGCGGCCGAGTTTGCGCTGATTTCATCGCGCTTCGATTTCTATGGCCAGCTCGCGACCGAGGAACTCGGCAAGCAGATCACTCTGCCGCCGCGCACGGCCGCCACCGCCGACGACATCCGGGCGGTTCGCGATCTGCCGGGTCTCGCGCTTGCGCGCCGCTTCTACGCGATGAACCTTCGTCTTGAAGGCAACCGTGAATGGAACTGGACGCTGCGCGGGATGAGCGATCGGCGACTGCTCGCGACCGCCGAGTATGCGAAGTCGATCCAGCTCTACGACAGGGAGGTCAACACGGCCGACCGCACGGTGCAGGAGCATGATTTCACGCTGCGCTATGCGATGCCGTTCAAGGACATCGTGCAGCGCGACGCGCGCCAGAACGAGCTCGATGTCGAATGGGCCTACGGGCTGATTCGCCAGGAGTCGCGTTTTGTGATCGCGGCCCGCTCGGGCGTGGGTGCGCAGGGGCTCATGCAACTGATGCCGGGCACGGCAAGCCTGGTCGCCCGCAAGATTGGGCTGGGCTCCCTCTCGTCCGAGCAGATGTCGGATATCGACACGAACATCCTGCTCGGAACCACGTATTTGTCGATGGTCTACAATCAATTCGACGGTTCCGCCGTGCTCGCTTCGGCTGGCTACAACGCCGGTCCGGGCCGTCCGCGGCAGTGGAAGGCGGCCCTCGCCAAGCCGGTCGAGGGCGCCGTGTTCGCGGAGACGATCCCGTTCAACGAGACCCGCGACTACGTGAAGAACGTTTTGTCGAACACCGTCTACTACGCGGCGCTCCTCGAGGACAAGCCGCAATCGCTGAAGCAGCGACTCGGCTATATCGAGCCTTAGGGAATTCATCAGAAGATCCGGCTCGGCGAAGGGGTGGCACCGGCGTTACCTGAGACGCCCTCACCGGGAGTGCGGAGATGGAACACAACACAGTCGGCGTACTGGGCGGTTCCGGTTTCATCGGAGCCAGTGTGATCAATCGCCTCGTGGCACGCGGACACGCCGTCAAGGTGGCGACGCGGCGGCGGCCCCATGCGCAGCACCTCCTGATGTTGCCCGTCGATGTGGTCGAGACGGATATCCACGATCCCGTGCGGCTGACGAGTTTTGTGTCCGGCTGCGATGCGATGATCAACCTTGTCGGCATTCTCCATGACGGTATCGGCGATCCGTATGGCCCCGGGTTTTCGGTAGCGCATGTCGAGCTCGTCCAGAAGCTCGTCGCCGCCTGCCGAATGACGGGTGTGCGGCGCATTGTCCACAACAGTGCGCTGCCTGCCGATCCTGAAGGGCCGAGCATGTACCTGCGCTCCAAAGGCGACGGCGAACGCGTGCTGCGCGAAGCGCGCGAGCTGCGCACGACGATCTTCCGGCCCTCGGTCGTGTTCGGACCGGGCGACCGCTTCCTGAACACCTTCGCCAGTCTGCAAAGGGCATTCCCGGTCATCCCGCTTGCGAGCCCTGACACGCGCTTCCAACCCGTGTTTGTCGGCGATCTGGCCGATGCGCTCGTCAATTCGATCGACCTCGATCTCACGCTGAATATGACATATGACGTGGTCGGGCCGCATGTCTATACGCTGGAGGAACTCGTGCGCTTTGTGGGCGTCGCGATCGGGCATCCGCGCAAGATCATCCGACTGTCCGCGGCGCTCGCCCACCTCCAGGCGGTGAGCTTTGAATTGATGCCTGGCAGTCCGCCCATTACGCGTGACAATCTCGCTTCGATGACACTGGATTCCATTTCCGACGTGCGGCTGCCGCCCGAACTCGGCGTACAGTTGACGAGCCTTGAAGCGGTCGCGCCGGACTATCTGCGCGGCGGCACCCTGCAGTCGCGACTTGCGTCGTATCGGGCGGCCGCGCACCGATGACGGGATGTCGCCCCCTAACTGAACTCTCCTCGCCCCCACATTTGCGCTCATGAAACTTGTCATAGCCAACAAGAACTACTCCTCGTGGTCGATGCGGCCCTGGCTGTTGCTGAAGCATTACGGCATTCCCTTCGAAGAAATCCAGATCTGGCTCCAGAAGGACGATAGCGCCGAGCAGATCCGCAAATACTCGCCGTCGGGCCGCGTGCCGGCCTTGATCGGTGACGACGGGCACGTCGTCTGGGATTCGCTCGCGATCTGCGAGACGCTCGCCGAGCGTTTTCTCGAGCACCCGTGGTGGCCGCGCGATGCAAACCTGCGTGCGTGTGCGCGTGCGGTGAGCGCCGAGATGCATTCGGGCTTCGGCGATATCCGCGAAGCGATGCCGATGAACATCCGGATGCGACGCCCTTCGATCGGCGAGAAGGCCGGGCTTCACCCTTCCGTGCGGCGCATCGACACGCTGTGGCGAGAGAGTCTGGCGCGCAGCCAGGGCCCCTTTCTGTTCGGCGAATTCGGGATTGCCGATGCGATGTACGCGCCCGTCGTGATGCGATTCAACAGCTATCAGCCGACCGTGCTGACCGACGAGGCACGCGCTTACGCCGAACGTATCACCGCGCTGCCCGCGGTCCGCGAGTGGATCGCCGCGTCGCAGGACGAACCCGCGATCGCTTCTTACGACGCCGTGGCATGAAGATCTACGTGGTTGGCGGAGCGATTCGCGATGCTTTGCTGGGACTGCCCGTCAAGGATCGCGACTATGTGGTGGTCGGGGCTACACCCGAACAGATGATCGCGCAGGGCTTTCGTCCGGTCGGTAAGGATTTTCCGGTGTTCCTCCATCCGCGCACGCAGGAGGAATATGCGCTGGCGCGCACCGAACGCAAGACGGCGCTGGGGTATCACGGCTTCCAGTTCTATTTCGCGCCCGATGTGACGCTCGAGGAGGACCTCGTGCGCCGCGATCTCACGATCAATGCGATGGCGCGTGAGTGCCTGCCCGATAGCAGCCTGACCGGGGAGATCGTCGATCCGTTCAACGGTCGCGCAGACCTTGAACGGCGCGTGTTCCGCCATGTCGGTGAAGCATTTGTCGAAGACCCCGTGCGCATCCTGCGACTCGCACGTTTTGCGGCGCGATTTGCCGATTTCACCGTTGCGCCGGAAACCCTGGCGCTGATGCGGCACATGGTCGAGGCGGGCGAAGTCGATGCGCTCGTGCCCGAACGCGTCTGGCAGGAAATCTCGCGCGGGCTCATGGAAGACAAGCCGTCGCGGATGTTCGACGTGCTGCGCGAGTCCGGCGCGCTCGCGCGGATTCTTCCCGAGGTCGACGGGCTCTATGGCGTGCCGCAGCGCGCGGACTATCACCCCGAAGTCGATACCGGCGTTCATGTGATGATGGTGCTCGATCACGCGGCGCATCAGGGCTATTCCTTGCCGGTGCGTTTCGCGGCGCTCACGCACGATCTCGGCAAGGCGACGACGCCGGTCGATATTCTGCCGCGCCATATCGGCCATGAGGGGCGCAGCGTCGACCTGCTCAAGCCGCTGTGCGACCGCCTCAAGGTTCCCAACGAATGCCGCGAGCTTGCAGTACTGGTTGCTCGCGAGCACGGCAATATCCATCGTGCGCGCGAACTCAACGCGGCGGCGCTCGTGAGGTTGCTCGAACGCTGCGACGCGTTACGCAAGCCCGCACGCTTTGCCGAGGCACTGCAGGCATGCGAGAGCGATGCACGGGGCCGGCTCGGTTTCGAACAGCAGGCCTATGCGCAGGCAGCTCGTCTGCGCGAGGCGCTGATCGAGGCACGCAAGGTCGATGCGGGCGCCGTCGCCGCGCAGTTTGTCGACCGGCCCGCGCAGATCAAGGATGCCGTGCACAAGGCACGTGTCGAGGCGGTCGAGGCGGCGATGGAGCGTTTGCCGGGATAGGGCGGGCGCCGAAGTAGCGCCACGACCGGAGCCGCGCTGAAAAGGAGGAGCGCAGCTTCCCAGGCAGCGTCACTGGCCCGCCCTAGAGCGTGTGCGACCGGTCGCCGTTGACGAAGGCGGTGATCGCGTCGGGGTCGACACGCTTGCCGAAGGCGATGACCTTGAACAGCTCGCCCATTTCCGCCTCTGAAACCAGCTTCTGCACTGCGTTCGCGGCCGGCAGGAACGAGATCGTGTCGCGCGGATCGAAGGCCGTCAGCGTATCGGCGAGCCCGCTGTTCAATAGAAAGCGCGCCTGGGTCATATAGCCGAGCAGATCCGCCCCTGCGTCGAGACCCGCCTGCGCGATCCCCGTGAAATCGACGTGTGCAGTGATGTCCTGCAAGCCCGGGTAGACGAAGGGATCGCCGTGCGAGCGATGTCGGTAGTGGCACATCAGGGTGCCTTCGACGCGCTGCGGATGGTAATACTCGCGCTCCGGAAAACCATAGTCGAGCAGCATGACCACGCCGCGCCCGAGCTTTTCGCAGAGCGTGCGTGTGAAGGCGTGCGCGGCTTCATGCGACTCGGTCACATAGCCTTCGTCCGCATCGATCGAATCGAGCAAGGTCCGCAGCGCATCGGCGTGCGGTGCTTGCCGATCTTCCCATGCAAACGGGTCCGGGCCCGCAGTGCGGACCACGCCACGTTCGAGCCATGCTTCGGCACCCCGGACATGCAGGCGCACCGGCATCGCATCGAGCACCTCGTTGCCGATCAGCACGCCGTCGAACTGATCGGGCAACCGGTCGATCCAGTGCACGCGGCCCGCCAGCGCCGGGACATGGTCGACGATGGTCTGACGCTGCTCTTCGCGCAGGGCGCCCGAGAGGTCCACGATCGTGTAGCGCTCGACCGGTATCGACCAGCCGTGGAGTGTTTCGAGCAGCCCCGCCGCCAGCTTGCCGGTGCCCGCGCCGAATTCGAAGATCTCGCGCGTGCCGGAGGCGATCAGCGCATCGGCGACGGGTCGCGCGACCGCGCGCGCGAACAGCGGAGTGAGTTCCGGCGCGGTCACGAAGTCGCTGCCGTCTTCGGGCCGGCGGCCGAAGCGCACCGACGCACCGCTGTAATAGCCGAGCCCCGGTGTGTACAAAGCCAGTTCCATGAAGCGCGAGAACGGCAACCAGCCGCCGGCCGCGTCGATCGCTTGCTCGATCCGGGCAATGAGGGCCGCCGAGTGCACGAGGCCGTCGGCGCCGGGAGCGGGTAAACTGTCGGGTTCTAAATGGGAAGCCATAGCCCCGCATTGTAAATGAGCGTCCATATGCCTTCGACCCTTTCCGACCCGCCTCGCCGTATCGCGCTGATCACCGGCGCGGGCCGCCGCATTGGCCGGGCGCTCGCGCTCGGCTTTGCAGCGCGGGGCTGGGATGTCGGTGTTCACTACCATCGTTCGCGAGATGAGGCGCTGAAGGTCGTCGAGGAAATCGAAGTGCTCGGACGCCGCGCGATTGCGCTCGAGGCCGATCTCGCCGACGAGGCCGCCGTCGCGAGCCTGGTGCCCGATCTTGGCGACGCGCTCGGCGTGCCCAACTGCGTCATCAACAACGCATCGATTTTCGAAGAGGACGGCGCGCTCGATTTCTGCTTCGATACGCTGGAACGCCTGACGCGCGTGAACGTCGGCGCACCGCTCGCGCTGGCCCGTGCGCTGCACGCGATCACGCCCGATGAGGCGATCGAGGATGAGCGCCTGCGCGGCGTGGTGATCAACCTGCTCGACCAGAAGCTCTACAACCTGAACCCCGACTTCCTGTCCTACACGCTGACCAAGGCCGCGCTCGAGACCGCGACGACCCTGCTTGCCGAGGCCCTCGCGCCCAAGCTGCGCGTGGTCGGCCTGGCGCCCGGACTGACCCTCCAGGCCTTCGACCAGAGCCCCGAAGCATTCGCGCAGGACCATCGGAACACCCCTTTGCGCGCGGGTTCGCGACCGCACGACCTCGTCGAGGCCGCGCTTTATCTGGCCGAGGCACGTGCGGTGACCGGCACGACCTTGCTCGTCGATGGCGGCGAGCATCTGCAACCGTCGCTGCGTCCCGCGCCGGACCTATAAAAGAGAATTCCCATGCCTATCGCGCTTTCCCATCCGAGTCTCGCCGAATGCCGGCGGCTGTTTTTACGCAACTACGAGGTGCTGATGAAAATCGGCGCCTATGAATCCGAGAAGAACGGCGAGCAGCGGGTGATTTTCAATGTCGATCTGTTCGTGTCGCTGAATGCGTCGACGCCCGTCGCCGACAAGCTGACCGAGGTGGTCGACTACAATCTGATGCGCAACACGATCGGACAACGCGTCGCGCGCGGCCACGTCCATCTGCAGGAAACCCTGTGCGACGATATCGCCCAGGCCATGCTCGACCATCCGCAAGTGCGTGCGGTGCGAGTGTCGACCGAGAAGCCCGATGCGTATCCGGACTGCGAATCGGTCGGTGTCGAAGTATTCCGGATCAAGGCAGGCTGAAATGAATGCTCCCCTCGAACACATTGTTCGCGTCCATCCCGTATCGCGCCGCGACCAACGTGATGCCTACGAGAACAACAAGCTGACCAAGCGACTTGCACGGCAGGTCGGCCAGGCGATCGGCGACTTCAACATGATCGAGGAAGGCGACAAGGTGATGGTCTGCCTGTCGGGGGGCAAGGACAGCTATGCGATGCTCGACATCCTGCTGCGCCTGCAGGAGCGCGCGCCGATCGACTTCGAGATCATCGGCGTGAACCTCGACCAGAAACAGCCAGGCTTTCCGGAGCACGTGCTGCCCGAGTACCTGACCCGGCTCGGCGTGCCCTTTCATATCGAGAACCAGGACACCTACAGCATCGTCAAGCGCCTCGTCCCCGAGGGCAAGACGACCTGCTCGCTGTGCTCACGTCTGCGCCGTGGCATTCTTTACCGCGTGGCCGGCGAACTCGGCGCCACCAAGATCGCGCTGGGTCATCATCGCGACGACATCCTGCAGACTTTGTTTCTCAATCTGTTCTACGGTGGCAAGCTCAAGGGCATGCCGCCGAAGCTCCAGTCGGACGACGGCAAGAACATCGTGATCCGACCGCTCGCCTATGTGAGCGAGCGCGATCTCGAGCGCTACGCCGAGCTCCGCGAGTTCCCGATCATCCCTTGCACCTTGTGCGGCAGCCAGCCGAATCTCAAGCGTGTCGAGATGAAGGCGATGATCCGCGACTGGGAGAAGCGCTTTCCGGGACGCATCGAGAACATGTTCAACGCGCTTTCGAACGTCGTGCCTTCCCATCTGATGGACCGCAAGCTATTCGGCTTTGAAGGGCTGCGTGCGAGCGGAAGCCCCGACGCGGACGGTGATATCGCCTTCGACGAAGACCCGTGCAGCACGGAAACCGCGGGTCCGGTGGAACAGACCATCTCGTTCGCCCAGTTCGACGAGGACTAGGAACGCAGGGTGCCGGGTTCGAACAAGTGCGCGGCAATTCTCCTTCAGGGGGAGGAAGGCACCGTGGGAATCCGCGCTTGTTAAACCGGGGAACATGTCAAATCGTAAGCATGTTCGCAAACCCTTGTCTGTCAAGGGTTTGACCTATCTCGCATGCTAGAATTCGGCATCCCTTTCACACAGGTCTCCATGCCGTGAATATCGTTATTCTGGCTGCAGGCGCTGGCAAGCGCATGCGTTCGGCCCTGCCCAAGGTGCTGCACCCCCTGGCTGGCCGGCCGCTCCTCTCTCACGTCCTCGATACCGCACGGAGCCTGTCGCCGACACGGCTGGTGGTCGTCATCGGGCACGGGGCGGACAACGTGAAGACAAGCGTTGGTGCTCCCGACATCGAATTTGCCGTCCAGGCCGAGCAACTTGGCACCGGTCACGCCGTTCAGCAGGCACTTCCGCTGCTCGATGCGTCCGTGCCCACTCTGGTGCTCTATGGCGATGTGCCGCTGACCCGTGCATCGACACTCAAACGCCTGATTGACGCCGCGGCCGCGGGTAGCTACGGCGTGTTGACCGTGACCGTCGGCGACCCGACCGGGTATGGCCGCATCGTTCGCGATGCAACAGGCCGTGTGAGCTGTATCGTCGAACACAAGGACGCGACCGAAGCCCAGCGCGAGATTGCCGAGATCAATACCGGCATCGTGATCTCGCCGACCGACCGGCTGTCCGGCTGGCTTGCCTCGCTCAAGAACGACAATGCGCAGAAGGAGTTTTATCTGACCGACGTTGTTGAGTGTGCGATTCGCGACGGCCTCGACGTGGTGACCGCACAACCCGATGAAGAATGGGAAACGCTCGGCGTCAACAGCAAAGCCCAGCTCGCCGAACTCGAACGTATCGAACAGCGCAATATCGCCGTACAACTGCTCGATGACGGCGTGACCCTTGCCGATCCCGCGCGCATCGACGTGCGCGGTTCGCTGCGCTGTGGGCGCGATGTGTCGATCGACGTGAACTGTGTATTCGAGGGGGAGGTCGTGCTGGCCGACAACGTCTCCGTCGGCCCGAACTGCGTGATCCGCAATGCGACGATCGGCACGGGCACGCAGATCGCCGCGTTCACGAGCATCGACGAGGCGACTGTCGGCGAGCGTACCGTGCTCGGTCCGTATGCACGGCTGCGGCCGGGTGCGCAACTGGCGGACGAGTCCCACGTCGGCAACTTCGTCGAGATCAAGAATGCCGTAATCGGCGTTGGCGCAAAGGCCAACCACCTCAGCTATATCGGGGATGCGGATATCGGTGCGCGCGTGAATATCGGCGCGGGCACCATCACCTGCAACTACGACGGCGCGAACAAGCACCGGACCGTGATCGAGGACGATGTTTTCGTCGGTTCCGACACCCAGCTTGTGGCGCCAGTACGCGTCGGTCGCAATGTGACGATTGCCGCGGGTACCACGATCTGGAAGGATGTGCCGCCCCACACGCTCGTTCTGAATGAAAAGACGCAGCGTACGCGTGACGGTTACATTCGCCCGGTCAAGCAGAAAAAGAAGTAGTCCAGCCAACACTTCAAGACATCCAACTTTCGGGAAGACAACTCATGTGTGGGATCGTCGGTGCAGTAGCGCAGCGCAACGTCGTGCCTGTTTTGCTCGAAGGCTTGCGCCGCCTTGAATATCGGGGCTATGACTCCTGCGGCGTGGCCGCGATTGTCGACGGCGTGGCGCGGCGTGCGCGCAGCGTGTCGCGCGTGGCCGATCTTAGTGAGCAGGTTCGGGAAACGAAACTGGAGGCCGTCACCGGGATCGCGCATACGCGTTGGGCGACCCATGGCGCGCCTGTTACCCACAATGCTCACCCGATCTTCTCGCGCGACGCGATCGCTGTCGTTCATAACGGCATCATCGAGAACTATGAAAGCCTGCGTGAGGAGTTGCGCGGGCAGGGTTACGAGTTTGTCTCGCAGACGGATACTGAGGTCATTGCACACCTTGTGCATAGCGTGTATCGCGGCGACTTGTTCGAAGCGGTGCGCAATGCCGTGAAGCGCTTGCACGGCGCGTATGCGATTGCCGTATTCCATAAGGACGAGCCGCATCGCGTGGTGGGTGCGCGCCAAGGTTCGCCGCTGGTCGTCGGTGTCGGTGAGGGCGAGAATTTCCTGGCTTCCGATGCGCTCGCGCTGGCGGGTAACACGGACCGCTTCATCTTCCTCGAAGAAGGTGATGTCGCCGATGTGAAAGTCGATAACGTGCGCGTGGCCGATCGCGATGGCCGTTTTGTCGAACGTGAAATCCGTCTAGTGGCGGCGTATGGCGGCGCGGTCGAGCTCGGCCCGTACCGGCACTTCATGCAGAAGGAAATCTTCGAGCAGCCGCGCGCGATCACCGACACGATTCCGGGTGGCGATCCGTTCTCGCCGAAGCTGTTCGGAGAGGGTGCCGAAGAGGTGCTCAAGTTTATCGACAGCATTTTGATCCTTGCATGCGGGACCAGTTCGTATGCGGGTCAGACGGCGAAGTACTGGCTCGAGTCGGTGGCGCAGATTCCGACACAGGTCGAGGTCGCCAGTGAGTATCGCTATCGTTCCTCGGTGCCGAATCCGAATGCGCTGGTTATTGTCATTTCGCAATCGGGTGAGACGGCTGATACGCTGGCTGCGCTCAAGCATGCCCAGACACTGGGTCATCGACATACGCTTGCGGTTTGCAATGTCGCCACGAGTGCGATGGTTCGGCAGACGTCGCTGTCGTTCCTGACGCGTGCGGGTACCGAGATCGGGGTTGCGTCGACCAAGGCGTTTACGACACAGCTTGTGGCGATGTTCGTGCTTGCCTGCACGATCGCGCGTTTGCACGGACGTCTCGACAAGACGCAGGAGGCGTCGTACCTGCATCAGCTGCGGCATTTGCCGGCGGCGTTGAACAGCGTGCTCGCGCTGGAACCGCAGATCATTGCGTGGGCGGAAGAGTTTTCACGCAAGGAAAATGCCTTGTTCCTGGGGCGTGGGTTGCACTATCCGATCGCGCTTGAAGGGGCTTTGAAGCTTAAGGAAATTTCGTATATCCACGCTGAGGCTTATCCGGCGGGTGAGCTCAAGCACGGGCCGTTGGCGTTGGTGACGGAGGCGATGCCCGTGGTGACGGTTGCGCCGAATGATGCGCTGCTTGAAAAGCTCAAGTCGAATATCCAGGAAGTGCGTGCGCGCGGCGGTCAGCTTTTTGTGTTTGCGGATGCGGATACGCGAATCGTCAATGCGGAAGGGCTGCATGTGATTCGGATGCCGGAGCACTATGGGCTGCTGTCGCCGATTCTGCATGTGGTGCCGTTGCAGTTGCTGGCTTATCACACGGCTTGCGCGCGGGGGACGGATGTGGATAAGCCGCGGAATTTGGCTAAGTCGGTTACGGTGGAGTGAGGGGGCGACGAGACTGGAGAGCGCTGTGCTCAACAGAATTAGAAGCGTTTACAGGTAAACGCTTCTAGGCGTTCCCGCCAAGCTTTTCGGCTATAAAGCCTTGTTTGAAAAGCGTAAACGCTTCTAATTGCAAGGTCAAAAATAGGCTGGTCTGGCGGAGAAATTTCGGGGAAAGTCGCCCAGAATGATGCACAAATGGGGAGCTCCATCAGTTTCGACTAGCGGTGGCGCTCCGCTGCCTCCAAGTCCTTGTCAGCAAACGGTTAACCGGAACTATTGGTCACGCGCCATGGGCGGTGCTCTCAACCGCTCGTCGGACGCCGTGAGGCTATAACAAGAGCCACTCCACCGCCCCGGCCGGATAGTCCTCTGGCCACCCCTTTGCCAGCAATTCCACCTCTGCCCGCATGGCCGCAGAGATTACCCTCAATGAATCTTCCGCTTGGCTATCGCCGCTGCTTTCGGCCGTAGGCGCTCCCGTCCCGCCCCCTGCAACCGCCCTGACTGTTTCCACCAGCCTTTGCGCGCAAGCAACTCGGTCCATCGCTCTGCGCAGCCGGACGAGACTGGCGTCTGAGAGTGCAAAGTCGCGCGCCGCAGTGCGTATGTCACCTTCTCCGTCAGCGAGGATGTAGCCTAGCAACTCCAGGAAGTTGCGGGACGTGTCACGGCTTGCCTGTACGCTTGCGGCACAAGCATCGTCATCTATATGAGATTTCATGACTGGTGTAGACCGCGGTTTTATTTCAACTTCTCCACCGCGAGGTGAAGGATGGGCTGGGAATGCACGGACTTTCAGCGCGACGAGCTTTACGAACAGGTGTGGACGGAAGCCGTCAGCAAGGTCGCGAAGCAATACGGCATATCCGACGTCGGGCTCCGGAAGATATGCGTGAGTCTCGAAGTACCGTTGCCGCCGCGCGGCTACTGGGCGAAGCTAGCTGCTGGTCAGAGAGTCAAGAAGCCGCCGCTGCGCCCAACGAAGGGACCGACCACCCATCGTAGTTCTCGGTACTCGGTACCTCGAGACGAATTGTTCGATGCGCGCTATCGCGAAGGAATTGAAACCGACTCGCCGCATCGCCCTGCTGTGCCGAGCGTGCCACTGCGAACGTCACTAGAAGATTGTTTGCCACTGACCAAGCGAATTGCGAAAAGACTTGAGGGTAGGGGGCGTGACTCTCGGGAGTGGCCGCTGTGCGATGGTGCGGGCTTAATGTGGGTCGAGTCGTCAAGCGCAAATAGCCTGCGTGCGGTGTTGCTTCTCAACTTGCTGCTCGAATCGCTAGTTGCCGCCGGCTACCCTATCTCCACCAACGCCAAAACTGATAGTCGCGCGTTCGTTTCCATTCTCGACTTCAAATTTTCCTTCAAAGTCCGCGAACGAAGTCGCCGGGAGGCTATTCCGCTGACGCGCGAGCAGCGGCAGGGAAACGAAAAACTCGGATTCAACCGGCATAGTCAATTGTACGAATACTACCCAACTGGTGAATTCGATATTGCGGCGACCGAACCTGATGGCGGCTATGAGCTAGCGAAAATTGGCGACGGCCGGACCGCGTCCGTTGAAAGTAAAGTCGTGGCGTTCATCGACCGGCTCCGTGAGCTTGTGATACGCCGACGCGTGCAAGCTGAGATAAACGCTGAACGCCGGGTCGTTGCTGAAGCCAAGGCAGCGGAGGACCTGCGACAGGCGGAAATGCGGCGGAAGGCGCTCGAGCGCCTCAAGAAAGTCGAAGAGTGGGCAACCAAACTTGAACGCGCAAACCGTTTGAGAAATCTTGCTGATAGGGTTCAAGCCGAAAAGCTGTCTTCAAACGACGGTGTGATTGACGCGGGCTGGATTCGTCGTGCAGCAGACTGGTTGGACCCAACGGTAGTGCGCCGTTGGGACGAAGTGGATGGGATACGCGACGAGACGGTCGAATAACTGCTCTCTTCGACGCCCCGTCGAGGCGTAAAGGCGATACCGCGGTCAGACGTAATTTACCGGGTAGGCGGAGGTGCGGGTGGTGTGCATTTAGCCGAGCCTCGCCTACCGTCATCTCTTGCTCATTCGGACGCTGCCTGACAGCTTCCAGCAGCCTTTGCGCGCAATCAACTCGGTCCACGACTCGACGCAGCGGGACGAAACGGGCGTCAGAAATCCCCGCGTCTCGAGTCGTGACTTCGACTTCGATAGCGATGTCTCCAGCAGAATTGACAACAGTTCGACCTCTCTTCAATGTACGTCGGCGCAGACTTCGGTTCGCGCATCAGTGCGGAGGGGTTCTTGGAATCCATTTCAAAAGCGACGTCATTTAAACGCCGGCGTAGGAAAACTTGGCAGCCGGGCAGCCGCCTTTCCGCAGGCGGTGACTTTTACTGCACGGCGCCGATGACCTTTAGATGTATGTCAGGCGGATGCTGATTTCGTCGACGATGGCCAACGCACTTGTGGGGTGGGCTATGAGCAACGTCCCGGGTACAAGCTCATCCTGCAATCAATGGCCGGAAGCGCGACGCTCATCTAAAACCGTGGGAAGCTGGTCGCTTGAGACGGGCGGCTATTACGTATAGCTGAGGTCAGCGCGTATTGGCGGCGGCGATGACGCGCCTATGGACTTGGCGGCCAGCGACCAAACCTTTGGAGTGGCGCCACGGGGCAGCTAACGACCGTTTCTGTGGAGTGGAAACGTTATACGGATATACTGTTGAAAGACCAGTTTACCGACGGTTGTCAGCTATCAATAAAAGACCGGACTTACTGACAATCGAAACACAAACTCCGATTTGAGAGACGGGGAATAAAAGTGGATGCAGGTTGGTGGACAAAGGCCGAACAGCTGGACCCGCAACAAGCACATATCGTGAACAAGGTTGGAGTTGACAATTCCTTTCTTGTAACGGGGGGGCCGGGTTCAGGCAAGACTAATATCCTACTGCTGCGGGCGCAGTACCTCTTTCTAAAGAGGTTCAAGAACGTCGTCGTATTAACGGTGGGTCGTTCCCTTACTGAATTTATAAGAACAGGGGTCGCGGTTAAACAGGTGCTCGAAATTGACCACATCGCCACTCATCGCCAATGGTCGTTGGACCTTATCCGTCAATACAGACCGGCGCGGGCTTCCGAAGCCATGCAGGGGGATTTCGGCGAGAGTAGCGCTCGCTGCGCCGAGATTTTGTCAGAATTTGTTGATGAACTCGGGCCCGAGCGCTACCAAGCGATACTTGTCGACGAAGTACAAGACCTTAGTGCGCAGGAGCTAGGGATGGTGTTCAAAACAAGAGCATCGATTTCACACTGACAACGCCAAGCCCATCAGGCGAATTCGATGAAACGTCGAATCCAATTTCGAGGTGGTTTGCGGCATAGA